>JAUSCZ010000009.1 GCA_030674475.1 Candidatus Omnitrophota bacterium
CAGGACTTTGTTAGTTTTCCAGTTTTTTCTTAAAGCGCTGAGATTGGATTTTGTATAAAGAGGCGGCGAGTTCCTTGTTCTTTGAGAGTAAGAAAGCGGAATCGATGATAATAAGAGAGGCAACCGCCTGTTTGCATTCTCCTATGGTCTGAGGTGGAGAAGAAAGTATTTTAGAGAGACAGCCGTTTTGCTTAATCCAGTAGGTGAGGGTCCAGGCCAGGAATGCCATAATCCAGTGTCTTTGGATCTGTTCCTGGTGATGGACTTGATACTGGTCAAAGCAAAAAGAATCCTTAAGCTCTCTAAAAGCCTCTTCAATGCCCCAACGCAAAAGATAGGTGGTGATAGCCGCCTTTACAGACATTGCCGGTTCAGAGGTGATAAGGATATGAATATCTTTATCATCATGCTCTGACCATTTGTCAAAGACAAAGATGACCTGAAGCTCGGTGGAGCAGTCTTTAAGCTTAGTTTTCAAGGCATAGGTAAATACGGTTTTCTCGTTACCGTTAGCCTGAGGTATAGAGACAGGTTTTAGCTTATGCTGATAGAATTGCTTGATAAGAGGTATAATCTCATTGCCTCTAAGGTAACGCCATTGTTTAGTCTGGGGGTGGGTAAAGAGGATAGAGCGGTTAGTTTTAACCTCGGCAACCAGGGATAGGTTCTTAGACGAGACAAACTCAATTAATTCAGTTGAGGTGTACCAACTGTCAACAACTACGGAAGAGAAAGGTATAGCTTTAGCGACAGCGTCATCAATAAGCTCTTTGGCAAGGTCAAGCTTAGATTTAAAGTTTTGAGGATTGGGTGTGGTGATTGGCAGATAGGATTTAAAGTCCACGGGGAAATGCTTGGAATTTGAGACAAAGCAGGAGGCAACGGCCACATTGCAATTTTCTTCTCTGCCTAAAGGGCCGCAGTATTGAAACTTGGCGCCTTCAGTTTTTTCAGCGTAAGGTTTAGGGCAGGCGGTATCATCTATGGCTAATACGCCTTTGTGGTAGGCCCGGGTAGTTCTTTGATTCTGGAGGAGAGTAACCCTGACATCGTTGAGCGCTTTAATGTCCCAGCTTCTTTCGGAGAAGAAGTACTGTAGCTTTTGATAATTTATATGAGCGTTATCGGCAATGGCGGCAAGAGAGAGACGTTTATAGTCTTTAAACATCGCGTAAATAAACTCGCGGAATAACGTTCTTTGATTTTTTGTAGAAAATAGGCTATCGAAATGGCTTAAGAATTTATCAATAAATTTTATTCTGGGGGTCAAAATAGGCATATGCGTTGCTCCTGGTTAAGGGGTTGGTAATCTGCTATATGCCTATAGAATAGCAGAAGTTAGGCCAGAAAAGCAAGCAGAAAATTGACGCAACGCATTGAAATTACGTAAGTTATGATGCCGCAAAAGTTATGACTATTACTATTTTAAAAATAATCTCAAACGAAAATATTTCTTAACAAAGTACTGTCAAACAATATCTGGAAACCAATCAAGCTTCTCAGGGATTGCGGATTAAGAAACTCTCTGCCCGATAAGCCAGGTATTTATTTAGTATGTATAAAAAAAGGGGAAGTGCTCTTAAAGTCTATGCAAAAACTACACTTTTCACACATCAACGGCAATAAGATAATTTATGTAGGTATATCAAATAGAGGTCTAAGGAGCAGGGTTTTTTACGATCATTTTATAGGTAATAATTCAGGATGGTCAACCTTAAGGAAGAGTCTCGGTGTTTTAATTTTAAGAAATCCGAATAAAATGCCTCGCAATAAAAATTGCAAACCCCACCAATATAAGTTTGAACCTAAAGATGAAAATAAGTTAACTACATGGATGAAAAACAATCTTATTTTATATTATACCATCGTTAAGAATCCTATGTCTTATGAGTATGAGTTAATTGAAGGACGTAATCCGCCACTTAATATAAACAAAAATGAAAATATAATAAATTCGGAATTCAGAAAAAAGTTGAGAAAGCTGAGGAAAAATTACTGAAAGAAAAATCTAAAAAACAAAGTCACAAAATCACAGACGTTTTATCCAATCTTTTGCAAGATAATAAATTAAGTAACAATTCACCTTAAGATATCTAAAGTGAGGATTATGCCAGGAGGACGCGATGAATAAAGTTAGGAAGAGTAATAAATTGACTATCATAATGCTCATAGTTGGTTTATTAATGGTATTCTCTTCACCTTTTGGAGGCGGAAATTCTCTATATGCGGGGTTAGTTATTACCTTTGGAGTTTTAGGGCATAACGCAAGAAAAAGTCAACAATTAGGTGGTTCAAAGCTATGGTTACTAGTTGAATTCCCTTCAGTTTTAATTATAATCTTATTATTTATACTGGGATTATTCAAAGGTTTTTGGTATGAGTATCCGATTTCCTTTCTTTTAGCGCCCGCAATCTTCCTCTATCATTATATAAAAACATGGCGAAACAAAAGCAATGATAATAAGGCTCTGGTTAGATGCTTGTCGTAAATTTTTTGCTTGACAGTATGTGATGTATGGTGTATAATGTATAATAGAGGAGAAAAAAATGGGTAATTTACACCGGACTCAAATTTATATTGAAGAAGATCAGATGCGTCAACTTAGGTTTGAGGCAGAAAGAGAGCGCCTGGCTGTTTCTGAATTAATTCGTAGGGCGATACAGCGCCTCTTAGAGGCCAAGACAAGAAGTGTTGACTGGAATAGCGACCCTCTTACCAAGGCCATCGGTAAAATTAAACTCGCGGTAACCGATGCTTCCGTGAAGCACGATCACTATTTATATGGGAAATAATTTATGGAGAAGATCTTTGTGGATACCAGCGGCTGGGTGGCTCTTTTTGTAAATAACGATCAAAATCACAAAAAAGCAGTTTCTACCTTTGAGGAGATTAGAAATTCAAAGGTAACCATTTATACCTCAGACTATATCATTGATGAGACTATTACTACTATTCTGGCGAGAGGAAATCATAGGCAATCTGTTTTGGCAGGCGAAGCGCTCTTTACCAGCAAAATAATTAAAATCATCCATGTCTCCACGGATTATTTTCAATCTACCTGGGAGCTTTATCAAAAGTACAAAGATAAGATGTTTAGCTTTACTGATGTTTCCTCTTTTGTAATAATGAAAAATCTTGGCATCAGGAAAGCTTTTGCTTTTGATAGGGAGTTTACCCAAGCTGGTATTGAATTAATAGAATAAAAATGCATCCCATTCTTTTTAAATTCGGCTTTTTTCAGATTTACGGCTATGGGCTGATGGTGGCTTTGGCATTTTGGGTTTCGGTGTCTTTGTTAGCCAGGCGCGGTTATGTTCTGGGTTTAGAGCGGGATTTTTTCTGGAATTTATCTTTTTGGGCCTTAACCGGAGGGATTCTGGGGGGGCGGCTTATGTATATCCTCTTGAACCTCGATTTTTTCTTAAAGGACCCTTTAGAGATATTCAAGCTTTGGCACGGCGGGTTAGTCTGGTATGGAGGATTTATCGCCGGGCTATTATCCGCTATTCTTTATTTAAAGCGCAATAAGGCGCCCATACTTAAGACCCTGGATTTGGCCGCGCCCTTTATCGGGCTGGCTCACGCAATCGGAAGAATCGGCTGTTTCTTAAACGGGTGCTGTTACGGAAGGCCGGTTTCCTGGGGGATATATTTTCCGGAGCATAATGAGCGCCTTATCCCGGTCCAGCTTATTTCCTCTATTGACCTTCTGGTTATCTTTATAATTTTAAGATTTTTAGAAGAAAGACCGCATCGGCCAGGCTCTATCGTGGTCTATTATCTGCTTTTTTCCTCGCTGGAGCGCTTCCTGGCGGAATTCCTGCGCAATGACTCAACGCGAAACTTTTTCGGCCTGACCATATTTCAGTTAATCAGTATGCTTGTTTTCATTAGCGCGGTAATTTTATGGTTTATAATTTTACGGTTTCCCAGGAAGACTTAGGTAAACGGATTGATCTGTTTTTGACCGATAAACTCAAAGACAACCATTCCCGCACCTTTATTCAACGTCTCATCCTTAATAAAGATATTCTTTTAAATGGCCGGGCGGTTAAGTCCAATCAGAAGCTTAATCTTAGCGATACTATTCAGGTTGCAGTTCCTGAAAGTGCCGCTCATCAGATAAATCCCGAAGATATTAAGTTGAAGGTAATCTACGAAGACGATGATATTTTGGTTATTGATAAACCCTCAGGGTTGGTGGTGCATCCCGGAGCCGGTAATCTCAGCGGAACCCTGGTTAATGCCTTATTGGCCCATACCAAAAATCTTTCCGATGTTAACCCCCAGCGCCCGGGCATAGTTCACCGCTTGGATAAGGGAACCTCCGGGGTAATGGTGGTGGCTAAGAATAACCTGGCGCATCTTAAGCTGATCAAGCAATTTTCAACCCACCGCATAAAAAAGAAATATATCGCCATTGTCAAGGGCAAGGTGGAGTGCGATGAGGGGATAATTGACTTGCCTATTGGCCGGCATAATAGGGATTTTAAGCGTCAGGCAGTCAGCTTTGTTAATGCCAGGCCGGCGGTAACTAATTACAAGGTTTTAAGGCGTTTTGATGATTATGCCACTTTGTTAGAATTAAATCCTCAAACCGGAAGGACGCATCAGTTACGGGTGCATCTGGCGCATTTAGGCCATCCTATATTAGGCGATTCCAAGTATGGAACAGCGGCTCAGCCGGATTTTCCCCGCTTGGCCCTGCATGCCTTAGAGTTAGGGATTTTCCACCCCCAGACCAAGAAATTCCTCAGTTTTAGCTCAGAACTACCTGCCGAATTTACTAAATTTAGATAAAAACCTTGGGCTTGAGGTATAATTTTTTAAAATTTACTCTTAAGATTCTTCGCATAGCTCAGAATCCTGCCTACCGGCAGGCAGGCAAGTAAAATCTAAGCCCCGTTAGAGATAGGACACCGAAGGTGTCCGACGGTTGCCTTTGGCAACCTATCTATAACGGGGTAAACGCCAGAGGCAGATTATTTTTTTAAGATTCTTCGCATAGCTCAGAATCCTGCCTACCGGCAGGCAGGCAAGTAAAATCTAAGCGCCAGAGGCAGATTTTACTTGACAATTTGAGTTTATATGATATACTTTTATTAATAATTTATAAATACTAATAATAAACAGATTTTATATTCATTATGTTGCGTAAAATCATCTCCCTAACCCTAACCTTAAGCTTCGGACTCCAGCAAACCGTCTTTGCCTACACCGCCAGCCTTAACCTCTCCGGCTATCTCAGCTCAGGCCCTAACCTCGCAGTCTCAGATAGATTTCGCCCAATCAACCTAAGATACTTTTCCTATCAACCTCAAACCAATGACTTCAAGATCCTCTTAGACAAGGGAGATAGCAAAGATATAGCCGATACCAATCTAAAAGA
>JAUSCZ010000005.1 GCA_030674475.1 Candidatus Omnitrophota bacterium
GATTCTAAGGCTTAAAGCCCCGGAGAAAACCAAGAAAAAAGAAAAACAGGCCCTTAATTATAACATTCCTGAAGTCAAGGCATTGGGAGACTTGAAAATTCCGGCTATTGAGGGGATCTTAATTATCGCGCCGGATAAAAATAGTCCTCAGCCGCAAGCAATGGCTCCCTCCGGCAATGCCGCGGTTAATTCTATCCGGCCGCTTAAACAGCTTATGGATGAGATGAACAGGCAGTCTTTTAACAGTCTTAGTCTTGAGGAAAGGAAGAAACTGATTGATGATATATTAGATAAGGGCCAGGTAGGATTGCATTCCAATACGGAATTTATAGTCCAGTCTTACGCGCGGCTATTATCTTATGTGGACATCTGGCCCGAAGGCTATAAGACCGAGGAGACAATCCAGGGGATGACGGGAAATCTTAAGAGTCTGGATTTGGAAAGGTTGGCGAAATTGAGGCCGGAATTGGAAAAAGCGCGCTGGGAAAAGGCAATGCGGATACTTAAAGAAAAAGACCTCCAGCGGCAGATAATCCAAGGCCAGCTTGAGGCTAAGGCGGGTAAGGATATCAGTAAGGATAAAGAATTAAAAGAATTGAAGAAAAGCTTAGAACAGATAAATCTGGATATTGAACAATTAGTAAAGTCAGAAAAGATAAGCGCGAAGCCGGTAGATAGCACCAAGGATATTTCCTTAAGGGTTGGAGATTTATGCCGGGGAGGGATTTGGTTCGCGGATTTAACCCTGGAGAACTTAGTTAAGAAAGATGACTATTCCCAACTGGTCTCGGTCTTAAACGGGGTAAGCGCGGTTTATGCCGCGGATATCTTTAAACATCTTAGCCAGGGGGAGATAACTTTGGATGAAGCCTCAAAGTTATTGGTTGATTTATACCGGAAGAAGAGTGACTTGGAAGGGCAGGTATCGGCTAAACGCAATGAGGCCAAAGAATTGATCCGAACCGGCTGTGAAGACATCCTGGAAATAATTACGGCTAAAAACAGCCAAAAGGCCCGACAGAAGAGAGAGAATGTTATTGAAAAAGTCCAGGAAAAGAAAAAGGGTTCGCTCGCGCTGCAAGGCATATCTTCTAAGCGGCAGGACTTAATAGAGAGCATTATCAATAAGAATAGTGATGCCATTGAATCCATATTCCGGGAGTATAAGCCTTACCTTGAGCCGGAGATTTACCGGTCTACCTTGAAGACCTTGGCCATTTATCAGAGATTATACCGCCAGGAGGGCATTGAGGATTTATTAGTTAATGACGGACAGAAGAACGATTTGACTGTCGCGGGGCCTTCGGCTGATCTGGCGCGCCGGTTGGATGAGCAGGTGAAAAACAATAGGTATTGCCAGGCCTTGCTTAAGGATCAGCTGAATAAGGAAGCCTTGGAGGGGTTATACCGGCAGTTAAGGGAAAAAGGCGGTAAAGGCATAGATGTGTCATTATTGAATTTTACCATAGTCCTTTCCAAGATAACCTTAAAGACCGGGGAGGAAAGGTCTGGCTTATGGGCGAAATACCAGAAAGAGGTTGAGGCTATTAATAGCTGGTCTGAGGAGGCCTTGAAATACGAGAATTACCTGTATGTATTAAGGAATAAAGGAGAACTTAACGACGAAGAGAAAAACGCGGTGGTGTATTATGAAATTAAGCAAAGTGAATTGGGGATAATGATCAGAAAGGAGATTATTGAGGGTAATTTCCGTTTTCTCCAATTCTTAAGAGAGGCTAAGCAGGACTTGGGTTTTTATCTCTCTTCCGATTTGATAAGTTTCTTGATCCTTAACGCGGCCTCTTTCCTGCAGAAGATGCTGGGTTCCGTGGATCCGGCAGAGGTTAATTCTGCCAAACAGTCCCTGAATAAGAGCGTGGAGGAGCTGATTAGCCTGATTGATAGAAATAACGAGGGGCGTAAAGAGGTTATCGCCGGTAAAGAAGAGGTAATTAAGGAAGAAAAGTGGTTCGCGGCTTTGAGCGGTTCTTTCTTATTGCGGGAGGTGATTACCCGGGATAATAAGGTTTATCTGGGGTATTATCCTATGGATGAGGATGTGTATAACCTGGTGCATAATGTTATCTATCGCGATGTCCAGCATAATTCGGCAATGTGGGTATCGGTGGATAATCCTACCCAGGATGTCCTAAACCTGGATGCCTTTAATAAACAGAACCTTAGGCTGAATACCTCCCAGATTATTCCGATAAGCGAGCTGGGGGATAATAATGATTTTGCCCTGGCCCTAAGGATAGATACGGCTACCCTTCTGCAGTCTCAAGCCTTTGGCGGGACCTCGGATATTATGGAGCGCCGCATCGGCCTGGAGCTCTCCCAGCAAAATAAAGATATACGCTACCGGGAATTCTTTAATTTATTTATGGATAAAGACGGCCGGCCTACTTATGTGATCGGCGTGGGCCGGGATACCAAAACCACCGGTCTGCAAGGCGGCATCGAGCTGGATGAAGAAGGTAATATCTCTTTCTTTGCCGGGGCCAGGAAGCTCTACAGCATAAACGGCAATCCCGGCCAGGTGGCCCTTAATTATCAAAAACAGACGGTGCGCCTGAGATACCAGCAAAGATTAGGGTCGTGGGAGGTGGGCGGGCTTATCCAATGGGATATGCAGGAGGCTACCCTGATCCTGGGCCAGGAGGTGCAGAGGTATATTACCAAGAATACCGCAGTGGGTATGGGCGTCCAGCATAATACCGAAGACGGCCAGACCGTAGTTTATGGTATGGTAACTAAAAGAGGTTCCCTTGGCCTGGGCGAGGCTTCTTTGAAATTAGGCTGTAGCTTAGATGGCCAGCCTTTTGTCCAGATTTTGGCCAGGAAGACTATGGGGAATACCGAACCCTATATCTCGGCCCAGCAGCAAGAGGACTCCGCCAGCGGCCGGGTGGGAACTAATTATTATACCCAAGGCAATAACCGTTTTGGGGGAAATCTGGGTTTTAACAGTAACAGCGACACCATCTTTGACCGGGCAGGTTTAGACGGGGCCTATAACAATACTACCGGCGGTATATTTATGCAGAAGAATAACCAGGGAATAAATCCCGGCGGGGACATAAATCATAACCTGATTGGAGGGGTTAAGAGAAACAGTTTTACCAATAATGCCCAGGGTAATTCTTGGTTGCTAACCCCGCAGGGGAATATCCTTTATGAGCAGAATAGGTATAAGGTCTTGACCAATAAAATCCAGCTGGCGCTTCAACAGAGGTTAGAAAAGAATTCTGCCTTAAGTATTGAGGATATAAAGGATACCATTACCGGGGGCAAATTCCTGGGCTTCGGGGATTCCATCTTAGGGCTGAATGACCTGGAATTAGAAAGGCAGTTGAATTTCTTCAGCCAAGAGACCGACCTGCCTCTGTATTTAGGCTATGGCGCCTCTGAACGTGGGATAGACCTGACGCGGCCGATTGATTTCTGGGAGTTTGTTTACTGGCAGGATAAGCTAAACGCCGCGAATGAGGCCGAGCTAAAAGCGGAAATTCACCGTTACGCCCAGCTTAAGGACGAGATCGCCGCGATTATGGGTAAATCGGCAAACCCGGCGGATACGGCTTTTGTCTCGGCTTTACGGGTGTGGGTAAATGAAACCAAAACCCAGAATATTGATGAGATAGAGGCCTTCCTGCAGAGGGTAAAAGAAACCAAGGAAAGGTCCACCCAGAGGGCCAAGCCATTTGTCTTGAATCTTAATTTTACCGAGGTTAACTCCTGGAATTTTGTCCTGGCCTGGACCAGGGAAAGATTAGATTGGCAGAAGGAAGGCCTGGATTCATTAAGGGTCTTTGATTATCTGGCAGATATTCTAAGCAGTCAGAATGCGGCTTTTGATTTTGACTCCCGTGCCCCTCCCAAGGTGGCCGAGCAGATAGCCTTAGCCAAAAAGATGGCTAAAGAATCATCTCAAAAGAGCTTAAGTTCTCGCCAGGTCCACGAATTCCTTTATGTCTATAATCAGCCGGAAGTTAAGGAATTGTCCGCAGACCCGCGTTTTAATCTAAGCCTGCAGTTTGCCCAGGAAAATCTCGTCTATATCCCCTCGTATTTAAGGTCCGCGATTACCGTTATCCAGGAAAAAGTTATCAATAATCAGGAACTGACGCGGAAATACCTTAGCGGTATTTCCGTCCCAGATAAAGATGCCTATCAGGATAGGCTTTTGGCTGGGCTGATCCTGCTGCAATATAAGGATAACGACCTGCGGAATCATCTGGAAGATATTGTTGCTTTAAGGGATACCTTTGAGAAGTTGTTAAACGCGAACCAGGCTAAAGATGTTTCCTATCTTGGTAAGAAGATATCTGTGGTTAAGGTTGACATAGAATATGCCCTGGGAGATTTACTGCGCTGGGCCAAGGGGAATGAAATCCTGAAAGCAAAAGGAGAATCTTTGGAAGGATATTTCCGGGATATTCCGCTGGGCTTGTTTAACGGCCAGCCTTACCTGGCAAGCTGGAATGATATTCAAAGGTTCCGTTTGGGGCTCAAGGATGTCAGTGATAAGTATGCCCAGGAAATGAAGTTAGTCAAGTCGTTTTACGAAAAAGAATCCGTGAATCTGACCGCGGGGGCTGATGAGGTTAGACTTAAGTCAATAAAGGCGGAGAACGGATTTATCGCGACAGCAGACCGGGAGAGCATTTTTATTCAGGAGGCATTCTTAAAATCGCCGCATCAGTATGTCAGAAACCTGCTGGCAAACGACGCTCACTTGAGCCTTTCTCAGAGGGAGAAACTGCGGGCCCTGCTGGGGGTGCCGGAAAACGGCATAATTACCTTAGTCTTGGTCCATGAATACGGCGCTGGTTTAGGATTCTCCGATGAGGCAAACCATATTTTTGAGAAGCTGTATTTAGGAAAAGAATTAAGTAATGAGGAAAAAATCTTAATTAGCCGGGAAATATCTTTGTTCACCGGGGCCCGGGTTATTGACAAGGGTTATCTGGCCAGCGACTTAAGCATATTGGGCCGGACTTTCTCTTCTGATTACTCCGGAACATCCCATAAAGGCTCTAAGGTTACGGCTAACTTTGATAGCGCGGAAACGAAAAATGCCACCACTACCTATAGCGCCGAGTTTGAAACGGCAGTAAATACCTTCTATAGCGACTGGCAGGCTTCTGCCCACAGCAATGACATCAATACCCTGATTTTAAAACCAATTTACGGGATTGACCTTTCTGACGGTTTAGATGACAGCGATAAGACCGCCTTCGGCAATAATAAGGGCCCGCAATACAATCCTCTTTATAAGGAAAACGGAAGCCTTAAAAATAGTTCTGAGATCCAAGCAACAGTGGACTTTTTCGCGGCAGTAACCGTTTTCTACCGGGAATGGGAGGCATCTTCCAAAAGGGATGATATCAATAGCTATATCCTGATTCCCGCCTATGATGTGGATTTCTCAGATTATGAGATTGATCTATCGGATTTAACCGCTTTGGGTGATGATGATGCCTCTACCGAATACAACCCGCTGTATAAGGAGAATACCTCGCTTAAGAACGATAGTGAAATTGCCGCGGATATGGATTTTTATGAGTCCGCGGTTGATTACTATAATGCCTATAAATCTTCTAATACTACCAAGGTGGATGAAGTGCATAAGGCCTTCAAGCATCCTAAGGATTCCAGTAAATACTTAGATTTAAGCGATGGCATTAATGGCGATGATTTGTATATCCTGGGTTATTATGATGAAGACAACAAGACCGGGTATGGTTTGATTTATAAGGATTCTACTACGGTCCGGGACCCCGAGAAGACCATGGACTTCTTCGAGGCGGTCTACGACTACAAGACCGCCTACGACGGCTCGAATAAAACCAAGGTGGATGAAGTGCATAAGGCCTTCAAACATCCTTCCGACTCCACTAAATACCTGAACCTGGCCGATACCAACGGCCTGGACCCGGATGACATCTACATCTTAGGTTATTACGACGCCACCACCAATACCGGCTACGGCCTGATCTACGCGGACGCCACCACCATCCGGGACCCCGAGAAGACCATGGACTTCTTCGAGGCGGTCTACGACTACAAGACCGCCTACGACG
>JAUSCZ010000007.1 GCA_030674475.1 Candidatus Omnitrophota bacterium
GGTGAATTTGAAACGGCCCTTTCTTTTTGTGATTTAGCCATTGAAATCGGTTTGGGTAAAGCGTATGCTGCCAAAAAGGCTTCTATAGAAAGAATGCTGTAATGATGGCGATCAAAACGAGAAAACATTTGACAGAGGAAGCATGGTTGGATTCAAATTGATACGCGGAAAAAATAGTGTCGTTTCTGCGTAACAGAATAATTATGAATCAGTTACAAATAAATTACACGCGGCTACAGGCAGGCCGTTAGGAGATGATAAGTTTATAAAGGCTATTGAGGATGAAACCGGAAGGGAGCTAAAGAAACGAAAACCAGGGCCGAAAAACAATAATTAAGTGATGTGTCCCCGGAACTTCGAAGTGATGTGTCCCCGGAACTTCCCCGGAACTTCGCCCGGAACTTCGGAACTTCCCCCCGGAACTTCCCCCGGAACTTCCCGGAACTTTCCGGAACTTTAGCAAGAATTTTCCGGATAATAAGGCTTTCCGAGAATATCGGCTCCGGATTTCACAAAATGTTCACAGGCTGGACATCGTATTATAAGAGAAAGCCGGTGGTAGAAGGGGACTTCGATTATTACAAAATTACCTTTTATTTAGCGAAGAAAGAGGAATTATCTGTGAGGGTTACCGAAAGGGTGACCAAAAAGGTGGCCGAAAAGGTGACCGAAAATCAAATCAGGATTATAGCCGAGATGGAAAAAAATCCGTATGTTACGGCCGTTGAGCTTAAGGAGATAATCGGGATCTCAAGAAAAGGCATACTGGAAAATATAGCAAAACTTAAGGCAAAAAAAATGATAGATAGAAAAGGGCCCAATAAAGGCGGGCATTGGCTTGTTCTGAAATTGCCAGGAGAGGCAAATGAGCGATAAGCCGGGGCGAAATTATCCGTGTCCTTGCGGCAGCGGAAAGAAGTTAAAAAAATGCTGCGGCTTAAATCTTGGACCGGCAGATGAAGACCTTTTTGCGCCCATGCCGGATAATTTAAAAACGGGCACGAAGATTGACTTCTATTTTGATATCTTTCGGAGCGTGATGCTTTACGCCGAGATGTTGAAAACAAACCCGAAATTTGGCGGTGAACTGCGGAGACTATGCCACGACTTTGAAGAAAAGTTTAAGCCCGGAGGAGAGCACGGCCTGACGGATAGTTTCTATTTAAACTGGTTTGTTTTTGATAACCGTTTTGGCGTTGACCAGCGCACAATTATCGAACGGATGATGGAAAAGAAGGATTTTCATGCGATGCAGGATGCTGTTAAGTTAGCGGCCCGCGAGCTTTCGGATAGTTATGCGACCTGTTATCAGGTTAAGGAGATACGAAAAGAGGATATTCTTTTTGAGGAGCTGGTGACCGGCCTCCGGTGGATAGTGCATCGTATAGGCGATACATGCGAAGAGGAAGCAAGACCGCAAGATATATGGCATGCGCGCTTTGTCGGTCCTCAAGAAGACGCGTATTATTTCGGCCAGCCGTTTGTCTTTGGGCCGGAGGCGAAGGGTGATTTCATAAAAATTACGGACATGTTAATCAAGAATTTTAAAGAATACGCGAGTACGCGGTCGCTCAAATTTGTTATCCCGCGGGACGCGTTTAAAGCCGGTATTAGCTTCTGGGCGGAATATCTTCACAGAAGCTTTCCGGGTGCGGTTGCCGAATCGGATGTTGAACCAATAAGCGGGGCCACGGTGCCTTTCTTGAGTACAACAGACGGGGAAAAGATGCGTTTTTCTTTGGTAACCTTTAAAATTATTACCGAAGCCGGTCTTTGCGACAAATTGTCCGGGATGCGCGGCCTTGAGTGCGACGCGCGGAGAAGTTGCTGGGTCTGGCTCAAGAAGGGCAACCGTAGAATAAAGTCGTGGGATAATACGATCTTGGGCCAGATTTTCATTCGCGGTAACGAACTGGTCGGAGAGGTTAATTCGTTAGAGCGCGCGTTACGCCTCAAGAATAAGCTTTCTATCGGCCTTGGGAAAATGGTTGTTTTTGACCGTATAGATAGCAAAGACTTTGCGGCTATGCCGCAACCATCACAAGAGGAGCTTCGTAAGTTTGAGGAAGATCAGCGCCGGATTCATTCTGATCCGGAGGTCAGGAAAGTTTTGCTTCAAAGACAAGAGGAGTATTATTTGAAGGATTGGATTTCTTCCAGAATCCCGGCGCTTAACAACAAAACACCACTGCAGGCGGTCAAGTCAAAAGAGGGACGGCTTCAGCTTGAAGTTTTGATTAACCGGATGGAAGGAATGGACAGCGCCCAGCCGGATTATCTTCCCAAGATGGACATGAATTTTCTTAGACAAAAGCTTGGCCTGCCGCTGGCGGTTCGAGAGGTTAAAGGGCCTATGCCACGCCAAGCGGGAAAGTGAAGGTCGAGATATTTTTACATAATGAAAATATTTGGCTTACATAGGCAAAAATCGCCGAGCTTTTTGGTGTGGAGAGAAGTGCAGTTACGAAACATCTCCAAAATATTTTCCAGGAAGGTGAGTTAGACAAAAATTCAACTTGTGTAAAAATTGCACAAGTTCAAACAGAAGGATCAAAGAAAGGAAAAACGGGGTCAGCCATCGAAATTGGAAATAGTTTGATATGCAGTTGCAAAAGCATGGAATACTGCCATGGTAAGACCATATAGGCTTCAATCAGAAGACCGTTTTTATTGTAGCCAGTAGGCAAAATGGCAGAATTACCTGAAGAATATAATTGGTCCAGCTATAAGAGATATATTGAACATAGAGCTGCATTGATAAAGATCAGGTCGATAAGGTTTTGGGTATTAAAGCTATAGAATATTGCGCGTCAGCTTGTGATGGATGAGATGGTAGAGAAAGAGGTCAATGCTCTTATTTCTAAATTCGAGGGCTGACCCCTAACTCCCATCATCAATCCTGAGCTTGTCGAAAAGGATTGATTATTGGCAGGAATCGCATATAATTGAAGTAATCGTTTGATTTACCCCGCTTAGAGACTATAGAGCAATCAGCAAGCAATAAGATGTCTCTATCGGGGTTTACCCCACAGGGATACCCCAACAAGCGCTTAGATGTCTAAGATACCAATAACCAAGATAATTGCTACTTTAGGGCCGGCGAGTTCTTCCGAGACGGTCATCCGCAAGATGATTCTCGCGGGTATGGATGTGGCCAGGCTTAATTTTTCGCACGGAGATATTGGCGCGCATCAAAGGCGTCTGGATATAGTCAGAAAGATTAACCTTAAATACCGCCGGGGAATCAAAATACTTCAGGATTTGGAAGGCAACCGAATCAGGGTCGGAAAACTAAAAGACGGAAAACCGATTGAACTGAAAAAACATCAGAAAATCTGGTTAGTCAAGGAAGAGATAATCGGCAGTTCCAAAGAGCTGTGTATAGATTACGACGGTTCATTTATGGATATCAAGAGCGGCTCAAGTATTTTTATAGATGATGGAAACATTAAGCTTGAGGCTAGAAAATCCTTTAGGAATAAAATACTCGCGGAAGTGGCGGCCGGGGGATTTTTAAAAGAACATAAAGGAGTAAACATTCCGGAGGCGAATTTAAAGTTTCCCCGGATAACCGAAAAGGACAGGCAGGATATAGAGTTTGGCATAGAAAATAAGGTGGATTATGTGGCTTTGTCTTTTGTGCGGGATAAATACGACTGCCGGGCCTTTAGGAATATTCTTAAGGATAGGCATCCGGATTGTCTCTTGGTTTCCAAAATCGAATCCCGCCCGGCCATAAGGAACATTGATAGCATTATAGAAGAGTGCGATTGTATCTTGATTGCCCGCGGCGATATGGGGATTTCGGTGCCTATCTGGGAAATACCTATGATCCAAAAGATGATAATCAGGAAGTGCAATCAAAGAAAAAAACCGGTGATTACCGCCACCCAGATGCTTGAGCATATGGTGGAGTTTCCCCAGCCGACCCGGGCTGAGGTTACCGATGTGGCTAATGCCATATTAGACGGCACCGACTTGGTGATGCTTTCAGCCGAAAGCGCGGCGGGAAATTATCCGGTTGAGTCGGTATGGATGATGAATCGGATTATCAGGCATACCGAGAAGTTTTTGACTCTCAAGAAAATTTATGACCGCACTCTCGGAGAGAATTATTGAATCCCGCCAGGGGTATTTTTTATTTGATAGCTTTAAAAAATATGGCTGTATAGCGGGTTTTAGCCGGGGCAGGCTGAATTTAGGCTTTCAGAATAATCCTGACCTGAAGAAAAACCGGGAAAGTTTTTTAAGAGAGGTGGGCATAAAGCCGGATGAGCTTATTTGTCTTAAGCAGGTTCACGGTAATAAGATATTCCTGGCTAAAAAAGAGGATAAGGGCAAAGGGGCGTTTGATTATACTACGGCAATCGCCGATTGCGACGGGATAATTACCCGGGAAAAGGAATTACCTTTGGCGGTGTTCAGCGCCGATTGCCTCTCGGTTTTTATGCTGGATGTCCGCAGTAATGTCGGCGCGGTTATTCATGCCGGATGGCGGGGCAGTAGGGAAAGAATTGCCTTATCCGTCGTGAATATCTTAAAAGAAAAGTTTCTCAGTAATCCTGAAGATATAATCTGCGGTTTTGGCCCTTGTATACGAAACTGTTGTTATGGGGTAGGTGAGGATTTCCAGGATTATTTTCCTGATTGCATAGAGGAAAGACAGGGAAAACTCTTTCTTGACCTGATTAAGATAAACTCTCAGCAGCTTTTAAGCGCGGGGGTTTTAGGAAAAAATATCAGCGATAGTCAAATCTGCACCTCTTGTCGTAATGATGAATTTTTCTCATATCGTAAAGAAGGTCAAAGCGCTGGGAGAATGATGTCGGTGATTATGGTAAAATGAAGTAGGGGCGGTTCGCGAACCGCCCCTACAGCGATGTCTAAAACAAGGGGGTTAATATGGCGAAAATACTGCTTACTTATTATTCTTTAAGCGGGCATACCAAGAAGATGGCGGAATTGATTTTAGAGGGGATGAAGAAGGAAGAAGTAGATGTGTCTTTTAAAAGTATTGATGAGCTTAAGGTTGATGAGCTGTTGGATTATCAGGGGATTGTGATCGGCTCGCCGGTTTACTATGGCTCAATGGCCGCGCCTATCAAGAAGCTATTTGACGACTCGGTAAAATTCCACACCAAGCTGGACGGCCGCATAGGCGGAGCCTTTGCCTCCAGCGCTAATATCGGCGGCGGAAACGAAACCACCATCTTAGATATCTTGAACGCCATGCTTATTCATGGTATGATTATTCAAGGTGATCCTAAGGGCGACCATTATGGCCCGGTATCTATAGGCGCGCCTGATGAGCGTTCCCAGAAACAGTGCCTAAGATACGGGGAACGTTTTGCCAAATTGGTTAAGAAGTTATTTGTTTAGTTGCCGCTCTAAAAAAGTGGCAATGATTAAAGGGGGTAGTATGTCACAAGTTACTGTGTATTCCACACCCAGCTGTTCTTATTGTATCCGGCTGAAAAGCTATTTGCGGCAAAAGGAGATTACTTTTACCACTATAGATGTCTCCCTTGACGCTCAAGGCTTGGAAAAGATGATTAGCCTCTCCGGGCAGATGGGGGTTCCGGTAATAGATATTGACGGAGAGGTTGTAGTGGGCTTTGATAAGGAAAAGATTGACAAATTATTAGGGCAATGAGAGGGAAAGCGTATATCGTTGTTTTTATAACCGCCAGTTCAAAAGAAGAAGCCCGAAAAATAGCCCGGGGGCTGCTGGAGGAAAAGCTGGCTGCCTGCGTAAATATTCTTCCCGGCCTTGAATCGCATTTTTGGTGGCAGGGTAAGATTGATAGCGCCAAGGAAGCGCTCTTGGTGATTAAGACTAAGAAAGAACTTTTTAATAAATTGGCCAAGAAGGTTAAGTCTCTGCATAGTTATAGCGTGCCGGAAATAATTGCCCTACCGATTGTTGCAGGGAATACAGAATATTTAAACTGGATAAATGATTCTACAAGGTAGCCCCATAGATTATCTAAGCGCGTTTTTAGGTGGAGTTTTAGTAAGTTTCTCGCCTTGCGTGTATCCTTTGGTTCCGATAACCTTAGGTTTTATCGGAGTAAAAGGCTCGGCCGGCCGCTTGCGGGGGTTTTATTTAAGCCTGGTCTATGTGTTAGGCCTGGCGGTTACTTATTCGGCGTTAGGATTAATTGCCGCCCTCAGCGGAAAACTTTTCGGTGAGATTTCTAGCCATCCCTTATCTTTTTTGATTGTAGGCAATGTCTGTATTCTGGCCGGGTTGTCTTTTTTTGAGGTAATTAATATCCCTTTTATGGGTGTGCGCCTGCAGAATAAGATAGAGCGAAAAGGCGGATACTTATCGGTTTTTCTTTTGGGTTTGGCCTCAGGGTTAATAGCCGGCCCTTGCACCGCCCCGGCCTTGGGGGCGATATTAGTGTATGTGGCCAGCCGTCAGAATGTGGTATACGGAGCGAGCCTATTATTCAGTTTCGCCTACGGAATGGGCTTTTTATTAATTTTAACCGGAACTTTTGGGGCGTTTTTTCTGCGTCTGCCGAAATCCGAGGCCTGGTTCGCGGGGATTAAAAAAGCCAGCGGTTTTATTTTAATAGCCGCGGGTGAATATTTCCTTATTCAGGCAGGGAGATTAATGTGAAAAAAGATTTAATCAAAATATGCCGTCAGATGTTTACGGTATCGCTATTCTTGGTAATGTCATTTTCAGGAATCGGATTCCTGAGCGCGTCAGCGCGCTTACCCCAGGAACTATCTGTAGGCGAGATAGCTCCTGAATTTCAACTTTCCAGCCTTAGCGGTAATAATGTATCGCTTTCTGATTTTAAGGGAAAGCCGGTGATATTGTTTATTTGGGCCACTTGGTGTCCTTATTGCGTGCGGGAATTAGCCTATTTAGAGAAATACTACGTTGATATTAAAAAAAGCGGTGTTGAACTTTTGGCCATTGATAGCGGTGAGCCCAGAGAGCGAGTAGCCAGGTATTTAAATAACAGAAAAATAGAATTTCCTGTGTTATTGGATACCGATTCCAAGGTTTCCTACGCCTATAATGTGATTGGAATTCCTACTTTAGTTTTGGTAGATGCCCAGGGTAAGATTAAATTTCAAGGAAATAACCTGCCCGAAGATTACCTAAAGATTTTATCTCAGAAATAATGCGCAGCGATAACAAAAGCCTTCTGCTTGATTTATACGAGCTGACCATGGCCGCGGGGTATTTTGAGCGCGAGAGAAATGTCCGGGCGGTCTTTGATCTTTTTGTCCGGCGTCTGCCTAAGAATCGCTCTTTCTTGATTGCCGCGGGCCTGGAAGAAGCGCTTAAATTCTTAAAGGATTTTTCTTTTGGCCAAGAGGATATAGATTTTCTGAAGAAGAAGGGAATCTTTAAGGATAGTTTCCTGGATTATTTAAAGGGATTAAGATTCAGCGGCGAGGTCTGGGCTATACCTGAGGGAACGGTATTTTTCCCGGGTGAGCCGGTAATAAGGGTCAGCGCCCCGATTTTAGAGGCCCAGATGGTAGAAAGCGCGCTATTGAACATAATTAATATCGCCTCGCTTATTTCTTCCAAGGCCGTCCGGGTGGTCTTGGCCGCGAAGGGGAAAGGGGTCTATGATTTCTCCCTGCGCCGCACCCAGGGGATGTCTGCCGCCCTGGCCGCGGCCCGCTCCAGTTATGTTGCCGGATGCCTGGGCACTTCCAATGTCCTGGCCGGGAAGCTCTATGGTGTGCCCACTGCCGGGACAATGGCTCATTCTTTTGTGATGTCTTTTCATTCGGAATTGGAAAGCTTCCGGGCCTATACCTCGCTTTTTCCGGATAATTCCATACTCTTGGTGGATACGTATGACTATCATAAGGGAATAGAAAATGCCATTACCGCGGCCAGGGAATTAGAGGCGCAAGGGCATAAATTAAAGGGGGTGCGCTTAGACAGCGGGGATTTAGTCCGGATTTCCCAAATGGCCCGCCGCCTCCTGGATAAGGCCGGTTTAAATTATGTCCGGATATTTGCCAGCGGCAACCTGGATGAGTTTAAGATTGATAATTTGTTAAAAAACAGGGCTAAGATTGATAGTTTCGGGGTAGGCACTAATATGGGCACTTCTTGTGATGCCCCCTATCTGGATGTTATTTATAAGCTCAGCCGGATTGATAATTCTGATGGCTCTGTCCAGCCGGTAATGAAACTCAGCCAGGACAAGATTACTTACCCGGGAAAAAAGCAGGTATTCAGGATTCGCGCTAAAGACGGCCTCTATTTAAAAGATATTATCGGCCTGGAAGGCGAGAAGATAAAAGGTAAACCCCTGCTTGAAAAAGTGATGGAAAATGGTAAAATAACCATTCCCTACCCCTCATTGGACAAGATACGCGTCCTGGCTAAAGAGAATATCCGTTGTCTGGCTCCAAAATACAAGAAGCTAAAGGCTCAAGAGATTTATCCGGTTTCCTTAAGCCCGGGTTTAAAGCGGATGATTGAAAAGCTAAAAAAAGATATAGCCTTAAGGAATTGATGAAAGAGATTGTCTTTATAGATATTGATACCCAGTATGACTTTATGTTCTCTAAGGGGAGGCTGTATATAAATGAGGCCGAGAAAATAATTCCTAATTTAAAACTACTGACCGAGGCCGCTTTTAAGAGAGACATCCTGATTATTTCCACGGCAGATACACACCTAAAGAACGATCCGGAATTTAAGCAGTTTCCCGCTCATTGCGTTGAAAAAACTCACGGCCAGAAAAAGATTCCCCAGACCCTGCTGAAGAAACATATTTTTATCCCCCGGAAGATATTAACCAGAAAAGAATTATTAGATACAACTAAAGGACACAAACAGATAATAATAGAAAAAAATACCTACGATGTATTCACTAATTTTAATCTTTCGCGGCTATTGAAGCCTTTTAATGAGGCTTTTATTTATGGCGTGGCCGTGGATTACTGCGTTAAATACGCGGTGCTTGGGCTTTTACAGAACGGGCTTAAGGTGAATTTGGTGATGGACGCGGTTTCGGCAGTTGAGCCAAAAGAAGGCAAAGCTCTTTTGGCTAAATTTAAAAATAATGGAGTAAAATTAGTTAAGACCAGAGAGGTTATAAATAGACTGAAAGCAGAAATATGAAACCCAAATACTATTTAAATAAAGACAACGAGTTTGTGATTGAGAATTATCACTTGAGTAAACCTTTTGCCAGCTTTTTTCCCGGCGTCGCCGGGGTCTGGGGGGTTCCGATTTGGGCCTTTTATGTCAACCGGGGCCAGGCTATTGCCAGCTTTGGAGTCCGGGATAAAGACCATCCGATTCTGGAATTCCAGCCGGCTAATAAGGCCTATCAACTCACTTCTTTGCAGGGCTTTAGGACCCTGATTAAGGAAAATTCCCGGAATAAAACTTTTTTTTATGATGTCTTTAACAGCGGCTTGAGCGCGCCAGGCTTTGAAATTGCCAACCAGATGCGGATAAACTCCTCTGAGCTTAAATTGAGGGAGATAAACCACACCTTAGGCTTAGAGATAAACATTGAATACTTTACTATTCCTAATGATAATTACGGAGCCTTGGTCCGAAAATTAAGCATAAAAAATCTAACCCGTAAAGTCAGAGACTTAGAAATAATTGACGGTCTTCCTCAGATTATACCCTTCGGCACCAACAATTTCTTTTTAAAGGAACTCTCCCGAACCATTGAAGCCTGGATGCAGGTAGAAAATCTGGAGAACAGTATTCCGTTCCTGCGGCTGGTGGTTGACCCGGCGGACCGGCCTGAGGTGGTGCGTATCCGGGAAGGGAATTTTTACCTGGCTTTTGATGAGCGGGGCCTGATTAAGCCGATAGTTGACCCGGAGGCAATCTTTGGCCAGATGAGCGATTTTACTTATCCCGCGCGATTTTTAAAAGCTAAAAAATTCAGTTATCCTAAGAAACAGCTCGCCCGCGGTAAAACCCCTTGTTGTATGGGTTGTCGCGCGATTGCCCTGCGGGCCGATGAAACTTATGAGATTTATTCCCTGGCCGGGAATATGTCTACCTTAGATAAGCTGAAGGAAAACTCAAAAAGAATAGCCAGCAAAGAGTATCTCGCGGATAAGCAGGCTGAGAATAGAAAATTGATTGAAGATTTAACCTCCGGGGTATTTACTCATTCCGGGTCTAAAAATTTTGACCTTTATTGCCGGCAAAATTTTCTGGATAATGTCTTGCGTGGCGGCTATCCTTATTCTTTAAAACATTGCTCTGGCCTTACCACTATCCAGGTTTATTCCCGTAAGCACGGTGATTTAGAACGGGATTATAACCGCTTCCTTATCGAGCCAACCTATTTCTCCCAGGGCAACGGCAACTACCGGGATGCCAATCAGAACCGCAGGTCGGATGTCTGGTTTAATCCGCTGGTAAAAGAAGAGAATATCCTGAACTTTTTTAATCTCCTGCAGACTGACGGCTATAATCCCCTGGTTATCAAACCGGATAATTTTACCTTTAACGGAAATTATGCCGCCCTGGATAAATTTTTAAGTAAAGATGATTTTTCAAAACTCCGGACTTATTTAGAGAAGCCTTTTACCCCGGGTGAGCTGTTATATTCATTAGAGCAGAATGAAATAAATCTTAACGGCAGGGAGGAATTCTTGAAATCCGTCTTAGCCAATTCCGCCAAATCCTTTTCCGCCGAGCACGGCGAGGGCTTCTGGAGTGACCACTGGGCCTATTGCCTTGACCTTCTGATCAGCTTTTTGGCGGTCTATCCGGAAAGCCTTAAAAATATACTCTTAGAGAAGAAAGAGTTCACTTTTTTTGATAATTCCGAGGTCTTGCGGCCAAGGACAGAAAGATATGTCTTAAAAGGCAATCGGGTATTTCAATTTCATTCCCTGGCGAATAATCATGCCAAACGCGACCTGATTAAAAAGAGGGATGCCTATGCCCATGTCTCGCGCGTTAAAGATGGTTTGGGCGATATTTATAAAACTACCCTGATGGTTAAGATGCTGGTAGTAATTGCCAATAAATTCGCCGGCCTGGATCCTTTTGGGGTGGGAGTGGAGATGGATGCCAATAAGCCTAATTGGTTTGATTCTTTGAACGGCCTGCCCGGATTATTGGGTTCCTCTACCTGTGAGACCTTTGAGCTTAAACGTTGGATTATTTTCCTGCGCTCAAGCCTTAAGGAATTAAACCTCCAAAACAGCTGTTCTATGGAGCTTCCTTTGGAGCTTTATGAATTGCTTGGGGGCCTAAAGGCTATAAGCAGTGAAAAAGATGATTTTACTTTTTGGGATAAGACCCACAGCTTGAGAGAAGATTATCTTAAGAAGACCCTATTGGGTTTCTCCGGGGATTTGAGACAGATTAACTTAACAGAGATAGATGAGGCCTTAAGTAAATTTTTAGACAAGCTTGATGCCGGGCTGAAAAAGGCTTATGACGCCAAACATAGACTGCATTATTCTTATTTTATCAATGAGGTCAGCCAATATCAACCTTTAGAGAATTCTGAATCCGCGCCGGGAGTAAAACCGCTTAAATTCAAGCCGGTGCCCTTACCTTTATTTTTAGAAGGTCCGATGCATTATTTAAGGACCTTAGACAATTCCAATCAAGCCAAAGAGGTGTTTAAGGCAATCCGTAAGTCCGGGCTTTTTGATAAAAAGCTTAAGATGTATAAGGTCTGCGCTCCCTTGGAGGATATGCCTGAAGAGATCGGCCGCTGTCGTATCTTTAGCCCCGGGTGGCTGGAGAACGAATCCGTCTGGCTGCATATGGAGTATAAGTATATATTTGAACTGCTTAAAAACGGGCTCTACGCCGAGTTTTTTGAAGATTTTAAAAATGTGCTGATTCCTTTTCAGAATCCGGCTCGTTACGGAAGGAGTATCCTGGAAAATTCCTCATTCCTGGTTTCCAGCGCCTTCGCGGATGAAAATTTGCACGGCACGGGGTTTGTGGCCCGCTTAAGCGGCTCAACCGCCGAGTTTATCAGTATCTGGCTTTATATGTGCTGCGGAGCGCGGCCTTTTTATCTGGATAAACAAGGAAGGCTTAATTTAGAATTTAAGCCGGTGCTTCCTTCCTGGTTGTTTAGCCAAAAAGAAGAGGGCGGATTTCCTAAGAACAGTTTTGCCTTTAAGTTTCTAAGTCGTGCCCTGGTGGTATACCACAACCCCAAGAAAAAAGATACCTTCGGCAAAAATGCCGCTAAGATACAAGAAATAACCGTAGAATATCCAGATAAAACCAAAAAAACCTTTCCCTCCCGTAATTTAGACTCTCCGGTTGCTGAAGATATCCGGCAAGGTAAAGTTTCCAGAATAGACGTTATTCTATCTTAAGCCTAAGAAGATAAAGAAGAATATCCTTCCTGATCTAAACAATTATTTTAAGCTATGGCTGAACGGATAATTTTGCATATAGATATGGATGCTTTTTTTGCTTCGGTGGAGCAAAGGGATAATCCTCAGTTGCGCGGTAAACCGGTCGCGGTTGTGGGCAGAGGCAAGCGGACTGTTGTAGTTACCTCTTCTTATGAGGCTCGGGCCTTAGGGGTAAAAACTGGGATGAATAAGTTTGAGGCGAAAAGGATTTGTCCTGAGGTTATTTTTGTTGAGGCTGGTCATGAAAAGTATACCCAAACCTGCCGGGAAATTGTAAAAATACTCTATGCTTTCAGCCCGGATATAGAAGTGTATTCTATTGATGAATCATTCTTGGATATTACTAATGTGCGCCGCTTATTGGGTCAGCCGTTGGAAATAGGCCGGAAAATAAAACAAGCGATAAGAGAGAAATTAGATTTGAGTTGTTCGGTGGGCATCGGCCCGAATAAGTTACTGGCAAAGTTAACCAGTTCCCGGCATAAGCCGGACGGCCTATTTCAGATAAAGGCAGAAGACGCCCAAAAGGTATTAGAAAATCTTTCGGTGGATGAGTTATGCGGCATCGGAAAAAAGACCACTCAGGTTTTAAATAGCTTAGGGATATACACCTGTTCTCAGCTGGCTAAAGCCGATCCCGGGTTACTCAGGAAAAGATTTGGAATCTGGGGAGAGCTGTTGAAGCAAATGGGGGCAGGGAAAGATGACTCAACGATAATGCCCTTTGGTTATGAGCCTAAGGCCTGCTCCATCGGCCATAGCATGACCCTGGAGCATGACATTAGCGCGTCCGCTGACATAGCCAGGTGTATTTTAGAGCTGTCGGATATGGTCGGCCGCCGGATGCGCCGGGAAGGCCTGTCCGGAAGAACAATTTCGGTGGTATTTCGCTATAGTGACTTTCATACCTTTAGCCGTCAGAAAAAGATTCCGGCCTCGACCGATGATACCAGGGTTATATATTCACAGGCTATGGCAATTATCGGCAATACCTCCCTGTCAAAACCCCTGCGGCTTCTGGGCGTAAGTGTGTCCGGCTTAGAAAGGAATCAGGAAGATTTTTTTCTTTTTGAAGAGGACGCGCGCAAGAAGAAGTTGAGCCGGGCGCTGGATTCTATCAATGGGCGTTTTGGGGAGGGGGTTTTAAAATTCGCCGCCTTGTTAGACGCCGATGAGCCGGATAAAGTAATTTCTCCCTCCTGGAGACCATCCGGAGCCAGGAAATATTAATTCTTTAAAAATCTAATATTCGTTGTATAATAATATTTTGTGTGAAACGGAGGTAAGGACATGTTTGATAAAATGAAATCCCTTTGGGATATGCAAAAGAAGATGCAGGAGTTAAAGCGGGAGTTGGATGGCGTTACCTTTGAGGTGGAGAGCCGGGATAAGATGGTTAAGGTGGTGATGAACGGCTCTCAGGAGGTAAAGGATATTAAGATTCAGGGGAATTTAGCCGATATGAAAAATTCTGTTCTGGAGGCCGCGGTAAAAGATACCCTAAGTCAGGCGTTAAAACGTTCCCACGATATAGCCGCGGACAAGATGAAGACGATTACCGGCCTTAAC
Source organism: Candidatus Omnitrophota bacterium (assembly GCA_030674475.1). Taxonomy (GTDB): domain Bacteria; phylum Omnitrophota; class Gorgyraeia; order Gygaellales; family UBA12090; genus UBA12090. Next base: position 13,939 of record JAUSCZ010000007.1, read on the forward strand.
ATCCCCGGCTTGATGTAACTGGGTAAAAATGAATTTTGAGAAGACCGTAGAGAATATATTTTCTAAAGACAGCCGCTATAAGCCTGACGCTTATGAATTTGTGGCCGCGGCTCTGCATTTTTCCCAAAAGAAGCTTAAGCGCCAGGGCCATATTTTAGGAAGAGAGCTTTTGGAGGGCTTAAAAGAGTTCGCCATTGAACAGTTTGGGCCGATGGCCAAGACTGTTCTTAACCACTGGGGTATTTACCGGACTGAAGATGTGGGTAATATTGTCTTTAATCTGATCGAGAAGAAATTTTTCTTTAGGACTGAGACCGATTCTCTGGATGATTTTAAGAATGTCTACGATTTTGAATCAGCTTTTAGCGATATTTTAGAGAATATGGGAAAGAGCAATCCTTCTTCCGGTGAACCGCCGGCAGGAAAAAAAGAGAAAAAAATCTTGCAAAAGCCCCCCATTGGATGATATAATTAAATTTCCGTGCCTTAATAAATAAAAATTCCCTTAAAAATAATTTAGACTTTTACTTTAATGCCTGCCCCGCCAACGGCTGGAGATAGGAAAGGCTATTCTTTTAAATTAAATGAAAGAAATCAGAATCCATGCCCGCGCCGGCCAGGGCGCGATAACTACCGCCAGTATTTTAGGCTTTGCCTATTTTCTGGAGGAGAAGTTTCCCTACGCCTTTCCCAATTTCGGGGCGGCCCGGATGGGAGCGCCGATGAACGCCTTTGTCCGGGTTGACGATAAGCCGGTGCGCCTGCGTTCCCAGATTTATGAGCCGGATTATCTTTTGATTTCCGACGCCACATTACTGCGCGGGTTTAATTGCTTCAAAGGTTTTAAGGATAATGGGGTGGCCATAATTAACGCCAGGCATGACTTTGGCATTCCGGAGCATAAAAGCGGACAAAAGATTTATCTGGTGCCGGCTAACGACATAGCTATGGAGACTATTGGAAGGCCCTTAGGTAATACTGCCTTGCTGGGGGCATACGTGGCGGCAACCGATGAGATAAAATTGGATTCTTTAATTCAGGCGATTACGCATAGATTTTCCGGTAAGGCGGTAGAGCAGAATATTTCAGCCGCCCGGAAAGGCTATGAATATATAAAGAAATGCAGGTTATCCCCGCAGAGTGAGGAAAAATGTTTGGCCCATTAATTTCCAAGCCCTCTACATCCAAAGCGAATAAAACCGGTTCCTGGCGGGTTGAACATAAGCCTAAGTTTTTAAAAAAAGATTGCATTGCCTGCAAGATGTGTGTTTTGATCTGCCCGGAGGCCTGCATAACCGGCGAAGCCAAGAATACCTACGATTATGATTCTAACTTTTGTAAAGGCTGCGGTAATTGCGCGGCAGTTTGTCCTAAAAAAGACATTTTGATGGTAAAGGAAGAGGAGTAAAGATGCGGGAGCTGTTAGAAGGATCCCTCGCTGTAGCTGAGGCGATAAAATTATGCAAACCGGGGGTGATTTCTGCTTACCCGATTACCCCGCAAACCCATATCGTGGAGGAGTTAGCGGCAATAGTCGCCAACGGAAAGCTCAAGGCTGAGTTTGTGAATGTGGAATCAGAACATTCCGCGGCCAGCGTGGTTTTAGGCGCCTCCGCGGCCGGGGTACGTTCTTTTACCGCTACCAGCTCTCAGGGGCTTCTGCTTATGTTAGAGGTAGTCTTTAATATCTCCGGGATGCGCTTTCCGGTAGTAATGACCTGTGCTAATAGGTCAATTTCCGCTCCTTTAAACATCTGGAATGACCATCAGGACGCCATTACGGTGCGCGATTCCGGATGGGTGCAGTTACACGCGGAGAATGTTCAGGAGGCCATTGATTTACATATCCAGGCCTACCGGATTGCCGAAGATCCTAAGATAATGCTCCCGGTGATGGTGAATATGGATGGCTTTATCCTTACCCACGGTTTAGAGGTGGTAGAGCTTCCAAGTCAGGATCAGGTGGATAGTTTTCTGCCCGCGTATAAAGCTTTATATAAATTAGATGTGAATAATCCGCTGACCTTTGGGCCCTTGGTTGATCCGGATTATTATATGGAGGCCCGCTTTGCCGTTCATCAAACCCTTAAAGATGTTTTAAAGCTTATTCCAGCGGTAAAAGAGGAATTTCAAAAAATATTCGGCCGCGCCTCCGGCGGTTTGGTTGAGGGGTATAGATTAGATGATGCCGAAAAAGTGATTGTGGCTATGGGTTCGGTCTGTGGCACGATTAAGGATGTAATAGACGCCTTAAGGGAGAAGGGCAAGAAAGTAGGCTTACTTAAGATTATTACTTATCGGCCTTTGCCTATTGATGAGATATATCAGGCCTTAAAAAATGTGCCCCGGGTGGCGGTATTAGAGAAGGCGGTGTCTTTGGGTTCTTATAGCCCTTTACTGAGCGAAATCCGCGCGGTATTTAGCGGTAAAAAGAAATCTCCAGTGATCAGCGGTTTTGTTATCGGACTGGGAGGAAGGGATATTACCATTGATTCCATCAAAGAGGTATACAAAAGATTAAGCGCTAAAACCATAAGCGAAGAATATATTGATTTAAAGCCAGAGTTATTAGACCCTTCTTTTAAGGATGGGAAGGTCTATCCTTCTGGATTAGAGGAAAGCGTATGACCACTCCAGCCGCGGAACATCTTTTTTGCGCCGGACACACCGCTTGCGCCGGATGCGGCCAGGCGGTTGCCGCCAGATTAGTCATAGATATTGCCGGAAAAAACACTATGATTGCCAATAATACCGGTTGTCTGGAGGTTTTCTCCACCAAATATCCGGAATCATCCTGGGGAGTTCCCTGGATACATTCCTTATTTGAGAATGCCGCGGCAGTGGCCTCCGGCATTGAGGCGGCCTTAAAGCATCTGGGAGTCAAGGATAAGATAAACGTCATCTGCCAGGCCGGCGACGGCGGGACCGCGGATATCGGCTTGCAGGCCCTTTCCGGAATGTGGGAAAGAGGCCACGACATTCTCTCTATCTGTTATGATAATGAAGCGTACATGAATTGTTTAAGCCTCTCAGCCTTGATTTTAACCGCGGATGGGCTTAAGAAAATAACTGAGGTAAGGGTCGGCGACGGGATTTATGCCTTCGACCAGAATACCCAGCACTTAGTGATTAAAAAATGCAGCGGTATCTTTGATAACGGCAAAAAAGAGGTATTTGAATTGCAAACTCACCACCATTCCATAAAGGCAACCGCGAATCATCCTTTTCTGGTTTTAAAAAGAAACGGCAGAGGGCGGTCAAATTCTTTGGTCTGGAAGACGCTTGAGAATGTCAAAATCGGTGATCAGGTAATATCTTTAAAAGGGATGAACGGCGCCTGCCGGTCGTTTAAATTCAATGAGATAAATAAAGTAAAAAAAGGCGATTATAAGGTTAATAAGCTTAATGAAGTAAATTTGCCCCGGGAATCCAGTCCCGAGTTGATGAAATACCTGGGGATATTTGTCGGTGACGGCTGGAGAAGGGCAGGCCGGGCTGAGATAGGATTTGCCCTGCCCAAAGGCAAAAAAGCCAGAGAGGTTCTGGTTGGCCTGCATAAAGAAATATTTTCTAGTCCCGTATCCCAGGATGAAAACTATCTTTCAATTTACTCGGTTAACTTAACTAAATTTATAGATACATTGGGGTTGGGACAGGGGGCGAAGAATAAAACCATCCCCGGCTGGATATTCACCCTTCCCAAGGAAGAGAAAGAAGCGTTTGTTGAGGGCCTGATGCTGGCTGACGGGTATGATCATCAAGGGAGCAAAAGATATGTCTCGGCAAGTTTTGAGCTCCTGAAACGGATGCGCTTATTGCTCCAGACGCTTAATTACCGGGTGGGAAAGATTCATACCCAAACCAAGAAAAAAGGCACTAAATGCGTAAATAGGAACTTATTGGCAGATTCAGAATATGGGTATATCTGTTTTAGCCGGAAAAAACAACGGGATATGGAAAAATATCCTTCACAATGCCGGTATCAGGATTTCCTGATGGAGAATGAATTTTTTCAGACCGAAGAAATTATCAGTGTAGAGTCTAAAGGCATAGAACCGACCCTGGATTTGCGGGTAGAGGATGAGCATAATTTTATCGCTGACGGCATTGTGGTGCATAATACCGGTGTTCAGCGCAGCGGATTGACCCCTTTTGAAACCAGCACCTCTACTACTCCGATAGGCAGTCAATCCGCGGGCAATCCCCGGCCCAAGAAGCCGATGCCGGAGATTGCCGTGGCTCACGGTTTGGCTTATGTGGCTACAGCTTCGGTGGGCTACTTAAGAGATATAGAGAATAAGGTTAAAAAGGCCATAGCCATTAAGGGCCCGAAATATCTCCAGATTCACGTTCCCTGCCCTTTGGGCTGGAGGCATGAGTCTCAATTTACTTATGATATCGCTAAGCTCGCGGTGGAAACCGGGCTTTACCCTTTAATAGAATATGAAAACGGAAAACTGACCAACGCGCGTAAATTAGCCAAGATTAAGCCGGTTGAGGAATATTTAAAATGTCAGGGAAGATTTAAACATATTATCAGCTCGCCTGAGTTAATTAAACAGATACAGGCGGTGGCGGATAAAAATATTGAGAGATACGGCCTGAGAGCGGAGCAAACCGTTCCACAACCGCCTCAAGCCGTAAACGCTCAACCAAAAGTCTAATACGCTAAAAAGGGAGGAATGATAAATGAAGGTAAGTGTTGATGTTTCAACTTGTGTGGGATGCGGTTTATGCGAGCAGGGTTGTCCGGAGGTTTTCCAGGTGCAGGGAGACGGCCTGGCCCATGTGCTCGGCTCTAACTGCGCGGCAAATCACAATATAAAAGAGGTAGCCGAGAGTTGTCCGGTAAGCTGTATTAAGGTTGAATAAGACTTAATAAAAAGTATTTTTAGCTGTTGATGGCGGTTCGCGTTACGCGGGCCGCCATTTTTGTTCTTAGCCCTTTTATTCCAGGTGGCACAGGCATCCTTGCCTGTGTGTACACTGTCCTCTTATTAAAAATCTCTGTAATCAAGTTCTTTCCTATCGCTGCAAACTCGGGAAAGAACTTTATTTTTCCTTTTTTTACCCCGCCTTTTCCGTTTCCCGACGACAATCCCGCCCCAGGAAAGCGCTTTCCCAAAAACCCGGTTTGGCCCTTGTTTTGGGTATTTTTTTGTGGTATATATTAGTTAGAATTATGAATAACCCCACAAATATAAGGAGGACAAGCAAATGAAGAGGATAAAAACTTTAGATTGTTTTTTAATATTTCTGGTGTTTAGTCTTGGTTTGTTTCGAAATTCTTTTGCTGGCACGGAGGAGGGTAGTTGTGGCGCGGATAAGAATTGTGTGAAGATTTCAACAAAAGATATTGAATTCAGGTATAGAGCATTAGGGGAAGAGCCGTTTTTTAAGGAAGAAGTCAGTAAATTCACTCGTGAATCTGCGGGTGTATATTCAACATCTGAGAGTATTGAGCTTAAGGATGGGGAAAGGATGATTGACCATTTCTTTGGACTTACTTCTTTGGAAAGCAGTTGGCCCGGTGAAATGAGCTTCTTATTCTATCGCGATAATCGCGGCCTGGCGAGTCTTGTCTCGGAAGTTACCTCTTCCGAACCTACATTTGATGAGGATGGGCGTTTGAGTAAATTGGTAATTAAAGGAACTGATTTATCCGGAGATAAGATTACAATTACCAGGACGGGTTTCAAATATGATACTAACGGAAGAATAAGATCTTACGGAGTAACACATTTCTATCCGGATGGAGGGTTGTCAGGTTCCCAAACATCGCTAGGCATATCAGAAATTACTTATAGCAAAGAAGGAAGAATAAAACAGTTTGTTTATTCATATCAGGGGTACGGAGGTTCTGCTGCGAAGAAAAAGGTGTATAATATAAAATATAATATGTATGGGGATGTAATCTCTTGTCTTAGAAATGATGTTGTCTCCTGATAGAATATTGGAGGAAAAGCAGGATGACCTCTTAGTCTGTCTGGCCGAGATCTACCGCCTGGCTGAGGATGAGAACTTAGAAACCAGCCCGGAACTGCGGGAGTCCCTGGTGATTGTAGACACCGGCAAATTCGTCCTCTTGCCCAACAGTTAGAATGTGGTTTAGTCCGCCTACGCGCGCTTTGCACGCTACGGCGGGTCCGCCGTAGCGAACGAAGTGAGCGTAGGCGGAAAGGTGGGGTTGAATTAAAGTCGTTGGGTTAGTATTGTTTTTAAGCCTCACTGCATAATTATTTGCGGGTGAGGCTTTTTGTTAATTGAAAATAATTGAAAGTAAATAGCCTTGAATTTCTTCGAGAATCTGATATATTATATTTGTAAAAGACGGATTTTGTAAGATTAAAGGAGACGAATAATATGCAGAAGAAAACAATTATAAAGATATTGGAAAGGGTTAAGGATTTTTCCCGGCAAAAGTATAAGGTGGAGATTAAGGGTATATTCGGCTCTTATGTAAGACAGGAGGCTAAAAGAAACAGCGATATAGATATCCTGGTGGATTTTTATAAGGATGCCGATTTATTAGATCTGTCCGGGTTATCTTTATTCCTGGAGAAAGAATTGAAGCGCAGGGTAGATGTTGTTCCTCTGTCTTCCCTAAGGAAAGAGATACGCCCGAATGTCTTAAGAGAGGCAATCTATCTATGAGGAATCATTCTTTGTATCTAAAAGATATAATAGAGGCACTGGATGCGATAGAAGAATTCGCGGAGGGCCTGGAATTTGAAGAATTCCGTAAAGATGACAAAACTTCCAGCGCGGTAATCAGGAAGTTTGAAATTATAGGAGAAGCATCCAAGAATATTTCAGCTAGCATAAGACGGAAATATCAGCAGGTGCCTTGGAAAGAGATGGCTGGTATGCGGGATAAACTGATTCACTTTTATTTTGGCGTAAATTATGAGCTTGTGTGGCAGACCATAAAACACAGGATTCCTCAAATAAGACCTCTTCTTAAAGAAATCCTCAAGGATACTCTTCGTTACACCTAACTTAATTATGCGGCAATAAGTTAAAATATTTTACCAAGAGACAGCATACAAAACTCGTACACGAGGGTAAATATGTCGCGGAAGTTGAGGTGGAGATTCTTGATACCGGAGATGGCTGGTCGCCGTATCTTTCTCTTGAAGATGCCCAAAAGATAGATGAGGTAAGAGAAGCTTTGCGAGAAGGCGCCCTTCAGCGAGCAACGAAGATTGCCCGTGTATTCAATCTTACCCCGGTAGCAGTATAATTAAAAATATTATTCTTAGGGACGGTTCTGTTTTGGATTAGAGGATCGTCCCGTTTTTATTTTCCTGGCTTGACAAGGAATGATGTATAAGTTATACTTTGGATATAAGTAAGTAAGGAAGTAAGGAAATAAGAGAGTAAGGAGGATAAAACATAATGACTATAGTGGATACCGCAAAGATTACCTCAAAAGGCCAGATTACTATTCCTAACCGGATTAGGAAGATTTTGCATCTTAGCGAAGGTTCATCTTTGGCTTTCGGAGTAGGCCGGGAAGGAGTTTTATTGATGCCGTGCAAGGTTACGGCTGACTCGGTATATACCGAGCAGGAATGGGTTAAGATTGAGAAACTGGCCGCTGTCAAGGGTAAGGTTTATAAGAGTTCAAAGGCCGCCAAAAAACATATCCAAGGGCTATGAGGTTTGAATTTAAGCCTTCCTTTGACCGGTCAATTAAGGCCTTTCCGGAAAGAGAAAAGCAGGAGTTAAAGGATGCCGCTTGCCGATTGATAGATGCCTTATCCGGACAAGAGTTAATCCCTAAAGGTATGGGTTTGAAGAAGCTTAGAGGAAATTTCTGGGAGATGCGCAAAGGTTTAAAGACCAGGATACTTTTTAGGCGCGAGAAAGATTGGCTTGAGTTTATCCTGGCCGGAGATCACAACGATATCAAACGTTTCCTGAGAAGGGCTTGATTCAGATTTTAGGGACAGTTCTGTATTTAGTTTAGAGAGTCGCCCTATTTTAGTAGAGATGGATTTTAAGCTATTTATGGCGGTCCGCACTACCCGGGCCGCCATTTTTATTTTTAACCCGCCCTATTCTTCGGCAATAGCCGTTTTGCGCTTATTTTTTCTCTTTTTTACCCCGCTTTTTCAGTTTCCCGACGACAACCCCGCCCCAGGAAAGCGCTTTCTCAAAAACCCGGTTTGGCCCTTGAAACGGGTAAATCCTATGGTATACTTTAGGCAAAAGATGGCCAACCCAAAAGATAACCCGGATAAAATCCCGGTAGCGCGCTGTGACAGTAATCAAGCCCTCTCCTTATTGGGAGAGGGTGGGGTGAGGGAATACATAAACCAATTAGTTCCCCCTCATCCTAACCTTCTCCCGCAGGGGGAGAAGGAAGTAATTGGCAATAACTGTCACAATCAGACTGTGTCGCAATCTCTTAAAATGACCATTTTGTCATTCTGAGGGAGCAGGGCGACCGAAGAATCTCGTCGTTAATTTAAAAGACGAGATCCTTCGCTAGCGCTCAGGATGACATTATGACACAGTCTGAATGCAAGAGAAAGGACTTTGTGATGTTTAAAAAACTGATTTCTATTCTTTTGTCTTTTACTTTTATCACCACTCAGCCTGTATTCGCCCAAGGAGTGGCCCAGCTGAATATGGCCCAATACCTGGGTTCAATGCCGGCTGTTGCGGCAGACCGGTTCCGTCCTTTGCATATGCGCTATTTCTCCTATGATATAGAGAAAGATAACTTCCAGCTACTCTTAGATAAAGGAGACAATAAGGATATAAAGGAAGTTGAACTTCAGGAAAAGACCAAGGTTCTGATGGAGTATTTCCAAATTGGCTTAGCCCTGCCTAATGATAAGTTCTGGGTAAACCTAAGGCCGGATGCCCAAGACCAGATCATTGATCCGGAATTAGAGCAGACTGATTTAGGCAAGATAATGTTAGAGGCAGACTTGCAGTTAAAGAAGGATACCGCCAGCTTTACCTCACCCCAGACCACAGAAGGCAGACAATACTGGGATAAGCTCTATAAGAAGGCCGGAGAATTATTCGGCACCGAAAACATCACTATCCCCACCATCACCCGTCCCTGGATAGTCCCGGGCGAGATAATCCTAAGGCAAGGAGAGGATTCAGCCTATATCTTTAAGGCCAATATGAAGGTGATGTTAGAGCATGATTATTTGGTCAGTAGGGGCGGGTCGCGAACCGCCCCTACGTATCAACAATACGCCTTTTCCGACCCCCGGATGAAGGAGTTAAACGAATATTCCACCCAACTTATCAGAGAGCTGATTATCCCCAAGCTGACCAAAGAGGTAAACACCTCCAAAAGATACGCCGCTCTTCGGCAGGTATTCTTTTCTCTGGTAATGGCCAGATGGTTTAAGGACACTTTCACTGGAAAGCCCGGCCAATATGCCAGCCTGATCGACAGCCACAACCTCAACAATCTCACCTCCAAAGAGGCCTGGAGCAAAACCTTCTACTTCAACGAATACAAGAAGTCCTTTGAACAAGGCGAATACAACCTTAAGGAGAATATCGGCACCCCTTATGGGCAAATAATCAGGAGCTATGTCAGCGGGGGCATCGTAGGCAGTAGTAGCGCAATGACTCAGCATACATACCATAATGGTAAAAATAATGATGGAAACCCAAAACATCTCGTTGCTGCTATTATTAAACGTGATAAGCGGTTCGGGAATAAAACTGGAAATCTTTATGTTACAATGCACACAAATAATGAAATAGTTAAAATGGAAGTAAATAATTCAGGAATGGGCGAAGTAGAGATTATTCCAAAATCAAAAGATTTTAATACGGATAATAAAAAAGGCTCTTCGCCGATGGAGGCAGGGCAGAAAGATATGGATTCTTTTTCTCTTGAACAGATAGAAGAAATGCGAAAGCTTGAACAAAGATTGTGGGTTATAGTTAAGGACATTGAAAAGATACTTGATGAAGTGGAATTAAGTAAGCTCCAGAACAAGGGTGAAATTGAGATTACGAATGATGGCTTTAAAGGTATTCATAGAATGTTAGCCTATTTAAAGACTCTTACCCGGGAGGGTACAAGAATAGAAATAAATAATGGAGCAATAGATGGAATCGCGGATATGTTTTCTATAATAGGCTTAGTAGATATTCTGCCGGAAGGATATGAGGTGCGATCAGGACCAAGATTATTAACATTAAGGGGTAGTATTTCTGAGTTAAAACAGCTTCAGGAAGATTGGGAAAAGTGGGAGGTTAACCCGGAGAATGTGGTAAAAAGAATCGTAGCTCAGATTGGCTCTGCGTCTGAGGAAGATATAAAACTTATTGTAAAAACTTTTCGGGAAGAGATTAACCGCAACCCTACCGTAGAAGAGGCGGGAGAAATCCTCGGTGATGCTTTTGTGAGTCCTAAAGGTGATGGCGTAAAGGAAATGGCAGGGGAAAAGATAGCGGAGCTGAAGCAAAAAGCTTCCTCGTCGGCAATGAAATCAAGCAAAATTCCCGAAAATACCGGCGGTATTGATTTCCGTGCCATGAACTATATGGTTCAGCCGATGGGGAGTTTTAAGGATTTGCGGTTTGGCCTGCCTACGCTGACCAGCAGCGCGTTAGAGAGGATTGACTTGGATCAGGAGTTAGACTCCCTGCGCAATATGGTCAAGGCCGGGCTCGTGCCTTCGGGAGAGAGGGTCAAGGAATACTTAGCCGCCTGCTTTCAGAAAGGTAAGATTGAAGAAAGGCAGGATGACCTCTTAGTTTGTCTGGCCGAGATCTACCGCCTGGCCGAGGAGGAGAATTTAGAAACCAGCCCGGAACTGCGGGAGTCCCTGGTGATTGTAGACACCGGCAAATTCGTCCTCTTGCCTAACAACCAAAAGGTGGGGCTGAATTAAGCGGAGAGAGAAAAAGTCAGGCAGGCTGCAGATTAACTAACTCTATGCTGGGTTGCTTGTGTTTTAAGAGGTATTTTTTGGCGTCGAGTATTTCAATTCCCACTACTGAGCCATCGGGAGCGTAATTTACGGCAATATCTTCGGTGAGCCTCTGAGTAGTAACCTGAAAACGGCCTTCTTTCAACCGTATATAGGCCGCGTCAACTTTTGGATCATAGATTATTTTCATAGCTCTTTGGACGCGCCGCGTTCAAGCATTTGGAATAAGGCGTGGTCTGAGAAGATGATGGTTTTCATTGGTTTCTCCTGATAGTTTAATTATAGCAACAATTTAGGTTAAGGCAACCCAAAAATAAATATTATCACTCGTGTCCAAATTAGACCATGAATACCGACGACAAAGCAGTTTTAAGATTCCAAAACTGTCATGCCCGCGAAGGCGGGCATCCAGACTCTTGAGTCAATTGCGGATTCCCGACAAAAGATTTTGGGAATGATACTGTAACAGCTAATTTGGACAGCAATGAAATATTATAATGAATTTTTTAGTTGTTGATGACGGTCTGGATTACTCGGGCCGCCATTTTTATTTTTGAAGCTTTCCCGATTTTGTAGCAAGCCTTTTCTGTAACGCAGTATTCATCATCGGTTTAAGATAAAATTTTGCGCGCTGGGCTAAACTTTACAGGAAAGCTTCTGATTATGGCGATTAAATACAGATTCCAGAGATTTATTACCGACGTAAAATCGCTGTAATCTTTTAAAAATCTCTGTAATCAAGTTCTTTCCCTTTTGCTGCAAACTTGGGAAAGAACTTGATTAAAAGATTGATTAGCGTTACGGGTATGCTATAATTATATTATATGCATAAACCCAAGTTATATTTGGATACAACTATACCCAGCTATGTGTTTAATAGCCATGTTCCCGATAAACAAACAGCTGCCCGGAAACTCTTTGAATACATTGATAAAGAGAAGGCGGAAGCCTATATCTCTACGGTTGTAGTCCGCGAGCTTAGTAAAACTGGAGAGGACTATCTGAAAGATAGGTTGTTTGCTCTAATAAAAGATATGACGGTTCTAGAGGTTACTCAGGAGTGCGTAGAGCTTGCCGGTGAGTATATTCAAAGAGGAATCATACCTAAAGAAAATATAGATGATGCCTTGCATATTGCCTGCGCGAGCGTTTACGAGATTGATTTTCTAGTCAGCTATAATTTTGAACATATTGTTCGGATAAAAACTATTGATAATGTGTCGGCAATAAACGTATTATTGGGATTTAAAACACCGCGTATCATCATTCCCGAGGAGGTAATTGATGTTTAAGATGTCTGAACTTAACCCGAAAGACAAGACCCTTGATGAAATTCACAATATCCAGAAAGAAATCTATGATGAAGACAAGGGGATAACTGTTAAAGATTTGTTAGAAAGATATAACTCAAGCGTCAGGAAAGTTGCTCAAGAATATAAGATTAATCTCAAAGTGGTTTCTTCCAAAGAAATCCATATCTAAAACTTCGATCTGCTTTAGCAGTGTAGTCTTATCCCGGTAGCAGTATAAATTCAATCATTAGCATACAGAAAAAGTATGGGATGGCGGTCCGCACTACCCGGGCCGCCATTTTTATTTTTAACCCGCCCTATTCTTCGGCAATCGCCGTTTTTCGCTTATTTTTTCCTTTTTTTACCCCGCCTTTTCTGTCTTCCGACGACAATCCCTTCCCAGGAAAGCGCTTTCTCAAAAACCCGCCTTGGCCATTGAAACGGGTAAATTCTGTGGTATACTTTAGGCAAAAGATGGCCAACCCAAAAGATAAACCAAATAAAGTTCAAGTAGGGGGATATAAAATGTTTAAAAAACTGATCTCTATTCTTTTGTCTTTTACTTTTATCACCACCCAGCCCGTATTCGCCCAAGGCGTAGCCCAGCTGAATATGGCCCAATACCTGGGTTCAATGCCGGCTGTTGCGGCAGACCGGTTCCGTCCTCTGCATATGCGCTATTTATCTTACGATGCGGCTACTGATAATTTCCAGCTTCTTTTAGATAAAGGGGATGATCAGGATATTAAGGTAGGGAACGGTCGCGACCGTTCCCTACAGGAAAAGACCAAGGTCCTGATGGAGTATTTCCAGATAGGATTAGCCCTGCCTAATGACAAGTTCTGGGTAAACCTAAGGCCGGATGCCGAAGACCAGATAATTGACCCGGAGTTAGAAAAGACCGATATGGGTAAGATAATGCTGGAGTCAGACCTGCAGTTAAAGAAGGATACTGCCGGCTTCACCTCACCCCAGACCACAGAAGGCAGACAATACTGGGATAAGCTTTATAAGAAAGCCGGAGAACTCTTCGGCACCGAAAACATCACCATCCCCACCATCACCCGTCCCTGGATAGTCCCGGGTGAGATAATCCTAAGGCAAGGCGAAGACTCGGCCTATATCTTCAAGGCCAATATGAAGGTGATGCTGGAGCATGACTACTTAAGCTCTCAGCCTTCAGCTCTCAGCTCTCAGCAATATAATTTCAAAGACCCCCGGATGAAAGAGTTGAACGAATACTCCAGCCAACTGATTAGAGAGTTGATTATCCCTAAATTAACCAAAGAGGTAAACACCTCTAAAAGATACGCCGCCTTAAGACAGGTATTCTTTTCCTTAGTCATGGCCCGCTGGTTTAAGGATACTTTCAGCGGCAAACCTGGCCAATACTCCCAGTTGATTGACAGCCACAACCTCAACAACCTCACCTCCAAGGAGGCCTGGTCCAAGACAACCTACTTCAACGAATACAAGAAGTCCTTTGAAAAAGGCGAATACAACCTTAAGGAAGACATCTCCACCCCTACCGGCCAGGTGATCAGGAGTTATGTCAGCGGGGGGATTACTGGTTCAAGCAGCGCAATGGGTAAGAATATAACCCATAATAATGGAGAGCACCCTCTTGATGTTGTTAATATTTTTTATAAAATGCCGAAAGGACATAACTCCGGAAATCTTTTTCTTGTGAAATCCATAGGCGATAAAACAATAGTAGAAATAGTCTCCTCAAATTCTCCGGAACGCCCAGGCAAAGAAAATATTATAAAGAATGAAGCAAGGGCCGGCTCAGCGCTGATGGAGGCAAAGCCTGCGGAATTTTTCTCTTTTGAAGAAAGCGAGGAGTTAAGAAAGAATCTTGAACAGAATATGTGGGTAAGGGTGGAGGATATTAAAACAATACTTTCTAACGCCTTGAATAGCATAGATGTTAATAATGACGCTTTTCCGAATATTCGTAAAGATATTAATAGTATTTTAATGTATTTAAATATTTTTAACAATAGGGATGCAAGAATAAAAGGAAAAGATATAGATGAGATTGTGGAAATTCTTTACAAAAAAGGCACCTCCAGCGAGAAGTCCTTGTTTGATATTCTTCCGAAAGGATATAAGGTATGGTCGGGAGGGCGATCTGTAACATTAAGTGGCAGTGTTTCAGAATTAAGACGGTTCCAGGAAGCTTGGGAAAAGCTAGAAATTGATGCGGAGGCTGTAGTAAAGAGAATCGTAGGGCAAACGGGTGCTGCGAGTGAGAAATATGTAAAATATATTGTGGAAAGATTCCGGGAAAAGATTGACCGTAACCCTACTATGCAAGAGACAGGAGAAATTATAGGCTACGTTATTCAGAATCATAAAGGAAATGAGAGCCTGCCGGAAATAGTAGATGAAAAGATAGCGGAGATTATGGCTTCTTCCTCGATGGAGACAATTTCTAAGTCTGTTCCTAAAAACGCCGGTGGTATTGATTTCCGGACTATGAACTATCTGGTCCAGCCGATGGGGAGTTTTAAGGATTTGCGGTTTGGCTTGCCTACTTTAACCAGCAGCGCGTTAGAGAGGATTGACCTGGATAAGGAATTAGACTCCCTGCGCGATATGGTCAAGGCCGGGATGGTGCCTTCGGGGATGCGGGTCAAGGAATACCTGGCCGCCTGCTTCCAGAAAGGTAAGATTGAGGAAAAGCAGGATGACCTCTTAGTCTGTCTGGCCGAGATCTACCGCCTGGCTGAGGAGGAGAACTTAGAAACCAGCCCGGAACTGCGGGAGTCCCTGGTAATTGTAGACACCGGTAAATTCGTCCTCATGCCTAACAACCAAAAGGTGGGGCTGAGTTAAGCGGATTTCTCGCTGAAAGTCATTCTTCAGGGTGGTTCTCTAAGAGAGAACCACCCTGTTTTTATTTGGTAATTGACAAAGCTGTATTGTATGCTATACTTATATGTAGAAATGCAGTAATGCGGATAATTATTGTTAGATAACAAGGAGGATATTGTTATGATTGGCATGAAGAATATGGCTGTGGTTTCTGAAAGAGGCACGGTTACCATCCCTAATGCTGTAAGAAGGACCGCGCGCATCCGCCCCGGAGACTTGCTTGAGTTCAAGCCGCAGGGCGATAGCGTGATCTTAAGACATATGATAGTCAGAGGCGCCGGAGAAGGGGACTTTTTGAGCGATAATGAATGGATGGAATTTGATAAGCTGGTAAATAAACAGTTAAAAGAAGGCGCGTATAAGAGCTATGGGGACATAAAACAGGCTAAATCGCATTCCCGCAGGCTGATGCGTGGCGCGTGAAATAGCCGTGGTTATAAATTATCTTAGTTCCTACGACCGCTCTTTTAAGAAGCTGGATGTCCCGGCCCAAAGAAAAACCGTATCGGCTATAAATAATTTTCTCTCTTTCTTAGGCAGCCGTCAGAAACCCGAAGGCTTGGGTCTGAAAAAGATTTATAAAAATTATTGGGAGATTCGGATAAATATTCGTAACCGGATAATCTTTCAGTTAGAAGGCGGGGTTATAAATATTTCCTTTGTCGGCGACCACAATGCCGTCAGGGTGTTTATAAGAAAACCTTAAACCCGGAATTTGCAATAGTAATGGTGGTTTGGATTACGCGGGCCGCCATTTTTATTGGTCGGCTGTTTCCGGGGAGGCGGTTGAGGAAGTGATGTATTGCTTGAGGTTGGCCTGGGTGATCAGTTCGCTCTGCAGGGTGTTAAAGATATTTTGTTTCTTTCTTTCCAGGAGATTATCGGAATAGGTTGCTTTATCCTGCTTGAATTTATCCTGGTCAATTCCGGTGAATTTATCCGGCTCAATAATAAAACTACTTTTGGCGTCTTCTAAAATCGGGCTTATTTCACCCGGCTTAAGATCAAAGGCGGAATTTAATATACTTTTGTCTATATCCATATCCGGAATTGTTTGATCGCGTTTAAAAGCGGGGGTGGTTTTTAACTCTACCCCTAAGAGCTCCGCGGCTTTTTTTAAGTTTATGGCAGGGTCATTCTGGAGGTAGCCGTCAATTTTATTCTTATAATCTTCGGTTTTATTTTTTGCTTCTTCTTTAGCCTTGATTAATTTCAGCGCTTCTTCAGCTTTAGGCTTTGCCTCTGCTAATTCCGGGATATAGAAATCTTTCTTTTGGGTTACCCGCAGGATATAGACGCCTTGAGCGGTATGGATTACCGGGCTGATTTGCCCGGCTTTCAGGTTGAAGCAATATTTATAAAATTCCTCGGATTCAATATTTTCCACCGGCTCATCTACGGCAAAGAAGCCGCTTTGGCGATAGGTAATATCTCCGGAAGCAGAGCTTTTAAGATCATTTGATTTTTTGATTTTGGGATAGAGATTATTCATTTGTTCGGATATGCCTATTCTTTGGGCCTCTTTAGAGTCCGGGGGGTAGTTGATTCCTATATACTCAATTTTGACCGTGGGAGGGCGTTTAAATTGGTTTGAGTTTTTCTGGTAATAGTCTTTAAGTTCATCTTCGCTTATTTTTATATCAGAGAGAAAGTTTTTAGAGTTAGTTTGGATATAATGGACGTTTAAGGTCTCATTGTCTTTTTTGTAAGCCTCCAAGACCTCCGTGTCGGTCAGGGTAATATCTTTGGTGGCCTGGACATAGAGTTTGCGGATAATAAGGTTATTGCGGGTTTGTTCTTCAAATTCGCGGGGTTGGCTGCCCAGGAAATAACGGATTATCCTGCCGTAGGCATCCTGATTGAATTTGCCGTCTTTAGAAAATAAAGGATTAGAGGCAATCTCATCAACTACCTCCTGGTTTGACGCGGTGATTTTTTGTTTTTTGGCCTGTTCCAGCAGGATGAGTTTTATCCAGGCCTGGTTATTCAGGTCAACAAATTGCAGGAGGACATTATAATTTTCTCCGAACCTGAATTTGAGGTCATTCAGGCAGGAAAGCCGTATTTTTCTAAATTCCGGGTTAGAAACCCGGCGGCCAAAGACCACTCCGGCATAGTTGGATTCTTTAGAGTTTTGCTTTCCTGACCCGGCTCCCCAAAGCACAAAGGCGAAGACCATCACCCCGACCATTACAGAGAGGATTATTTTCTGGGCCCGCTTTTTTTGGCGCAATATTTTTAACATAGTTTATAATTATACCTTTTAAAGCGCCAAAAGCAACAATATTCTTTTTACTTTACATTTTGATTTATGGGTTGTATAATTGTTAAGATTTTATATTTAAGAGAAATCGGGGAAAAGATTTTAATTCAAGAAAAATCTGTCCTGCGGGCAGAGACTTTTGGCAGATTTTTCTTGATCCTGAAGCCCGAAGGGCTGAAGGATCTAATATAGGTAACTGAATATAATTTCCTATACACCAAGAAAAGATGAAAAATATATTAAAACTTGGTTTGCCTAAAGGAAGCCTGCAAGAGGCTACCTTTAGTATGTTCAAGAAGGCGGGTTTTAATGTGCATGTGGGCGAAAGGTCTTATTTGCCTTCCATTGACGACCCGGAAATTGAGCCGGTTCTCTTACGGGCCCAGGAGATGTCCCGCTATGTTGAGGACGGGGCGCTGGATTGCGGGGTTACCGGAAATGACTGGATATTGGAGAACGGTTCGGATGTAGTGCGGGTAGAGGAGTTGGTATACGCCAAACAGAGCTTGAACCCGGTGCGCTGGGTGCTGGCGGTGCCGGAGAGTTCAAATATAAAGAGCGTTAAGGATTTAGAGGGAAAAATTATTGCCACGGAATTAGTTAACGCTACCAAGAAATTTTTAAAGAAAAATAAAGTCAACGCTGATGTGGAGTTTAGCTGGGGGGCAACTGAGGTGAAGGTGGCCTCCGGTTTAGTGGACGCGATTGTGGAGCTGACTGAAACCGGCAGAAGCCTGCGGGCGCATAAGCTAAGAGAAATTACCGCGATAATCTTCTCCACTACCCAGTTTATCGCTAACAAGGCTTCTTACAAAGACTCCTGGAAAAAAGCCAAGATGCGACAGATTTGTCTTTTGCTGAAAGGGGCAATCCAGGCTGAGGGCAAGGTTGGCCTGAAGATGAACGTAAGGCGGATAAACCTAAAGAAGGTAATTGGTATTTTACCAGCCCTAAAAAATCCCACGGTATCCGGCTTAGCTCAGGAAGGCTGGCTGGCGGTTGAGACTATAATTGAAGAAAAGGTTGTGCGTAATATAATTCCCCAGCTCAAGGAGGCCGGAGCCGAAGGGATTATCGAGTATCCGCTGAATAAGCTGATATATTAAAATAATAGAAAATAAAAGTGAATATTGATAACGGAGAGCAGAAGATTTTTCTGTAATTTGTTCTCTGTAATCTTCCGAGCGACTGAAAGGAGCGAGGTAATGCCTTGCGGTAAAAAAAGAAAAAGACAAAAAATACGCACGCATAAAAGAAAAAAGATGCGTCGTAAGCTCAGACATTTAAAGAAGAGAGCTTGGGGTTAAAAGAAGGTTGGTGCCGCGTTGTCAAACCGGTTCTTAACGGTTTGACAACGCGGCAATTTGCCACGGGGATACTATACAGCTTGCTTGAGGGATAACCGGGCTTTCTAAAAAGAAATAAACTTATAGAAAAGCCTGAGTAATAGTAATGTCGCAGCCTAATATACTGTAACATTAATTTTAGATGTTACAGTATATTAGGGGGGCGTGGGGGAGACCGTCCCCCACGATTGGGGGGTGCTCAGCGAACATAGTGAGCGCCGAAGGGGGGCTTGCCCCCCTAGCGGAAGTGCGACGGAACATTCCTATAATTATTAAGAATTTATGTTACGGAGCACTAGGGTGGTCAGGTTTTTAATCTGGTTTTTTGTAACAGCGTGCGTTCTATCCTTGTCAGGCCGTTTATGGAATAAGGCGCTTAATGTATCTGAAGGCGCCGTTGGATTCGGCGGCTTGAAAGAAAAATCCCAAACGCAGGCTCAAGCCCATTATATGATGGGCTTATTTTATGAAAACCAGAATAAATTTGATGAGGCAATTGCCGAGTATAAACAAACCCTGGCCTTAGAAAAAGATATCCCGGCGCCGCGGGTGCGCATCGCCGCGAATCTTATCCGCAAAAACGATTTTCCTAACGCGCTCATAGAACTTCAGGAGGCAAAAAAGCTTGACCCTGATAATATAGAAACCGGGCTGCTTTTAACCCTCCTGTATACCATCCAGAATTCTTCGGATAAGGCAGTCCAGGAATATGAGGATGTTTTGAAAAAGGCCTCAAGCGCTGACCCTAAGAATGTTGATATCCTTAAGACCTTGGCCGGCTTGTATTATCAGCAGAAGAAATTCCCGGAGGCGAGTAACCTTTATAAGCTCGTCCTGGATATTGATAAAAATGATTATGAATCGGTATTTTTGCTGGGGGCTCTTTTAGAGGAGAGCGGTAAAAGAGACGAGGCAGTAGAGAAATTTAAAGAGGTTTTAAAGCTCAAGCCGGATTACGCTAACGCCCTGAATTCTTTAGGCTATCTCTATGCTGAGGATGGCCGCCAGCTTAACGAGGCTGAGGAGTTAATCAAAAAAGCCATTTTGATTGAACCGGATAACGGGGCTTATATTGACAGCCTGGGTTGGGTTTATTTTAGAAGAAATGAGCTGGATAAGGCGATTGAGCATTTGGAGAAAGCCAGCCTTTTGCTTTTCGACCCGCTGATATACGAACATCTTGGGGATGCCTATTTTAAAAAGGGAGCTCAGGATAAAGCCCAGGCCTCCTGGCAAAAGTCTTTAGAGCTTAATCCCGCGCAAGATAAGCTAAAAGAAAAGTTAGAGAAACTAAAATAACCCATTCTTACACCTATGCCTACGAGGCGCAGGAATGGGTTGAGAAAGCAGGAATGGATATTGAGGAGAAGGAAATACGGCTTTTAGAGGATAAGGCTAAGGAAACGCGCCGGCTGATTATCAAAATGCTGGTTAAGGCCGGTTCGGGTCATCCCGGAGGAAGCCTTTCTTCCACGGACTTATTGACCTGCCTTTATTTTAAAGTCTTGCGTCATAATCCTAAGGATCCTCAGTGGCCGGATCGAGACAGGTTTCATCTTTCTAAGGGCCACTGCTGTCCGGCGCTTTACGCGGTGCTGGCGGAATTAGGATATTTTCCTCTGGAGCATCTTTGGACTTTGCGTAAGCTGGGCTCGATACTTCAAGGGCATCCGGATCGTAAGGTTCCCGGAGTAGAGGTGGCCAGCGGTTCTTTGGGCCAGGGCTTATCCGTGGCTTTGGGAATGAGTTTGGCCGCTAAAATGGACAAAAAATCTTACCGGGTGTATTGTTTGATGGGAGACGGCGAGACCCAGGAGGGCAATGTCTGGGAAGCGGCCATGGCGGGCGCCCACTATAAGTGTGATAATCTCTGCGCGATGATTGATTATAATGGCTTTCAGATTGACGGATGCACTAAGGAGATTATGAATTTAGAGCCTTTGGCGGATAAGTGGCGCTCTTTTGGCTGGCATGCTATAGAGATAAACGGGCATAACATCAGAGAGATACTCAGCGCCTACGAGGAGGCCAAGACAATAAAAGGAAAGCCTTCTATTATTATTGCCCGCACCATAAAAGGCAAGGGAGTTTCTTTTATGGAAAATGTCCTGGATTTTCACGGCCGCGCCCCCACCAAGGAAGAGGCGGAGAAAGCACTGAAAGAACTTGAATAAAAATGTCGAATGACGAAATCCGAATGACGAATGGATGTCTAATTCCTAAATGACTAAGGTCCATACTTATGCCTTTTGAAATAATTTTTAGGCATTAGGACATTTATAGAATCGGGCATTAGTTCGGTATTCGTCATTAGGAATTCGACATTAAACTGTTATAATCAATACTATGGAAATGCTTTATCAGCGCGATGTGTACGGACAGACCTTAATTGAGCTGGGTAAGAAAGATTCTAATATTGTGGTTTTGGATGCTGACCTTTCCGGCTCAACCCGCACCTGTCTTTTTGCCAAAGAATTTAAGGACAGGTTTGTTAATTTCGGGGTGGCAGAACAGAATATGGTGGCCGCCTCCGCCGGCCTGGCCAGCTGCGGAAAAATAGTGTTTCTCTCAACCTTTGCCATATTTGCCACCGGGAGGGCCTGGGATCAGGTAAGAAATACCGTTGCCTATAATAACTTTAACATTAAGATTGTGGCTACTCACGCCGGGGTGAGCGTGGGTCCGGATGGGGCATCGCATCAGGCTTTAGAGGACATTGCCCTGATGCGTATAGTCCCGACCATGAAGATTATTGTCCCGGCTGACGGGCCCCAGACCCGCGACGCGGTAATCGCGGCTTATACTACTCCGGGCCCGGTATACGTCCGATTAGGCCGGCCCAAGGTTCCCACGATAACCGCGGATAAAACCTTTGAATTCGGTAAAGCCCAAATTTTGACCCCGGGAAATGATCTGACTATAATCGCCTGCGGAATAATGGTAAAATCCGCTCTTGAGGCGGCAGGCCGTCTCAAAGAAAAAGGCCTCAGTTGCCGGGTGATTAATATGCATACCGTAAAGCCTGTTGATTCTCAGGCAATAATAGAAGCGGCGAGGGAAACCAAAGGCATTGTGGTTTGTGAAGAACATACGGTGATGGGCGGGTTGGCGTCAGCGGTAGATGAAATCGTGGCTGAGAATTTGCCGGTCAAGGTTATACGCGTAGGGGTAAAGAACCGCTATGGACAGTCCGGAGAACCGGATGAGCTGATTAAGGAATACGGGCTTTCGGTTGAGGATATCATTAGTGCCTGTGGAAAGATTGTTTGATCCTTGAAATGATTAAGAAAAAATCGCCGGTGAGCCTTAAAGCGGATAAAAGAATACAAAAAATCCCCGGCGGGGTCCAGGTTTTATCTTACGCTAAATTAAATCTTTACTTAGAGATTTTAGATAAACGTCCGGATGGTTACCATAACCTGGAGACAATTTTTGAACGCGTATCCTTAGCGGATGAAATAGTTATAAAAAGGGCTCCCGGTAATTCCATAAGAATAGAAACCGATTCTCCGGATATACCTAAAGGCTCAGGAAATTTAGCGCATCAGGCCGCGGAGCTTTTAAAGAAAGACCTTGGTATCTCTGCCGGCTTGGTGATTAAGATAAAAAAGCGTATTCCGGTAGGCGCGGGTTTAGGCGGTGGTTCAAGTAATGCCGCCAGTACTCTTTTAGGATTAAATTACTTCTGGAATTTAGGTTTAAGCGCTGAAGAATTAAAAGAGTATGCCTCGCGCCTGGGTAGCGATGTAGCTTTTTTTGTCTATAATTATCCTTTGGCAATCGGACGCGCAAGGGGAGAGCGGATAGAACCCTGGAGTGGTTTTAAAAAGAAGCTCTGGCACGTGATAGCCGTTCCTAAATTAAATGTCTCTACCGCTCTAATATACCGGGATTTAGATGTATCGCGCGAACAGACAGGAAATAAAAAAGCCTTTGGCTCATCAAGGATAAAAAATCTAGGGACGAACGGTAGTTCGTCCCTACGCGTCAAAGATATTTTATTCAATCGCCTTGAGGAAGTAACTTTTAAAAGATATCCTCAAGTAGGCAGGCTTAAGCGGAATTTAGAAGCGCGAGGACTCAAAAACGCGCTGATGTCCGGCTCCGGCTCCGCGGTCTTTGGGATGGTGGGAAGCAGAAAGGGGGGGTTGAGAATAGCTAAAATTTTGAAGCGTTCTAAGAATCTCAAGGTCTTTGTCGCGGAAACCGCCGTTTAACGTGTGTTAAGAAAGTAAAAAAGCTTAAAACTGGAGGGATACAGCTATGGAAATAACCGAAGTAAGAATATTTTTAAAAGATTCAGTGGATAAAAAACTTAAGGCCTACGCCACGGTTACATTTGATGATGCTTTTGTGGTAAGGAATATAAAAGTTATCGAGGGCTCCAGCGGTCTATTCATCGCTATGCCTTCGCGTAAAATAAAACAGCCCTGTCCGAAGTGCGGCTACCGTAATGAAATCCGCAGTAAATACTGTAACCAGTGCGCGGCTCAACTTCCTTTGGTTTCGGAGCCGATTACAGGTGAGTCTCAGGCCTCGGATATGCAGGCTGAACATAAGGATATCGCTCATCCCATAACCCAGATTTTCCGGGAACAGCTTCAAAAGAAGGTCATTGAGGCCTACGAGCAGGAAAAGAAAAAGGGACCCCGCGTAGCGGTTAAAGAGTAGTTAATAGTTTATGGTTTATAGTTTATCCGTAGGGGCAGGTTCCGAACCTGCCCCTACCATCAACCATAAACTGTTATCGTGAAAAATCTGCCCGGTAGTGTAATGGTAGCACACGAGAATTTGGATCTCGGCGTTGAGGTTCGAGCCCTCACCGGGCAATGGTTCGACGCGCTCCGACGGCATTTGCCGTCGGAGCTTGCTCACCATTTGTAAGCGGCGAACCATCCCGAGCAAGCGACGAACGTAGTGAGGAGCGCGTCGAGGGATATATGTGGTATGTTTATATGTTAAAATGTCAAGACGGTGCAATTTATACAGGTATTACCGATGACATCGCAAGACGCTTTAAGGAACACGCGCAAGGTAAAGGCGGACATTACACGAATTGCAACAGGCCAAGAGAAGTTTTGTATAAAGAGCCTTTTGAGGATAGATTGGACGCAGAGCAACGTGAACAACAGATTAAACGTTGGAGCAAGGTAAAGAAGCTGGCTTTAATCGGGGGCGATAAGAGTGAATTGATAAACTTGAGTAAATCTCGAGATTAGCCAATCAAAAAAATGAAACATAAATTCGCGGGGATAATTTTAGCGGCGGGTAAAGGGACGCGGATGAAGTCGGAAATTCCCAAGGTGATGCATCCTCTCTGCGGCCGGCCGATGCTGGCCTATGTTTTGGATTTGGCTAAAACCCTTAAATTGGACCGGACCATTGTTATCACCGGACACGGTAGAGAACTATTGCAAGGCCTTCTGGCTGAGTATAGAGCCAAGAGCGTATATCAGGATAGGCTGGTGGGCACTGCTGATGCCGTCCGAAGAACAGAGAGCGCCCTGAAAGATTTCTCCGGAAATTTATTGATCCTTTACGGGGACCAGCCGCTTTTAAAAGCCGAAACCTTAAAGAAGCTTATCCAGACGCATATTTCCAGCAATGCCTCGGCTACTATTTTGACCGCCCGCATGGATAATCCCTTTGGATACGGAAGGATTATCCGGGATAATCACGGCCGAGTCCGGGCTATTATGGAAGAAAAAGACGCCTCCGAGGAGCAAAAAAGGGTCAAAGAAATAAATACCGGGATAATTTGTTTTAGAAAGGATATTCTTTTTAACGCCATAGCCAGGATAAAACCGGATAACGCCAAGAAGGAATATTATCTCACCGATGCCATAAAAATAATGGCGGCCAAGGGGCTGACTATTGAGTCTTTATGTCTAAGCGAAGATGTCCGGGAGGCCCAGGGGATAAATTCGCGGATAGATTTAGCTCAGGCTCAAAAGATTATGCGCCAGCGGATCTTAGACAATTTTATGGCCTCCGGGGTTAGTATTATTGACCCGGACACTACCTATATAGAAGCAGGGTGTAAAATAGGCCAGGATACCGTAATTTATCCCTTTACAGTTATTGAAAAGGATGTTATAATTAAAAAATTCTGCTCAATCGGGCCTTTTTGTCATTTAAGGCCGGGCACCAGGATTGAAGATAAAGCGGTGATTGGCAATTTTACCGAGATAGTCCGTTCGCGTATTGGCCAGGATACCCTGATGAAGCATTTCAGTTATCTGGGTGATGCCGTGGTGGGAAGAGCGGTGAATATCGGCTGTGGCACAGTTTCGGCCAATTTTGACGGCAAGAATAAGCAGAAGACGATTATAGGAGAGGGCGCCTTTATCGGCTCTGATACGATATTAAGAGCTCCGGTTAAAATCGGGAAAAAGGCGGTTACGGGGTGTGGTTCGGTGATAATCAAGGATGTTTTGGCCGGAGAAGTGGTGGCAGGTGTGCCGGCCAGACCGTTAAAATTTAAAATCCTAAATCCTAAACAAATTCAAAACCCTCAACTCAAAACATAGAAAATTTCATATTCTACTTTTTCTGTTTTGGATTTTGAGTTTTAAACATTTGAGTTTGTTTAGAGTTTAGAGTTTCGGGTTTAGAGTTTTGATATTTTAATTTATTATTATGGATAAATTAGCCGTAGTTACCGGTAATGCCAATCCGGAATTAGCCAGAAAAATCTGCAGGTATCTTAAGATCAAGCTCTCTGAATGTTTGGTGGGAAAGTTCAGCGAAGGAGAAATCAGGGTTAAGATAGAAGAAAATATCCGTGGTAAGGATGTATTTGTGGTCCAGCCGACCTGCACTCCGGTTAATGACAACTTGATGGAACTCCTGATTATTATTGATGCCCTAAAAAGGGCCTCCGGGAAACGGATCACCGCGGTCATGCCGTATTACGGCTATGCCCGCCAGGACCGCAAGGATCAGCCCAGAGTTCCTATTACGGCAAAGCTGGTAGCTAATCTGATTACTGTGGCCGGGGCAGACCGGGTTTTAACCATGGATCTGCATGCCGGTCAGATTCAGGGTTTCTTTGATATACCCTTAGACCATCTTTTTGCCGTGGGCGTGATGGTGGAGTATTTTAAAAAGTTGAAGCTTAGCGATTTGGTGGTGGTTTCTCCTGATGTAGGCGGTATTAAAATGGCCAGGGCTTATGCCAAGAGGCTGGAGGCCGGGCTGGCTATCGTGGATAAACGCCGGATTTCCCCGGAGTCCACCGAGGCAGTGCATATCTTAGGTGATGTTGAAGGCAAAAATGTCCTTTTGGTTGATGACCTTATTTCTACCGGTTCTTCTCTGATTGAGGCGGTAGAGATTCTCAGCCAGCGGGGGGCCAAGGAAATCCGGGCGGCAATTACTCACGGCGTGCTTTGCGGTTCGGCCCTTGAGCGGATAGAGAAATGCAAAAAACTTAAAGAGTTGGTGATTACTGACAGCATTCCTTTGGATGATGCTAAGAAAAATATCCGGATAAAGGTTTTATCGGCAGCCGAACTTTTTGGCGAGGCAATCAAGAGGATTCACGGTGAGGAATCAGTCAGTTCATTATTTGATTAGTGATAAATATTAGTAACCAGTAACCAGTAACCAGTTGTTAGTAACTAGAAAAATTTTCTGGTTTCTCCCGAACGAAGTGAGGGTATATGGAAGAGATAATTTTGGAAGCGCAAATAAGAAAAGATAGGGGCACAGGCAGGGTTAATCGTCTGCGTAAGCAGGCAATTATCCCGGCAGTGGTTTACGGCGAGGGACGAAAAACGCTTACCATACAGGTGCGTTCAAAGGATTTTGTGAATTTGATGTCGGCGCATCATGGTGAGTCTTTTGTTTTGAACCTGAGGATAAAAGAAGACCTGAAAAATGAAGACAAGGCGGTTTTGATCAAGCAGATCCAGCATAATCCGGTCACCGACGATATAGTGCATATTGATTTTAATGAGATTTCTCTGACTAAAAAAATAAGGGTAAAGGTTCCGGTTGCCGCCAAGGGTGAGTCTGTCGGGGTTAAGCAGGACGGCGGGGTATTAGACCATGTCCTCTGGGAGATTGAGGTTGAGTGTTTGCCTACCCAGATACCCAAATCAGTTGAGGTGGATGTTACCGCTTTAAAAGTGGGTGATTCTATTCATGTCCGGAATCTGGTTATCCCTCAAGGCTTGAAGGTGTTTAATGACCCTGAAGCGACAGTATTGGCGGTGGTCGCTCCGACCAAGGAAGAAGCCGCGCCAACAGCTGAAGAAGCATTGGCAGCAGGGGCAAAGGCTGAGCCTGAAGTGATTAAGGAGAAGAAGGAAAAGGCCGAAGGCGCGGAGGGTGCCTCTACCAAGACAGCTCCGGGAGAGAAGAAGTAGTGACAGCACATTGTGCTGTCACTACATGAGGCTTCAGGTGAAGCTGGTTGTAGGTTTAGGGAATCCCGGCCCGGAATATAGAAACAGCCGGCATAATTTGGGTTTTATGGCCCTTGACGGTCTGGTCAAAGATTTATTGCTTGAGTTTAAGCTTGACAAAGAGAGCCGCTCAATGCGGACAACAACTTTTTTTAATAAAGAAGATGTTATCTTATGCAAGCCTCTTACCTATATGAATCTTTCCGGTGAGAGCGTCTTGAAGCTGAAAACAATAAATAAGCTCACCGCGCGGGATATCCTGGTTGTCTGCGATGATATAAGTTTAGAACTGGGCAGGTTAAGAATCAGGGCCAAGGGAAGCTCCGGAGGCCATAAAGGGTTGAATTCCATTATTAAGGTTTTAGGTTCAAATGAATTCAGCCGCCTGCGCATCGGGGTATCTTTACCAAAAAAAAATCAGGATGTAAGCGATTATGTATTGACTGATTTCTCTTCCTCTGAAAAAAAGACAATCCGTCAGGCCCTGGATACGGCGAAAGAGGCGGTTGTATGCTGGCTGAAAGAGGGGATAGAAACAGCGATGAATAAGTATAACTGATAATAAGAGGAGAAAGTAATGATTAATAATTATGAGGCAATGTTTATATTGCAGCCGAACCTAAATGAGGCGCAAGGTAAAGAAGCTTTCGCTCAGTTGGATGAAGCGATAATTAAAAATGAAGGCCAGATAGTAACCTCCGGGATTTGGTCGGAGAAGAGGAAACTTGGTTATCCTATAAAAAAGTTTCAGGAAGGCCTTTACTATCTGATAACCTTTAAGGCTAAAGCTTCCGCTATCTTGAAGTTAAAGCAGATTTATAAGCTTAATGAGAATATCCTCAGGATATTAATTACCAGGGCCGCGTAAGGAACGGTTTAAAACCGTTCCCTGTTAATCACGGTTTTCAGCCGGAGGGAGCAAGTAATGGCTAATTTTAACAAGGTGTTATTAATGGGAAATCTTACTAAGGATCCCGAACTGCGTTATACTCCCCAGGGCACCGCGGTGGTTAATTTAAGGATGGCGGTAAACCGGCGCTGGAAGGATAAAACAGGGGAGTCTAAAGAAGAGGTCTGTTTTATTACCGTGGTAGCCTGGGATAAACAGGCGGAAGTCTGCAACCAGTATCTGCGTAAAGGCGCTCCGGTATTTGTTGAGGGAAGGCTGCAGTCGCGTTCCTGGGAAGATGCTACCGGAGGCAAGCGCAGTGTGGTTGAGGTCCGGGCGGAGAGGGTGCAGTTTTTAAGTTCGTCTCAAGGCGCCTCAGGAGCAAGGGAGCAATCCCAGCCTGACGCGGATGTTATATCAGAAGTAAGTCCTCAGCAGATAGATTCTGATTCTTTACAGGAAGACAATATTTCGTAGACGTAGATGGAGGGAGTGTAATGATTAAAAAAAGTTTTGCCGGTAGAAGCACCGGCTCAGGCGCGGGCCGCGGCGCGGGACGCGGCGCGGGACGCGGCGGCGGCAGGAATGTCAAAGGCAAGGTATTTACGCTAAAGAAAGAAAATGAATTCGGTTTACCCAGAAAGAAAGTATGCCGTTTTTGTATTGAGAATGTTAAAGCAATTGATTATAAGGATACTAAAAGGCTGGAAAAGTTTATTAACGAAAGAGGTAAGATGATTTCCCGCCGGGCAACTGGCGCCTGCACTAAGCATCAAAGAGGATTAGGCCGGGCAATTAAACTTACCAGGTATATGGCTTTATTGCCGTATGTAAGGACTTAGCGCGGTAGTATTTAAAATCAAAGAAGTGGAGAATATATGAAAGTTATATTAAAGCAGGATGTGGAAAAATTAGGAAAGGCCTGGGATGTGGTTAATATCAAAGACGGCTATGCCAGGAATTTTTTGTTTCCCCGGGGGCTTATTCTCGCGGTAACCAAAGAAAACTTAAAGCTTAAGGAAAAATTAGAGGCCTCTAAGGCTGTCTTGGAAGAAAAGAATAAAAAAGAGGCCCAGGGCCTGGCTAAGAAACTTCTGACTGAGTCTTTTACCCTTACCCGGGAGGCAACGGCCGAGGATAAACTCTATGGAAGCATTGACGCTCAAGAGCTTGAGAAATTATTAAAGAGCGAAGGGTATGATATTGACAAGAAAAACATCCTCCTGGCTGAACCGATAAAGTCTTTAGGCGCCTATACTGTGGATTTAAAACTGCATCCTGAGGTCACCGCTGCAATCAAGGTTTGGATAGTCAGGAAGTAAATTTAATGACAAATGACAAAATCCAAAGCTCAAAATAAATCCAAAACCTAAATATCCGAAACTCTTGTTTTGGTATTGGTGTTTAGAAATTATTTTGGATTTTGTGCTTTGTTATTTGAATTTAATCGATGCCTCAGGAACTTATCTTAGAAAAACTCCCGCCCCAGAATCTCGAAGCTGAAATGGCTGTTTTAGGTTCGATGCTTATTGACGAAGAAGCCATTGCCCAGGCAATTGAGATTTTATCTCCGGAATTATTCTACAAAGACAGCCACCGCCGCATCTATAACTGCATACTGGGGTTGTTTAATCAGAATAAGGCCATTGATATTATTACCATCTGTGAGGAATTGAAGAAGCAGAATATCCTGGATAAGGTTGAAGGGCCCAGCTATATAGCCTCATTGGTTAATACCGTCCCTACCGCGGCCAATATTCAGCATTACGCCCATATCGTCAGGGAAAAGGCAACCTTGCGGGCTTTAATCAGTAATTCTACCCGGATAATCAGCGATGCCTATACCGCTGAAGGGAATACTGATGTGGTTTTGGATGACGCCGAGCGGCTTATCTTTGAAATCAGGGATCAGCGCAAATCAGGCCAGGTTGTCCCCCTGAAGGAAATAATCAAGGATTCTATTGAGGCAATTGATAAGCTTTATCAGAGGAAGGTTCATGTTACCGGAATAGCCAGCGGATACACCGATTTTGACATCAAGACCGCCGGCCTTCAGCCTTCAGACCTGATTATTGTCGCCGGCCGGCCTTCGATGGGTAAAAGCGCGCTGGCTTTAGGGATGGTGGAATATGCCGCGGTTATCGAAAAAGTGCCTACCGCGTTTTTTAGCTTGGAAATGTCTAAAGAGCAGCTGGTTCAGCGTCTTCTTTGCTCTCATGCCAGGGTTGACGCCCATAAGGTGCGCACGGGTTTTTTATCGCTTTCCGATTGGCCGAAATTAACCGCCGCCGCCGGTAAACTTTCCGAGGCCCCTATTTTTATTGATGATACTCCGTCTATTTCAGCAATGGAATTAAGGGCCAAGGCCAGGAGGTTGAAATCTCAGTACGATATTAAGATGATTGTTTTGGATTATCTTCAGCTTATGCGCGGCTCAAATAAGATTGAGAACAGACAACAGGAAATTTCCGATATATCGCGTTCGTTGAAAGCTTTGGCCAGAGAGTTGAATGTTCCGGTGATTGCCATAAGCCAGCTCTCCCGGGCGGTAGAAAGCCGCACCGACCATAAGCCGCAGTTATCCGACCTCAGGGAATCGGGGGCGATTGAGCAGGACGCGGATGTGGTGGTTTTGCTTATGCGCGAAGAATATTATAATCCCACCGAAGAGAATAAGGGCCTGGCCGAGATAAACATTGCCAAACAGCGTAACGGCCCGGTAGGAGCCTTTAATCTGGTTTTTGTTAAGGAGTACGCCCGATTTGAGAATATGGCCCGGCCGGGAGAGGAATAATTTAATTGCTTTTTGAAGTGTAATTCACTATAATAAAATATATGAGAATAAAGAGTTTATTGGTTTTTATCATCGGCGTCTTAGGTTTATTGTCCGGAACAGCTTATTCGCAAGGCTCGGCTAATCAGACAGCCGAAGAAAGATCTGTCTTGGGGGCCGCTGTAGACCCGGGCGCGCCTGAAGCAGCTTTAAAATCAGCCCAAAGCCTGCCTGCGGTGAGCAGAGTCGAACCGCCTGTCGAGAAGAAGGTTACGGCTATTGAGGTTCAAGGCAACAGGTTCATTAGTTCAGCGGTTATTCTTTCCAAAATTAAGACCCGTCCGGGTTCGCTGTATTCCACTAATATTATCAGTGAGGATATTAAACGGGTCAATGAATTGGGTTATTTCAGCGACATCAAGATAGATACCCAAAATTTTGAGGAAGGGCTTAAGGTGTTCATAATTGTTACCGAGAAATTGCTTATCGGAAAAATTGTTTTCAAGGGTTATTTTTCCCGGATAATCCGTGAAGAGAAATTAAGAGAAACTATTAAGCTTAAGGAGGGTCAGTATCTGGATGAGGTTCAATTAAGAGAGGACCTTCAGACAATCAAGGATGCCTGTGTTAAGAAAGGCTATCCTGAGGCCCGGATAACTCAAGCCCAGGTTATCAGCCCTGAGACCAACAAGGTAATTCTTACCATTACCATTGATTCCGGCGCCCGGATGAAGATAAAAAAATTCGATATCCGCGGCAATAAAAATTTAAAAACCAAAAGGTTGATTAAGCTGATGAAAAGCCGCCGGGCGGGTTTTTTTAGTTCGGGTTTTTACAAAGAGGATCTTTTAAAGGATGACATTGAAAGATTAAAGTCTTTTTACCGCCGGGAAGGCTACACCGACGCCAAAATTGATTACGAAACCGGTTACGGGGCAAAAAAAGGCTGGATGTTCGTGGTGATCAGGATTGAAGAGGGAAGAAGATATACCATCGGCCGCGTGCGCGCCAAAGGTAACACGGTTTTTAGCGAGGATGAGATAATTAAATCCCTGAAGGCCTTAGGCGCGGGTAAGGTTTTCAGCCCGGAGAGCATGCACGAAGGCGCTTCTGATATCCAGAGCCTCTATTTTGATCAGGGCTATATTTTTGCCCAGGCTTCTGAGAGTTCTTATCTAAATCCGGAGACTGACCGGGTGGATGTTACCTATTCTATAGATGAGGGAATAATCGGCTATGTGGACAAGGTTAAGATACGGGGGAATATAAAAACTAAAGATAAGGTTATCAGGAGGGAGCTGAGGATATACCCGGGTGAGCGTTTTGACGGGGATAAGCTTAAACGCAGTAAGGAGCGCCTGCGGAATCTGGGTTTCTTTGAGGAGGTAGGGTATGATATTGAGCCTTCGGATTCTCCCGACCAAAGTAAGAGGAATCTGGTCGTGGATGTAAAAGAGTCCAAGACCGGAGAGTTCAGTTTCGGCGGCGGATACAGCTCGGTAGACAGCCTGATAGGTTTTGTAGAGATAGCCCAGAAGAATTTTGACTGGAAGAATTTTCCTTATTTTACCGGCGGCGGCCAGGATCTGCGTTTTCGGGCGGAACTCGGTTCAATTACCTCTAATTTCGAGATGAGTTTTACCGAACCCTGGATGTGGGATTATCCGGTGTCTTTTGGTTTTGACGCTTATCGCAGGGCCCGCGTCAGGCAAACCGATGTGGGTTACGGTTACGGCGAAAAAAGAACCGGAGGCGACCTGCGCCTGGGAAAAGAGTTAAATGAATATCTTAGGGCCGATACGATGTATAAGATAGAAGAGGTGGATATTTCCAACGCCTCCAGCGATGCCACAGCCGATCTGATAAAAGAGGTAGGAACAAATATCATAAGCTCAATGCAGTTTGGCTTAACCAGGGATACCCGGGATAATATCTTTAGCCCTTCCAAGGGCTATGTCTTAGCCGGGACATTTGAACTTGCCGGCGGGCCTTTCGGAGGCGATAAGGATTTTGTCAAGTTTACCACCGCCAACAGTAAATATTTTGGTTTATTTAATTCTTCGGTCTTGGAATTGAGGCTGCGCGCCGGATTAACCGATGCCTACGCTAATTCCGGCACCGTTCCTATTTATGAGCGTTTTTACGCCGGAGGCGCCTATAGCATCCGCGGATATCACGAAAGAAAAATCGGGCCTATAGACCCGGTGTCCAAGGATCCTATTGGAGGCGATTCAATGCTGGTGGGCAACATTGAATATCTTTATCCCATTGTTGATTTCATTAAGGGGGCGGTATTCTACGATACGGGTAATGTCTGGAGAAAAATGTCTGATTTTGCTTCCGGAGATTTTAAATCAGGTTTTGGTTTTGGGGTGAGGGTTAAAACTCCGATTGGGCCGATGAGATTGGATTATGGCTGGCCCTTAAACAAAGAACCGGGTGAGCCCGCCAAGGGAAAAGGCAGGTTTCATTTCAGCTTAAGCCACGGCTTTTAAGACGCCAAGGCGCAAAAATATTTTTAAATAAATCTTACACCGCGGAGGACGCAAAGTTAACAACAATTATTGATAAAAGGAGATAAGAAAAGATGAGAAAAGTGCTTGTAGCGGTTATTATAACGGTGTTTAGTTTTTTATCTTTAGGCCAGGCTCATGCCGCGGGGGAGAAGACCGGTTCGGTGGATGTGGGGAAGCTTTTTGATGAATACGAAAAGACCAAGGAATATTCCAAAGGCCTTGAGCAGAAAGCCAGTTCTTATGAAAAAGAGCGGGATGTCAAGATTTCCGAGATAAAACAGCTTCAGGATAAGCTTAATCTTCTTACCGAAGCCGAGAAGGAAAAACAACAGAAGGATCTGGAGGATAAGGTTAAGGCGGCGCGTGATTTTACTTTAACCAAAGAAACCGGCCTGAAGAAAGAGGGCGATGACCGGCTTAAAGAGGTAGCTAAAGATATAGAAGAGGCCACAGCCCAGTTTGCCAAAAAAGAAGGTTATATCATGATTTTTAACGACCGGGTATTTGCCTATACCAATAAGGCTAATGATGTTACCGATAAGGTCTTAGAAATGCTCCAGGCGAATTATAAAAAGGTCAAGGCGCCTTCCGGGAAATAATTTTAATAATCATTAAGTGTAATTGAAGTATTGAAATAAACATGCAAAGTACTTTATCTGAAATAGCCAAGCTTATTGACGGGGAGATAGTGGGGGATCCGGATACCGTCATAACCGGAGTCAGCGGAATAAAAGAGGCTCGGCCGGGAGATATCACTTTCTTGGCTAATTCCCGCTACGGCAGCCTGGTAGATGAGACTAATGCCTCGGCTATCATTACCTCCAAGGATGTTGGTTCGCTCCCTAAGCCGATAATCAAGACCGATAATCCCTCGCTTGCCTTTACCAGGGTAGTTTCTCATATCTGTCCATCCCAGGCGTGTCATCCCGCGGGAATTCATCCCAGCGCTATCATCGGCAAGAAGGTATCTTTAGGCAAAGACGCGGCTTTAGGCGCCTATGTGGTAATAGATGATAACGCGGTAATAGGAGACCGGACGGTTATTTATCCCGGATGTTTTATCGGCTGCGGTAGTTCTATAGGCAATGATTGTGTTATATATCCTCATGTCTCAATAAGGGAGAAGATAACTATCGGCAGCCGGGTAATAATTCACAGCGGAACAGTTGTCGGCTCAGACGGGTTTGGTTTTATCAATGTTAACGGCACGCATCAAAAAATCCCTCAGATAGGTACCGTAGAAATACAGGACGATGTGGAGATAGGAGCCAATGTTACCATTGACCGGGCGCGTTTTGATAAGACAATTGTGGGCAAAGGCACCAAGATTGATAACTTGGTTCAAATTGCCCATAATGTGATTATCGGTGAAAACACATTAATTATATCTCAGGTAGGTATTTCAGGAAGCACGGTTATCGGAAATAACGCCATCTTAGCCGGTCAAGCCGGTTTAGTCGGGCATATTACAATCGGGGATGGCGCCACAATCGCCGCCCAGGCCGGGGTTACCAAATCTGTTCCCGCGAATACCTTTGTTTCCGGGTATCCGGCCAGGCCGCACAGTGAGGCCAAAAAAGTAAATGCCTGCCTTCAGAGACTGCCGCGGCTTTATGAGGAAGTTTCAGCCCTGAAGAAGCGCCTGGAGGAGTTGGAGAAGTAAATGGAACTTATGCAGAAGACAATTAAGAGTCCGGTTAAAATTTCAGGAGTAGGCTTACACACCGGCAATAAGGTTAACCTGACATTTAAGCCGGCTGAGGTAAATACCGGAACAAATTTTATACGTTTAGATTTGGTCCAGAAGCCGGTAATAAAGGTAGATTGCCGGAATCTTTTAGAGTCTATGAGCAGTATGCGCCGCACTTCCTTAGGGGCAAATGATTCTGAGGCGCATACGGTTGAGCATCTTCTGGCGGTTTTATCCGGATTGCAGTTAGATAACCTTTTGATAGAACTTGATAATAACGAGATACCCGGGATGGACGGTTCCGGGCTTGATTTCTTAGAGGCGCTTAAAAAAGCGGGCATAATAGAACAGGACGCGCCGAAAAAATTTTACACCCTGAAAGAACCGATAAGCGTCCAGGATGAAAACGGGACGATTGTAGCCCTTCCCGATAATGATTACAAAATTTCCTATACCTTAAATTATAATCACTCTTTTCTTAGGTCCCAATATATGGATTTAACCCTGAACCCGGAAGCCTTTGAGAGTGAGCTTGCCCGGGCCAGGACATTTTGTCTTAAAGAAGAAGCGGATGACCTGCAGGGGAAAGGCTTGGGCCGGGGGGCTAATTATCAGAATACCCTGGTGGTCGGCGAGAATGAGGTTATCAATAATACATTACGTTTTGGCGATGAATTCGTGCGCCACAAAATATTGGACTTGATGGGAGACCTTTATGTGTTAGGTGTGCCGCTTAAAGCCAGGATAATCGCCATCAGGAGCGGGCATTCCCTTAATCTAAAACTAGTTAAGAAAATTTGGCAGCAAAAGGCGCGCTTTGAGCTTGGGGGGATATCCGCCGGTTATATTCCTAAGAGCGATGAAGTAATTGACACCTCAATGATTATGAAGATACTTCCTCACCGTTATCCCTTTCTTCTGGTGGATAAAATTATTTCTATGGAGAAGGGGAAGCGGGCGGTGGGAATCAAGAATGTAACTATGAATGAGAATTTTTTCGTTGGGCATTTTCCCGGCCGGCCGGTTATGCCCGGAGTCTTAATCGTTGAGGCCATGGCTCAGGTGGGAGGAGTAATGATGCTTTCTTCCGAAGAAAACCAGGGGAAATTGGCCTTTTTTATGGCAGTGGACCGGGTAAAATTCAGAAAGACGGTTTTGCCGGGAGACCAGCTGGTGATTGAGGTTATCGCCGGTAGAATTAAATCCAAGACCGGCCGGGTTTACGGTAAGGCTTATGTGGATGGTAAAGTAGCCGCTGAAGGCGAGCTGATGTTTGCCCTGGTGGATAATTAAAAATGATACATAAAACAGCGATAGTTGCTCCAGAAGCTCAGGTTTCCGGCGATGTAGAAATCGGGCCGTGGACCGTTATCGGGCCCAAGGTTAAAATCGGCTCCGGGGTGAAAATCGGTAATTCTTGTCTGATTGACGGCAGTACCGTTATCGGAGCCGGATGCCAGATTTTTAATGGGGCGGTTATAGGAAGCGTTCCTCAGGATTTAAAATATAAAGGCGAAGACACTAAATTAATAATCGGCGAGAATAACATTATCCGGGAATATACTACCATTAATTTAGGGACAGTAGAAAAAGGATTGACTCAGGTGGGCAGTAACAACCTGATTATGGCCTATTCGCATATTGCCCATGATTGTGTGGTGGGGGATAATTGTGTTCTGGCAAATTGCGCTACCTTGGCCGGCCATGTTACCATAGAAGACCGGGCTGTTATCGGAGGTTTGGTGGCCATACACCAATTTACCCGGGTGGGTAAGATGTCTATTATCGGCGGCTGTTCCAAAGTGGTTCAGGATATTCCGCCTTTCTCTACTTGTGACGGCCATCCGGCTAAGGTTTACGGTTTGAATCTGGTTGGACTTCGCCGGGCCCAGATTTCCTCCAAGATTATCTCGGAGTTAAAAATCGCGTTCAAAATACTTTTCTTCCTTGGCCTGAACAAGGCCAGCGCTGTAGAAAAAGCCAGGCAGGACATTCCCCAAAGTCCTGAAGCCGCTTATTTATTAGATTTCATAAAGTCTTCTTCGCGGGGAGTTGCCAAGGCAAACCGCGCGCCACAGGAAGAATCTCAATAATTTCTCGCCAAATTTAAAATAGGCTTTCCTTTCCTGTGCTACTACATTGTGACATTAGTTTATGTCACAATGTAGTAAGGGGGTGTGGGGGAGACCGTCCCCCACGATTGGGGGGTGCTCAGCGAACGAAGTGAGCGCCGAAGGGGGGCTTGCCCCCCTAGCGGAAGTGCGAAGTGACATTCATTCGATTATCAAGTATTTATGTCACGGAGCACTATTGATGGGATAGCGCGGGGCAGGCAATCAAGGAAAGGCCAAAGCATGGAAAAAATAGGTCTTATTGCCGGAAGGGGCAATTTTCCGATTCTATTCTCTCAGGAAGCCGCTCATTTAGGTTATTCGGTTATCGCTATTGCCGTTAAGGGAAATACCCGAAGGTGCCTGAAAAAATACGCGGCTAAGCTCTTTTGGATTA
The DNA here is from genome assembly GCA_030674475.1 of Candidatus Omnitrophota bacterium. Classification (GTDB taxonomy): domain Bacteria; phylum Omnitrophota; class Gorgyraeia; order Gygaellales; family UBA12090; genus UBA12090. The sequence continues at coordinate 51,429 of JAUSCZ010000007.1, forward strand.
AGGTTACTGAATTTAAGGATATAGCCGCTAAGTTTAAACAGGAAGGCGTATCCAAAGCGGCGATGGCCGGCCAGATTAATCCTTATTTTCTCTTTAATCCTAAGATTATGTCTAATCCCGATGTCCGGGATTTTTTCGGTAAAATAGAGGACCGGCGCGCGGATACCATTTTTAACGCCTTTACCAGGAGACTACAGGAAGCGGGATTAGAGCTTATCGCCTCAACCGCGTTTCTGGCTAAATATATGCCTAAGGAAGGGGTCTTGAGCAAAAGGAAACCAACAGAAACAGAGGGTAAGGATATCTCTTTCGGCTTTACAATAGCCAGGCACTTAGGGGTTAGGGATATCGGCCAGAGTGTCTGTGTTAAAAACGGAGTAATTTTAGCGGTTGAATCAATAGAGGGAACGGATAATACTATTCTCCGGGCAAAATCTTTAGCCCGGTCCTCGGTAGTTTTGGTTAAGACCGCCAAGCCCAATCAGGATATGCGTTTTGATGTCCCGGTGGTGGGCCTCAGGACAGTCAGGAATTTACCTCGCGGCAGTTGTTTGGCCTTTGAGGCGGAGAAGACTATTTTTCTGGATCAGAAGGAGGCCTTCGCCCTGGCCGATAAAAAAGATATAACAATAGTCGCGCGAAAGCTCCCGATAGCGTAGGTGGCGGCGCGCCCCGCGCGAGGAATAATGGAAAAGAAAATATTGGTTGTGGATGATAATCGTTTAAGCCGGGAGATAAATTGTTCTACCCTGGAGGGCGCCGGCTATAAAACAATTATGGCCTCAGACGGAAATGAGGGATTGAGCCTGCTTAAGACCGGAAAAATAGACCTGATTATATTGGATCTGATTATGCCCGGACTGGACGGTTTTGGTTTTTTGAGCGTCTGTAAAACAGACCCCCTTTATAAAGATATTCCGGTTATAGTGATAACCGGAAGGGATTCTCCGGAAGAAGTAAAAATGGTTAAGGATCTGGGCGCCAGCGAGTGTTTAGTGAAGCATAGGATGCCCCCGGTAGTTTTTTTAAAATCCGTAAAGACAGCGCTGGGCGGTTAAACCCCATTTTGGGTTATCCTTGAAAAGATAAAAAGGTTTGTTATAATAGGTTCTGCTCATTGTTACCCCGCCTCGCAAGATGAGGTAAAATTCTCTTCGATAATTTTACCTCGCTCTGGCGGGATTAATTCGCAGACGCTTCGCTATAACTTATATCGCACTTTTTGTGCGATATAAGTTATCTGCTCATTAAGGAGGTAGATTAATATGTCGTTATTTGGGTTAAAATTCAGGATGTGGTTTCTGGTTACTACTCTCTTTGCTATTCTCTACGGAATTATTTCAGCCGTAGCCGCGGGGATGGGGATAGGTAATTTCTGGTTTTATCTGGCAATATCGCTGGTTATGCTCTTTATCCAGTATATGATCGGCCCGAAGATTATTGAGTGGAGTATGCGGGTGAAGTATGTGGGAAAATCTGAATACCCTAAGCTTTACGAGATGGTGGAAGATTTGTCCCGTTCAGCCAAGATACCTATGCCCAGAGTCGCCCTTGCCGATATCGGCATCCCCAATGCCTTTGCCTTTGGCCGCTGGAGCAGTGACGGAAGGGTCTGTGTTACCCGCGGGATTATGAACTTACTCAGTGAAGAAGAGCTTAAGGCGGTATTAGCCCATGAGGTGTCCCATCTTAAAAATCGGGATGTGTTAACCATAACCCTGCTTTCAGTTATACCGATAATTTTATACCGCGTAGCCTTTAGTCTTTTGTGGTCCGGCGGAAATCGCCGCCGGGAAAGCGGAGCCAACTCGGCTTTAATCGGATTAGCGGCGATGGTTTTTTACTTTATTACTAATCTTTTAGTGCTGTATGCCTCAAGGATACGGGAATATTTTGCCGACCGGGGAGCCCTTGATTTGGGTGCCGCTCCTAACCATTTAGCTTCAGCTTTATATAAGCTGGTTTACGGCTCGGCCCGGGCAAGCAAAGAAAGCCTCAAAGAGGTTGAAGGGCTTAAGGCCTTTTTTGCCAATGACCCCTCCTGCGCTCTTAATGAACTTAAAGAGCTTCGCCAGTTAGATTTAGATAAATCCGGAACCATTGATTCTTACGAATTATCCGCTTTAAGCGCGAAACAGCTTAATCTTGGCTTCGGGGAGAGGCTTTTAGAGGTAATGAGCACCCATCCTAATATGCTTAAACGGATTAAACAGTTATCAACCTACAAAATAGGTAGTTAGAGGTTGGAAGTTGGTAGTTTGGGGAACTTCCAGTTTCCAGTTTCCAGTTTCCAGCTTCCAGCTTCCAGCTTTCAGCTTCCAGCTTCTACTCTATGTTACCTGACAAACACGGACATTTTAACGGATTTGGGGGCAGGTTTGTGCCTGAGGTATTGATTTCAGCTTTGGATGCCCTGGAGAAGGAATACCGCAGGGCAAAAAAAGACCGGGCCTTTAGAGAAAAACTAAATTATTATTTAAAGCGATACTGCGGCCGGCCAACCTCTTTATACCGGGCCGAAAATTTAACTAAGTATTTAGGCGGTAAGCTTACAATCTACCTTAAACGCGAAGATCTCCTGCATACCGGAGCCCATAAAATCAACAATACCATCGGCCAGGCCCTGCTGGCTTTGCGCATGGGTAAGAGCCGCCTTATTGCTGAGACCGGAGCCGGCCAGCACGGCGTGGCCACGGCTACGGTGGCGGCGATGTTTGGCCTGGAGTGCGATATCTTTATGGGCGAGGAGGATATTCACCGGCAGGAGCTGAATGTCTTTCGGATGAAACTGCTTAGGGCCAGGGTAATTCCGGTTGAGAGCGGAAGCAAGACTCTTAAAGACGCGATGAATGAGGCTATCCGGGATTGGGCGGCCAATATCCGGCATACCCATTATGTGATCGGCTCAGTAGCCGGGCCGCATCCTTACCCGATGATAGTCAGGGATTTTCAGGCCGTAATCGGACAAGAAGCCCGAAGACAAATTTTAGAAGCAGAAGGCCGTCTGCCGGATTATCTGGTTGCCTGCGTCGGCGGGGGAAGCAATGCCATGGGCCTGTTTCATTGTTTCTTTAAAGATAAGCCGGTGGAGTTTATCGGGGTGGAGGCCGCGGGACTGGGCTTAAATACCTCAAGCTATGCCGCTACTTTAAATAAGGGAAGAGTGGGGGTATTACACGGTTCAAAAAGTAAGGTCTTGCAGGATAAAGAGGGACAAATCGCCATTGCCCATTCCATTGCCGCCGGCCTTGACTATCCCGGGGTAGGCCCGGAACACAGTTATTACCAGAAAATTCACCGGGCCAGTTACGCGGCCGTTACTGATAACCAGGCCTTAGAAGGTCTTCAGCTAATGTCAGAAACCGAAGGGATTATCCCGGCCCTGGAAACAGCCCACGCCATATATTACCTTAAAGTATTAGCCGCAAAGATAAAGACTAAGAAAACAGCCATACTTTGTTTATCCGGAAGAGGCGATAAGGATATCGGAATAATCAGAGAACATCTTAAGTTATAAAATGAATAGGATTGATCAGAAATTTAAAGAGCTGAAAGCAAAAAACAAAAAGGCGCTGATTATCTATCTCACCTGCGGCTATCCGGACTTAAAGACCACCGAGAAATTAGTTCTGGAATTGGAAAGCCGCGGCGCGGATATTATTGAGTTGGGGGTGCCCTTTTCTGATCCTCTGGCCGACGGCCCGGTAATCCAGGAATCTTCATCTTACGCCCTCAAAAAAGGAATTAATCTTAAGCGGATATTTTCCTTAGTCAGGTCTTTGAGAAAAAATACCCAAATACCTATTTGTCTGATGGGTTATTATAATCCAGTATTATCTTTTGGGCCGGTGAAGTTTGTCCGGGAGGCCTTAAAATCGGGAGTTGACGGGATAATTATCCCTGACCTTCCCCCTGAAGAAGACCGGGAGTTGGTTTCTTTATCTAAAGAACGCGGCCTGAAGACCATATTCTTTTTGTCTCCTACCAGCTCAAAGGAAAGGATGAGATATATCGCTGGAGTATCCAGCGGTTTTATTTATTATGTTTCCTTGACCGGGGTTACCGGAGCAAGGCAAAGCCTGCCTTCGGATTTAAAAGAGAATATCCGGATTATTAAAAGCTGTACCGAAAAACCGGTCTGCGTTGGTTTTGGAATATCCCGGCCGGAACATATCGCCGAGGTTTTTAGGATTGCTGACGGCGCGATTGTGGGAAGCGCGTTGATTAAGCTGATTAAGGATAATTTAGGCCAGTCGGATTTAATAAAAAAGGCCGGCAGGTTTATTCAGGGGTTAGTAAGCTCTGTATAATTGAGAGCAGAAAGAGTAACCGGCTTTCAGCTGTCAGCACACAGCTGAAAGCCGATAGCGGATAGCCGATAGCTGATAAAATGTACGAAAAATCTAAATTAGATAACGGCCTAAGGCTGGTTACCTATAAGATGCCGCAAAGAAACTCCGCGGCCTTAGGGATTTGGATAGGCGCGGGCGGAAGGTATGAGGATGGGTCAAATAAGGGCATTGCCCATTTGTTGGAGCATCTTTGTTTCAAGGGCACCGGGAAATATTCCGCCACTCAAATCAAGGAAAAAATAGAAGGCGTAGGCGGTTCGCTCAATGCCTTTACCTCCGAGGAATTTACCTGTTACCTGACCAAGATTATCGCCAAGCATCTGCCTTTGGCATTGGATGTTCTTTCGGATATGGTTTTAGATCCGCTTTTGGCCCTCAAAGACCTGGAAAAAGAGAAATCGGTTATTTTAGAAGAAATTAAGATGTATCGCGACCTTCCCCAGGCATACGTAAATGAACTTCTGGATGAATTGCTCTGGCCGGGGCACCCTTTGGGAATGAACCTTGCCGGGACACTAGAATCAGTAAGCGCGATGCGCCGGAATCAATTGACTGATTTTCACGGCAAACTGTATCATCCTAAAAATATTGTCCTCTCGGTGGGAGGTGATATTGAACATAAGAAAGTGCTTGGGCTTATTACCAAAATATTTTCCAAGGCCAAGCCAAAACCGCCGGTAAATTTCAAAAAAGTAAGCTTAAGTCAGAACAATTCCCGGTCAAAATTCTTTTACAAGCAGACTGAACAAAGTCATTTGGCGATGGGGTATATTTCTTGTCCGCGCGAGCACCCGGATAAGCATGCCGTGGGGCTGTTACATATCATATTGGGGGCGAATATGTCCAGCCGCCTGTTTAACGAAGTGAGAGAGAAAAAAGGCCTGGCCTATGAAATAGGCACCCAGCACCGGCATTTTTATGACACCGGGGCATTTTTTATCCACGCCGGTGTGGATAATCGTAAGGTATTTTCCGCGGTTTCCACCATACTTAAAGAGATGAATAAAATAGCTCAATACCCTGTTTCCCGGAACGAATTTACCCGGGCCAAGGAATATTATACCGGCCAGCTCCTGATGAGCCTGGAGGATACCCTTGACCATATGTTTTGGATGGGAGAGCAGGAAAGCGCCTTACGCCGGATAAAAAGCGCCCAGGATATTTTAGCTGAGATACATAAGGTAACTATTGAGGATTTATTGAGAGTAGCCCGGGATATTTTTAAGAATAACAATTTAAGCCTTGCCCTGATTGGCCCGCAGTCTGAGGAAGAAAAGAACAAAATTTCTTCTTTATTAAAATAATTCTTATTACTACCGACCAAACTAAATAATGCACATACTCTTTTCCATGCCTATGGTTATTATCCTGATCGCGCTGGCGGTCATTTCTTTCTTTTTCTCCGCGGCTGAGGCTTCCCATATTTCCCTGAATAAGATTCGGGCCAGGCATTTAGCGGATAAAGGAGTAAAAGGCGCGAATTCGGTTTTGCGCCTTGTTACTAAGCTCGATCGGGTGGTAGCGGCCATATTAATCGGCAATAATTTTGTGAATGTGGCTATCTCCAGCTTAGTTACGGTTATGCTCGTGAGCGTATTCGGCCCTAATTGGGGAGCGGCGCTGTCTACCTTTTTAGTGACAATGTTTATCCTGGTTTTTTGTGAAATTACCCCCAAGACCATAGCTATTCGCTATTCAGAGAAGACGGCTCTGTATACCGCCCCGTTCTTAGAAGTTTTTATCCGGGCCTTTGATTCTCTGATAAACTTTTTTATCGGGACCAGCAATTTAATCTTAAGACTCTTCGGAGAAAAGCCGCAGGCGCGTTCTCCGCTTATCACCGAAGAGGAGCTCAGGTTAATGATTGAGATCGGAAAAGAAGAAGGGGTCTTATCGGATGAGGAAAGGAAGATGCTGCATAGGATATTTGAATTCGGGGATACCAAGGTGGGTTCGGTAATGGTGGCTAAGGAAAGAATCACTGCCATTGATAAGAATTCTAATCCTGAACAACTTTTAGATATCCTGGTTGAAGAAGGCCATGCCCGGATTCCGGTATACGAGGGTTCGGTGGATACTATTGTGGGGATAATTTACGCCCGGGACCTGCTGTATGTCTGGAAGAATAAAGGTTTAGTGGTTACGACGGATTTAATTCATCCGGCTTATTATGTTTCGGCCAATAAGCGGGTGAATGAGCTCCTGCGTGAATTCCAGCTGAAACATATCCAGATGGCCATAGTAAGGGATGATAATCAGAAGACCTTAGGCCTGGTTACCTTGGAGGATTTAATTGAGGAGATTGTGGGTGAAATATAAGAAACAATTGACAGATAAATGCGGTTATGTTACGATTATGAGTCGTTGGTTTTAGGGTTAATAATTTTAAGATTTTTAAATCGAGGAGGGGTTAAAAATGGCCGAAAAAGGATATTGCATGAAGTGTAAGGCTTCTAAGGAAATTGCCGATGCCAAAGAAGTAACCATGAAGAATGGCCGCAAGGCAATGAAGGGAAAATGCGTGGATTGCTCAACCGGAATGTATAAGATTTTGGGTAAGAAATAGCGCGCTGTCAAACTAATAAAAACTAATTTGACAAAGTAGTGGGTTGTTGCTGTAGTTCTATGCATTCAACCTATAGGGATCAACCTGTAGCGGTCAGCGTCCGCTGACCCTATAATATCCGTTGCCTTACGGCAACCGCTACAAATTACTTTATAAGGGTATCCGAAATTAAGGTAACAGAACAGTAGTAGTAAAAATCAGGAGAGAAAAATAGATTCATTAGAGAAGGCGTATATAGTTGCCCGGACCGCTTTAGACAATAAGGCCGAGGATTTAAAAATCCTGGATATGTCTAAATCAGATTCTACCGATGTCGCGGCGCTTGCGGGCCGGGATGAGGTCTGTAATTTTTGTGATTATTTTGTTATCCTTACGGCATCTTCCGGGGTTCGGGCCGGGGCAATAGCGGATAAAATCCGTCAGGCCCTGGAAGAAAGGCATGCCGTGGTAAAGGCTCAGGAAGGCCGGGAAGATTCCGGGTGGATACTTCTTGACCTTTACGATGTGATAGCGCATATATTTGTAGGCCAGGAAATCAGAGAATTCTATAATCTAGACCGGCTTTGGGGCTTTTGCCCGGCGGTGGAATTTCCCAAAAAAGATGTCAAGAGACTTACTCGAAGGGCTCCTGGCTCAACTGTTAGAAAAAGTACTGCGCGAAAGGCTAAGGCTTCCCAGCGAAGCCCTAGCTAAAATAAAGCCCTGCCTCTTAGAGGTTCCCAAAGAAGAAGCCTTCGGCGACATCTCTACTTCCGTGGCCTTAAAGCTGGCCTCTATTTTAAAGAGGGCGCCGCGGGAAATCGCCCAGGAATTAGCAGCCTGCCTTAACCAGGAAATACCCCGTTCCGATTTAAGTGATTTAATTGAGAAGATTGATATTGCCGGAGCCGGTTTTGTCAATTTTCATTTTTCCCGGGAATATCTCTATTCGCTTTTAAAAGAAATAACCCGCCCCAAAGATTCTCCTTTATCATATCCTAAGAAACAGAAGAAAGTTCTGGTTGAGTTTGTCAGCGCTAATCCCACCGGTCCGCTTTCCGTGGCCCATGGCCGCCAGGCTGTGGTGGGGGATGCCCTCTCTAACATCTTAGAGTTTTTAGGCTATGATGTCACCAGAGAATATTATCTCAACGACTGGGGAAACCAGATTAATATCCTGGGTAATTCTATTTATCTGCGCCTTAAGGAGCTTCAGGGCGAAAAGATTGAATTTCCTGAAGATCATTATCAGGGGGAATACATTATTGATTTAGCCAGAGAATTATTGGGAGCGCCGGAGGCCGGAGTAGCGGCGCGATTTATCGCGCCAACAGCGCTGGAAGATTGCCGGCAACACGGGGTAAAAAGGATTTTAGAGATAATCCGCGCGGAGCTTAAGGATTTTAGGGTCCGTTTTGACTCCTGGTTCAGCCAGGCCGAATTGGAGAAGTCCGGGGACATAGATACGGCAATCTCATTTTTAAAAGAAAAAGGCTTTATTTACCAGCAAGAAGGGGCAACTTGGTTTAGCTCGACTAAATTCGGGGATGATAAGGACCGGGTAGTGGTTAAATCTGACGGCTCCTACACCTATTTGGCCCCTGATATCGCGTATCATCAGGATAAGTTTAAGCGCGGATATGATTGGCTGATTAATCTCTGGGGGCCGGATCACCACGGCTATATTCCCCGGCTCAAGGCGGCGGTTGAGGCCCTGGGCAGGCCCAGGTCGGCCTTAGATGTCATTATAGTCCAGTTGGCCACTCTGCATAAAGAAGGCCAGGTGGTGTCAATGTCCACCCGTAAAGGTGAATATATTACCTTAAGAGAGGTAATGGATGAGGTGGGGGTGGATGCCGCCAGATATTTTTTTGTGATGCGTAAAACCGACAGCCATCTGGACTTTGATTTGGAATTAGCCAAGAAGCAGAGTTCGGAAAATCCGGTTTATTATATTCAATACGCCCATGCCCGTATTTCTAATATCCTGGCTAACTCCGGCGTTCCCTTAGACCAGCTGCCGGAGGCGGATGCAACCCTGCTTAAAGAGAAAGAAGAGCTGGAATTGCTCAAAAGAATAGCTAAATTTGAGCATAATCTCAAGGTGGTCGAGCTTCAGCTTGACCCCTATTGCTTAACTGTCTACCTCCAGGAATTAGCCGAGAGTTTCCATCGTTTTTATGACGTTCACCGGGTTTTGGTGGATGATACCTGCCTGAAAAATTCCCGCCTTTATCTTATCCTAGGCTGTAAGAATATAATTTCCTTAGGGTTAAAACTATTGGGGGTCCAAGCTCCCGAGAAGATGTAAGACACGGATGAACACGGATTAAGAAGACCAGAAAACATAATGCAGAAAGTTTGGAAAATAAAAGAAGCGAATATACCTTTACAGAATAAATTGAGTCAGGAGTTAGGAATATCTTTATTTCTGGCCCAGCTTCTGATAAACCGCGGCATAAGCACAGCACAAAAGGCGGGTGAATTTCTTAAACCGGATGCCTCCTGCCTGGGTAATTTTACCGGCCTGACCGATATAGATAAAGCTAAGAGCCGGATACAAAAGGCCAAGGATAATAAAGAAAAGGTTTTGCTGTTTTCCGACTACGATGCTGACGGCCTCACCGCGCTGGCCATAGCAAAGAATGCTTTTAATAAGTTTGGCCTTAAGGCTGAATATTATATTCCTCACCGCCTAAAAGAGGGCTATGGTTTAGGCAAGGATTCGGTTCGTTATATCCGGGATAATCGTTTTGATTTGGTGGTTACCTTAGACTGCGGCATCAGCAATTTCCGGGAAATAGCAGAGTTGAAAAACCAGGGTATCGAGACGATAGTTATTGATCATCATCATTTATCAGGAGATGAAATACCTTGCGCCTCGGCGGTGATTAACCCCAAGCGCCGGGATTCTTCGTATGCCCATCCGGATTTAGCCGGGGTAGGCCTAACGTATAAGTTTGCCAGGTATCTCCTGGATGAAAATCTGGAGGAAGAGCTGGATTTGGCGGCTATAGGAACAATAGCGGATATGGTTCCTTTGACCGGAGAAAACCGGGTAATAGCCAGGGAAGGGTTAAAGAAGTTAAATAATACCCGGCGCCCCGGATTAAGGTCGTTGATTGATACAGCCGGAATAAAAAATAAATTAATCAATGCTCAAACAGTAGGTTATATTTTAGCCCCCAGGATTAATGCCTGCGGCAGACTGGGTGAGGCCGAGTTAGCCTTTAGGCTTTTGATTTCCAATTCAAATGATGAGGCGGACGCGTTAGCCAAAGAGCTCAATTTAAAGAATCGCCAGCGTCAGGGCATTGAAGGCAGGATTTTAGATGAGGCGCTAATCCTGATGGATACTGAGATAGACCTTGCTCGGGAGAGGGTGATTGTTCTGCATCAGGATGGCTGGCATCAGGGGGTTTTAGGGATTGTGGCGGCTAAGATTTCGGCAAAATTCCATCGGCCGGCAATAATTGTTTCTTTTAATGACGGCCTGGGTAAAGGTTCCGGCCGTTCCATTGATACCTTTCATCTTTTTGAGGGATTAGCCGAATGTAGTCTCCACTTGGAGGGTTTTGGCGGGCATAAGAAGGCCTGCGGCTTAAGTGTCTTAAAGGAAAAAATCGGGGATTTCCGTGAGAGCATCAATAGAATTGCCTGGAAGACCCTTAGGCCTGAGGATTTGCTACCCAGTTTATCCGTAGAGGCATGCCTGAATTTATCCGGATTAAATTTAGGGTTATTAGAGGAGATTGATTCTTTAGAGCCTTTTGGCCAGGGTAATCCCAAGCCCATTTTTGCCAGTCTTAATCTTAAGGTCCAATCTAAGCCGGAAGTTTTAGGCCGGGGGACATTGAAATTCTGGGTGAGTGACGGCTCGCCTCGCGGCGAAGCCGAGGGCCGGAGCGTTTATCCTGCCGTAGGTTTTAGGATGGGAAATTATTTTGATTTGGTTAATTCCGCGCGGAACTTAGATATCGCCTATCGTCTGTCTTTAGACACCTGGAATGGGAATAACCAGCTTCAACTGGAGATAGAAGACCTGCGCATCACGCCCCCGGCAAAATAGTTTATAGTTAATGGTGTATAGTTTATAGCTGTTATTTTAAAGCCATAAACCATAAGTTATCAACTATAAACTGATTATTTTACTATTCGCTTAGGCCTTCGTGACCTTGCCGGCCTTAAGGCATCTGGTGCAGGAAAATACGGATTGAACTTTTCCCTCTATAATAGCGCGCACCTTCTGCAGATTGGGTAGGATTATGCGGTTGTTCATCCGGGAGACCTTGCTTCCGGTCCCGCCCTTGGCCTTGTATTGGCCCTTGCGGGACATCGTCCTGCCGGCTATAGGTTTTTTACCGCAATAAAAACATATTTTACGCATATAATTTCCTTTAGTTATCAGCGATCATTCTTATCGTCATCACCAGGATCATCTTTTTCACGTTTTGTTTTTTTTAGTTCTGCTTTGCACTTTGAGTCACATTCGCTATTTTCTAATTCACCATCTTCGTCGTCATCCTCCTCCGCAACTTTTCTTACTTGTTTTGTGATTTCCGCAGCAGATTGATTGTCTCTAATATCTCCGGAATATCCATCTGGGGTAATGCCATTGGCATAGGTTATATGCCAAGGTTGGTCATCATAGATAATCGCGCCGGTATTTTTAGTGGTTAATTCAGTAGTATTAGTAAATGTTTTTCCTGATCCCACGGATCCCGCGTCTAAAGCATAGGAACTAATACCTGTTGCTGAAGTTTTGTCCGCCGGACATCGGCGCACTTTGGGGTCGTTTCCGTAATATTTGCCTAAATCCGCGAACAGAGGTTTTATCCCTATCAGGTTATTGAAATATCCGGCTAAGCGATTTTCTTTGGGCTTTCCGATTACTTTTTCATGCGCCAAATAGATTTGTTTCGGAGTCAGCAAGCTGAGTGTGGCGGGAAGGGCGTTATTTTCAATGGTGTAAATTTCAATGGCGCCTTGGAGCACTTTAAGGTTTTGGCGGCAGATCTTGTCGTTATTGGCTTCAATAGTCTTTTGAAAGGTAACAATAGAAAGTGATACCACGACGCTTACGATAATCAGGGCGATCATAATTTCAACCAGAGTAAAAGCCTTTTTTTTCATCTTTATCCTTTCCCCCTAATCAGGTGCCTTTGATTGCTTTTTTTTGAGTCTGTTTTTCCTTATAATTACAGATAGCACAGCTCTTGTCAAGAAATATTCTTAGCTTTCCTTCCACACCAACAAATATACCATAAAAACAGTAAGTTTTCAAGGGTGGCCAAAAAGAAAATATTCTTGTAAGTTGGAAACATATATGTTAAATTTAATCTATGCCCAACAATAGAAACGAAGAATCGCTGAAGGCCATTTTTTTGTTAATCGCCTTCGCCTGCATTCTTTACACTATTTTGCAATATTTTGGTTTTCTGGGGGCTCCTGCCTTACGGCTGAACGATTTTTTCTCCAATATCAGCCTGGCTCAAAAAGTCTTACCTGAAGAAATTAAAGATATTGTGGTTATCGCGGTTGATAATGATTCGCTTAAAAAGGCGGACCTGCGCTGGCCCTGGAGCCGCAGGCGTTTTGCTGAAGTTTTAAAGACGGTAAATGCCGGCGGGGCTAAGGCGGTATTTTTTGATCATGCCTTTCTGGGCAAATCTGATGAAGGGGCGGATTCCCTTTTCGCTGAGGAGATTAAAAGATCCGGGAAGGTAATCTTGGCCGGTTATATGGAAAACGACGAATATGTCCAGCCCTTGGATATCCTGGCTTTGGCCTCAGCGGGAATCGGCCTGGTGAATAAAGGCATACTTAATTCCCAGGATTTAAGGGTGCGGGAAGTCCGCCTGGTTTTTGATGTAAACCGGGCAGGCAGGAAGTATGATTACGGGGCTGAGGTTAAGACCCTGGCTATGGCTCGGGGCGCTTCACCTGTTGACATCCGCTATGAGACAGGGCGGGTTATCTTTTCGGACGGCTTCAGTATCCCGGTAAGCGAGTATGGAACTTTACCCATAAATTACCTGGCCGCGGCAGGCGATTTTAATACTGTCTCTGTTTCCCGGTTTTTTGATTCCTCAGCACCCTTGGATTCATCCCTGTTTAAGGACAAGATTGTGTTGATGGGGGCCACCGCGGATATAATCCACGATATTCATCCTACGCCCTTAGGTAAAATTCCCGGGATTTATATCAATGCCAACTGCCTGCTTATGTTTTTGTCCGGTAAATTCTTAAAGGTAATGCCCTATTGGCCCGAGAGATTTATTCTCCTGGCTTTGAGCATAGCCATCGGGTTCATTTCTTTGCGCCTGAAGGTTATATACTCTTTCCTGGTTTCAACCATGATTTTGCTGATACTATCGGCAGGGTATGTGTTTTTGCGGGTTCGCTATAACTTTAGTATGGATATCTTCAGCCTTATTTTTTTAAGCCTGATTTCTTATCTTACGGTTGAGGCCTGGAAATACGTAACTTTGATTATTCAATCGGAAAAGGTCAAACAGCAGGCTATTATTGACCCCGTAACTAACCTTTACACCCAGAGGTATTTTCAGCTCAGCGTAGAGACTGCTTTGGATAAATCAGCCAAGAGGCAGACGCATCTCTTCTGCCAGATTTATATTAATGAATATCCGCAATTAGAAGAAAAGCATTATCGTTCACTGCCGCGTTTAATTAAAATGTTGTCCGAGGTGATCAAGGAGCGCGTGGACAAAAAATCATTGCTGGCCCGCTATGGAGAGGGAGCGCTTTCTTTGTGTGTCTGGAATACCGGCATAAAGATTTTAGAAAAACGCTTATCTTTGTTTGTCGCGGAGATTGCCGGCCGGGAATTTATTCTGGATGGCGAAGCGGTAAGGCTTTCGGTCGGGGTAAGTGTTATTGACTTTCCCCGGGAGCACCTTGAGGGCTTCGCGGATTTAGTTTTGACCTGCGAGTCTTTGCGTAAACGCGCCGATTCTGATAGTAAGGCCGCTTTGGTAATCTTTGACCCTAAGAAGGATAAGATTATCCGGGCGGCGGCTTCCGGAGAATTCTTAAAGGTTGTTCCCCGAAACGAATTTGAGTATGTGAGCCTGGACCTGGCCGCCAGAAACAAAGAATTAGAGAAGGCTTTAGAAGAGATAAAAGAACAACAGAAGAAAATCGAGCGGCTTTATTTCCAGACTATGCATTCTTTGGTCCGGGCCCTGGAAGAAAAAGACCCCTATACCGCCGGGCATTCCGAAAGGGTGGGTTTTTATTCTACCGAGCTGGCCAAGGGGCTTAACTTAAGCCGGGAAGAGATTGACGCGATAAATAAGGCGGCCTACTTGCATGATATCGGAAAAATCGGTATGCCCGATAAGGTCCTGCATAAGAAGGATAAACTGACTGATGAGGATTTTGCCTATATCAAGCGCCACCAGACTGACGGGGCCAAGATTCTGGAGGGCCTGCCATTTTGCGAAAAGATTATACCCTATATCCTGCATCACCATGAGCGCTATGACGGAAAGGGTTACCCTCACGGCTTATCCGGGGATATGATTCCTCAAGGGGCCCAGATAATCGCCATCGCCGATTCCTTTGACGCGATGACTACCGGAAGGGGTTACAACAGTCCATTGATGCTTGACGAGGCTATTACCGAGCTCAAAAAATCCCGCGGAGTACAACTTAACCCGGCCTACACCCAAAGATTTATCGAGCTTTTAGAAGAAAAGAAAATCAACGCCCTGCGTTAAGCGGGCAACAGTGAACGGGGGCGTTCTTTTTAAAAATCCCCCTAACCCCCTTTTCCAAAGGGGGAATTTTTGTTCCCTCTTTCATAAAGAGGGGCGAGGGGAGATTTTCCCCTATTTACTGACGCATTACGTAAGCGGTGATTTTTTCCTTGATTTAGTCTCTGACTTGATATACAATAACTTTCGATTAAATGAGGCTTAATTTTGACTTTTGATATTTGTTTTTTGAATTTTTAAATATTCCCCTGTAGCTCAGCTGGTAGAGCGGGTGGCTGTGGAGGCCGAAGGCCGACTTGGTCGGTTGATAGGCAAGCATGGGAGGATGTGGCGTTGGCAAGGCAGGATACACGCCGGTATGCAGAACGCCGTGAATATTTAATTGTCGCTGTCCGTAAAAGACGTAAAAAAGTCAGGCAGATGGCAATTGAATATAAAGGCGGTCGATGCCAGAAATGTGGATATAATTCCTGTATTGAAGCTTTGGAATTTCACCACAATGATTCTTCCGGTAAAGACTTTAGTATATCAGAGAAAGGATATACGAGAAGCTGGCATAAAGTCAAGGAGGAGTTAGATAAGTGTATGTTGCTCTGTGCCAACTGTCATCGTGAAACCCATGCTCAAGCGCAGCTTCTACGGGAAACCGTAGTTGACAAATCAGGAGAATTGTCCGCCATAAGATATGGCGGATGCGCCAGGTAAGTATGGCGTACTGGAAGCCCGAACGTCCCTGCCTGTTCATCAGGCAGAAAGCCGAGGGTAATCAGCAGCCGAGCCCGCCTGAGTTTTGTGGTGGGAAGGTTCAGAGACTATGCACCTGATGCCTAAATCGTTGAATTTATAGCGAAATGGCAAAGATATAGTCCAAGTCCGAAAGTAATTTCGGGTTACTTGTAACCACCATGTCCGAGGTTCGAGTCCTTGCGGGGGAGCCATATTGACGTCTGACAGCGGATTTTGCCGTCAGACGTCGCAGTATCAAATAGCCCTATTTGGGAGGGTTTTCCGAATAGGGCTATTTTTATGCCCTCAGGGTCCAATGCGTCCTTCTTCAGGAGGAGTTTGAATATCAAGCAGGCGGCGGGGCACATTACTGCTGTTCCTATTGGTTATGGCTATTTTAGCAGCGATTTTTCATTGGAAACAGGGAAGTAAGGGGGACGCTTTTCCCTGTAGAAACTCTTGTGTAGATTGAGCAATTCATATAGTTGCTGTTATTTTGGCAGTTTTGCTTTGACATATTCAAAGAATCTTTCGCAATCCTTTAGGATTTTTTCAGCTTCAGTTCTAAAAACCAATCTCTCTTCATATTCAGCCATACTTTTGATACTAAGTATTCTTGCCAGCCTGTTTGCGTTGGTGTTTATTTCTTCATCATCGGCTTTTATAGTTTTAAAAAGAGCTGTTGCTTCATTATGGCTTTCGCTGGCATTGCGTTTGCCTAAGAAATATATGCACATGGCATCAGAAGCGGAAATACAGGTATGGATAGCGCTTATAGCGGCAGAATTCCAATCTTGGGTTTCAAAAGAATTTCTTGCTGCTCGGTAACATTCTTCCGCCCTTTTCAGGTAATTAGTATATAGAGACTTATCCACATCTCTGGTTTTAAATTTCGGTGCCATATTTTGTCATTTTTAGAATATTTCTATACCTTTATTAATTTCAGCAATAAATTTCTGTCGCGGTTTCTTTTTTATTTCTTGTTCAGTTAATATATAAGGCGAGAGCCTATTTCCATAGGTTTCAAGGCAGGCATTTGATAATTTTTCAAGAGCGAGCGCGAGCTTTCCCTTATCTTTACTGTCTTTTACTAGAAAAAAAACATCAATGTCGCTGTCTATTTTTTCCGCGCCTTGAGCCACCGAGCCGAATAAAACTGTTTTTTTAATTAAGGCTTTAGGAGTGTTTGTTAAAATAGTGTTTTTCAGATCATCTAAAGGTTCCTTTACGCGGGATACGCCATTGATAAATTCAGATAAGATCTTAAAAGCATAACTTTTTCTATTAACTCTCCACAGGTGCGCTTTGCCTATAGTGATAAAATTGGCGAAATTTACTTCAGATAACTCCCGCATAGTTCTATTAATGCTCATATGAGACACTTTTAGAATAGAGGCAATTTCTCTTTCGCTCATTGAGGCTTCATGAGTTAATAAGAACTTGACGATTTTTAGCTTTGTTTTTGAATTTAATATGTCTAATAATGAAGCATTGAATTTCATATTGCTCCTCTTGTAACTTATCAGTTACAAGTGTAACATATTTACCGATCCTGTCAAGTCTTTTATTATTCAATGTCAAGCCAAATTAGAAATGTCGTATTATTATATTGTTAGCAGCAGTAGTTCTTTTTCTTTTTGGAAAAAAGGGAAAAAAGGGGTCACACCTATTTTCTGATAGACAGAAGCCGTTGTCTCTTATATAATTATCGGTATGCCAAGAAGGATTCGTTATATCATTCCTCACCTGCCTCATCATGCTCTTCAGCGTGGAAATAATCGTCAAAATGTTTTTCTGGATTCTAGCGATAAGAATTATTTCTTAAAACAATTAAAAAAATACGGAAACAAAAACAAAGTACGCATAGGCGCATATTGTATAATGACTAATCATTTTCATTTATTGATTTATCCCGAGCAGGAAAAGGGGTTAATTCAACTAATGAAAAGCATATCTCAAACCTATGCGCAATATTTTAATCGAAAATACAAGAGGAGCGGTAAAATCTGGGAGAATCGTTATAAATTAAATATAATTGATCCGGAAAGCGAATGGGTGTTTGCTAGATATATAGAAAAGAATCCCGTAAGAGCGGGAGTAGTGTTAAAAGCAGAAACGTATACGTATTCAAGCGCCGCGGCTAATCTTAAAGGAAAGGCCGACGAAATAGTAACAAGAAATATAATCGACGATAGAAGGCAGAAATATAGTAAATTTTTTAATGAACAAGAATCAGCTGCTGATAGCCCGCTGAATTTGCTAAGAACCGTAATTCAGCAACAAAAAGGATTCGGGGGAAAAGAGTTTACAGAGAAGTTAAAAGAAAAATTCCAAGTTAATTTTGAAGTAAAGCCAAGGGGGAGGCCTAAGAAAGGGTGAGAAAATAGGTGTGACCCCTTTTCCTTTTAGAGATTGTTGAGAACTTTACTGGTGGCACATATCGCGCGGTTTACACGGTAAGATTTCAGAAGGTGATATACGTTTTACATTGTTTTCAAAAGAAATCAAAGCATGGTATTAAAACACCGCAGCAGGATATCGATTTAATTAAACAACGTTTAAGAGTCGCGGAAGAGGATTATACTACAAACTATAAGAGAGGTGAATAAATTATGAAGACAAAAGAAATGGTACATAAAGGAAGCGATAATGTTTTCGCGGATATCGGCGTTACTCATCCTGAAAGAGTGCAGGCTCGTGCCCAGGTAATGTTTCTTGTATCGGACATTATTAAAAAGCGGGGTCTGACCCAGAAGCAAGCAGCAGCGATACTGGGCATTCCTCAATCAAAAGTTTCTTGTTTGGTGAATGGCAGACTCAGTAATTTTTCAATGGATCACCTTTTTGAATTGTTGAATGCTTTAGATGCCGATGTAGAAATTATCGTAAAACCAAAAACTAAAGAAGAAAAAAGCGCTACCACACATGTTTTGCAGGTAGCTTTTTCATAATCTAATGTGAAGGCAATCGAAGGCACGGGCAATTGAGAGACACAATACTAATTCAGGACTTTGTTAGTTTTTCAGTTTTTCTTTAAACCGTTCCGACTGGATATTGTATAAGGCAGCCGCGAGGGATAAATAGTTTCTGCGTAACGCATTTATTGATAAGATGTTACCAAATAATTGTTATTGAGAATTTTTGTTATCAACATCGACTAGTCCGGGGAGCCAAATTTGATGTTAGCCACAGTAGCGATACTGTGGCTTTCTTTTCCCATAGAGGTAAAAGTTGTAACAAAAGGTAGTAAAAAGGTTTATCTCAATTTCAGTAAACTAATTACATTTGAGGTAAACCCTGGCTGTTAACAAATAGAAGGCGAGAAACTTAGCTTTCCGCGACCATTATAAATGATGACGGGAGTTCTTCTTATTTCGATGATTATTCTGAGACGCAAGATAAGAAAGAAATGTACCTGCCGGGAGAAGATGAGGGAGAGTGACGGCGTAACCTTGCCTAAAATACTTGACATAAGGGGAAACTTTATATATGATATATTCATTAAAAGTGAATAAATATTCAATAGGAGTGAATAACTATGTTTCCACTTAACCTTACAAAAATAGTAGAGTTTCTTTTTAGGAACATCCCCAATGGGTTTAATGTAAACCAGCTATCAAGGGAATTAAAAATAAGCGTTGGTAGTGCCTACAAAATATTAAAATCGCTTGAGAAAAAGAGTGTCCTTGTTTCCCGGAAGATAGGCAATGGCATTTACTATGTATTGAATCTCGACAATAAAGAAGCCGAAAATATTACCGAGCTTGTGCTGATTGAAAGCAGGAATAAGTCTTTGTCAAAAAATTCCCATGCCTCAATTTACGCCAAGGATTTTAAAGATGGAGAGAAATTAAGCAAGGCAATTATTCTGTTCGGTTCGATTCTTGAGAGTAAAGACGCGAAGGATGTTGACGTCCTGTTTATCATTGATAAAGGGAAATCAAAAGCGGTTGAAGACTTTTGTATGAAGCTGTCTAACTTAAGGCCTAAAAGAGCCAATCCTTTGCTCATGACAATGGCGGATTTCAAGGAAAACATAAAGAAACAAGATAAGGTTATAGCTGGTATTCTAAAAAAGGGGGTAATATTGTTTGGAGAGGATGCTGTGATTAACATATTGAGAGGTGTCTAGTGGATAATACAGAGAGAGAAAGTTTCATTGGTGCCTTGAAAAAGGCAAGGTAGGCGGAAGAAAGCATCACGGTTTAAGGAAGATTAAACCGGATATACAGGAAGCAGAAAAGCATATTCAAAAGGCGTTGCATAATCTTAAAGCTGTTGACTATAACATCAAGGGCGATTTCGGAGATTGGGCTGTTTCAGCCGCCTTCTATGCGATGTATCATTCTTTATTAGCCATCTTGTTTAAGCTTGGCTATGATTCAAGAAATCAGGAATGCACGATTAACGCGACAGACTATTTTATAAAGACAAGCAAGATTAAGCTCGATACTAAGTACATTGCAATGATAAGAAGAACTGACGAATTGATGGGGAGCGATGCAAAGGCATTGAGGGAAGAATTTCAGTATGGCACAGAGACTGAAGTTGAAGACGAAATCCTTGAGAGCATGCAAAACAACGCAAATGAGTTTGTTGAGTCCGCAAGAGTTATTCTTGAAGAGATAAAAAGTTAATTCCTTAGTGTAACGGAAAACAGGCATTTTTACGCACAATTTCCTTTTGAAGGGGCGCAAGCGCGGGAGCGCCATTTGCGCAACTGGTTGATGATATGAGTCTTAAGGTATAGACATTTGCCACTTTCTCGATGAAGTTGGTAAATGTCTTTTTTACTCCCAATTTAATACCCCTGCTCCTAAGATTTTCCTTTCAGCATTTTAAAGCTTTTCCCCCCGCCACCCACTTTAAAAAAGAGACTTATTCCTTTATCCTCTTTTAAAAAAGAGGATACAGCGAAGCGTGCTCATAACCATTCCTACGGAATCGTTATGCTTCAACGCTTTATAAGCGTTAAAGCCGCACACAGTAAGACTCTTTTTTAAAGTTTGACCATCTGCCCCCAAAGGGGGCTCCCCAAACCTCCTCCCCTAAGGAACCTTCTCAACACCTCAAAAACATAGTTAACGACTGCCTAAGCCTTCTTCACCGCTGGCTTTGCCTGCCGTAATTTCCTTATCTATCCGCTCGCGTATCGCTCATCTTTTACCTTGGTTATTCGTTTAGAGGGCCGGCTCTATTCGTAGGAGTATCCCCTTCTTTCCGTCTATTTTTTCAAAGCATTTTTCCCCTGGCAGGCGATTTATTCCTTCCTTGTTTTTACTTTACTCTGGAGTATACCGCGCGTTTGATTTTTATCAAGCAAATCGGGGAAAGAATTCGCCTCTATTTTTATCCTTGGGGTCTGCCTCAAGGCTAAAAACACTAAGCCCTGCGGTTTGCCTCAGAGCTTAGCCCTTTGGGGAGTTCTCAATTTTTTCTCCGACCCGCGATGGCTCTCTCGCTGGCGCTCTTTTGCCTTCGGGCGTATCTGTTTTCTTGACAAAAACCGATACCTTGCGGTCTGCCTCACGCGGAAAATCTGCGATAATGACACAGGGATATATGTAATGTCGTGGTGTCTCCGGATGGGCTTATTTTTGATGCGGCAACAATTAAAGGGCAGAAAATAAAGGAAGATGCTGATTATGAAGGTGTGCGTGTAAAATTTATCGGATTCCTGGAGCGTTCACGTATCCCGATGCAACTTGATGTGGGTTTTGGCGATACCATCTACCCAGAAGCCGAAATTATTGATTATCCGGTAATCTTAGATTTTCCTAAACCTCATCTTAAGGGGTATCCCGCAGAGAGTATGATTAGCGAAAAGTTTGAAGCTATGGTAAAGCTCGGAGTCCTTAATAGCCGGATGAAAGATTTTTATGATATTTGGCTTATGATGCGTCAGTTTGATTTTGATGGAATAAAACTTGCTGAAGCTTTAAAGCGGACTTTTGGGCATCGCAAAACTTTTCTTCCGAAGAACGAGCCATTATTTGCCGAAGAAATCTACGATGAGAAATCAGACCGCCAAATGCTTTGGAAAGTTTTCTTAAAGAAGGGGAATATTAGGCATGCGCCGGATAAACTATATACGACGGCTAAAGAGATAGAAAAATTCCTCGTTAAACCGCTCGCGGTAATTAATAAAGATCTTGCATTTAAAGAAGAATGGAAGGCTCCGGGGCCGTGGAGATAAAATATAGTAACAATTAAACACAAAAGAAATAAGAATTAGCAGCGTTGTTATCAATATCGACTATTCCGGGGAGCCAAATTTGATAAAGGAGTTGCTCTTAAGGGTAACTCCTTTTTGTTTTTGGGGTAAAAAATTTTCGGCAACTTCGGGGTTTGCGGCTGCCCTCACCCCGCCGCAAACCGCAGCGTTCTTATAGCGCATCTAAAAAACTACGGGCGTCCGCTTGGTTCGCCTGCGAGACGCTAAAATTACTCTTTGGAGGGCGAGCCGCAAAGCCTCTCGCGAACAATGCTTGAGAGCAGGAAGCAAGAAAGACACGAACTTTTATCTTGACGGACACATAAATTAGACCTAAAATATTAACAAAGAAACTGCTGTGAGTAGGCGGACTCATGGTGGCATGGGATTTAACCGTCGCCGCAGGCCAAGTTTTAGCCGTATTCGCAGGAGGGGATAGTATACAATGAGAGTCTTTATTGATCCAAGGAAATGCCGCTTAAGCGGTGAATGTATGAAGGTATGTCCGCAGAAGGCTATTTCTGTCAAAGGCGGCACAGCAGTAATTGATGACGAAAAATGCGATCTTGACGGCATTTGTATTCCTGCCTGCCCTAAAGGGGCTATCCGGTATATTGAAAAGGGAATAGGGAAGGTGATAAAAAAGGAGGAGCACGCGATGAAAAAGAAATATATCTGTTCAACCTGTGGAGCGGCTGCTGCCAGCAAGGGGCATCTCTGTACCCCGGTGATTTCAAATAAGGCCTTTAGCTGTGAATATTGCGGCGCGGTGGTTGGTGATCCTCGGCATGTATGCAAACCAAAGATGGAAAAGCTTTCCTATGTATGTGAAGGCTGCGGCAGGGTTGCTGCTAAAAAATCTGAAGTGTGCAAGCCGAAAAAAATATAGAGCTTACTGATAGTTGACGGGGCCAAGAAGATAGAGGTGAGCCAAGCGCTGGTTCTGCCCGGCGCTTTTTTTATCCGTTGATTTTTTTAAAGAATAAAGCTAATGCAGCAGCATCTAAATGAGACAATAAGGGGGGGGTGTATGGGTAATAATGACGTTCAGCAGTGCAGGGAGTCTCAGGACTGCCATACCAAAAATCATATATGCCAGATAATTATTCAGAAAGATCTGGGGAGAATAAAAGAGCTTGTTAAAGACGCCCGGTTTTATTGCAAGAATTGCGGCCGCGCGGCTCACTCTGAAGAGAACCTTTGCAATCCGTCAAAGATATAATAGGTATGAAAAGTTGGTGACGGTCCACAAAGTGCCACCTCGTTGGAATCAGAGGACATAATAGAGTAGGGAGCCGTTTTAATGTATCATGAGGCTTTGGAAAATATAGCAGATTTGAGTGTCGCGAAGAGCTCATACCTGAAAAAATCCCGGCTATCTTATTTAGTGGCCAGTATCCTTGCCGGCGTATATGTTGGCTTTGGGATAATCCTGATTTTTACCGTGGGAGCGCCTTTAGCAAATGCGAATACTCCAATAGTAAGCCTGGTTATGGGGCTTTCTTTTGGCATTGCCCTCACCTTAGTAGTTTTTGCCGGCTCAGAGCTTTTTACCGGGAATAATATGTCTATGGCAATAGGGGTTCTTGAGAAGAAAGTCACTTTAGCCGATTTGTTGAATGTCTGGGGCTGGTCGTGGATAGGAAATTTCTTAGGCTCAGTTGGGCTCGCGGCTTTAGCCGCGCTTTCAGGAGTGATGGCATCAAAGGCGGATTTTGTGGCAAAGGCAGCCTCTGCCAAGATGCAGGCGCCGGCAGGTGAACTATTTTTTAGAGGCCTGCTGTGTAATTGGCTGGTCTGCCTCGCGATTTGGACCTCAAGCCGCACCAAAAGCGATGCCGCGAAATGTATCCTGATTTTCTGGTGCTTGTTTGCCTTTATCGCTTGTGGTTTTGAGCATAGCGTCGCTAATATGACACTTTTACCGCTTGCCTTATTTTTACCTCATCCTGAAACTGTTACCTGGATAGGGGCGTGGAAAAATATTTTCGTAGTTTCGTTAGGCAATATTGTTGGCGGGGCGGTGTGCGTAGGTTTTTTATATTGGCTTTCCTGCCGGTCTAAAACTTAAGAAGATTCTCTTAAAAAGTTAGTTGCTTTGCCATTGTATATATTGGTAGGGAGCGGAGGGTTATGTTTTGGTGTAAAATAATCCCGGAGGCCGAAATAGCAGAGGCGCGTTATTGAGCAGTATAGACTCGAACCTTACGATTTACGTAAGGTTCGAGTTTTGCCCCCTGTAAGCGTACCTATCGCTAGATAGGTAAAGTCCTTGCAGGGGGTTTTTGTTTAAGGTATAATCCTCAGTATGAAAATCATAACGGAAAGTATAACGCTCGATGAAATTAAAGCGATGGCCGTAGCTACTTTTGGTAATTTAGTAAAGGCTGTTGTTGATGTTGAGAGAGATTTGATCGCGGTTGATGCCGAACTTCACTCTGATCTAGAAGCATTGCTTCTGGAAGATGGTTCAAAACAAAAAAACCTTTGGGGCATCAATATTTATCCGGAAATCCAGGGTGATGATTTTGTTGAATTTGATTCTATGATTAATATGCGTCCTTCTCAGGGGAATAGAAGTCGTGGCATAGAGAATGAAGAATTGCGTAAGAAAATTATTGCGATAGTCGCAAAAATGATTACACGATGAGCTATCAACATAAAGATTTAGCTGCAGGCCGCTGGAGCCGATTATCATTCCTTGAGCAAATGGCAAATATCGGCAGTGAGGTTGAGCGCGCGCTTAACTGGCGGATAAAGAAGAATACTGATTATGCTCAAAAGGCATTTGAACGAGCTCTAGAATTAATTGATCTGACCTTAGATAATGATAGGAATTATGCCCACCTAAAAGAAATTGCCCGCATGAGAGAAGCAATTGTTGATTATTTCTTCGGGACAAATCAGCTTATGTCATCCGAAGAGTCTTGGCGGAGTTACTTCTTGCCTTTTACCTACGCGTCTCGCAGAAATCGGTAATCTTAGAAAGTAAGGTACAAGAACAAGGGTGCAAGAAGGTACAATATAAGCGAGAGAGATTTATAGACAGCCTGGGAAAGATAACAAGCGGAGTTTTGAGACCCGAGAAATGGGAGAGAGGAAGGAATAAGCGATGTGTCCCCGAAGAAGGCATTTTATGAATCAGAAGGTAATGATTATAACGATGGTGTGTCTGCTTATTTCCTGGGTTCTTCAGGTTTTATTGCATAAATTGATCAATCCCCGGGTAATGAAAAACGACAGCGTATCGTCGCTGGAGCAGAAAATGAAATCGGTTAAACCCGAAGATATCGAAAAAATAAAAAAAATGATGGGCCAGTAGCGCCGGATTTAACAGAGCAACGCGGTATTCGTAGAGAGATCGTATTAAGGAACCATATTTAATAGAGCCCTACTCATCTGAGCAGGGTTTTTTATTGAGGGTAAAAGACATATTTCCTTGAATAGAGAGGTGATAAAGAGTATAATTCTAAGAGCCAAGGATAGGTTTGGGATGCGGCGCGGTTGTTTTGGTTAAGCGCGTAGAGGGTTTAAGTAAAAAAATAACAAAACCAGGAGAACGGAATGAGTAGAATAGATAAGGTGTCTCAGGCCATTAAAAAAGAGATGGGCAGTATTATTCACGATGAGCTCAATGACCCGCGTCTGGGCTTTATTACTATCATGCGGGCGGATGTAACCAAGGATTTAAGGCTGGTCAAGGTGTATTTCAGCGTTTTTGGTTCGCAAAAACAAAAGGATAAGGCCGGTGATGGCCTGGAGTCAGCCGCGGGGTTTATCCGTAAGAGGTTGGGAGAGCATCTTAAACTGCGTTTTGTGCCGGAGATAATTTTTAAGCTGGATGAGTCTGTGGAATACAGTATTAATATCTCGGAAAAGATCGAAAGGTTAAAGAATGAGTCTAAAAAAAGCACTTAATAGTGAGCTCAGTCGAACCATTGATGTAATCAGGAAGAATAAAACCTTCTTAATCACCACCCACATAAATCCTGAGGCCGATGCCATCGGCTCGGAGCTGGCCTTTTCGCGTCTCTTAAAGAAGCTTAATAAAGAAGGATACATTATTAATGAAAGCCAAATTCCCGAAGAATGTAAATTTCTCCCGGGGATAGACACTATCAAAATTTTTCCGCGCAAGTTAGGGGAATTTGATTGTATGGTTTTTTTGGATTGCTCGGAGCTAAGCCGCGCGGGTAAGACCGGGGAATTATTCAGTCCGGAGAAAAACAGTTTAAATATTGACCACCATATTTCAAATACAAGGTTTACCAAAGTGAATTGGGTTATCCCGCATGCCTCTTCAACCTGCGAGATGGTGTATCAGCTTTACCGGGAATTAAAAATCGAGATAGACGCGGACGCCGCCCTGATGCTTTATTCCGGGATGATGGTTGACACCGGCTCTTTCCGCTACAATAACGCCAGCGCCAAGTCTTACCGCGTTGCCGCTTCTTTGATTGAAAAAGGGGTTTCTCCCCGTTTTGTCTATAACCGGCTTTTTGAAAACAGCAAATTCGCCGACATTAAACTGCTCAGCGAGGTTTTGTCTACCATAAGACACGATGCCAGCGGAAGGATTGCCTGGGCGAATATCTCCCGCAAGATACTCAAGTCCAGGTTCGCTTCTATTGATTTGGCGGAAACCGCCTTAAGCATTATGCGCGCGATTTCCGGGGTGGAGCTGGCAATTATTTTTAAGGAGGTCAAGGACCAGAAGGGAAAACTGCGCATAAATTTCCGCTCTCAGAGTAAATTTGACTGTAATTGTTTGGCTTCTTGTTTTGGCGGAGGCGGCCATAAAAACGCCAGCGGAGCAACGGTATCCGGCGATTTGATTGAGATAAAAAATAAAGTAATCCGTCAAGCCGGGAAAATGATGGCCGGTGTTTCTTTTGAGACGGCAGATAAAGATGACGCGCGAGGTTATGCAGAGGTATAATTTTCCCCATCCCTTGAGGAAAGGTCATATAATTATGGTTAAATCCGGCATACTTCTTATTGATAAACCTCAAATGATTACTTCGCACGATGTGGTGGATATTGTGCGTAGAAAATTAAATCTCAGGCGCGTGGGGCACGCGGGAACCCTTGATCCTCTGGCTACCGGTCTTTTGATTATTTTAGTGGATAGGGCCACCAAGCAATTTAACCGCTTTGCTGATTTTGATAAAGGATACACCGCTTGTCTTAAATTGGGAGTAGGCACGGATAGCGGAGATTCTCAAGGGAAAATAATTGCTGAATCCGGATATTCCGGGGTAACCCGGGAAAATGTTGAGGCGGCGTTAAAAAGCCTTGAGGGTAAGATTGAGAATGTCCCGCCTATGGTTTCCGCGCTAAAACATAAAGGAAAGCGGCTTTATAAGCTGGCCCGCCAGGGAATAACCGTGGAACGCAAGGGGCGCCCGGTTGAAATCCACAGCCTTGAATTGTTGAAGTTTTCTCTACCCGATATAGAATTTGAGGTCAGATGTTCCAAGGGCACCTACATCCGCAGTTTGGCCGAGGAGATTGCCAAGCGGCTGAATTGCGTTGGGCACATCTCAGAGATACGCCGTGTTTCAGTGGGCCCGTATTTAGTCGCTCAAGCCAAAGCCGTGGACGATTTTAATGAAAACGATATTCGGCCCGCGTAAGCTGCGGAAGGCCTTCGAGAAAACCGTTGTCCTTATCGGGGTGTTTGACGGCCTCCACCGCGGCCATCGTTACCTTATCCAGAAGGCAGTCTCCTTATCCCGCGCCCGGAATAAAAAATCCATCTGCGTAACTTTTCACCCCCATCCCAAAGGCCAACCTTACCTTATTTCCCTTGAGCACAGGCTTAGACTGATTGAGGCCCTGGGAGTTGATTATTGCCTGGTGATTAAATTCAACCGGAAGTTTTCTCAGGTAACGGCGGAAGATTTCGTCAAGGACATTCTGGTGAAGTTTTTCCATCCGGAATTTATTTTTATCGGCGAGAATTTCCGCTTTGGCTATCAGGCGCGAGGAACAGCTGAGCTATTGAAAGGTTTAAGCAAAACCTTTGGTTTTAAGGTTCGGGCGGTCAAGGAATTATCCGTCAGAGACCCCCGCCGCCGGCGGGGCAGGCAAAAAATCAGTTCGCGTGGTATCCGCCATTTGATTAAAGGCGGAGAACTTAAAGAGGCGCAAAGATTATTAGGCCGCCGGGTCTCGGTTTTAGGCACAGTGATCAGCGGCGCCAAAAGAGGAAGAGGCTTTGGCTATCCCACTGCCAATATCAATCCCCATCACGAAGTCCTGCCGGCAAATGGGGTTTACGTGGTAAAAATTTTCTACCGCGCGAAAGAATATCAGGGAATCTGCAATATCGGGAAAAGGCCAACCTTTAACAACCCTGAGGACAATCAAACCATTGAAGCCCACCTGTTTAATTTTAAAAAAAATATCTACGGCCAAGACCTGGAAATCCAATTCCTTAAAAAAATAAGGGATGAAAAAAAGTTTCCCGATCACTCCTCTTTAGTTGAGCAAATCAAAAAAGACCACCGCAAAGCCCTCCGCATTTTAAAAAATATCCGTTAATAAATTTCAGTAATCCCCCAAATTTTAACCATTCGTAAATAGTATAGAATTCTTGGTATTTGATTTTTGATATTTGGATTTACTACACCACCCCTTAAATACCCGCCTCACTATTGCCACTACCCATAGTATTTATTGAAGTTAAGCTAATTTTAACTTGACAATATATTTTGTAGCGGGTATACTTTATCCATAAAGTGGTGCTAAGTGGAGTGAAGTGGATAAAGACGAAGGCGTGAAGAACTTTCACGTTTTCGCGGTGAGCCAATTTATTTATAGTATATTTGCGATTTCGCGACTATGTTTTACGGAGAATACCAGCATAGCATTGACCGCAAGGGAAGATTGATCCTGCCTTCCAAATTCCGGGAGTCGGCCAAGACTAATTTCATCGAAAAGTTTTTTGTTACCCGGGGCCTGGATAAGTGCCTGTTTATGTTCAGCGAAGAGGAGTGGCGGGTTCAGGAAAATAAATTAAAAACCCTTTCTTTTACCAAGCCCCAGGCCCGGGCTTTTAACCGGCTTTATTTTTCCGGGGCCGGCGAAGTGATTCCGGACAGGCAAGGCCGCGTAATAATTCCCCAATACTTAAAGGATTTTGCCGATATAAAAAAGGATGTGGTGGTCATCGGGGTTTCCAATCGCATAGAAATCTGGTCAAAATTGGTCTGGCAGGAATTTTATGCCCATTCCAGCTCTACCTTTGAAGAAATCGCCCAAAACCTTTTAGAAGAATGATGTCTATAGAGTCTTTACATAAACCGGTGATGCGCCAAGAGGCGCTTAAGGCCTTAAACCTGAAGCCGGGCCAGACAATAGTGGATGCCACGGTGGGTACCGCCGGACACTCTTTAGAAATCCTTAAGGCAATATCTCCCGGGGGAAGGCTGATCGGGATTGACCGCGACGAGGATTCTCTGGTTATTGCCAAGGAACGGCTGGCTGAATTTAACAGCCAGGTTGATGGTTCGACTGTGCTCACCACAGGTGGTTCGACCAGGCCCACCATTGATATCGCGCACGGAGATTTCCGGGATATCAATAAAATACTCAATGGGCTTAAGGTGAAAAAGATAGACGGCATATTATTTGATTTGGGCGTATCCAGCTATCAGCTTGATTCTAAGGAGCGGGGTTTCAGCTTCCGTTATGACGCTCCCTTGGATATGCGTATGGATAAAACCAGCTATATTTTAGCTTACGACTTAGTGAATAATCTGACCGAGAAGGAAATTTCGGACATCCTCTGGATGTTCGGCGAAGAGCGCTGGCATAACCGGATTGCCAGGCATTTGGTAAGAGAGAGGTCGCGCAGCCCCGTAGCCACCACCGGACAGCTTCGGGATATTGTGCTCAGGGCTATTGGGCGTCCATTTAGCCCGGGCCAAAGAATCCATCCGGCCACCCGCACCTTTCAGGCCCTGAGGATCGCGGTTAACCGGGAGCTGGAGGCCTTAGAGGAGGCGCTGCGCGTTGTCCCTGAATTATTAAAGAAAAAGGGGCGGGTCTGCGTCATCTCTTTTCATTCTTTAGAAGACCGGATAGTAAAGCATAACTTTAAAGAGAATTCACTCAAGGGTATTTATAAAATAATCACCAAAAAACCGCTTGAGGCCGGCGATGATGAAACGGCCCAGAACCCGCGCTCCAGGAGTGCCAAGATGCGCGCGGCAGTAAGAATTTAAATAAGGATTAATATGCGGCTTAGATATTTTATTCCGGGCTTGACCGCGGTAATTGTTTTGAGCCTTTTTTACGTCGGACAGCAGACCGAGGTCATTAAGCTCGCTTACCAGGCGAATAAGATAAATAAACTGCATAAGGAATTGCTTGATAGGAATCACCATTTAAGATATAATCTAATCAGTTTAAAATCATCTTATCACTTAGGAGGTAAACTGCTTTCTGAGAATACTAATTTTGAGATACCTAAGCAGTCCCAGATGGTGAGTTTGGCCTTGCCCAAGGAAGAACAATCGCTTAAGCGGGATATCCGTAATTATCCTTCGGATTCCGTTTCTAATTCTGACCGGATAAATGCTTATTCCGGGAAAAAAGGGACATCCGGGCTCAAGATTATCCCGCCGCCGGACAGCGGTAAAAATATAAATAATCCGAAATTCTTAGAAGGCATTAAGGATGGAATGCTCTTAAGCGCTTTGAAAATAGAAGAGGTCTGGCCGATATCAGCAGTTAAGTCTTATTACGTGGATAAAGAGGCCCAGGCTCAGGACTTTAATAAATAAAGAAGTTTTTCCTTTCGCTCTCTTTTAGCCTTACACTAAACCCGATACTTTTGTGCAAGTCAATATCCGTCAGCGCCGCTTCCAGGCGGTAACCTATGCCTTTTTGTTTTTTTTCCTCTGTTGTTTCCTGCGTTTATCCTACTTCCAGTTATTCAGGTCAAAATATCTCTCCCACATAGCCAATCAGCAGCATAATCTTTACCTTGAATTAGAGCCGGTAAGAGGGGTTATTCGCGACCGCAATTCAAAACCCCTGGCCTTTAATGTTCCCAGCGACTCTTTATACGGTTCGCCCCGTCAGATAAAAAACAAAGAAAAAGTAATCGCGGAGCTTAAAGAAATATTAGGCCTAAGCGAGAGCTATTTAAAAAGCCGGCTGGACCGGGATAAGGCCTTTGTCTGGATAGCCCGTAAGATCAGTTCTGAACAGGTTGAGCGGATAAAAAAGCTTAAACATCCCGGTATAGGTTTTATCCGGGAGAGTAAACGTTGTTACCCTAATAAAAATCTCGCTTCCCATGAGATTGGTTTTGCCGGGATGGATAATACGGGGCTGGAGGGATTAGAACTTCTTTATGACGGCTACTTAAAAGGTTCCAATGGCTGGGCCCAGGTTTTAAGGGATGCCCGGCAGAATACTTTGCTCTGGGAAAAAATCGCCTTGCCTAAAGACGGGCACGAAATTGTCCTGACTATTGACGAGTTCATCCAGTTTGTCGCCGAGAGAGAGTTGGAGAGGGTGTATAAAACCTTTCGGGCTAAGGGAGCTTCGGTGATAGTGCTGAATCCCAAAACCGGAGAAATCCTGGCCATGGCCAATCGTCCCACTTATGATCCCAATCGTCCTCAAGCTGCCAGCCTGGATTCACGGCGCAACCGCGCGCTCTGCGATATGTTTGAACCGGGTTCGGTGTTTAAGATTGTTACCGCTTCGGCCGCGCTGGAAGAAGATAAATTTAACGAGTCAAACCGCTTCTTCTGCGAAAACGGCTCTTACCGGGTGGCTAATCATATCCTGCACGACCATCAACCCCACGGCTGGTTAACTTTTTCCCAGGTAATCGCGGAATCAAGTAATATCGGCACCACTAAAATTGCCCAGGCCTTAGGAGGCGACGCGGTGTATAAATACGCGAATTTGTTTGGTTTTGGAAAGAAATTAGGCGTAGATCTGCCGGGTGAAATCTCTGGGATATTAAAAGAGACCAAGAATTGGTCTAAGACCTCTATCGGGGCCATACCTATAGGCCAGGAAGTGGGGGTTACGGCTTTACAGCTGGTTTCGGCGATTTCAGTTATTGCCAACGGCGGGGTATTGATGAAGCCTTTTATAGTCAAGGAAATCAGAAACAGCGATGGTCAGACGGTTAAGGAGTTTCCCTCTCAGGAAATAAGAAGGGTAATTTCTCCCCGAACAGCTAAGCGGATAAAGGATATCCTGGTTATGGTTACCGAGGAAGGAACCGGCCAGCTGGCCAAGGTTTCTGATTTTAAGGTTGCCGGGAAAACCGGGACTTCCCAGAAACTTGAGCCAAATGGCGCGTATTCACACAGTAAGCATATTGCCTCTTTTATCGGCTTTGCCCCGGCGGATGACCCTTTAATAGCCGTGGTGGTTACCGTGGATGAGCCCCGGCCTTATTATTTTGGCGGAGTGGTTTCCGCGCCGGTATTTAAACGGATTGCCCAGGAAGTGGTTAATTATTTAAGGCTAGAGCGGAATAACTATGCGCTTGGAGAGATTGCTAAAAAGACTGAATAATAACAGCCGCCTCAAGGATTATCCTTTGGAGTTGGATGTTAAGGCGATTTCGGCTAATTCTAAAACCTTAAAGAAGGGTTCGCTTTTTGTGGCTGTAGAGGGGACAAAGTCTAAAGGGAGTGATTTTATCGCTGAGGCGCTAAGAAACGGCGCCCTGTGCGTAGTCGGCTCAAGGCCAAAGACAGGGGCAAGTTTTAAAAATGTGCCCTTTATCAAAGTCAGAGACAGCCGCCTGGCCCTGGCAGTTTTGGCGGATGAGTTTTTTGACCACCCCTCAAAGAAGCTTAAGGTGGTCGGGGTTACCGGAACCAACGGAAAAACCACCATAACTTACCTGATCCGAGATATTCTTAAGCGGGCTGATGTATCCTCTGGGGTAATCGGCACCATCAACTATTGCTATCAGGATAAAGTTATCCCGGCCGCCAACACCACCCCCGGCCCGATAGAATTGCAAAGCCTTTTAAATGATATGGCCAAAAGCGCCTGCCAATATTGCGTTATGGAAGTTTCTTCCCACGCGCTTTCCCAGGAAAGGACAACGGGAATAGATTTTGAATCGGCCATATTCACTAATCTTACCCCCGATCATTTGGATTATCATAAAACTTTAGAGAATTATTTTCTGACTAAATCCAGGCTCTTTAGCGCCTTAAAAGCAGAAGCCCACGCGATAGTGAACTTAGACAGTCCTTACGCCGCGCGTTTAAAAAGTTTAAACCGGGGAAGGTTCGTCGGTTACGCCATAGATTCACCCGCGGATTTTAAGGCCCGGGATTTAAATTTAAGCCTTGAGGGAAGCGAATTCGTTTTAGAAGCTCAGGGAATAAAATCCAGGATCAAGACTAAGCTTATCGGCAGGCATAACATCTTGAATATACTAGCCGCCATCGCCTTTGGGGTTACCCAGAAAATAGAGCTGTCTCAGATACAAAAAGCCGTGGAAAATTTTGAGGGGGTTCGGGGGCGGTTGTGCCGGGTGAAGGCGCGGGCGAGGAATGTCTTTATTGATTATGCCCATACCCCGGATGCCCTGGAAAATGTGTTAAGCGTCTTGCGGCAGTTTACCAAAGGAAGGCTGTGTGTGGTTTTTGGCTGCGGCGGAGAGCGCGACCGTCTGAAAAGGCCTTTGATGGGCGGGGTGGTTGAGAAATATTCCGATGTTATTATTATAACTTCGGATAATCCCCGCGCTGAGGAGCCATTAACCATAGCCAAGGAGATCGCCGCGGGCATAAAGACGAAAGAGTATAAGGTAATTCTGGATAGACGGGAAGCTATAGAGCTGGCCTTAGCGAAATCTAACTTTTCGGATACGGTGCTTATCGCCGGCAAGGGCCATGAGAACTATCAGATATTTAAAGATAAAAAAATAGAGTTTGACGATCAGAGCGTGGCGGAGGAATACATAAGAGAGAAAGGGCTGTGAGGATGGAAGAGTTAGAATCTTTATTTGGGGTATCCGGGGTATTAGATGAAGTGGCCAAGAAGATGCCCGCGGTTTCTTTTGCTTCCTGGAAAAGAAGCTATAGGGAAAAAGAAGAAGGCCCGCGCGCGGAGAATAATTTTATTCTTTCGGATGTAGTAGAGGCAGTTAAAGGAGAGTTGCTGGTAAAAAGTTTTCATAACGGATTTAGCGGTGTTTCCATTGATTCGCGCGCCATCAAAAAAGGAGAAATCTTTATCGCCATCTCCGGAAACCGTTTTGACGGCCATAACTTTGTGGCTGAGGCCATCGCTAACGGAGCCGGCTGTATAATTGTTTCCAGGCATAAAGCGGTCTTTATTGGAGATCAGCTTTCTGCCGCTATAATCTGGGTGGAGGATACTCTTTCGGCCTTAATCAGTCTGGCGTATTGGCATCGTAAACGTTTCGCGATACCCGTAATTTGCGTTACCGGTTCAAACGGAAAGACTACTACCAAAGAAATGTTGAGCCTCCTTTTAAGCGCTAAGTATAAGGTGCTCAAAAACGAAGGCAGCCAGAATAATAGTATTGGCCTGTCCTTGACCCTGCTTAAGCTAAAAAAAGTTCATGAAGCGGCAGTCTTGGAATTAGGGACAAACCATTTTGGCGAGATCAAAGAATTGGCCAGGATCGCCGCTCCCAACGTGGGAATAATTACTAATATTGGCCCGGCCCATCTTGAATTTTTTGGTGATGAAAAGGGGGTTTTAAGGGAGAAATGGAGCCTGATTGAGGAGTTGGCTTTTCCCAGGATTGCCGTCTTAAATGCCGATGATGACCTTTTGAAGGAGAAAATAGCTTTGCCAACGGATGTTACCGTATTTACCTTCGGGATAAAAAATAAGGCGGATTGGATGGCTAAAAAGATTACTTCAAGCCCAAAAAAGACATCTTTTATGATTAAAAACTTTTCCCTGGAGTTAGACAGCCCGGCCAAAGTTAATGTCTATAACGGTTTAGCCGCTTATGGGGCGGCCCGGATTTTCAGCGTGGATGCCTATGATATAATCCAAAGTTTTAGGGCTTTCAAATTTCCGGATTCCCGCTTCCAGACCAAAAGATTAGATGGACTTAAATTAATAGATGACGCCTATAATTCCAATCCGGCTTCTTTTTTTGGCGCCCTGGAGACCTTTAACGCTTTAAAGAGCCGCGGTAGAAAGATTTTGGTTATGGGAGATATGCTGGAGCTGGGTTTTGGCGCGGAAGAATTGCACCGAAAAATCGGTCAGGATTTAGGCCGGGCCAGGGTGGATATGCTTATTGGGGTGGGGCCTTTGGCCAGCCTTGCCTGCGAGGCGGCTAAGGCCTCCGGCTTTAATCCCCGGGCAGTCTATACCTGCGGTTCCAGCCAAGAGGCCAGGAATATTGTTTCGGGTTTAGTCCGTAAAAATGATACTATTTTAATCAAAGGTTCCCGAGCTACGCGGCTTGAGGAGATATTCAAATAAGTGTTAAGCCTAAAAAATGGTTTAATGTCGAATTCCCTAATGACGAATACCGAATGAATGACCAATGCCTTGTACATTTGGTCATTTTAGCATTGTACATTCGTTCGTCATTCGGATTTCGTCATTAGTCATTAATCGGGTATTATTGATAAAATGTTATATCATTTGCTCTATTCTTTAAAAGATATTCATTCCTTTTTTAATATCTTCAAATACATTACCTTCCGGGCGGTGTTGGCCGCGGCCACCGCCTTTCTCATCAGTATTATCTTCGGGCCGGTTTTAATCCGCAAGCTCACCCAGCTTAAAATCGGACAGCAGTTAAGGCCCCCCGAAGAATGCCTGGATTTGTATAAACTACACAGCAATAAAGCCGGCACCCCGACTATGGGGGGCATTCTTATTTTATTAAGCATTGTCGTTTCGGTTTTACTGTGGTCTGATATGGGGAATAAATACATTATTCTCAGCCTTATCGCGATGCTGGTTTTGGGAGGCATTGGTTTTGTGGATGATTATATCAAGCTGACTAAGAAACGTTCCAAGGGGTTGGGCATCCTGGGAAAGTTTATACCTCAGGCCTTAACTGCCTCTTGTATAGGTTATTTTGCCTATCTGGATCCCTCTTTAGGGGGCCGGGTAGACATTCCTTTTCTAAAGGACGTGGTTTGGAATTTAGGCCTTTTTTATATTATCTTCGCGGTGCTGGTGATAGTCGGTTCATCCAACGCGGTGAATCTTACCGACGGCCTGGATGGGTTAGCTATCGGATGCGTGATTATGGCGGCCCTGGCTTATATGATATTGAGCTATGTTTCAGGGCACGCGGTATTCAGCAAGTATTTGTTTATACCTTTTATTCCGGGAAGCGGAGAGCTGGCAATTCTTTGCGCGTCAATAGTCGGGGCGGGTTTAGGTTTTTTATGGTTTAATTGTTTCCCGGCCAGCGTGTTTATGGGTGATGTGGGTTCTCTGTCTTTAGGGGGGGTAATCGGGGTAACCGCGGTTTTTATCCGAAAAGAATTTCTTCTGGTGATTGTGGGAGGGATATTTGTGGTTGAGGCTGTTTCCGTGATACTGCAGGTGGGTTCTTTTCGCTTAAGAGGGGGAAAAAGGATATTTAAGGTTGCTCCTTTGCACCATCATTTTCAGGTTTCGGGCTGGCCGGAGAGTAAGGTTATCGTGAGGTTCTGGATAGTCGGGATAATCCTGGCCGTGGTTACTTTAGCGACTTTAAAGATCAGATAAGTTGATAGTTGATAGTTTATGGTTTATAGCAACAAAAAGAAGTTTTTAGCTATCAACTATAAACTAAATTTTATGATTAAAAACTACAGAGGCAAAAAGGTAGCAGTGGTGGGGTTGGCCCGTAGCGGTTTGGCCGCGGCCAGGCTTTTGCGGGACTTAGGGGCGGAGGTTTTTGTTACTGATTCTTCAAGCAATGACAAGCTTAGAGAACTGGCTAAAGATTTGATCAAAGACGGTATGAAGGTAGAGCTGGGCGGACACACGATAGATTTTATCCGGGACAAAGATTTGGTGGTGGTAAGCCCTGGGGTAAGCGATAAGTCCCAGGCAATAATCTGGGCCAATGAATTTAAAATTCCTATTATCAGTGAGATTGAGTTGGCCTGGCAGAATTGTTCGGCTAAGGTTATTGCCGTAACCGGGACCAACGGCAAGACCACGGTAACCTCTTTAATAGCTGAAGTTCTCAAGGCCAGCGGAAAAAGATCTTATGCCTTGGGTAATATCGGCACGCCGTTTTCCCTGGAGGCGGGTAATCTTAAGCACACGGATTTTGTTTCTTTGGAAGTCAGTTCTTTCCAGCTGGAAAGAATAGTTAAATTTAAGCCTCAGGTGGCACTTATCCTGAATCTCACCCCCGACCATTTGGATAGATATAAAGATATGTCCGAGTATCTATCTGCCAAGAAGCGCGTCTTTTTAAATCAGGATCAAAACGATTATCTGGTTTTAAATTATGACGACCCTGCCTTAAGGGCCTTAGCCAAAGAGGCCAGGGCCAAGGTAATTTTCTTTAGCTCCCAGGATAATCCATATAATCTCAATCCCAATCAGCTGGCAGTGATGGCGGTGGCCCGGGCCTTGGGGATTGCGGAGAATATCTGTAGGGAGGTTTTTCGGAATTTTAAAGGGGTAGAACACCGCTTGGAGCAGGTGCGCGTGCTTAAAGATATAGAATTTATTAACGACTCTAAGGCCACCAATGTGGATTCGGCAATCTGGGCTCTAAGGAATACGCGAAGACAGGCGATTATGATTGCCGGCGGCAGGGATAAAAACAGCGACTACGGCGTTATTTCGGATTTGATCAGGGAGAAGGTTAAGCTTTTGGTAGTAATAGGTGAGGCCAAGGAAAAGATTCGCTCGGCCTTAGGAAACGTTTTGCCTGTTAAAGAGGCGAGTACCCTGGATGAAGCAGTTAATTTAAGTTACGCCCAGGCTAAGGGAGGAGATTGTGTTCTTTTTTCTCCGATGTGCGCCAGCTTTGATATGTTTGAAAACTATGAACACCGGGGAAGGGTGTTTAAGGAAATAGTAAATAAATTGAAATGACAAATAAAAAGAGTTTATAGTTTATGGTTGATAGCAAAAAACTTCTTTTTGTTGCTATAAACCATTAGCTATAAACTATCAACGTATCTGACACTTTCTTATTTCTGTAGTTTTAATCATAGAATGGACATTTGGCATTATATACGA
>JAUSCZ010000010.1 GCA_030674475.1 Candidatus Omnitrophota bacterium
TCTGGTCGGCAATGGAGGTAATGGTTTCGGTGATTTCCCCGATGGCCTGGGATTTCTCGCCTAAGCCCTGGATAACCTTGGCGGTTTCGGTAACCGTGTTGGTCAGCCGGGTGATCTTTTCGGCAGTGGTCTGGGCGGTGGATTTGCCTTTTTCCGCCTTGGCGCTGGTTTCATTAACTGCCTTGGAGGTGGCCTTGGCATTGATAACTACCTGCTTTAAGGTAATTGAGGCCTTGTCCATGGCCTCAGAGGTCTCGGCGGCTCTTTCAGCCTGGGTGGCCGAGCCTTTGGCCACGCTCTGGATGGCACTGGAGACTTCCTGGGTGGAGGCGTTCATCTCTTCGGTGGATGAGGCTAACTGCTGGGCGGAATTAGCCACCTTTTCGGCAAAGCTGCGGACCTGAGAGAAAGAGTCATTGAGGGACTCAATCAGCTTGTTAAAGACCTCGCCTAAACGGCCAATCTCATCGTTAGAAGTTACTTCCACCTTCTCGGCGGTAAAGTCTCCTGCGGCCACCTTTTCGGCAATAGCGACCACCTTAAACAGGGGAATGGTAATCTGGTTGATGATAAAGACGCATAAGACCAGGATGGCTACTATGAT
This sequence comes from Candidatus Omnitrophota bacterium, assembly GCA_030674475.1. Lineage (GTDB taxonomy): Bacteria > Omnitrophota > Gorgyraeia > Gygaellales > UBA12090 > UBA12090. Next base: position 605 of record JAUSCZ010000010.1, read on the forward strand.
GACTAAGCCGAAAAAGAATAAGGCGATAGTCCGGGAACGGATAATGCCGCGGGCCAGGGTCTCATCGGCCTTATTCCGGTCTATAGACATAGAGACTACCTTATCTACTCCCAGGCGGTGCTCTTCGTATTTTTCTTTGAGGGTAGACTTGGCCAACTCCCGGGCCTTATCCCGTTCGCCCTTTTGAATCAGGAGGAGGAATTCATCAAAAAATACCTTCTGGAATTCAATAGCCGGTCCAAAAGACATCACCGTAATCGCGTCTTTTAGTTCTTTATCGGTCGCGGTATCTCCGAAGTTTTCGCTGACCCAATACTCATGGCGGGCATCATATTCGCCTTTTAAGGATTTGGCCTTTTCAATCAGAATGTCTACTTTCTTGGGGTCGGCTTCCTCTAAAAGCTGAAGGCTGATCAGGTAGGTCTCAATAATGTATTCCGGGGGAGGCAGGACATCGGCGATTAAATCTTTGCCCTGGACTATCCTCTTATAGAGGGGGCCGTTGACCTTCAGGGTGTTCAGGGTGGAGTAGGAGAAGATGCCGAAGCCGATAAAGCCCACGATAGAAAGTCCGACTAATAAAAACAGGCGGTATCTGATCTTGGTATTTTTGAGGATATTGAGCATATTGGGGTCTCCTGATTGGACACGCGCGCCGTGCCCTTATTTCCAAAAAATAAAAGACGTCTCTTCTTTAAGACGTCTTTGTCTAAAATCTTACTCCGCGTTACGCATATTATATATAAGTAAAAATTCGCTCCTTCTGGTAACCTCCATAATTTATTTTACTCATTATACTACAAATAGTTAGAGTAAAGTAACTTGATATTTATTTTAACTATTTTTCTCAAGATGTCAATGTTTTTTTCTAAAATATTTTGTAATCGATCAGTGAGCGGGGGAAATTCTATGAGCAAGAAATGACTTGAACGGCGCGGGCCTGAATGATAAGATATAAATAATGAGAAAAATCATCAATCTCTTGGCTTCGGTAAAATTCGCGGTAACCCTCCTGGTTCTGATTATTCTTTTCGGTGTGAGCGGAACAATCATACCCCAGGGCTTAGACTCCTCTCACTACTCGCGAATATACGGGCCGGCGGGTGATATTTTATTTAAACTTAAGTTAACAGATGTATACCGCTCTCCCTGGCTTATCGGACTTTTGTCTCTGTTATGGCTCAGCCTTTTAGTATGCGCCAAAGGCAGATTAAAATCCTGGAAAAAGCAGACCGGATCGTTGTTGACCCACCTTGGCCTCCTAATCATACTTTTAGGCGCCCTAATCAATACGCTCTTGGGCGAAAGCGGCTTTGTGTCTTTGCCTAAAGGAGATGACCAGGCAATATTTTTAACCGGTAATTCCGGATACCGCTTCAAGAAATTGGGTTTCCGGGCCTCCTTAGACGAATTGTCTATAAGCCAGGAAGGTAATGCCTGCCTGTCCGGTAGGCAGGGTTTGGCTCTCAATATAGCCAAAGCCATAAGCCGGCCTGACCCCTCCCCGCCTCCTCTTGTTAAGGGGAGGATTTCTTACCCTCAAGAACAAAATAAAAACCTCACCTGTCCGATAGGCCAAAAACAGCCGCTGGCGCCTGAAGGCAGGATAAATTTTTTCGATAGCACTAACCGGATAATTGCCGTCAAAACCATTAAAATTAACCAACCCTTTAGCTTTAAAGGCTATACCTTTTATCTGGAAAACTATGAACTCAGATATCTTAACTGGGTGGAATTAAAAGTAACCAACGACCCGGGAATACCCTTGGTTTACGCCGGATTTATTTTCCTTAACCTGGGAGCGATTGCTATCGTCATAACCAAAAACAAAAATAAACCCTTATGACCAACTAACTAACTTATTACTTCGGGAGGAAAAAATGAATTTAAGCTTTTTTAATCTGGCTTTGGCGGGATACCTTTTGGCTGGGATATTTTATTTTATTCAGGATGTTTTTTCCCGACAAAAAACCGGGATCCCGATTCTGCCGGGAAAGAAACAGCTCTTCGCTAAATCCGCGGCTATTTTGCTGTCAATGGGATTTATTTTTCATACTTTATATATTATTATCCGCTGGCAAAAGTCCGGCCACTTTCCGGCAGTCGGAATGTATGAAGCGCTGGTATTTTCTCTCTGGGCAGTGGCCCTGGTTTACTTTATCCTGAAGAAGGCCTATCAATTGGAATTTTTAAAAATTCCCCTCAGCCTGCTGGCGGCTATCGGCTTAGCCTATGCCTCTACCTTAGACCAATCCCTGAAACCGCTTCTGCCGGCCCTGAAAAGTAACTGGTTAATAATCCATGTAAGCAGTTACTGCTTAAGCTACGGCGCCTTGTTACTTTCTTTTATCTCCAGCGCGATGTATTTACTTTTCTCTCCAAAAAAAAACGCCTCCACAACGGATAGATTGGATTCCTTAAGCTACAAATTAGTTCTTTTTGCCTTTCCCTTTTTGACCCTGGGGCTGACTACGGGCGCGGTCTGGGCCAAGAAGGCCTGGGGAAGTTACTGGAGCTGGGATCCCAAAGAAACCTTCGCCTTAACCACTTGGCTGGTTTACGCGCTGTATTTGCACCTGCGTTTAACGAAAAACTGGCAGGGCCGAAAATCCGCGCTTTTAAACCTGATCGGATTTTTTTGCGTGCTTTTTACCTTTTTTGGTGTAAACTATTTATTCAAAGGACTGCATAGCTACCTATAATATAATAAATATAATAAAGGTTGCGTTTACCGTGAACCGCTAACTATATACGGTAAAATGGTACACGGTAAACGGTAAACGAAAACTTAAGCAGTCTATATTAAAACAAAAGTTAATGAAATGTCTATTCGCTTAAAACTCCTGATTACCTTTATGGCTATCGCCATAATCCCGATGCTTTTGGTCAGCGCCTTAAGCTTCTACGGCGCCCAAAAATCTCTCCGGGAAGCATCCCTGAATGACCTGCGCGCCCTGGCCGCGGCCAAAAAAATAGCGGTGTTAGAATATCTTTCCGGCAAAAAGGGCCGGACAATTGATTTTGCCTCGGACGGATTTATCCGCGACCAGGCTGAGTCAATCGCCAAATCCACCGATAGCAAAGAAAAAATACCCGCCAGCCGGCTCTTGAACGCCCATCTTAAAATCAATAAAAAACCCCTAGACGAAGAAATTGTGGAAATCCGGGTATTAGACCTGAAAGGGAGCATTATCGCCACTACCGAAGGAGAATTTTTATTAGGCTTAGATATGGGGAAAAATCAGCCTTATTTTTTAGAAGGGCAGAACAAAACCTATATCCAGGATGCCGGTATCTTTACGCATTATGATTTTGAGGCAGAGGTCATCTCTATCGGCACGCCGATTAAAACCCGAAACGCGAATAAAACCATCGGGGTGCTGGTAAATTTTTACAGCTTAGGTAATATCAAAGATGTGCTCCTGGGAATAAAGAATCACCAGTGGCAGGAAATAACCTCCCTGGATGACGAAAAATCCTCACGGGATATCTTTTTGTTAAATCAAGAAGGCCTGCTGCTAACTCCCTCTAAAAAAATAAGCGAATACTCGCCTTTAAAACAAAAGATCGCGACCGAACCGGTCCTCACCGCCCTAAGCTCATCGCGAACCATGAACAAATCCTGGATAGACGCCAAGGGAAATAAGGTCTTTGGGGCCTCGGCCATCTTAGAAATAGAAAAAGGATGGAGATGGGTTCTGATAATAGAACAAAATAAGGCGGAGGTCTTGGCCTCAATTTATGAATTAAGGAAATTTTCAATAATTACCGCCCTGTTTACTCTGCTTTTGGTAATTATCTCGGCCCTGCTTACGGCAGAATCAATTGCCAGGCCCCTCAGCAGAATCACCGCGGTAACCGAAAAAATCAGCAAAGGCGAATCCGAAGCCAAAATAGGCCTAATTTGCGGAGGCGAAATAGGAAAATTAGCCGTGTCTTTTAACCGGATGATCGAAAATGAACGGGAGATAGAAAATAAACTGCGCGCGGCCAACGCGAAAATCGGCGAGGAAAAAACCAAATATGAGATGGTTTTGGCCAGCATCGGGGATGGAATGATTACGGTGGACGGCGAGGGCAAGATTGTTCTGCTTAATTCCGCGGCCGAGAAGATGTTCGGCTGGAAGAAAGAGGAGATAGCCGAAAAAGGGTTGTCCGAGGTTATCCCGGCCGAGGATGAAAAAGGAAACCTCATTCCTTTTAACGAAAGGACCATGTCCGTTGCCCTGGCCAAGGGCGCGACTATGCACAGCAGTTCCTATTATTACCGCAAGGACAATAGCAAGTTCCCGGCCTCCCTCACCGCTTCCCCGATTAAGGTAGGCGGCAACATCATCGGGGCCATAGGGTTATTCCGGGATATCACCAAAGAAAAAGAGGTGGACCGGATGAAGACGGATTTCATCTCCACCGTTTCCCACGAAATCCGCACCCCCCTGACCACTATCCGCGAAGGAATCTCCCAGGCCTTAGACGGAATACTGGGGGAGATCACCCAGAAACAAAAAGAAGTCTTCTCTATAGTTCTGGAAGACTCCGACCGCCTAAAAAGAATAATTGATAACCTTTTGGATATTTCTAAGATTGAAGCCGGAATGGTAGAACTCAAGAAAGAATTCGTGGATCTACCCGGGGTAGTTAAATGCGCTATTGCCGGATTTTCCCTGCTGGCCAAAGAAAAATCACTTTCCATAGAAACCAGTTTTTCCCCGGAAAAAATCAGGGCTTTCGCCGATAAAGACAGGATTATTCAGGTATTTACCAATTTGATTGGCAATTCCCTTAAATTCACTCAATCCGGCCGGATCACTATCACCCTGAGCGAAAAAGATACATTTATAGAATGCGCGGTCGCGGACACCGGAGGGGGCATTGCCAAAGAAGACCTGCCCCGGGTTTTCAGTAAATTCCAGCAGTTCGGCCGGACCGCCGGACCGGGTGAAAAAGGCACCGGTTTAGGCTTATCCATCACCAAGGCCATTGTTGAACTGCATAAAGGGAAAATCTGGATAGATTCCGAATTAGACAAGGGAACCAGGGTTGCCTTTTCGCTTCCCAAATACGACACCCAAGAGCTGTTTAGGGAATGTGTTACGCACAGTCTGAAAAAACTCTCTAAAGAAGACGCGGTCTTATCAATTCTCATATTTAATCTTAAGGATATTTCCCGGATCAAAGAAAAAATAGACCAGGAAAAAATTTCTTCTCTGGTCTATGACCTCCAGATGCTGGTCCGCAGCAAAATCCGCCGGGAAACTGACATAGTGGTTGAAAACGACCAGCTAATTTTAATGATACTTTCCGGAATGAAAAAAGAGGGAGCGCTGATAGTCTTAGGAAGGATTCAGGATAGTTTTGATAATTATCTGGCTAAAGAACCCCTGGGAAAAGAAATTCATATTATATACGAAACGCTTAACTATCCCCAAGACGCGAAAACAGCGGATGAGATGATTTCTAAAATCTCAAGCCTTAAAAATATCAATCACCTTAACCCGGAAGGATCACAACCTAATGTAGCGCTAAAGTAGCGGCATAAATGCCGCCGCTACAAGTAACGGCGCGATTCATCACACTTAGTAGCGGCGCGATTCATCGCGCTTAATAAAGGAGACTTAATTATGGCTAAAAAAATTTTAGTAGTTGACGATGACCCGCATATCGTAAGCTTGATAAAAACCAGGTTTGAGGCGAATGATTACGTGGTGATCACCGCTTCCGACGGCGACGAATGCATCAAAAAAATACTTTCGGATAAACCGGATTTGGTAATCCTGGATATTATGATGCCTAAGGTGGACGGTTATAATGTCCTCATCGGTATCAAGGAAATCAAGGCCATCACCGGAGAGATCCCGGAAATCCCGATCATTGTCCTCACAGCCGTGGGAGACCCCCGGGTAAGAGACCTGGTGGAAAAAGAGCAGATTGCGGATTATATCCTCAAGCCTTTTAACGCCGCCGAACTCTTAGACAAGGTTAAAAAAGCCTTAGAACCATCATAAAATCAGATAGTTAAGAGAAAAAATGCTTGACAAATCCTGACATTTTGGATATAGTCTAATCAGTTATATTAAAATTTACCTAATCAAAGCAAATTTTTTACCGCTTTTACACTTACTCCAGCGGCCTGCCGGCAGGCAGGGATAGGCTTTCCTCTTCATTAATTTAAGGAAAGGTCAAAACGACAAAGAAGACTAATTTCAAAGAAGAAATTAGAAAGGAGAATGATGATAAAGAAAAAAGTTCCGAACAGTAGTAACAGGCTTGCGGTGTTGACCCTGGGTATCCTGGTCATCTTCAGCGCGCCGGTTAAGGCAGAAGGTATTTTTATCCAGGATTATCTCCCTAAAGAATGGAAAGACAAAATTAAGGTCAGCGTGGAATCGCGCTACCGGCTTGAGGCCAAGGATGATTTTGACTTCAACGGGCGGGTTGATGACACCGACACTTTTCACCTTTTAAGGATACGCCTGAACGTAGACGCTAATATTTCGGATGACCTGCGCGGATTTCTACAACTGCAAGACTCCCGCATCTTCGATTCCTTAAGCGTCAACCGCTTCAGCACCGCCTTCCGCGATGAATTGGATATCCGCCAGGCTTACTTAGATATAAAGAATATCTATAAAGGCCTGACCATCCGCGGCGGCCGCCAGGAACTTCTTTACGGCGACCAGAGGTTAGTCGGAGGATTTGACTGGTCCAACACAACCCAGTCCTTTGACGCCCTAAAGGCGATTTACGCCGTTAATGATAAATTAACCATTGACGGATTTCTCTCGCAGAAGGTAAATATTGACCGGAGCAATCCTAATAACCTCTATGATGACAACGAGGGTTTTCACGGCCTATACGCCGCCTATAAAGGGATAGATAAGCACATCTTAGACCTCTATTATCTCTATAGGAACACCTCTGAGCCGCTAACCTTCGGCCCCAGCGGCTTAGCCAAATTGAACGAATCCACCATAGGCCTTCGGCTGAGAGGAGAAAAGCTTAACGGCTTTGATTATACCTTTGAACCGATGTATCAATTCGGGAAATTCGGCTCCCGGGATATCAATGCCTATGCTCTGGTGGCCTTAGGCGGATACACCTTTGAGAAGCTGGCCTGGAAACCCCGGGTCGGGCTGGAATGGGACTTTGCCTCCGGTGATGAATCCTCAACTGACAGCGAAAGAAACACCTTTGATAACCTCTGGCCGACCAACCATCTTTATTACGGCTATATGGATTTGGTCAGCCTGCAGAATATCAACGCCTACCACTTAACCGCGGATATCAAGCCCAGCAAAAAACTCACCCTGCAGGCGGATTACTGGGTATTTTACCTTGATGAAACTACCGACGCGGCTTATAATGCCGCCAGAGGCCAGTTAAGAGCGGCTAAGCCCGGCGCGACCAGCGGATTCCTGGGCTCGGAGATAGACCTGCTGATTAAATACGGGCTGAACAAAAACGTAAGCCTCCTGGGAGGAGTTTCTCACTTTTTCGCCGGTAAATTCCTGGCCCAAAGCGGCGCTAATGATGACGCGGATTACTTTTATTTACAAAGCGCGTTAAAATTTTAATTAATCATAAAAGGTCATAAAAAAGGAGGAGTTAGATGTCAAAAAGAATCAAGGCAGTTCTGGTTTTATCCGCGTTTATTTTAACCACTATAGGGGCCTTTCCCGCGCTGGCCGCGGAAAAAGTAGATGTCCGCAAAATGGCCGAAGACATGGCTCAATTTTTACTTTCTACCCGCCGCCTGATAGCCCAGAATGTGGATATTATCAATACCCACGGGGCCAAGGTGGGCGAACCCCTGCCCCAGAACGCGCCCTACTCCTTTAAAGGAGTTATCCCGGCCTATATGGGAAGGGTAATCGGCGAGGATTTCTTTAAAAACACCGGGGTCAGAGTAAAACAAACCACCCTGGGTAAAGGCGACTTCGGGCCGCGCAATGTCTATAACGCCCCGGACGACTGGGAAAAAGAGGTCTTAACCCGCTTTTATGAGCCCTCCTACCCCAAAGGAAAAGGCTACGGCGAAGAGCAGGAAATGGAAGGGAAAAGGGTTTATCGTTATGCCTTTCCTTTATATATAGAGAAGGCCTGTCTAAAGTGCCACGGTGACCCCAAGACCTCACCCACCGGAGACAATCTGGATATGGCGGGTAAGCCTATGGAAGGCTACGTCGAAGGCGAAGTCCGGGGATGCATCAGCATAATTATTCCCCTGGCTGAAGCCGCTTAAAAGCTAAATCTTCGATTTTGATATATACTTTTGCATAATTGAAGCGTCATTGCGAGCGAAGCAATCTTAAAAGTGAGATTGCTTCGTCGCTGTCGCTCCTCGCAATGACACAGAATTATCAGTTTATATGTAGCGATATTTATACAAGGCGAAAACCGGAATTAAATAAGGAGCTCAGGTAATGGAAAAAAAATTTACCAGTATGCGCGTAAAACTGCTCTTTTGGTTTGTGGGTATATCCATCGTGCCTTTAACAATTGCCGCCATTTTAGTTTACAACCAAAGCAGTAACATTATCCGAAACGGGATACTTAATGAATTGAATATCTCCGGCAAAGGCATTGAGGGTAAAATTTCTTCCTTTATTGAGGGCAAAAAAGGGCGCACCCTGGACTTCTGTTCCGACGGCGTAATCAAAGACGGCCTGACCTATTATGACCCCGACGACCCCGATGTCGCCGCATTGGTCAAAAATACCTCTAACCATATCACTAAAAACAAAATGTCCCTGGATTCCAGCCTAGTGGACATATTTGTTCTTAACCTAAAAGGCAAGATTGTCTTTGCTACCGACGATAAACTCTTAGGTAAAGATAAATCCAAAAAGGAATACTTCACTAATATCAGTAAATATTTTAAAAACTTCAAAGACAAGGAATTCCTGAAAAAATTCCAGAAGGACCCCACCATGATCGTCTACGCCACCGACTTCTATGTCTCTGAAGACCTGAAGATGCCCATAATTAGCATGGCTAATGTGGTAACTGCCCGGGCCACCGGTCTTCCTTTGGGAGTTTTGGTTAACCGCTACCAGACCGATATGCTGCATAAACTCATTGAAGGCGAAGGAGACACTATCGGCAAAAGCGGCAAAGCCTACATAGTTAATCAAGGCGGCCTGTTGCTGACTATTCCTAAATTTATGCGCGAGGACGCCGGCAAAAAAGATATCATCTTTAAAGAACGCATTAATACTGAACCCATAATTAAGGCCCAAAAAACAGACACCGGAATGCTGGGAATCTATAAAGACTTCCGCGGGAAAGATGTCTTAGGGGTTTCCATGATTCTCAAGGAAAGAAAATGGGTTATCCTGGCGGAAAAGGATAAGCTTGAGGCCTTGGCTCCTTTAAGCGGTTTAACTTTAATAATTCTTTCAATCGGAGTAATTTCTTTAATCCTGGTGGTAATACTTTCTATTTTTGTTTCCAGTCAGATGGTCCGCCCCATACTTAAGCTTTTAGGCTTCTCAGAGCTCATTGCTAAAGGCGACCTAACCACCGATGTCAATGTCCAAAGTAATGATGAAGTCGGTAAATTAGCCGCATCTTTTCATAATATGGTTACTTCTATGCACGATATGGTTTCCAATGTTTTGACCATATCCGACCAGGTGGCTTCCTCCGCCCAGGAGCTCTCCAGCTCAACCGAGGAAATGAATGCCTCCACCCAAGAGGTTTCCACCGCGATCCAGCACGTAGCCAAGGGCGCCACCACCCAGGCCGACCGGGTTACTGAAACCTCCGAGGCTATTGAACGCTCATCAATCACTCTAAAACAGGCGGTGGCCAATGCCCAGACTACCTCGGAAGCAGTAAGATCCACCAGCGAAAAAGCCCAAAAAGGGAGATCCGCGGCCCAGGAAGCGGTAGAAAAAATCACCCGCCTGGCCGACACGGTTACCGAAACCGCCAAATCCATCCAAGGTTTAGGCGAGAAATCCCAGGCCATCGGAGAAATCACCGAAACCATCACCTCTATCGCCGACCAGACCAACCTCCTGGCTTTAAACGCGGCTATTGAGGCCGCCCGGGCAGGTGAGGCCGGCCGAGGCTTTGCCGTGGTAGCCGAGGAAGTGCGTAAGCTGGCCGAAGGCTCGGCCGAGGCGGTGCGTAAGATAGACAAATTGATCAAGTCTATCCAAAGCGAAACCCAAGACGCGGTCAAATCCATCCAGGCCTCTTCCCAGGAAGTCCAGGAAGGCCGGATTGAAGTGGCCAAAATCGCTGATGTCCTGGGAGAAATTAACGAGGCGGTCCAACAGGTGAATGAATTGGCTACTCAGATATCTACCGCCATAAATAAACAAGTCCAGGAAAACCTGGAGGTAGTCAAGGCAGTTAATGAAGTTGCCTCTATCGCCAAAGAATCCGCGGCAACCGCCGAACAGGTTTCATCAAGCACTGAGGAACAAACCGCCTCAATGGAAGAAATGTCAGCCTCAGCCCAGGAATTAGCCCGGGTTTCCATGAGCCTGAAAGACTCAGCCGCTAAATTCAAGGTAAAAAAAACCAAGCCAGATACCGACCAGAAAAAAACCTTCCTGCCTGCAGGCAGGAAGTAGCGGTTGCCGCCTGCCTACCGGCAGGCAGGCATCATTCAAAATTCCTTGTTCGTTATTCGATATTCATAATCAGGAGGCCCCAATATGCTCAATATCCTCAAAAATACCAAAATCAGATACCGCCTGTTTTTATTAGTCGGCCTTTCTATCCTGGGCTTTATCGGCTTCGGCATCTTCTCCTACTCCACCCTGAACACCCTGAAGGTCAACGGCCCTCTCTATAAGAGGATAGTCCAGGGCAAAGATTTAATCGCCGATGTCCTGCCTCCCCCGGAATATATCATTGAAACCTACTTGGTAACCCTGCAGATGACCGAAGAGCCAGACCCCAAAAAGTTAGAGGTCCTGGTGTCCAAAGCTAAATCCCTAAAAGCCGACTATGACCTTCGCCATGAATACTGGATAAAAGACCTGGCGGATAACGAAGGCGAGCTCAAGAGCACAATGATTGTGGAGTCCTACGATCCGGCAATCAAGTTTTATGAGATATTAGAAAATGAATTTATTCCCCTGGTGCTTAAGGGTGAACGCGATAAGGCCAAGGAATTAACCAAAGGCACCCTCCGGGACAGATACGAAGAACACCGTGCCTCCATAGACAAGGTCGTCTCGATGTCTATTGACCGGAACAAAGCTGATGAGGTCAAGGCCGGCGGTATTATCCGCTCCCGGACCGCCGCCTTATTCTTCTTCGGCTTAATCATCATCGCGGCTATCCTTATCTTATGCGTCTTTATCATCAACCAGATTACTATTCCCTTATTTAAGGTGGTAGCCATCGCCGAAAAGGTGGCCGAAGGAGACTTTACCGCCGAAAAGGTGGAAGTAACTTCTAACGATGAGATTGGCCGTTTAGGCGAGGTCTTTAACAAGCTGATTGAGTCCCTCAATGACTCTTTCTCTCAGGTCCGCAGCTTTGCCGAGAAGGTGGCCAATTCCGCCCAGCAGCTGGCCTCATCCACCGAAGAGATGAATGCCTCTACCCAGGAAGTATCCAGCGCCATCCAGAGCGTGGCCAAAGGCTCCGCCACCCAGGCTGAAAGGGTGGCCGAGACCTCTGAGGCCATGGACAAGGCCTCAGTTACCTTAAAGCAGGTAGTTACTAATGCCAAGGCCACTTCCAAGGCAGTCAGTGAAACCAGCGCCAAGGCCGAAAAAGGTAAAGCCACCGCCCAGACCACTGCCGAAAAGATCACCCGGCTGACCAACACGGTTACCGAAACCGCCAAGGTTATCCAGGGCTTAGGCGAGAAATCCCAGGCCATCGGGGAAATCACCGAAACCATTACCTCCATTGCCGACCAGA
>JAUSCZ010000014.1 GCA_030674475.1 Candidatus Omnitrophota bacterium
TTTTCAACGGGCACTCAATGATATTGAAGATCGCGTTAAGAATAAAATAAATGAAAGTTATCAAATTGGAAAAACGGGATTATCTGCATCACATTATTTATGGAATGACGATAAGTTGATATTTGTATGGCAAAAAGTAAACGGTGGAAGACGAAAGCTAGAATCACAGTCAACGCCTGACGATATTAAGTTAATAGATTCTTTTCGCGATTACAAATGCCACAGGCTTCGATCTGGAAAATTTTTTAATAATTCCAGAATTAATTCATCCTCCCATTTAACAATCTATGATCTTTTCACTAGGCGTGCTCTTAGAAATATTGAATTAATTCTGGATGAGATTGATAATTATGATTCTCATGTCCAAGATGCTTTAAGATTCTGCTTAACTGCCGCCTCTGGGCAAATGAGTAGTATGGTTTTTGCAATTTCTAACAGAGGTAAAAAACAAGGTAAAAAATCGGATCGAATTGAAGTGGGTAGCTGGGTGATCGGTTATTGGCGACCCGGACTGCATTTTGAGATCAATGTTTGGAATTGTTTTGAATCGAGGGCAAAAAAGTTCTTTAAGGCGTTAATTGCTACAAATGGGAATGTAGAGCTGAAAAAATTTAGCGAAATCAATAGCGTGCTATTCGGAGAAGGTAGATTAGCCATCGATAAAAAGGACGCGATTACTTTTCTTTCGGGTATTCCTGATGGCGCTGTTCATTCGGTAATAACTGATCCGCCGCATAGCGACAGAATCCCTTATTTAGAATTAAGCGAGCTATGGAATATTATTATTGGACAAGAGGTTGACTTCGAGAAAGAAATAGTTGTCTCTAATGCAAAAGAGCGAGGAAAAAACAAAGATCAGTATTTTGCGTCCATGACTCATTTTGTATCTGAGGTTGGACGTGTTCTATTTCCGGGTGGTGTTTTTGCTCTCATGTTCAATGCTCGGGATGATGAGAGTTGGAAATTTTACGATATTATTGAGAAAAGCTCTGGCCTGGAATATCAAGGTTATTTTGAAGTGGCATATTCAGCTAATTCCGTTGTTCAAGATAATCGAGAGGGTAGCTTACAAGATTATGTTCTTATCTTTCAGAAACCAGTAGCAAGAATTAGTGAATTTAACCGTCTGGAAATTTTAAAAAAATTGCCTGGATGGAAGTCAGAATGCCCAAGAAAGTAAAAATAAAAATGAAGACAAAGATGCTAGATTTTAAAATGGCTTTAAAATATTTTGAAGAAGAGCAATTTGATAAGCTCATGACTCAGAAGGGATTGTACTTTTTAATCTTGCGATCGATGTCTAGGACAGAAATTTTAGCCAAATTATTAGCTGACAACAAACTAAATGCTGAAAACGTACCCTCCCGTAAATTATTAGAATACGTTTACGAAAAAGGCATTCTTTTATCCCAAATCGAGAAATGCATCCACGAGACGCATGCGATCGAAAGATCATCACGGAAAGAGAAAGAAGATGCCCTGATAAGCGAGCTTTACAAGTTGAACATTTTTGATTGGGGCGGATTGCATCAAAACAGTTTAGAAAAGACCATAGTGGATAATTACGTTAAAAAAATTATATCCTTTGACCTGATAAACAAGAAAATTGAAAACGAGTTGCAAATCAGCTTAAAAGGGTATGTTCTGTGTTCTTGGTATAATCACTGGACGTCAATAATCATCGAAGATATTTTTAAAGATCATAAGAAGGTTCTACCGGCGGTCGGACTGGTGAAGAAGATTGATTTTTTTATCAATCAAATTCCCTTTGATCTAAAAGTAACCTATTTCCCGGAGGGGTTTATTAGCGAAAAAAGAAAAGCCGCGGATCTACGTCCAGAGACTACAGAATTGAAGAAAATTGCGAGGCTTCTCAATATTCATTTTGATGTTGATTCGAGCGGGTCTGATTTGCTTGAGGATTTATGGAAGAAAATTAATGATCACCCAAGTAATGAAGCGAAGCAATGCATTAGTTCTATTGTAAAGTTCAGGATAGCACTGATTGATCAATCGGTTAGAAATCCGCATGATTTAATCAAATGGTTGTATGAGAATCAAGGCACAAGAAGGTTTGATTCTAGCAATAGGCTTTTTTTGATTTTAGTCGATAGATCAAACCATTTTGATTCTTGGAAATTAAAGCGTGCAAAACCGCTATTAACTAAAACTATAAATGGCTATCTGGATGCATTATCAGGTAAAGATGTTGGTAAGGTGGTTGAATTTGATTGGGAGTCGAATCGATATAAAGCAATTTCTGATGCCGTTTTTGTCCTTAAATAAAACTAATTGAGGCTCGCGGTAAGCAGGGACAATCTAACCTGCATCAGCCAGTCACCCCAATTTTTAAGAAAGAAAAAGAGAGAAAAAGGGGTCAGCAAGAAAAAGGGGTCAAGCAAGAAAAAGGGGTCACACCTATTTTAAGAAGAAAAAGGGGTCACACCTATTTTAATTGACAAAAAACTCAGAGGTGGATTTGCGAAGAATGAATTGCTGGGACAATAAATAGGTGTGACCCCTTTTGACTTTGAGTTAATAAAAGCACGGAATTCCGGGGACATAATGAGTGAGCCCGTGATTTCCCCCGTGATTTCCCTGATTTTGCTTGGATCAGGAGATGATCAATTAAAAGCAGATGCCGTCCAGATTATGAAATCAATGGGCGTAGAGGATTTTAGGATAGTGGTAGAAATACGGGCAATTCTCCAACCGTTGGTTGGAGAAAGAGGGGATTATAAATGAAAAAATCTTTTGAGGATTCAAAAATAACCATTTACGAAACCGAAGACGGGCAGACAAGGCTTTATGTAAAAATAGAAGGTGAAACCGTTTGGCTTACGCAGGATCAGATGGCCGAATTATTTGAAAAATCAAAATCCACCATCAATGAACACATAAAAAATATTTATGAAGAAAAAGAGTTTGTAGAAGGTCAGACGATGAGAAAATTCGGAAATTCCGAATTTTCTACCAAACCGACAAATTGTTATAATTTAGATGTCATTATTTCGGTTGGGTATAGGGTTAAGTCAGTTCGCGGAACGCAATTTAGAATCTGGGCAACTCAGCGTCTGAAAGAGTATATCGTCAAGGGATTTACATTGGACGATGAACGATTAAAACAGGGCGGGCAGAAAGCGCGATATTTACAGGAGCTTTTACAGCGTATCCGGGATATTCGAAGCAGCGAGCGCAATTTTTACCAGAAAGTTACAGATATTTACGCTACTAGTGTTGATTACCGCAAAGACGACAATCTTACTAAAGAGTTTTTCGCTACTGTGCAGAATAAAATGCACTACGCGGTTCACGGCCATACCGCAGCGGAAATTGTGGGCTAATCTTAATCAGGGGACACAATACTAATTGTTTTGACAGAGATAGGTGAAATTGTAATCCGCTGCTACTTTTAAATGGTCAAGCGCCAGACAGCATATCTTATAAGATAAAAAGAGAAAAGGGGTCAGAGTGATTTAACTTGATAGATGGGGTGGCCAATAAAATCCCCCTGACCCCTTCCCCGTTAAAACAAATATTGTTATTTCACTTAATATGTGATATACTTAATATGTGAAGCGAAGAGGAGGTGATTAGGTATGTGTAATATGACCATGACGATTGATGATGATATTTTGAAGAAAGCTAAAAAGATTGCTATTGAGAAAAACACAACTGTATCGGCATTGGTGCGGGCGTACTTAGAGCATTTGGCTCTTAGGAAGGATAAAGCCATGGAAACTGTTATTTCAGAGCTAGAGGCTGATTTTTCGGATAAAAATGTTTGTATCGGCAGGAAAAATTGGAGGCGGGAAGAACTGTATGAGAGATAAGCCGGAAAAATATTTCATAGATACGAATGTGCTGGTTTACGCGCACGATATACAGGATGCCCGCAAGCAATCTAAGGCGCAGGAGATTATTTTTGATGGCCTACGTTCGGGCACGGCGGTTATTTCCACGCAGGTTTTAAGTGAATTCTTTGTTACTATTACGCAAAAAATAGAAAAACCGTTATCGGTAGTAAAAGCGAAAAAAGAAATAATTCTTTTATCTAATTTAGAGATTATTGAGGTTGACGCCCCGATGATTACCAGGGCTGTTGATATAAAAATGAAATGGCGCCTTAGCTATTGGGATAGCTTGATACTTTCCGCGGCTGAGCGCGGCCAGTGCTCAAAATTATATTCTGAAGATTTCTCCGATGGCCGAAATTACGATTCTGTGAAAGTCTGCAATATTTTTTCCTCAAGGCAACCGTAAAAAATAAAAACACATACAAACAAACAAGGGGTCAGCCCCTGACAGCCTTTGTCAAAAGGGCGAAATAGTCTATAGGCTGGTTCCCCAAGAGAAGAAATAAAAACATAGACAATTTTATTTTTTGTGCTATTATAATTACGCGGGGTGGAGCAGCCTGGTAGCTCGTGAGGCTCAATGGATACAAAGCTCAAATCCGATATTGCGGAATCAGCAGTAACAACTGAACTTCTAAAAAGAGGTTTCAGGGTTTTGCGCCCGGTTGGAGATCGTCTGGCTTATGATTTAGCGGTTGATCTTCACGGAAGGTTGATATGTTTACAGGTAAAAAGCGCCTGGTATAACGTTAAAGCCAAATGTCATGCGGTTGATGCGCGGAGAACCAAGACGAATCGCCGGCGTATGATTCGGAAGAATTACGATGCTGATGATTTTGATTTCGCAATTATTTATCTTGCTGATTTAAATGCGTTTTATGTGATGCCTGTGTCTGTGTTTACCGGCTATAAAGGTACGGTGACATTAATAGAAACAGATAAGAGGCAACGTAAACCAAAGTCAGCAAAATACAAAGAGAGCTGGGTTTTGTTGTCCTGTGGGCTCCTCAGCCGGTAACGGTTGAAGGATAGCTTGTCAAATTCGGTGAAACCCATTAGTTTAAGGTAATACCGAGCCAAGCCTGCCAATATTTGTGGCGGGAAGGTGTAGAGACTAAACGGCAAGGGTCCAGAATCTCGGATCAAGATATAGTCCAGACCACAAATACCAACGGCGCGTTGGGAGCAGCGAAAGCTGTAGTGGTATGCATAACCTTAAGGTCGCAAGTTCAAATCTTGCCCCCGCAACCATTGAAACCCGTCCTGGCGAAGCATTGCCGGGACGGGTTTTTTGTTTGACGCTCAGGGTAATTTCTGCTACAATATTTCTTCTTGCAGGTTTATTAAATTAAGGAAAAATATAGTTCATTTCGGAGGTAATTATGATTCCGCGTTACAGCCTTCCTCAGATGTCTGCCGTCTGGCAGGATGAGTCAAAACTCAGCAAATTTTTAGAAATTGAAGTGCTTACCTGTGAAGCCTACGCTAAATTGGGTAAGATACCTAAGGAGGCGGCCAGGAAAATCCGCCGCCAGGCAAAATTTGACCTTACGCGGGTCAATAAGTTAGAGGAAACCACCCAGCATGATGTGGTGGCCTTTGTCAGCTGTGTGGGAGAATCTTTAGGCCCTTATGCTAAATATTTGCATATCGGACTTACCTCCAGCGACCTTCTGGATACTACCTTGGCCCTGCAGGCTAAAGAGGCGGCTGAAATATTGATTGAGGATTTAGAGAAATTGCTTAAGGCCTTAGCTAAGAAGGCCCGTCTTTATAAGGATATGGTCTGTATAGGCCGGACTCACGGGGTGCACGCTGAGCCGACTACTTTTGGTTTGAAGTTGGCTTTGATGTATGATGAAACTCAGCGTAATTTAGAAAGGCTGAATTGGGCAAAAAAATTTATTTCCGTGGGAAAGCTTTCCGGAGCGGTAGGTACCTATTCCAATATTGACCCCCGGGTTGAAGCCTATGTCTGCGGTAAGTTAGGCTTAAGGCCAGCCCGGGTCTCTACCCAGATTATTTCCCGGGATATTCACGCTGAATTTATCAATGTCCTGGCCTTGGTCGGTTCTTCTTTAGAGAAATTCGCTACTGAAATCCGCCATCTCCAGCGCACCGAGGTTTTAGAGGCTGAGGAACCCTTTGGCCAGGGGCAAAAAGGCTCCTCGGCAATGCCCCACAAGCGCAATCCGGTTATCTGCGAACGCGTTTGCGGGTTAAGCCGGATTCTACGGGCCAATGCCCTGGTGGCCCTGGAAAATGTTTCGCTTTGGCATGAGCGGGATATCAGCCATTCTTCTGCCGAGAGGGTAATTTTTCCCGATTCCACCATTGCCCTGGATTATATGCTCAATAAGTTCATTGAGGTAATAGAAGGCCTGAAGGTGTATCCGGAGAATATGCTGGAGAATTTGGTGCGCACCAAGGGTTTGATATTTTCCCAAAGACTACTGCTTATGTTAATGGATAAGGGTTTAAAAAGATCCACAGCCTATGATTTGGTGCAGGTCCTGGCAATGAAAAGCTGGGAGGAAAAACTGAATTTTAAGGATTTGGTTTCCCGGGATAAAGGCCTGCCTGCCCGTCCGGCAGGCGGGCCTGCCGGCAAGGCAGGCATTGCTAACTATTTGAATGCCAAAGAGATTGAATCCTGTTTTGAATTGGATTATTACCTGCGTAATGTGGATAAGATTTTCAAAAGAATAGGATTGTAAGCTTAAAATGGCGGTATATAAAATTAAGGTTTCTGATAAAGAAGGCGTTTTTGACGCTGTTGGCCAGGGTGTGCTCAGGGATATTCGGGACTTAAGTATAGAGTCTGTCAAGCAAGCGCGCTTCGCCTTTTTGTATTATTTAAGCGGCGATATTGATGAGAAGACAATCAGGCGCGTTGCTGAGGAATTACTCATTGACAAAATTACTCAGGAGTATTTTATAGAAAACAGAGAACAGAAAACAGAGAACAGAAACCAGAAACCAGTAACCAGAGAACAGAGAACAGAGAATAGAGAGATAATAGAGGTGGCCTATAATTCCGGGGTGATGGATCCGATTGAGGAATCGTTTTTAAAGGCGGTTTCGGATATGGGGATTACCGGGCTTAATTCCGCGCGCACGGCCAGGCAGTATATTTTAGAAGGCAGTCTTTCGGATAGAGAGCTAAAGATAATCAGTGAGAAACTGCTTTGTAATAAGGTTATTCAGCATGTTGTCCTTCCAGAAACCAGAAACCAGAGTACAGAAACTAGAAATATTGATTATAAATTTAAATTGATAACTGTAGATTTACTTAAAACCTCAGACAAGAAACTGCGGGAGATAAGCAGACAAGGGCAATTATTTTTGAATTTGGCTGAGATGCGCCAGATCAGGGATTATTTTAAGAAATTAGGCCGCAAGCCTACGGATGTTGAGCTGGAAACTATTGCCCAGACCTGGAGCGAACATTGCCGGCATAAGACGTTTAGAGGGAAGATAGAATATACTGAAGAAATCCGAAATCCCTGCCTCGCCGGCAGGCAGGCGAAATCCGAAATCCGAAACTCTAAACAAACCCCTGCCTGCCGGCAGGCAGGCAAAACCCAAAACCCAAAACCCAAAACAAAAATTATAAATAATCTTTTGAAGTCGACGATAATGAAGGTTACTAAAGAGTTAAATAAGCCTTGGTGCGTTTCGGTGTTTGAGGATAATGCCGGGGTGATCAAGTTTGACGATGAATACAATGTCTGTTTTAAGGTAGAGACGCATAATCATCCTTCGGCGCTGGAGCCTTTTGGCGGGGCCAATACCGGAATCGGCGGAGTAATTCGTGACCCTATGGGAACAGGCCTGGGGGCCAAGCCGATTTTTAATACCGATGTCTTTTGTTTTGGCCCTCCGGATTATCCTCAAGGCAAGCTTCCCCAGGGCGTCCTACATCCTAAGCGCGTGGCCAAAGGGGTGGTCAGCGGGGTGCGGGATTACGGTAATAAGATGGGAATTCCCACCATAAACGGGGCGGTTTTATTCGATCAAGGATATATTGCTAATCCTTTGGTGTATTGCGGCACCGCCGGGATATTGCCTAAAGATAAATCTTTTAAAAAAATTTCCAGAGGAGACTTGATTGTGGTAGTAGGCGGCAGGACCGGAAGAGACGGTATTCATGGGGCGACTTTTTCTTCGGGGGAGCTTACCGAGAAATCAGAAGAGATTTCCGGGGGAGCAGTCCAGATTGGTAATCCCATAACTGAGAAAAAGGTGCTGGAGGCGCTTTTGCAGGCCCGGGATAAAAATTTGTATTCAGCCATTACCGATTGCGGGGCGGGAGGTTTGTCCAGCGCGGTGGGGGAAATGGGGGAGAAGTTAGGCGCGCGGGTAGACTTAGAAAAAGTGCCTTTAAAATACCAGGGGCTTAGTTACGCGGAGATTTGGATTTCTGAGGCCCAGGAGAGGATGGTCCTGGCAGTGCCCAAAATAAATATAGATGAGCTTCTAAAATTATGCGCCGGGGAGAATGTTGAGGCTGTGGTAATCGGGGAATTTAGCGGCACTAAAAGATTAGAATTGTTTTATCAGGGGAATAAGGCGGGGGATTTAGACACTCGCTTTATGCACAACGGCCTTCCCCGGACAATTAAAAAGGCGGTTTGGAAACAGCCAAAATATCCGGAGCCGGATTTCAACTGCCCTCAGGATTTAACCAATACCTTAAAGAAGCTCTTAGGCCATTATAATATCTCTTCCAAGGAATGGGTTATCCGCCAGTATGACCATGAGGTTCAGGGCGGTTCAGTGCTCAGGCCGCTGGTGGGAATTGCCAATGACGGGCCTTCAGATGCCGCCATAGTCAAGCCTCGCCTGGAAACCAGCCGCGGAGTGATTGTTTCCTGCGGGATAAATTTTAAATTCGGATTGATTGACCCTTATTGGATGGCCGCTTCTTCCATTGATGAGGCTTTGCGTCAGATTATTGCCGTAGGCGGTTCATTAAAAGAAGCGGCTTTATTGGATAATTTCTGCTGGGGCAATCCGGATAAGCCGGACCGGCTGGGTTCTTTGGTGCGTGCCGCCTTAGGTTGTTATAAAATCGCCAAGGGTTTTGGGACGCCTTTTATCTCAGGAAAGGACAGCCTGTATAATGAGTATTCGGTTGAGGGCAAATCTCAGGCCATCCCCGGGACACTATTGATTTCCGCGATCGCGGTTATGGATGATGTTACTCAGGCTGTTTCCATGGATGCCAAAAAAGAAGGAAATTTGATTTATGTTATCGGGGATACCTTTGATGAATTAGGCGGCTCGCACTATTTTGATATTTTGGGTTTTATCGGAAATAATGTGCCTAAGGTAGATGTGAAAAGAGCGAAACTCCTAATGGAGAGAGTGTTTCTTGCTTCTGGGCGAGGTTTAATTCGAGCCGCCCACGATTGTTCGGAGGGCGGCCTGGCCGTGGCTTTGGCGGAGATGGCTTTTGCCGGCGGCTTGGGGATGGAGGTGTTTTTGAGGGAAGTGCCATATAAAGGCAAAAGGCAAAAGGCAAAAGGCAAAATTACAAATAAAAATTCAAAAATAAATGAAGTAAGGAATGATTTTATTTTATTCTCGGAGTCTAATTCAAGATTTATAGTTGAGGTGGAAAAGGGTAAACAAAAAGAGTTTGAGAAACTGATGCAAGGCGTTTCTTACGGCCTGATTGGCTGCGTGTCTAAGGAAAATTATTTTAAGGTTTACGGCTGGGATAATAAGCCTTGCATTGAGGCGGATATTTACGATTTGAAAGAATCCTGGCAGAAGCCATTACGATGGGGGTAAGAAATCCTCCCCTTAATAAGGGGAGGTGGGGAGGAGTAAGATGATACCAAAACAAAAAACTGCTAAAGAGGAATTTACCCACGAAGATCCGTGGCGGATTTTTAGGATAATGTCGGAGTTCGTGGAGGGTTTTGAGGTTTTATCCGAAGTAGGGGACGCAGTGTCCATATTCGGCTCATCCCGCACTAAACCCAATGATAAGTATTACGCGTTAACTGAAGACATCGCCTATCATCTGGCCAAGGCCGGCTATGCCATTATCACCGGAAGCGGGCCCGGAATGATGGAGGCGGCCAATAAGGGCGCCCGCAGGGCCAAGGGGCATTCTATCGGTTTAAATATTGAAATGCCCAGCGAGCAAAAGTCTAACCGCTACGTGGATACCTTGATAGATTTTCATTATTTTTTTATCCGCAAGGTGATGTTTGTCAAATACGCCAAGGCCTTTGTGATTACTCCCGGCGGTTACGGCACCCTGGATGAATTATTCGAGGCTATCAATCTTATCCAGACTGAACGTATCGGAAAATTTCCGGTGGTCTTGGCCGGAAGAGAATATTGGAGCGGGATACTGCGCTGGCTTAAAAGCACGGTCTTAAAAAGAGGAAATATCTCAAGCAGCGATTTGGAAATTTTTAAGGTTATTGACGAACCAAAAAAAATCGTCCAATATATTAACAGCTTCTATGGTAAGACCTAAGGTTTTAGTTTTACGCGCCGCGGGAACTAACTGTGATATGGAAACCGCCTTTGCTTTTTCCCGCGCCGGGGCGGTGGTTGAGCGGGTGCATATCAATCAGCTTAAGAGTAAAGCTAAAGAGCTTTCGCGATATCAAATCCTGGCTCTGCCCGGAGGCTTCAGCTACGGAGATGACCTTGCCGCCGGGAAAATCTTAGCCAATGAGTTGAAATATACCCTGGCGGATGAACTCAGGAATTTTATTGAAAAAGGGAGACTGATTATCGGCATCTGCAATGGTTTTCAGATTTTGGTTAAGGCCGGGCTCTTGCCGGGAAACAGTAATTCAGAACAAGAGGTAACCCTGACTATTAACGACTCAGGAAAGTTTGAGGACCGTTGGGTGCATTTAAAGAGAGCAGAGAGCAAAATAGAATGTATCTGGACACAAGGACTGCCGGAGGTGATTTATCTTCCGGTGGCCCATGGCGAGGGGAAATTTATAGCCAGGGACAAAGCAGTTTTAGAAAGATTGGAAAATAATGGACAGGTGGTTTTAAGGTATTGCGATGAAAAAGGCAATCCCGCGGAATATCCTGATAACCCCAATGGTTCAGAAAATGCTATTGCCGGACTTGCGGATCAGACGGGAAGAATTTTCGGCTTAATGCCTCACCCGGAGCGCCACAGTTTTGGCTGGCAAAATCCTCACTGGACGCGCCAGGGTTTGAAAAAAGAAGGCGATGGCCTGATGATTTTCCGTAACGGAGTAGAATATGCCAGAAAACTTATATAACGACGAGCCGAAAGAATACTGCGGCTTGTTTGGAATCATGAACCATAGGCAGGCCAGCTGGCTTACTTATTTGGGTTTATACGCCCAGCAGCACCGGGGGCAGGAGGCCTGCGGAATTGCCGTAAACAATAATGGAGCGCTTTCTATCCATAAAGGCATGGGGCTGGTCAGCGATGTGTTTGGCGAGCAGGTGGTCAATAGCTTGAAAGGGAATATGGCGGTAGGCCATGTGCGCTATTCTACTACCGGCTCAAGCATTTTGAAGAATGCCCAGCCGCTGTTAATTGAATATGCCAAGGGTTCAATCTGTATCGCCCATAACGGAAACTTGGTGAATTCTTTAGAACTGCGCCAATATCTGGAAAAAAGAGGTTCAATTTTTCAGACTACCACTGACTCGGAATTGATTATTCATTTGATGGCCAGATCCCATTCTCAGGACATCAAAGAAAGCTTGCTGTATGCCTTAAGAAGGGTTAAGGGTGCTTATTCTTTGGTGATGATGAATAGCCAGTATCTTATCGGTGTCCGGGACCCTTTAGGGTTTCGCCCGCTTTGTCTGGGTAAACTGGGCCCGGCCTGGTGTTTGGCTTCGGAGACCTGCGCTTTGGATTTGGTGGGGGCTAAGCTGGTGCGCGAGATTGACCCGGGGGAAATGGTCTTTATCAGTAAAGACGGCCTAAAGTCTTTAAGGCCAAAAGAACTGCGGCATAAAAGATACGCCCATTGCACTTTTGAGCATGTATATTTCGCCCGGCCGGATTCGGTGGTGTTTGGCGAGACCGTGCATGTGGTCCGGAAAAAATTAGGCGAGCAATTGGCTAAAGAGCATCCGATAAAAGCGGATTTTGTGGTGCCGGTTCCGGATTCGGGTTTCTCCGCGGCTTTGGGATATTCCAAGAGCTCGGGCATTCCCCTGGAAATGGGAATAATCCGCAACCATTATGTAGGCAGGACATTTATCCAGCCGGCCCAGGATTCTCGGGAATTAAGCGTCAAGGTCAAATTTAACATACTGAAGGATGTGTTGAGGGGTAAGCGTATTGTCATTGTGGATGATTCTATAGTCCGGGGCAATACCTCAAGGATCAGGGTGCGTAATCTGCGTAAGGTCGGGGTAAAAGAGGTGCATCTAAGGATATCCTGTCCGGCGCACCGCTATCCTTGTTTTTATGGGATAGATTTTCATAAAGCCAGTGAATTGATCGCCAACAGGTATGAATCCATAGAAAAAATCCGGCAGTATCTGGGCGTGGACAGCTTAGGTTATTTGAGCTTGGAAGGTATGCTGGGCTGTCTAAAACATCCCGTAAATCACTATTGCACTGCCTGTTGGACGGGTAAATACCCCCTTACGGCGGAAAAAAAGCACGGAAAGTTTTCCTTAGAGGCGCGCTGCTGCGGGCAAGAAGAGTTGACCTAAAGATGAGACAAATAACTTATAAGAAATCCGGAGTGGATATTGAGGAGGCCGGTCGTTTTGTGGAAGCGATCAGGCCGTTAAGCCGCGGCATTGGCGGATTCGGTGGTTTGTTTAAGCTGGATACCAAGAAGTATAAACAGCCGTATTTGGTTTCTTCAACCGACGGGGTGGGGACTAAGCTAAAGATTGCTTTTTTGGTGGGTAAGCACGATACCGTGGGGATTGATTTGGTGGGGATGAATGTCAATGATATTTTATGCGCCGGGGCCAAGCCTTTGTTTTTTCTTGATTATATCGCCTGCGGAAAAATCCAGAAGGGCGTCTTGACGGATGTAGTCAAAGGTATTGCCGAGGGCTGTCGTCAGGCCGGCTGTTCTTTGGTGGGAGGGGAAACTGCCGAGATGCCCGGCTTCTACCAGCAGGGCGAATACGACTTGGCCGGATTTTGCGTGGGGGTAGTGGATAAATTTAAGGTTATCAACGGCTCAAAGATAAAATCCGGCGATTGTTTGGTGGGTGTTGAATCCAACGGCCTGCACTCTAATGGTTTTTCCTTAGTCAGAAAAGTTTTCAGCAAGAAAGAGCTGATAAAATACGCCGACGAACTCCTTAAACCAACGCGTATTTATGTTAAGCCCATTTTATCTTTACTATCGACTATCGACTATCGACTATCGACTATTAAAGGCATCGCTCACATCACCGGCGGCGCTTTTTACGATAAAATCCCGCGGATTATTCCAAAGGATTTGGGGATATACATAGACAAAAATAGCTGGCCGGTTCCCGACATTTTCCGCCTCATCCAAGAAAAAGGCAATGTTCCGGAAAGCGATATGTACCGCACTCTGAATATGGGGATTGGTATGGTTTTAGCGATGGATAAGGGTTCAGCGGATAAGGTAATATCCAGACTTAAGAGTTTGGGTCTCAGGTCCTGGGTAATCGGCGAAGTCACTAAGGGCAAAGAGCGGGTCAAAATTATCTAAAGGAGAAAAGAATGAGTCTATTTTATCTTATTTTTATCGCGGGGATTGTGGTGTTTTTTTCGGGAATCAAGATTGTCCGGCCCACGCATCGCGGGCTGATTGAGCGCTTAGGTAAATATAGCCGTTTTGCCCAGGCCGGGTTTCACTGGATTATCCCGGTAATTGAGCGGTTGTATATGATTAACGTAACTGAACAGATGGTGGATGCCGAGCCCCAGGAAATTATTACCTTTGATAACCTAAATGCCAAGGTGGACGCCCAGGTATATTTTAAGGTTAAGTCGGATGAGCAGAGCGTGCAGAATACTGTTTACAATGTGAATAATTACCAGTGGCAGATAGTAAATCTGGCCCGGACCACCTTAAGAAATATCATCGGTACTTTGACCTTAAAATCCGCGAACTCCGAGCGCGGTAAAATCAATGATGAATTGCATAAAACGATGATGAACGAAACTATGCATTGGGGGATTGAGATTGTGCGCACCGAATTAAAAGAGATTGACCCGCCCAAGGATGTCCAGGAGACGATGAATAAGGTAGTCAAGGCCGAGAATGAAAAGATTTCGGCTATTGATTATGCCACCGCCACCGAGACCGTAGCCGACGGTCAGAAAAGGGCGGAAATAAAGAAGGCAGAAGGAATTAAGCAGGCCAGAATATTACAGGCTGAGGGTGAGGCTGAGGCAATAAAGCTGGTAAACGAGGCAGCGGAAAAATATTTTGTCGGCAATGCCCAGGTTTTAAGGAAGCTGGAGATGGTAGAAAAGTCTTTAGAGCATAATACCAAAATAGTTGTTCCTTCCAATGCCGAGCTGGTTAATGTAATCGGTGATATGGCCGGGATATTGCCCTTGAAGCGAGAAGAAAAAACAGAGAAATGAAAATTTTGGTTATTGGTTCAGGCGGCAGGGAGCACGCGATAATCTGGAAGCTTAAGCAGTCCAAGGTTTCTCCTAATATATATTGCGCGCCGGGTAACGGCGGGATATCCCGCGATGCCCGAATTGTGAGCATTCAAGCTGATGACATTAAAGGCTTGCTGGATTTCGCGGTAAAGGAGAAAATAGACTTGACTATTGTAGGGCCTGAAGCGGCCCTGGCCAAGGGAATAGTGGATAGGTTTATGCGTAAAGGCTTAAGTGTTTTTGGGCCAACCAAAGAATTAGCCCTGTTGGAGTCAAGCAAGGCCTATGCCAAAGAAACTATGCGCAGGTTTAATATTCCCACTGCCGGTTTTGAGATTTTTGATGAACCTGATAAGGCCATAGATTTTACTAATAGACCGCGCCTCTTTGCCGCGCATTATCCGGTAGTGGTTAAGGCTGACGGCCTGGCCGCGGGTAAAGGGGTGGTAATTTGTAAAGACCGTAAAGAGGCCCAGATGGCTATTGAAGATATGATGGTCAGAAAGGTCTTTGGCCCTGCCGGGACGCGGGTAGTGATTGAGGAGCACTTAGAAGGTGAAGAGGCCTCAATTTTAGTGGTTTCCGACGGAATAAATTTTACCGCCTTAGCTTCGGCGCAGGATCATAAGAGGGCCTTTGACCGCGATAAGGGCCCCAATACCGGAGGCATGGGGGCCTATTCTCCGGCGCCGGTAGTAACCCGGGATATACATAAGCGCGTAATGGATCAGGTTATCGAGCCTTTAATTACCGGCCTGGCCAAGGAAGGTAAGTTTTATAAAGGGATTCTTTATGCCGGGATAATGGTTACCAAACAAGGGCCTAAGGTTTTAGAGTTTAATGTTCGTTTTGGCGATCCCGAGACTCAAGCCATTTTGCCGCGATTGAAAACGGATTTAGCGGATTTATGTTTTGCCTCAATTGAGGATAAAATTGACCGGCTAAAATTAGAGTGGGAAGAAAAATCAGCAGTCTGCGTGGTTTTGGCCTCCGGAGGCTACCCTGGGGATTGTCAGAAGGGTTTTGAGATCTCCGGGCTGGAGGAGGCTGGCGCCTTAGCTGAGGCAGATGCCCACATCTTTCATGCCGGCACTGAATTCAAGAACAATAAATTTTTTACCTCTGGCGGCAGGGTTTTGAATGTGGTGGGTTTAGGGGATACCATTCGTCAGGCGGCGGAGAAAACCTATAAGGTAGTCAGTAAAATAAAATTTGAGAAGATGCGCTACCGTAAGGACATTGCCCATAGGGCGCTGAAACGTAATTTGGAAGATACATTTGTGGGAACAGAAGCAGAACCGCAGAGGCGCTGAAGATAATGGAAACAAAAGATTCTGCAGAAACGCAGAAGAAGACTTATTGAATTTCCGCGCTTCAGCGAAGAAAAATTTTACCGTAATCTGTTGTCCTTTTCGACCAGAGGGAGAAAAAATATGCCTAAAGCCAAAATCGCGATTGTAATGGGAAGCCAATCGGATTTAGAGACAATGAGTGAGGCGGTAAATTTATTAAAAGAATTTAACGCGGACTATGAGGTGAGGATTTTATCCGCCCACCGCACCCCTGATAAGGTGGCTAAGTTTGCCAAGGATGCCCGTAAGGATGGGGTTAAGGTTATTATTGCCGGCGCGGGGGGCGCGGCGGCTCTGGCCGGTTCAATTGCCGCCCATACCACCTTGCCGGTAATCGGCGTGCCGATGGAGACCTCCAGCCTTAAGGGGTTGGATTCGCTTTTATCTACCGTGCAGATGCCCGGGGGCGTGCCGGTTGCTTCTATGGCTATCGGCAGGCCAGGAGCTAAAAATTCCGCTATCTTTGCTTTGGAGATTCTGGGTGTTTCTGATAAAGAAATTGAGAAAAAGTTAAACAATTATAAAAAAGAATTAGTTAAAAAAGTTACAGAAATCAAACTGAAAGTATAAAATGATTCAAAAGTGGTTTTTCAGCCATTAGTTGTAAGCTGATAGCCGATAGTTGATAGCTAAAAATATGCAGACTGAAGTGTTAAAGGTTGATCCGGTGAGTCCGGATTTCGCGGCAATAGAGAAAGCGGCCGGTTTTATCCGCCAGGGAAAGATTGTGGCGATTCCCACGGATACCGTGTATGGATTGGCAGTGGATTTCGGTAATCCCCAGGCCATGAAAAGGCTTTATGAATTGAAGAAGCGTCCTTTGAATAAGCCATTTACTATCGCGGTCTCCAGTGAAGAATCTTTAGAACGCCTTACGCGGGATGCCGGACCTTTGGCCTATAAGTTGATGGAAAAATTTTGGCCCGGGCCTTTGACTCTGGTGTTAAAATCTGCCGAAAATACCGTTGATGAGCCTGATCGAACCATCGGTTTACGTCTTCCCAATAACCGGGTGGCTTTAAGGATTATTGAGGAATCCGGATGCGCGGTGGCCCTGCCTTCAGCTAATTATTCCGGCCAGAAGCCTGCCCGCGATGCCCGGGAAGTTTTATCCGCCCTTAAGGATAGTATAGATTTAATTATGGATGCCGGTAAAGTTGAATTAGGGATAGAGTCAACAGTGGTGGATTTGAGCACAGCTCATTTTAAGATATTGCGCGAGGGCGCGGTGAGTAAGGCTGAAATAGAAAGGCTGGCTAAACTAAAAAAAGTTCTTTTTGTCTGCACCGGAAATTCCTGCCGTTCAGTAATGGCCGAAGGCCTGCTGAAAAAAGCTCTTAAAGACAAAAACCGCGTAGATGTGGAGGTGATGTCTGCCGGCATCTCAGCTTTTGGCGGCCAGTCGGCAACGCGGGAAACCTTACATTTGCTCGCTAAAGCCGGCGTGGACATACAAAAGGTTCATTACTCCCAGAGAATAACCAAGACTATGCTTTATTCTTCGGATTTAATTTTGGTTATGGAAAATATCCATGAGGAGTATATTCTGAATATGGCCCCGGCTGTTCGCAGCCGGCTGTATTTATTAAAAGAATTTGCTAAAATTCCAGAGATGGATTTGAATATTCTGGACCCTATCGGCCAAAGCCCGGCCTTTTATGAAATGACCTTTTCAGCCATCAAAGGAGCAGTGGAGAAGGTAGCAGATTTACTATAAGGAGTGAGATGTCCGGAAATTATAAAAAGAAAACCCAAGCCGTTGTTATCGGAAGCGACCACGGCGGATTTAGATTAAAAGAGAAGATTAAAAAATTCTTAGGAGATAAGGGTTATCAGATTAAGGATGTGGGCTGCTTTAACCAAGAGCCTTGCGATTATCCGGTATACGCGTATAAGGCGGCGAAAGAGGTATCTTTAAGGAATTTTTCTAAAGGTATTTTAATCTGTAAAAGCGGAATCGGGAATTCCATGGTGGCAAATAAACTCCCCGGGGTGCGGGCGGCTTTATGTTATAATCTAAAGGCGGCTAAGCTTTCCCGTCAGCATAACGACGCCAATGTTTTGGTTTTGGGGGCCTTATTTGTTAACGAGGCCCTAGCCAAGAGAATGGCAAGCCTTTGGCTGAAAACCGAATTTGAGGGCGGAAGGCACTTAAGAAGGGTGAAGCAAATAAAAAAGATTGAGGATGAGATAAATCAAGATTATGCTTAACGCCTTTCTGCTCATCAGGCAGGTGTCTCCGGAAGACCTGAAAAAACGGGGAGTGGAATGGCATAAGAAAAGTTTTGGAGAAATATTCTGGGTTTCCTTTGGCAGCCGTAGTAAAGAGAAAGACATTAGAATAAAAGACTACTGGCTACCCGCATTGATTGGTATTTCTGAACTGTCAGTATTTCCGATCTTGATGACTCAAGGTTTTTGGATTTTTATTGGAGCATGGATAGGGATCAAAACAGCAAGTTCTTGGGGTGGATGGCAGAAAACCCGCACAGCCTATAATCGGTTTTTATTAGGGAATATTTTATCATTAGGATTTTCGGCACTCATTGCTTGGATATGTTTTTAGAATATATCATATCACTTTTCGTCAGTAGAACGCCGCAAAAGTGCTACTTTTGCGGCGTTGGGGTGAGGATTGAGCACAAAATAGAGGGGATTTTCTGGACTTTTGCGACGTTGAAAAGAGAACCTATCTGTAAATTTTGCATTTTCGAGTAGAATTTGGTCAGAAAAACCTTGACAAAGGTTAGCAAATATGCTAACTTATATATGAGGGGTGCAGTGTGGCAATTCCCAAAAAAGAAGAATACATTTTCTATCAGGGAGAGAAGTTTCAGATAGAGTTTTATTTTACTGAGACAGGAAAGATGCCCGCTAAAGAGTATTTGGAAGAGGTGGCTTTAGATGTAAAAGTAAAACTGGCCGCCCTGGTAAAATATATAGCAGAGCAGGGCAAGATATTCGATATAACAAAATTTAGAGCGGTAGATTCCCAGGAAAAAATCTACGAGTTTAAGCCTTGGCAATATCGGTTTTTTAATTTTTTCTATGAAGGAAGAAAAATAATCATTACTAATGGTTATATGAAAAAATCTCAAAAGGTAAACAGGAAAGATTTAGAAAGAGCCAGAGATATAAAAAAAGATTATACTTACAGAGTAAAAGGGGGTAACTATTATGGAGAAGAATAAAACATATATGGATAAATTAATGGCCGAAAAAGATTTCCGGGAAAAGTTTGATCAGGAATACCAGAATCTTTGTATCGCGGAGCAGATTGCCCAAGCGCGTCATCACGCGCATTTAACTCAATCTGACCTGGCTAAACGGATCCATACTACTAAATCGGCCATTTCGCGCTATGAAAGCGCTGATTACGATAAATACGGGATTGCGCTCTTAACCAGGATTGCCAAGGCTTGTGGAGCAGATTTAAAAATAATTTTTGTTACTTCTAAAAGCGCGAAGAATGGCTCTCGTTTTGCTCCCGCATTGTAGATAAGATTGTTTCTGAAAGGCCACACGCTACACATGAGTTATTTAGAAAAAATAGATCCGCGAATATATAAGATAATCAAGGCGGAAGGCCTGCGCCAGGAAGAAAACTTAGAGTTGATTGCCTCGGAGAACTTTACCTCTCGGGGAGTTTTAGAGGCCCAAGGGTCAGTCCTGACCAATAAATACGCTGAAGGCTATCCCCAGCATCGCTGGTATGGCGGCTGTGTTAATGTGGATGAGGCGGAGCATCTGGCTATCGAGCGGGCCCGGGAACTTTTTAAGGCCGAGCATGTGAATGTCCAGGCCCATTCCGGAAGCCAGGCCAATATGGCGGTTTACTTTACCTGCCTTAATGTCGGGGATACTATAATGGCTTTGGATCTTGCCTGCGGAGGGCACCTTACTCACGGTCATCCGCATAATTTCTCCGGCAAGCTTTATAAAGTGGTTTCCTATGGCGTTGATCCTAAGAGTGAACAATTAGATTATGATAAGATATTAACCTTGGCTAAAGAATGTCATCCCCGCCTGATTTTAGCCGGGGCCTCGGCTTATCCCCGGATTATTGATTTTAAGAAATTCCGGGCCATTTGTGATAAGGTGGGAGCGTATTTGTTTGTGGATATGGCCCATATCGCCGGGCTGGTGGCGGCGGGAGTTCACCCCTCTCCGGTTCCTTACGCGGAGTTTGTCAGTTCTACTACCCATAAGACCTTGCGCGGGCCGCGGGGAGGTTTTGTCCTCTGTAAAAAGGAATTCAGCCGTAAGCTGGATTTAGAGATTTTTCCGGGGATACAGGGCGGGCCTTTGATGCATACCATTGCCGCCAAGGCTGTGGCTTTTAAAGAAGCCTCAAGCGCCAAGTTTAAAAAGGACCAGAAGCAGACTGTCCGAAATGCCCAGGCCCTTTGCTCGGCCTTAGTCAAAAAAGGATACAGGGCGGTTTCCGGAGGAACCGACAATCATCTGTTCTTATTGGATTTAACCTTAAAAGGTGTCAGCGGCAAAGAGGCTCAGGAGAAATTAGACCAGGCTGGGATTACTGTGAATAAAAACCTGATTCCTTTTGATCCTAAATCTCCAGCCTTAGCCAGCGGAATCCGTATCGGCACGCCCGCGGTTACTACCCGGGGAATGAAGGAAAACCAAATGCGCCTCATTGCTGATTTTATTGACCGGGGACTGACCACTTCCGGAGAGAGAAAAATCAGCGAGATTAAAAAAGAGGTTAAGGCCTTGACGAAGAAATTTCCTTTATATCCTTAAATAAGATGAAACAGTTATGTTCCGCCGAGGTGTGGCACCAATGAGAATGAAAATAAAGTTTAGATCAGCCGTGTCGCGTAGCGGTGCGATTTATCGTACCTGTAAGGAGATTCTCAGGTGAAAAATAAAGAATACAAGCCCAGCCCTTGTAAGCAAGGGCTGGGTAAAGATATCCGTCCTGATTGGGATGAATATTTCCTGGGGATAATTCAGGAAATAGCTAAAAGAGCCACCTGTGACCGGGGGAAAGCCGGCTGTGTAATCGTTAAGGATAAAAGAATCCTGGCTACCGGTTATGTGGGTTCGCCCGCCGGACAGCCGCACTGCGACGAGGCCGGGCATATGATGCGGGATGTGGTCAGCCCTGACGGCTCAATAAGCAAGCATTGTATCCGGACAATCCACGCCGAGCAGAACGCCATTTGTCAGGCGGCCCGCTTTGGCATACCTTTAGAAGGCTCAACCCTGTATTGTAAAATGGAGCCCTGTTTTACCTGCGCCAAGATGATTGTAAACTGTGGAATAAAAAAAGTGGTCTGCTCCGGAAAATACCATGCCGCGCAGTCCAGCCGCGAATTGTTTAAAAAGGCAAAAGTAGAACTGCGCGTCTTATCTCAAGAGGTAGTAAGATATAAAGATCAGAGATAGTGAGGTAGCAGCATGAAAATGTCTAATGTCTAAATCCGAATGACGAATGAATACCTAATGCCCAAATTCCTAAATGTCCAATTTAGGAGCTCTTTCGTTATTTGGTCATTTAAGGAATTAGTCATTCGTTCGGCATTCGTCATTAGGAATTCGCCATTAACGGTCTACAACACATATTATACGAGGGGATTTTATAATGAAGTGCATTTACTGCGGGCACCTGGAAGATAAGGTTATAGATTCGCGCTCAAGTTCGGAAGGTAATTCTGTCCGGAGAAGGCGGGAGTGTCTTAAGTGCGAGAGGCGTTTTACTACCTATGAATACATTGAGCGGATACCGCTTTTGGTGGTAAAGAAAGACGGCCGCCGCGAGGCCTTTGACCGTAATAAGATTTTAAGTGGTATTGTTAAGGCCTGTGAGAAACGTTCTATAAGTCTTAAGATGATGGAGGATATGGTGGCTTTCATTGAAAGAAGCGCAATGCGCAAATACGAAAAAGAGATGCCTGCCTCAGTTGTGGGAGAGCTGGTTATGGAGAAATTAGCTACCGTTGATGAGGTGGCTTATGTGCGCTTTGCCTCGGTATACCGGCAGTTTAAAGATGTAAACCAGTTTATGAGTGAGCTAAAGGATATATTGGGTAAGGATGTAAAAAGAGAAGGCAAGGCCGCCCCAATTAAGCCTAAAGCTAAATCCCGGAGATAATTATGATTGAGATGGAGTTAAATAAAATCATTATTGATGAGAAGCGCCAGGACCAGGTGATTGTGTTAAAGGAAAAAAACGGGATTAAAACCCTTCCTATTGTTATCGGTTTACTTGAGGCCTCCAGTATCAAGATGAAGCTTTCCGGAATCCAGGCTCCCCGTCCTTTAACTCACGACCTCCTGTATTCCATAATTGAAAGTCTTAAGGTCAAGGTTGAGAAAATAGTTATTGATAAATTAGAGAATAATACCTTTTACGCCAAGATGTTTATCGCGGCCGAAAACCAGGAAACCAGGATAATTGACGCCCGCCCTTCAGATTCAATTGCCTTAGCCGTGCGCGCCAAAGCCCCTATTTTCGTTGAGGAGGAGGTTTTGGAGCAGTCCGCCAAATATAAGTAAATCTTTCTTACCTATGGATGCTATCCTCAAGGAAATTAAGGCGAATCCTTACCTGAAGCTCATTGCCCGCCAGCTTAATAAATATCCTCAAGAATTTTATCTGGTCGGCGGATACCCGCGCGACCTATTTCTAAAAAGAAAAAAAGAAGTATTTGATTTTGACTTCGCGCTGTCCGCCAGCGCGATAAAAACCGGCCGGGAAATCGCCAAGAGTCTTAAAAGCGGGTTTGTGGTTTTGGATGAAGAGCACGGTTCTTGCCGGATAGTGTATAACAAAGGCGGACAATCCTGCAATTTTGATTTTACCGATTTTCGCGGGCAAGGCATCTTAGAGGATTTACTGCATCGGGATTTTACTGTTAATAGCTTAGGCCTGGATTTAAAGGCATTAGGAAAAGCTAAAAAGAGTGAAGATATTCTTATTGACCGATACGGAGCGCTAAGGGACATAAAAAATAGGACTATCCGGGTAATCTCGGAATTAAGCTTTACGGAAGACCCTTTAAGGATTTTGCGCGCCTATTCCTTAAGCGCGGTCCTGGATTTCAGGATTGAGCCGAAAACTAAAATCCTGATCAAGAAGCACAAAGATAAAATTACCTCCTCCGCTTCTGAGCGCGTAAGCGAAGAATTGTTTAAGATTTTAAATTCTAAAAAAGCATTTGCTACCTTTAAGGCGATGGCTGATACTGGAGTTTTGAATGAGATTATTCCGGAGGTCAAGGCTATGCGCAAGGTCAGCCAGGGGCCGTATCATCACTTAGATGTTTACCGGCATTGTTTTGAGGCGCTCAAGCAAATAGAGAGGCTTTTTGAGGAATTAAAAAGATATAAAGATATTCAGCTTTTTCTTAACCGGATTATATCTGGAACTCACACCAAAAGAGCCCTGCTCAAGTTTAGCGCGTTCCTGCATGATATCGGAAAGCCGGTTTCCAAAGAACATATTAAAGATAAGGTTTGTTTTCATGGCCATGAAAGGACCGGGCGTAATATCGTCAGGGGCATTGCCGAGCGCTTAAGGCTTTCTAACGATGAAAGAAACGCTTTGGATAAAATCATCTTCTGGCATCTTCGCCCCGGGTATTTGGCTGACCTTAAAGATTTAAGCCGCCGGGCGGTGTATAGATATTTCCGGGATACCCAGAATGAAGCGGTAAGCGTGGTTTTGCTTTCAATCGCTGACCAGCGCTCAACCCGGGGGCCTTTAACCCGAGGGGCAAACCGTAAACATCATGAAGATGTCTGCCTGGGGCTGGCGAAAGATTTTTTCAGGAAGTCCAAAAAAAAGAAATTTATCAAACTGATTAACGGGAATGATTTAATGGCGGAATTTAAGCTTGAGTCCGGCCCTTTAATCGGAAAACTCCTGATTGCGATTGAGGAGTCCCAGGCTGTCGGAGACATCCGCGACAAAGCCCAGGCTTTTGTTCTGGCCAAAAAGCTCATCAAGAAAGAAAGGCAGAAATGAGAGCATTTCTTGTAGGGTTAACATTTTTAGCGGCGGTAGTGATATTGGCGGGTATTTGGTTTTTATTATTTCCGCTTCTATTATTAATGGGTTTGCTTTTACGGTTTATGCTGGTGTGTGTATTGGTGATAGGAGGAATTTGGCTTTTGGGTAAGCTGATAATTTTTGTCTGGGGGAAATTGAATCAACAAAAGAATCTACATTCTAAAGAAAGTTAAGCTAATGTTTATAAGAAATACTGAGATAAAGATAGTTCAGGGCGATATTACTGAAATTGAGGCTGAGGCTATTGTCAACGCCGCCAATAACCAGCTTTTGATGGGAGGAGGGGTGGCCGGAGCCATTAAGAAAAAAGGCGGAAAGATAATTGAGGATGAGGCAGTTAAAAAAGGGCCGATAGAAATCGGTGAGGCGATATCCAGCCCTGCCGGGAAGCTGAAGGCGAAATATGTTATCCACGCCGCGACTATGGGAATGGATTTCAAGACCAATGAAGTAAAAATCCGCGCGGCCTGCAATAGTTCCTTAAAAGAGGCTGAAAAACTAAAAGTTCACTCAATCGCCTTTCCGGCCTTAGGTTGCGGGGTGGGCGGCTTTCCGGAAACCGGCTCAGCCAAAATTATGGCCCAGGAGATATTCCGGCATTTGTGGTTTGACCATCCGCAGACTTCTTTAAAAGAAATAACCTTTGTCCTTTTTGATAAGCCTGCTTACGATACCTTTAATAAAAATGTGCTAAGCTATCTGGAATACATCATTCATAAAATTCAACAGGGGCCGTTTATCACCGTGGATATAATAATTGAACTCTCCGCAGGCATTGTTTTGATTGAGCGTTCCAATCCCCCTTATGGCTGGGCCATTCCCGGAGGATTCCTGGATTATAATGAGAGCCTGGAGGATTGCGCGGTGAGGGAAGCCAAAGAAGAGACCGCCTTAGATATATATGATTTAAAACAACTGCATACTTATTCCCGCCCCGGGCGCGACCCCCGTTTTCAGACCGTAACTACTGTATTCACGGCTAAAGCTAAAGGTAAACCCCAGGCCGGCTCCGACGCCGCCAATCTTAAGGTCGTGAAGCCGGAGGAGGCATCGAAACTTAATCTGGCCTTTGACCATAAACAGGTTATTTCAGATTATATATCTGCGGCCAGAAAACTTCGCTCTTTTTCGTCTATCATTTAATATCAGACGGGATCCCGCAGAATGCGGGAAACAGCGGGGATGAACAATGGCCGCTTGAGTATTCCGCTTTTGAGAAACCGTTCCGCCGCCGGTGGAAGGTAAAAAGAATATTTGTTGACAAAAGGCACACAAGATGTTACAATTATATTAGAATGAAGTTATTCGAATGGAATAGCGAAAAAAATGCTCAATTAAAAGATGAACGCGGGGTATCCTTTGAGGATATTGTATTTTACATTGATAGGGGAGATGTATTGGATATTGTTCCACACTCCCAGCAAAGTAAATATCCAGGGCAGAGGATGTTTATAATAAACATCGAGAACTACGCGTATTTAGTTCCTTTTATGGAAAGCCAGGATGTAATCTTTTTAAAGACAATAATTCCAAGCCGTAAGGCAACGAAAAAATACCTGAAGGGGCGATAGATATGAAAATAAAGAAAGAGGAAAAAGAAATTCTTGAGGCTTATGAGCGGGGTACTTTTAAATCCATTCCAAATGTTAAAAAAGAAATCGCGCGGTATCGTGAATACGCGAAGTCTACTTTACGCAAGAATAAGAGAATAAATATTAGGATATCGGAAACAGATATAGTGCATATTCAACGTAAGGCTGTAGAAAACGGCCTGCCTTATCAAACATTGATATCAAGCGTGCTACATAAATACGCGAACGGAAATATCATTGAAAGCGCGGCGTAAATTCATCTGTTTGTTTCTAGGAATAACGCCAGGATCAGCCCGCGCCAGGTGCAGAGAGATTTTAGACAACGTTAAGGTATTATGGGGAATCGCATTTCATGCTATTATAGACAAAGCGCGAAATCCAGAAATACATTTTGTGCTTGAAAGACGAAAGTGCAGAGTGGTGTAAAAACCCATAAAAAGCGAATTCGTATATTAATTGTTAGGCATAAAAATTATGGAAATAAAAATTAAATTTATATTATCACAAAAGATCCACCCGAAATTTCAAAATTTAACTATTGGGAAATACACTATTGAACCCTTGCCATCAAGTGGTCCCAATTTACAACAAGCATTCTTATAACATACTGGATTACTTATTTAATTTTCTCAGATAAAAAAACATAACAATTCGCTTCAGCGGATTGTGGCCCGAGCTGGAAGTGAAAAGGGGTCGGAGTGGAATTCCCCTAATAAAATGGACACTTTTTAACATAGGAGAGGTAATATGTTACGCTATTTAACCGCGGGAGAGTCGCATGGGGAGGCCTTGATGGCTATTTTGGAGGGCCTGCCTGGCGGATTAAGGGTGGATAAGGAAAAAATTGATCAGGATTTAGCCCGCAGGCAGGCTGGTTATGGCCGGGGAGCGCGGATGCAGATTGAAAGAGATAAGGTTGAGGTCCTCTGCGGCTTGTATAAGGGTAAGACCATTGCCAGCCCTGTGGGGATTTTGATTAGGAATAAGGATTTTAGCTTAGATAAACAGGCGGAAATTCTTAATCCCCGCCCCGGGCACGCGGATTTGGCCGGACTTTTAAAATATGGTTTTGAGGACGCGCGTCCGGTTTTAGAAAGGGCATCAGCCCGCTCAACTGCCGCGGCGGTGGCAGTGGGGGCGATAGGTAAGATTTTCTTGAATGAATTTGCTATTGAGATGAGCTCCCGGGTTTTAAATATCGGCGGTAAAACTACTGAAAAGGAAAGGCATAAGGCGATAGACGCGGCCAAAAGTAAAGGAGACAGCTTAGGCGGTGTATTTGAGTTAATTATTAAGGGCGTGCCTTGCGGCTTAGGCAGTTATGTTCAATTTGACCGGCGTTTGAATGCCCGCCTGTCTTACGCGCTGATGTCCATTCCCGGAATCAAGGCAGTTGAATTCGGCCTGGGTTTTGGTTATGGCTATAAATCCGGTTCTCAGACGCACGATGTAATCTGTTATTCTAAAGACAAAGGCTATTACCGCAAAACCAATAATGCCGGAGGCATCGAAGGCGGGATTTCTAACGGCGAGGATATAGTTATCCGCTGCTGCATGAAGCCGATTGCCACCTTGGCTAAGCCCTTAGCCTCGGTAGATATAAAAACCAAAAAGGCCGTTCCCGCCTCTATCCAACGCGCCGATACCTGCGCGGTGGAGGCCGCCGGGGTGGTGGCTGAGGCAGTCTCAGCCTTAGAAATCGCTAACACCTTATTGGAGAAATTCGGCGGGGATTGTTTAGCGGATATTAAACAAGCCTTTCGTGCTTACCTTAAAAGAATTAGTCAATAGATGCGTCAATAAAGACAAGTCCGCCTGGAGTGAGTTTGTCCCGCGGTTTCGTCCCGTAGTTGAGAAGTCTGTCCGCTCCAGGCTCGCCCGCCATAATTTTCCCCACACTACAGAAGACCTAAAAGATATTACCCAAGGGATATTTCTGGATATCTGGGAAAAGAATAAATTAGCGTTAGTTAAAGATGAAGATAAAATTACCGGCTGGCTGGTGGTAGTCGCGCAAAATGCCGCGATTGACTATATCCGCTCACAGGCAAAATTTAACCGCCAGCGCTCGGTGTGCGCTAATGAAGATGGCGGAGTAAATGATATCTTGAATATTCTGCCTTCAGAAACCAATCTTTCCCAGGAATTAGCCAAAGGGGACTTAGCTGAAGCAGTAGATGAGTTGATTAACGCCCTGGAGCCGAGAGAGAAACTGATTCTAAGGCTGAATATCCAGCACAACCAGACTCATAAGGAAATCGCGATTTTTTTGAATATCCCTATTAACACCGTTTCCAGCATTCTGCGCCGGACAATGATTAGTTTTAGGGAGGATTTGAATAAAAAGGGATATATTTAAAATATTTTTGCACGAAAACAGCCGATTCTTACGTCTTAATAAGTAGGGAGGGAATATGCCGGATTTAACCAGGATAATCAAAAATGGCTTTAGCCGCACCTCATGCGGCCTTAAAAAGACTCCGCAGTGCCCGTCAGAGCTGGAGCTGGGTAAATATTTGGATAAGTCCGCCTCTGTCAGCCAGAAAGACAGGATTGAAAGACATCTGGCGAACTGCGGCTATTGCTTAGATTTATTGGTTACGGCTAAAAAGGCGCTGAAAGATTCCCCAAAAAAGCCGAATGTTCTCCAGGCCCTAAATCAGCAGAAGTGGTTTATCTTAAGTATGCTGAGCTTAGGAATGTCCTTCTTTATCAAAAGGTATTTCTTCCAATTCCTTACCCTGAGCCTCATCTTTGGCCTTAAATGGGCCCTGAGCGCCGAAGGCAGCCGGAACCTGGTAATGATTTTCCGTAGTCTGGGCCAAAAAGATACGGCGGATAGCAAAAAAGAAAATATTTTTGCACGAAAATAGCCATTTCTTACGTCTATATAAGTAAGGACAGAAATTATGGCAGGAAAGGCTGTAATTGGGATGTCCGAAACTTATCCCGCCGCTTTGCTTCGGAAAACGAAGCTGGGGGGTGCATTTGAGTAGGAGGTGGCAAGATGGTAGAGGCAAGCGATATTCAGGTGGCTCGGCTCTTTAGGGTCGAGAAGGAAGGCAGTAAGCTTAAGGCCTTTGTAGATTTAGCCATAGGCGGCTGTCTCATTGTCAAAGGGTTTAAGATAATGCAAGGCCAGGAAGGCTTGTTTGTAAGTATGCCCAGCCAGCCAGGCAAAGACGGTAAATGGTATCAAGTGGCCTTGCCTGCCACTAAAGAAAAAGGACAGGAGATCAGCGAAATAATCCTCTCGGCCTACAGAGAATAAACAACAGTTTGCTTTATTTTAGCGTTAAGGTAAAATAACCATAAAATAGGGATAGCTTGTTATAGCTACCCCTATTTTATGGTGAAGAAAAATGGTAACATTAGTCAGATGGTAATTCTTGTTGTTTAGAGTTTCCTGTAATATAATTTAAGGTATTATGCGATGTAAATCGCTTCACGGTGAGGCAATGGTTAAGCGGTAAGATTGTTAAAATAGCAATAAGATTGTGTTATTGCAGGGGGGATTCAATGCTTATGGACAATCAAACTAAACAGAATATCCGTATTGTTTTAGAGTATCTTTGGCGCGATGAAGAACGGCACTATCTTGAAAGCCGGGAGTGCAAGAAGCATATTTTTCATATTTTAAAGCATTTAGCAAAAGTTGTTAAATATGAACCTTGATTTGGATAAGCGAGCAGTTGAGTCCTATAAAAGCTCTTCACAAAGGGCGAGAGTTTTAACTGAGGCGTGGGTTAATAAAGAGGCTTATTGCCCTAATTGTGGTAATGCGCGTCTTACTAAATATTCTAATAATAAGCCTGTTGCCGACTTCTTTTGTAGAAGTTGCAATGAGGATTTCGAACTTAAAAGCAAAAAGGATTCATTCGGAGCTAAAATTGTCGATGGGGATTATCAAGCAATGCTTAAGAGATTAGCTGATGTTCATAATCCAAACTTCTTTTTGTTAAATTACGATTTATGTTCATATCAGGTTTTAAATTTCTTTGTGATCCCAAAGCACTTTTTTGTTCCTGAAATCATCGAGGAGAGGAAACCCCTCTCAATTGACGCGGAGAGAGCGGAATGGATAGGGTGCAATATTTTATTAAGCAGAATGCCTGAAGCAGGCAGGATTTTCTTGGTTAAGGATGGACAGGTCAAACCAAAAGAAGATGTTTGCGCGGTTTGGCAAAAAACTCTATTTTTACGGGAAAAAAAGAAGGCTGAATCGAGAGGCTGGATTTTGGATGTTATGCGCTGCATTGAAGCGGTTCGCAAGAAGGAGTTTACCCTTGCGGACATTTATAAGTTTGAGTCTATACTGTTTGAACAACACCCTGACAACAGGCATATAAAAGATAAAATTAGACAGCAGCTTCAAATATTGCGAGACAAAGGCTATTTGGTATTTTTGGGAAAAGGCAGATATGGATTAGCGTGATTAAAATTCAGCATAATTGTTCAACGACGAGATACTGGGGCGCGCGTGAGAAAGATTTTTTACTGATTATGCATGAACATCTTTTTATATTTAGAAAGATAGGAATTGGGGAGGATAAAGCTATTTTTAGAGATAGCATTATAAGTAATGAATAAAGGCTTAAAGAAGAAAATTCTTGAAATCGCATTTTGACATTTCAAGTTTTGGTATCGTATTCTGCGATACCAAATTAGAGAGGAAAGGTTTGTGAAACAAAAATAGAAAGCGTCAATAACATATTTAATTCCACGAGAAGTTATAGAAAACAAAATATTTCTAATCAGGGGTAAAAAAGTAATGCTGGATAGAAATCTGGCAATGCTGTATGAAGTGCCGCCCAAAAGATTAAATGAACAGGTAAAAAGAAATATTAAAAGATTCCCCAAGGATTTTATGTTCCAATTAACAAAAGAGGAAACAGATTCTTTAAGGTCGCAAATTGCGACCTTAAAAAGAGGGCAATATTCGAAGTACTCTTTCACTGAGCATGGAATTTTGATGCTCTCAAGCGTCCTTAATAGTGAAAAATTATGGCAGAAAAAAGAGCCAGTATTAAAGGCTTAAAGAAGAAAATTCTTAAGGTTATCAAAGGAAGCAAATTGGCCAGCCTGGCTACTGTTGTTAATGGTAAGCCGTGGGTAAGATATGTGGTTGCTCGTAGTGAAGGGTTAACCCTCTATATCTGCACCTTTAAGGATTCGCGAAAGGTTAAGCAGATTAAGAAAAATCCCAAGGTGCATATTACTATTGGCGGGAGTATGGAGAATATGGAGGCTCCCTATGTCCAGATTGCGGCTTGTGCCAAG
This sequence comes from Candidatus Omnitrophota bacterium, assembly GCA_030674475.1. Taxonomy (GTDB): domain Bacteria; phylum Omnitrophota; class Gorgyraeia; order Gygaellales; family UBA12090; genus UBA12090. The sequence goes on from JAUSCZ010000014.1 coordinate 30,714, forward strand.
GCGCGCTCTGACGCGGGGATTAGAAAGAGATTCTGGATGCCGTTTATGAGAAAATACTATACCGGCGTAGATGACCCTCAGTATGTGGTTATTGAGGTTCGGCCAGTGCTAATAGAATATATGAGCACAGAAACCCATACGCCGCAGATATATAAGGTTGGTAGAAGGAAGTAGCGTTGGTATAAGTAGTGATTTAACCTATTGATTATAAGAGAGTTGCAAAAACTCGCCTCACCAAGGGGCGGGTTTTTGTTTTGACAGACCTTCCTATATATGTTAAACTTATGAGGTTATGCGAAATATATACTTAACCGGCTTTATGGGGACGGGTAAGACTTCAGCCGCCCGGGAAATAGCCGGGATGTTGGGCTTAAAGTTTATAGATTTAGACGAGCTGATTGTTAAAAAAGAAGGCCGTAGCATAAATGATGTTTTTGCCCAAGACGGCGAGCCGTATTTTCGTAAAGCTGAGAAGGAGGCTTTAAGGGAAGTTTCTCAAGCTAACAGCCAGGTTGTCTCCTGCGGCGGGGGAATAGTAATTGATCCGGAAAATATTGCCATTATGAAGCAGAGTGGAAGGTTTATCGCTCTTACCGCCTGTCCGGAAGTTATTTTTGAGCGCATCAAGAAAGAAACTCAGCGGCCGCTTCTAAATACCGCGGATCCCTTAGCTAAGATAAATGAACTGCTTACTATCCGCAAGCCCTATTATGATCAGGCCGAGTTTGTAATAGATACCTCGGATATATCTGTCCAAGAGGCGGCAGAGAAGGTAATTAAGCTGATAAATGACTGAAAGAGAAGCGCTGATAGCTTTGAATTTAATTCCGGATATTGGAAGTATCCGCTTAAAGAATCTGCGGGAAGCCTTTGGCAGCGCGCCTAAGATATTTCTTAATTCGAAGGATTCACTTAAAAGGGTGGATAAAATCGGAGACAAGATTGCCTCCGCTATTGCCGGGTTCTCCTTTGAGAGCCTGAAAAAAGAATTAGAATTAGCCGACAAGCTAAAGATTCAGGTAATAACCCTGCGGGATAAGGATTATCCGCAAAGCCTCAAAGAAATTTATGACCCTCCTCTGTGCCTTTATGTTAAAGGCGGGTTATTGCCGTCGGATGTAGTGTCTTTGGCGATTGTCGGCAGTCGCCGGGCTTCTTATTACGGATTATCCTGCGCGCAAAATTTTGCTTACTCTTTAGCCGGAGCCGGGATTACCATTGTTTCCGGCCTGGCCCGGGGTATTGATACCCAGGCTCATAAGGGGGTCTTGAAAGCCAAAGGAAGGACAATAGCGGTTTTAGGCAGCGGCTTGAATTGTATCTATCCTCCGGAAAATAAGAATTTGGCCGAGAAAATAGCCGAGAGCGGGGCGGTGGTTTCAGAATTTCCTTTAAACACCGAGCCGCTGGCCAGGAATTTTCCCCGGCGTAACCGGATCATCAGCGGCCTGTCTTTAGGGACGATTGTGGTTGAGGCCGCCAAAAACAGCGGCGCCCTGATTACCGCGGACTTTGCCCTGGAGCAGGGAAAAGATGTGTTCGCTATTCCGGGAAGCGTTACTTCCGCGACTTCCTTTGGCACAAACCAGCTGATTAAGCAAGGGGCAAAATTAGTTGACAGCGTTGAGGATATAATTGAGGAGCTAAGGCCAAGATTAGAAAATCTACTTAAGAATAAACCAATCTGTCCAATATCTGAACCTGAGACAAGAGAGGCGGTAGGTGTTAAACACAGCGGAAATAAAGCTTTAAGCGAAGAAGAGAAGAAAGTCCATAATCTATTAGAGAGTGAAAAAGCGCGTTATGTAGATGAGATTATTGAAAATAGCGGTTTATCCAGCGCGAAGGTGATGAGTATACTCTTGAGGTTAGAAATAAATAAGCTAATCAAACAGCTTCCCGGAAAGATGTTTATAAGACAGTAAGGCAATGCCTGCCTGCCGGCAGGCAGGGTTTGGCTTCCTATAGCCAAAGCCATAAGAAGTGAGGAGTTACGCGCCTCGCCATTTGGCGGCGGCTGACAAACTAAAAGGAGTTAAAGAGTGGCAAAATCATTAGTAATTGTGGAGTCACCGGCCAAGGCCAAGACTATTTCTAAGATATTAGGCAGTGGTTTTGAGGTTATTCCTTCCATGGGCCATGTGGTGGATTTGCCCAAGACCAGGATGGGGGTGGATATTGAGAATAATTTCGCGCCTCATTTTATCGTGGCCGCCAAGCGTAAAAAGACCTTAAGTGAGATTAAGGCCGCGGCCAAAAAGGCGGATAAAATATATCTGGCTACTGACCCGGACCGGGAAGGCGAGGCGATTGCCTGGAATATCAAGGAGAAGCTAAGCCAGAATAAGAAATATTTCAGGGTGGTCTTTCATGAGATTACCCCTCAGGCTATAAAAGAGGCTTTTAAACATCCCGCGGATTTAAACGTTCAGAAGGTAAATGCCCAGACCGCCCGAAGGGTTTTAGACCGCTTAGTGGGTTATCTATTGAGCCCGCTTCTTTGGCGTAAAATTGCCGGAGGTCTTTCCGCCGGACGGGTGCAGTCAGTCGCTCTTCGGCTGATTGTGGAGCGGGAAAGGGAGATTCTTAAGTTTATGGCTCAGGAATATTGGGAAATCACCGCCGAACTTAAGCATAAAGCAGGAACATTTTTGGCGAAGTTGGAGAAGATTGAGGACAAAAAGGCCGAGATTAAGAATGAGCAAGACGCCCAGAGGATAGCAGAGGACTTAAAAGGAAAACAGTTTGTGGTGGCTGATGTTCGAGAAACCGAGAAAAAGAAGAATCCTCTGCCTCCCTTTATCACCAGCACCTTACAGCAGGACGCCTTTTATAAATTAAGGTTTTCCAGCGCCCGCACTATGCTGATAGCTCAACAACTTTATGAAGGAGTTGAACTGGGAAAAGAAGGAGCAGTGGGTTTAATTACCTATATGCGCACCGATTCGGTGAATGTGGCCCAATCTGCCATTAAAGAGGTCCGCGGTTTCATTCAGGAAAAGTTCGGCCAGGATTATCTCCCTGAGTCTCCTAATCTTTATAAATCCAAAAAGCAGGCCCAGGAGGCCCACGAGGCCATCCGTCCGACTTCGGTTTCCCGTGCCCCGGAGTCGGTTAAGGAATCTCTGGCTACCGAGCAGTTTAAGTTATACACCTTGATTTATAACCGTTTTCTGGCCAGCCAGATGAAGCCGGCTATTTATAATGTTACCAGCATAGATATACGCGCCGATAAGTATCTTTTCCGGGCCTCGGGCTCAAAGTTAATCTTTAAGGGATTTACTGCCGTCTATGAACTGCAGGAAGAAAAAGAGGAGAAAAACACCCTGCCATCTTTAAAAAAAGAGGAGTTGTTGGAGTTGGTTAAGCTTCTTCCCTCCCAGCATTTTACCAAGCCGCCGCCGAGATTTTCCGAGGCTTCTTTGGTTAAGACCTTAGAGGAAGAAGGTATCGGCCGGCCCTCTACCTATGCCCCGACCATCCAGACCATAGTTTACCGGGATTATGTCCGCCGGCTTAAAGGGTATCTTCATCCCACGGAATTAGGGTGTAAGGTCAGTGACCTTTTGGTGGAGTATTTTGCCGAGGTAATAGATATCAAGTTTACCGCCGCTATGGAAAATGAGCTGGATGAGGTAGAAGAAGGCAACATAGAGTGGGTTAAGGTAATTAATGATTTTTACGCCCCCTTTAAAGTAAAGCTGGATTACGCCAATGAGGTTATCCAGAAAGAGGTAATAACTACCGATGAAATTTGCGCCACCTGCGGCAAGCCGATGGTGGTTAAATGGTCAAGAAAGGGTAAGTTTTTGAGTTGTTCGGATTTTCCTAATTGCCGCTATGCTAAATCCATAACCACTGGGATAAAATGTCCTCAGGAGGGTTGTTTGGGTGAGTTGATTGAGCGCCGGTCCCGCCGGGGATTATTTTACGGTTGTACCAAGTATCCCAACTGTACCTATACCGCCAAGACTCTTCCCGAGGAAAAGACTGAGGAAGAAAAGCAGGAAAAATGATTTCGGAAACAGATCGGCATATTGAAAAATACATTCGCTATCTGGAAATTGAAAAAAACGCCTCGGAACATACTATTTTGAATTATAAAAAAGACCTGGAAGAATTTAAGAAATTCCTGGGAGAGGCCCAAATAGAAAACGTCAGTTACCTTACTTTAAGGAAATTCTTAAGCACCTTAAAGGAAAGAAGCCTTAAGAGCCGTTCCATATCCCGAAAGCTTTCCTCTTTGAGGAGTTTTTTCAGATTTCTCAACCGCGAAGGCTTCTTAAAGAATGATCCCACTTCGGCCATATCCAGCCCGAAATTAGAAAAACATCTGCCGATTTTTCTCACTGAGGATGAAATAACCAGATTAGTGGAATCCCCGGACACCAAAGAGTTGTCGGGATTCAGGGATAGGGCAATTTTAGAAACCTTTTATTCTACCGGTATGCGGGTGAGCGAGCTGATAGGTTTGAATCAGGAGAATATTGATTTCTTCGGCGGAGTGACTAAGGTTATGGGTAAAGGCAAGAAAGAACGCCTGACGCCGATTGGGGACAGGGCTCTACAGGCTATCCGGGAGTATTTAGAGCGCCGCGATAACTCTCAGCCGGCGGTTTTCCTGAATAAGAATGGCCGCAGATTAACTGCCCGGGGAGTGCGCGTGATTCTAGATAAGTATGTGCGAATTCTGGCCTTGCGGGAAAACATCTCGCCGCATAGCTTGAGACATTCTTTTGCCACCCATCTTCTCAACCGGGGCGCGGACCTGCGCTCGGTCCAGGAGCTCTTGGGACATGCTAACCTTTCAACCACTCAAATTTATACCCATCTGACCACCGACAGGTTAAAAAGCGTATACGATAAAGCCCATCCGCGGGCGTAGAAAATAGTTATCAGCTTTCAGCTTTCAGCTGTCAGCCGATAGCCGATAGCCGATGTTCATCCTTTACGATTTTATTTTTATAATTTTTGTTTTACTGTATTTGCCGGGTTTTATTTTTAGAGGAAAATTTCACCCGGGGTTTTTGAACCGTTTGGGATTTTTTCCGAAAGATGTCCAAAATAGCTTAGCCGGAAAGCGTCCAATATGGCTGCATATGGTAAGCGTGGGAGAGGCACAGGCCTTAAGGATTCTTCTGGAGAAACTGCGCAAGGAGTATCCGGACAGAAAAATTGCTCTTTCTACGGTTACCCCGACCGGAAATAAAATTGCCAGGTCAATAGCTGTTGAAGGCGATTTAGTCTTTTATCTTCCTTTGGATATAAGTTTTATCGTTAGATCCGTGGTGGATTTGATTAATCCCTGTCTTTTTGTTATTGCCGAGACCGAAATCTGGCCAAACTTAATAATGTATCTTACTACACGCGACATTCCGATAATCAGCGTAAACAGCCGGATATCCGATAAGTCTTTTAAAAGCTATGCACTGATTAAATTCCTGCTCCAGGGTATCTTAAACAAAATAAGCTTTTTTTGCGTCCAAACCCAGACGGATTCCCAGCGCCTGTTGGCTTTAGGGGTTAATCCAGAGAAGATAAAGCTGACCGGGAATATGAAATTTGATAACGCGGATTTCGCGGAGAAAAAAAACAACGCAGATTCCGCGGATACAAGAAAACGTATGCTCGCTTTAAAAGAAAAGGATACTCTTTGGGTGGCGGGAAGCACGCATCCGGGCGAAGAAGAAATCATCCTGGGAGTGTATAAAAACTTATTGCCGGAATTTCCTTTTTTAAAACTCCTTATCGCCCCTCGCCATCCTGAGCGGGCCAGGGAGATAGAAAAAGTAGTTCTTAATTATGGTTTTGATTCCGTATTTATTTCCAAACTGCGACCATCGACTATTGACCATCGACCATCGACTATTTTTATTCTGGATACTATCGGCCAGCTTAAGGATTTTTACGCTGCCTCAGACATTGTTTTTATAGGCGGCAGCCTGATAAGAAAGGGCGGGCAGAATATTTTAGAACCGGCCCTCTTTTCCAAGCCGATTATCTTTGGGCCGTATATGTTTAACTTTCGGGATATCGCTGAACTTTTTCTTGTCTCAGGCGCCGCGGTCTTAGTAAAAGATAAAGAGGAATTGAGAGAAAAGATAAAAGATTTGTTGCTTCATCCGGAGTCTGCCTTAGAACTTGGCCGCCGGGCCAAGGAGTTATTACTGAAGAACCAAGGGGCCAGCGAAAGAAATATGGAAATTATAAAACAAGTTTTGGGTTAAAATTGATGAAGGATTTTTTTTTAGAGATTGCCCTGAATAGAAAAAAAGGGCTGGCCGCTTTTTTTTTAAGGCCGCTGTTATATCTTCTATCGCTTATTTACGGGTTATTGGTCAAAGGGATTTGCTGGGTTTATAAACGCGGAATACTTCCTGGATATAGGCCTCAAGCTAAGGTAATCAGCGTGGGTAATATTACCCTGGGTGGAACCGGCAAGACCCCTTTGGTTGAATTCTTGGCTGAAGCCTTACTGCGTAAAGGCAAAAGGGTGGTTGTCTTAAGCCGGGGTTATAGCCTGGATGAGCCGCGGATGTTAGAGAATAAAATAAAGGGCTTAAGGGTATTTACCGGAAGGGACAGGATAAAGACAGCCAAAGAAGCCCAGGATGCCCTTGATCCTGAGGTGATGATTCTGGATGACGGCTTTCAGCACTGGCGGCTAAAGAGGGATTTGGATATTGTTTTACTGAACAGCCGTAATTATTTCGGCAATAGAAGTCTTATCCCCAGGGGTATATTGAGAGAACCGCCTTCTTCTTTGGCCCGCGCGGATGTGATTGTAATTTCTAAGGTAGATTCTGTCAAGGATATATCCCTGATAAAAAATGAATTGGGACAAATCAATCCCAGGGCCTTGATTGTGGAATGCGCGTATAAGCCGGAGTGTGTCACGGACGCCCAGGGAAAGGTGTATGCTTGGGGTATTATTGAGAATAAGAATATTTGTCTTTTAAGCGGTATCGCCGACCCGGATTATTTTAAGAAGACGGCCTCTGATTTAGGCGCGCGGATAGTCTCGGATCAGCGTTTTCCGGACCACCACCAATACCATAAAGGCGATATTGAAAAGATTGTTCGGGCCTGCCGAAAGAAGAATGTGGACACGATAGTAACTACCGAAAAAGATCTCACTCGCCTTCCCCTGAGTGAGTTTGCTTCGGATATAAAGATCCTTATTTTAAAGATAAAGTTGGTTATAACCCACAATGAAGAAAGCCTCTTTAATCGAGTATTTGGCTTATTGGCTGGTTAGGTTCTTCAGCTTAGTAGTGATTGCCTTGCCGCCCAAGGCTAATTTTATCCTGGGTAGAGCCCTGGGTGTCTCCGGCTATTATCTGCTTAAGAAAAAAAGAAACCTGGCGCTTAAGAATTTAAAGACTGTTTTCCGGGATGAGTTTGAATATTGGCAGATAGAGCGTCTCGCTAAGAAGGCGTTTATCAGCCTGGCCCTGAATATCATTGAAGCCTTATATATCCCTAAGATAGACTCTCGTTATATAAACAAGCATATCCGGATAGAAAACCTTAAATTTCTGGATGAGGCCTTAAAAAAAGGAAAAGGAGCCATTCTTTTGGCCTATCATTTAGGCAACTGGGAGTTGTCTAATATTACCTGTAGTCTGGAGGGGTATGAGTATAAGGTTATTGTGAATGAGCAAAGGTATCCGCTTTTAAATGAACTTTTAAACCGCTACCGCCAATCTAAAGGCTGTAAAATCATTCCCCGGGGAATGGCCTTAAGGGAAATCATTAAGGCTTTAAAAAGTAATCAGGTGGTGGCGATGGCCGGAGACCAGGGTGGCAAGGAAGGTTATCTGAGTGAGATGTTTGGTTTGCCAATTTCCACGCCTAGCGGTTTTGTCAGGTTTGCCGCAAATACCCACTCCGCGGTAATCCCGGCTATTATTGTCAGAGAACGCAGGTTTTATCACCGGATTATCCTGGAGGCCCCGCTTGAGCTGGAGGGAAAAGATGAAACAGAGACCTTAGAAAATTGTTTGCGTAAGTCCAACGCGATCTTAGAGCGGTATATCCGCGAGTATCCCCAGGAATATTTCTGGTTTTATAAAATATGGAAATATTCGCCTTTCAGGAAGGTGATAGTTTTATCCGACGGCAAGGCCGGACATCTGAGGCAGATGGAAGCTTTACAGAAAATAGCTGATGGTTTAGGATTTAGGGTTTATAGCAAGATTGTAGAAATAAGGTTTAGAAACAGGTTGGCAAAAATCCTGGCTAATGTGTGCGCCGGGTTTGGCCTGGATATTTTTGAGCTGTGTATAAGCGAAGAATCTTATTTGGCTTTAAGGAGAGCGAGCGCGGATGTGGTTATTTCCTGCGGCGCGTCTTTGGCCGGGCTTAATTTGGCGATAGCCAGGGACAACCTGGCCCGTTCTGTCTGCGTGATGAATCCGGGCATCGCGGGAAGAAGGAGATTTGATTTAGTGATTATGCCTAAGCACGATGGCTCGCGGCATCAGAAAAATACCGTAATTACTGATGGCGCCCTTAATTTAATCGATCAGGATTATTTAAGTCAGCAAACCCAGGGCCTTCTTAAAGTGATTACTCCGGATAGAGCCTTGAAAAATTCTATCGGCGTATTAATCGGCGGGGATACCAAAAAATATAAATTAACCCAAAGATTAATCACGGTGGTTTCCTCCCAGATAAAAAAGGCGGCCTCGGACTTAGGGATGGATATATTGCTTACTACTTCCCGCAGGACGTCCGATAAGGCAGAGGAGATAATTAAAAAAGAATTTGGCGGCTTAAAGGAATGTCCGCTTCTGGTGATTGCCAGGGAAAAAAATATCCCGCAGGCAGTAGGAGGGATTCTGGGGTTATGCGAATGTGTGGTTGTCTCCGGCGAGAGTATTTCAATGGTCTCGGAGGCGGCGGCTTCCGGTAAGTATGTCCTGGTTTTCAGGCTTAAAGGCACTTATTTAGGTAAAGAGGGCAGGCACGAGCGATTTTTAAGAAATTTGGAGAGTGAGGGCTATATCCGGATAACCCAACCTGAAAATATCGCGGATAAAATTAAAGAGCTTATCCGGGATAAACCACCGATAAAGAAATTGGATGACCGGGCCAAGGTTAAAGAAGCGATGAGGAAGCTGTTATGACAAGCTATCAGCTATCAGCTATCAGTAATCAGCTGAAAGCCGAAAGCTGAAAGCCGAAAGCTGAAAGCCGATGAATATTCTGCAAATATTGCCTGAACTTAATTACGGCGGGGTGGAGACCGGAACGGTGGACTTGGCTAAGTACTTAGTCAAGGCTCAGCATAAGGCGGTAGTGGTTTCCGCCGGAGGAGAATTAGTAGATAAGCTTAAATGCTTGGGCGCTGTTCATTATTCTCTGGCAGTTAATAAAAAATCCTTATTTTCAATTGTCCGGGCTTGTTTTGAGCTGGTAAAGATTATTCAAAGAGAAGATATCCGGGTAGTCCATGCCCGTTCCCGGGTTCCGGCCTGGAGCGCTTATTTTGCCGCTAAGCTAACCAATGTCCCTTTTATTACCACTTGCCATGGTTATTATTCCCGGCATATTTTAAGCCGGGTGATGGGCTGGGGAAAATTAGTGATTGTGCCCAGTCAGATAATCGGAAGGCGCATGATTGATGATTTCGCGGTATCCCCGGAGAGGATAAGGTTGATACCGCGCGGTGTGGATGCCGAAAATTTTACCTTTATCTTACCTGAGGAAAAAAGCCGCACCGAGTTCGTGATTGCTTTTATCGCCAGGATTACTCCGATAAAGGGACATCTTTATTTTATCAAGGCAATCCAGCGGGTTTACCGCAGTATTCCTAATATTAAGGTCTGGATTATCGGCACCGCCCCCAAATCCAAGTTTCATTATAAAGAGGACCTGGAGATTCTGGTCAAGCGTTTGGGATTGGCGCATATCGTTGAATTTTTAGGCAAGAGAAACGATATCCCTCAGCTTTTTTCTAAAATCAATCTTTTGGTTATGGCCTCAACTACCCACGAGGCCTTTGGCCGGGTGATTGTCGAGGCTCAAATCTCCGGGGTTCCGGTAGTGGCTACCCGGGTAGGAGGGGTGGTAGACATTGTCGAGGATGGCGTGGATGGCCTCCTGTGCGTTCCTAAAGATTCTGAAGGTATGGCTGAGGCAATTATCAGGATTTTAAGGGATAATGAGCTAAGCTCTCTATTAGCCAAAAACGGCCATCTTAAAGCGCTTTCAAAATTCAACTTAGAGAAGATGGCTAAAGACACCCTGGAGGTTTATCAGGAGGCAGTTGGTTTTAAAAGAATTCTGATAATAAAACTGAGCGCTTTGGGCGACCTTATCCTTTCGATTCCGGCCTTGAAGGCGATACGTAAGAAATACCATTCTCCTCATAAGATAACCCTGCTTACCGGAAAGGCGATAGCCGCGGTAGTAAGTAATTGTCCTTATCTGGATGAGGTAATGGTGTATGATTTTAATGAGAGCGATAAAGGCATCTTCAAGCTTTTTCACCTGGGTAAGGAATTAAGAAGAAAGAATTTTGATATGGTCGTTGACCTGCAGAATAATCGCAAGAGCCATATCCTCTGCGCCCTTTCTTTAGCCTCGCTAAGATGCGGCTATCAAAATAAGAAGTTTAGCTTTTTGCTTAATCGTAAGGTCAAAGAAGATAAATTTATCCTGGGCCCCCTGGAACATCAGTTCCGGGTTTTAAATCTGTTGGATATTGAACTCAAAGACAGAAAGATTGAACTTTGGCCTTCAAAAGAGGATGAGAGATATATTGATGATTTTTTAAATTCAGAATGGTTGAGCGGGAGTCAGATTTTGGTGGGGGTCCACCTTAGTTCTTCCCAGAAATGGCTTACCAAGCGCTGGCCGCTGGAATATGCCGCCCATTTGGTTGAAGAGCTGGCTTTAAGGGATATTCGCGTGGTTTTAACCGGAGAAAGAATGCCTCAAAATGAGTTGAGAGTTTTTAACGAGATGGCCAAGAAGTCTAAGCCGATTATCGCCTGCGGAAAAACCACCATCAATCAGCTGGCCTGCCTGATTAAACGTTGTAATGTATTTATCTCAGGCGATACCGCGCCTTTACATATTGCCTCCGGAATCGGCACGCCGGTAATCGCGCTATTCGGCCCGACTGACCCGCGCCGGCATATCTCCTCGGAGAAAGACGCGTTGATATTAAAAAAAGACTTAGAGTGTCAGCCCTGCTATAAGCCAAAATGCGTATCCATAGAGTGCATGAAGAAGATAAGCGTGGATGAGGTCAAAGAGGCGGTATTAAAGCTATTATGATAAGCGCTAAGAATAACCAAACACCAAATCCCAAATTACAAATAATAATCAATAATCAAATCCCAATAACCAAACCAAGATAGATTCTTCGTTTGGATGATTGGTTATTGATGTTTGGAATTTATTTGGTGCTTGTTATTTGGTTATTGGTGATTCAGAATATGAATATTTTAATTCTGGCCAATCATTTTAATCCCGGAGGGATATCCAGCTATATCTTAAATTTGGCTCAAGGATTGGCGGTGAAAGGACATCAGGTATCTGTCGGTTCCGCGGGCGGGGAGTGGGTGGAGAGGCTTAAGAAAAATAATATAGAACATATTAATCTGCCTTTAAAAACCAAATCCATAATCAGCCCTAAGCTTTTGTTTTCTTATTTTATTTTAAAGAAGGAGTTAAGGGATAAACGGATTGATATAATCCACAGCCAGACCCGGGTTACCAGCGTTTTGGCTTATTGGTTATCCCGAAAGACCCTGGTTCCTTTTATTTCTACCGCCCATGGTTTTTTTAAGCCGCGCTGGGTGAGGTTAAGATTTCCCTGTTGGGGGGATTTGGTTATTGCTATCTCAGAGGCAGTCAAAGAGCATTTAATCGCGGATTTTAAGGTTATTCCGAATAAGATACGATTGGTGCATAATGGAATTAGCCTGAGCAGAGAACAGATAAACACCTGCCTGCCGGCAGGCAGGGATAACAGAGAACAGATAAGGAAAGGGCTTGGATTAAAAGAGGGGCCGGTGGTGGGAATTATTGCCCGGCTTTCTGAGGTAAAAGGACATATATATTTGATTCAGGCAATGAAGAAGGTTATCGAAGAAATCCCGGAGGCCCAACTTTTGAGCGTGGGAGACGGAGCGATAAAAAAAGAATTAGAGAATCTCGCGCGCAGTTTGGGTGTCTTAGGGCGGATAAGTTTTGTTCCCGCGGTCGCGGACACCCGGGAGGCGCTCTCGGTAATGGATGTCTTTGTGATGCCCTCTTTGCAGGAAGGATTGGGTCTATCTATAATGGAGGCGATGCTTTCCGGACTGGCGGTAATCGCTTCTTCAGTCGGAGGCATACCGTCTTTGATTAAAGACGGACACACTGGGATATTAGTCGCGCCTAAAGACGCGGAGGCTTTAGCTCAGGCGATAATCAGCCTGTTGAGGGATAATAAAAAGGCATTCGAATTAGGCAAAAATGCCCGGGAATTGATTGTAAAAGAATTTTCTTTAGAGAGAATGGTTCAGGAGACAGAAGAGGTTTATCAACAATGCCTAAGGTAATAAAATTCGGGTTAGTATTTCTTCTTTTTTCTTTCTTTAGCTTTTTAATCTGGCTTAGCACAGTGCTTAGCCATTATACCGCGCCTATCCTGATGTATCATTACATCAATAATGAGGAGCCGCTCAGAAGCAGGCTGGGGGTGAGTCCGGAGAGCTTTGAAAGGCAGATGCGTTTTTTAAGAGAGCGTAAATACAATATTGTTTCTCTGGAGGAGTTAACCGATTTGATAAAGAATAAAAAAAGGATACCTTCCGGGACCGTAGCCATCACCTTTGACGATGGTTATTTGGATAATTATACTAATGCCTATCCGGTGCTGAAAAAATACAATATCCCGGTAACTATTTTCGTGGTAATTAACCGGATAGGTAAGCATTTAGGAAATGACGATTATATGTCCTGGAGCCAGATAAGAGAGCTTTCCGAAAGCGGCCTGATTACTATCGGAAGCCATAGCATGAATCATCCCAACCTAAGCGAAATCAGTTCAGAAGAGCAATTAAAAGAGGAAATCTTTGAGTCAAAAAAAATATTGGAAAAGGAATTGAATCAAGAGGTTAAATTTTTCAGTTATCCTTTTGGCGGCCGGAGCCCTGAGGCGCGCCGGATTGTGTCTTTATCCGGCTATAAGGCAGCCGTGGGAACCAATTTTCCTAAAGGTTCTCCCGGCGACGACATCTACGCCTTGAAGAGACTGCGTATTTCAGAAAACTGCCGGAACCTGTTCATCTTCTGGGTAGAGGCATCCGGTTTTTATACCCATATTAAAGAACAGAGGGATGATTATTAAATGAGTAGGGGCGAACCTGCGTGTTCGCCCGAATAATGACTATGAGAGAGAAGATGACAGAGCCAAATAAACCTATCGGGAAGATGATCAGAATTGATGATTTTCTGCCGCCGCCAGAGGAGTTAGTCATTCCTCAAGAGACGGTAAAGGTTACGATAGCTCTTAGTAAATTAAGCATAGGTTTTTTTAAGCATCAAGCCAAGCAACACCGCACGCGCTAAGACACATCGCAGGGACAAGGCTTCTAACGGGCCAGAGGGCCGTGCCTACCGGTAAGGAACCGAATAGCCAAAGCCAAGGAATTCTAATCCAGGGGGATATTAAACGAGGTGAGTAATGAGAAAAGAAGTTTTAGATAATGAATTGGCTAAAATAGAAAAGATTAGCAAAGAGTTTGATGTGAAAAAAGTATTTTTGTTTGGTTCGTGTCTCGAAAGCGTTGAGACGGCTAATGATATTGATATAGCAGTAGAGGGAATTAAGGCCAAGGACTTTTTTAAATACTATGGAAGAATCTCTATGGCTACAGATAATGAAGTTGACTTAGTTGATTTGGATGATATTAGAGAGCATTTCCAGAAAAGAATTTTATCTAAAGGGAGGATTATATATGAAAGAGCAGTAAGAGCGATACAGGTGGATGATTTTATTTTAGATTCTTTGAAATTTCCAGTGGGTAAGATAGAAATCCTCCCCTTACCAAGGGGAGGCGGGGAGGGGTTATAACCAAGGCATTTAATAGACCAGAGCAAAAACTAAAGCGCAAGGCATTGAGACGCAATATGCCCTTAGCTGAAGTTATTTTATGGAGTAGATTAAAAGGCAAACAATTAGAAGGCTGTAAATTCAGAAGGCAGTATTTGAAATCCTCCCCTTAACAAGGGGAGGCGGGGTGGGGTCATTAAGCATTTTGTCATAGATTTTTATTCTACTGAATTAAGATTAGCCATAGAACTTGACGGAGAGTCTCACTATGTCCAGGACGCGCCGTTGGCGGATAGGGAGAGACAAAACCAAATTAAGGTATTCGATGTTCAATTCCTGAGGTTTACGAACCAGGATATATATGAAAATTTAGAAGGGGTATTATTAAAGATAGTTGAACAGATTAAACAAATTACCTCCCCTACCCCTCCTTGGTAAGGAGGGGATAAGAAATCTTTCTATTAACAAATGAGGTAAGAAATCCTCCCCTTACCAAGGGGAGGCGGGGAGGGTAAGAAAGTAGTTTTGTAGTCAACGAATGAATTTACTCACTCAAAACTTTAAAGGACCTAAAATATGCCTGGCCAGGAGATTTTTTGGCTCATTAATGCTTAGATACATGGACTTAACTAAAAATGAAAATACTTATCGTTGAGGTCAATTGGCTGGGGGATGTGTTGTTTTCTACCCCGGCTATTAAGGCGTTGCGTAATAAATTTCCGGACAGCCGTATCAGTTGTCTGATTGTCCCCAGGGTAAAAGAGGTGTTAGAGAATAATCCCTCTATCGATGAGCTTATTATTAATGATGAGGAGGGGCTGCATAAAGGATTTTTGGGCGGGTTGAAATTAGTTGAAGCCTTAAGAGGCAAGAATTTTGATTTGGCGGTTTTTTTTCACCGTTCTTTCTCCCGGGCAGTAATCGCTTATCTGGCCGGAATTCCCCGGAGGCTGGGTTACGTTACCTGGAAAAGAAGATTCCTGCTGACCGAAGCCATACCAATGCCTAAAAAAGACAGCCTGCATCGGGTGGACCATTATCTAAACATAGTTAAACCCTTAGGATGCGCTGTGGATGATAGGCAATATGAATTTTTCTTGAGCGAAGAAGATGAAAAGTTCGCTGAGGATTTCTGGAGCAGGGAAGGCTTAAAAAAAGACGATTGGATAGTTTGTTTGAATCCGGGAGGAAATTGGGGCCCTAAGCGCTGGCCAAAAGAGAATTTTGCTTTACTTGCTGACTGGCTTATCCGCGAGTATCACGCCAGGATTATTTTTAGCGGTTCAAAAGCTGACACTTTGCTGATAGAAGAAATAACCCGGATGATGGAGCAAAAGGAATTTATCATATCCGCCGGATATACCAACCTTAAAGCTGCCGGGGCTATTTTTAAGAAGGCGAATTTGACGATTTCCGGGGATTCCGGGCCTTTGCATATTGCCGCCAGTGTCGGGGCAAATGTCCTGGCCTTATTCGGCCCGACCTCGCCCGCGATCACCGGGCCGATTGGTAAAGGCAGGATCGTGGTTATTCACAAGCCAGAGGGCGGTGGTTTGGCTTCCCCCAGCCAAAGCCATAAGCCGCTGGAGTGCCGGGTTCCTTGTTATGACGCGGCCTGTAATGATAACCGCTGTATGCGGGAAATTAAAGTTGAAGATGTATTGGCAGAGGTGAAGAAATTAGCGGAGGATGCTCACAGAAATGAAGTTTAGGCGGCGGCAAAAAAATTACTTTAACAGAATATTGGTGGTGCGCACGGATAGAATCGGGGATGTGGTCTTAACCACTCCGGTTTTAAAAGCCTTAAGAGAAAATTATCCTGAAAGCCATATTGCTATGATGGTTAATCCCCAGACCAAAGAACTGCTTGAGGATAATCCTTATCTTAATGAGGTGATTGTGTATGATAAGGATAAAAAAGATAAAGGGATGCTGGGCTTCTGGAGATTTATCTTGGAATTAAAAAGAAAAAGATTTGATTTGGCTATAGTATTGCATACTAAAAACCGCCTTAATCTGATTACCTATCTTGCCGATATCAAGCGCCGGGCCGGCTACAAAAATAATAAATTCGGCTTTTTGCTCACGGATAAACTGATGGATATCCGCCCTCTGGGCCTAAAACACGAGGTTGATTATTGTCTGGACATTCTAAGAAAGCTTGGCCTGAAAATAAGTGATAAGATTCCTTATATAGCAGTTAAAAAGGAAGATATGGATTCGGTGGGTAATATTCTTGAGGCTGAGGGCATAGGTAGTTCGACTGCGCTCACCACAGGCCGCGATATTAAGATTGCCGCTATTCATCCCGGCTCAAGCTGTATTTCCAAACGCTGGCCAAGAGAGAGATTTGTGGTTTTGGCTAACCGGCTGGTTGAGGATTATGGCCTGAAGGTCATTCTGATTGCTTCGGGTGAAGAGAATGAGGCTATTGCTAATGAGATAGCCAAACAGATAAGATATCCGGTTCTGAATCTATCCGGAAAGTTATCTCTGGGCCAATTATCCGCGCTTTTAAAACGCTGTGTTATTTTTATTTCTAACGATTCCGGCCCGGTGCATATTGCCAGCGCCGTGGGCACGCCGGTAGTCTCTATCTTTGGCCGCAACCAGGCGGGTTTAAGCCCGGCGCGTTGGGCCCCGGTAGGGAGAAAAGATGCGTATCTGCATAAAGAGGTGGGTTGCTCGATATGCCTGGCGCATAACTGTAATATCGGTTTTGACTGTCTGAAGGCCATAACCGTGGAGGATGTGTTAAAGGCAGTTGACGATATCCTCAAGGCGTGATATTATACACTGATAACTCAAAGAAGTTTTAGACTTCGTAAGTTAACCATAGAACGAAATGTAAGATGAGTGTAGACCTGAATAAAGTTAAAACCTATTCTATAAAAAAGAGATTATCTATGGTGGATAAGAAAGCCTTCGCCGGGGTTTCGGCCAAGGGTGGAAGTTTTCAAGAATTTTATGAGTCTCTGCCTGATATTCTTAAAGTCCGCGACCTGAAGGCGGTGGTGAGTGCTATTATCAGGGCCAGGAAGAAGAAAAGGGCGGTAATTTTTATGATGGGAGCCCATGTGATCAAGTGCGGCCTCAGCCCCTTAGTTATAGATTTAATCCGCAAGAAAATAATCAGCTCTATTGTCTTAAACGGCGCCGGAATAATCCATGATTTTGAGATTGCCTATCAGGCCCGGACCTCGGAAGATGTGGCCAGTGCCTTAAGGCTGGGGAGTTTTGGAATGGCCCGGGAAACAGCCGAGTTTGTTAATAACGCGGTCAACCAGGGTGTCCAAGAAGGATTGGGCCTGGGCGAGGCAGTGGGCAGACAAATAGCCCGGGGAGGATTAAAGTTTAAGGATTGCAGTATCTTATATGCTTGCTATAAAGCGAATATTCCGGTAAGCGTGCAGGTGGCTATCGGAACGGATATAATCCATCAGCATCCTTCTTTTGACGGGGCGTTGACCGGTGAAGGCTCGCAAAGAGATTTCTTGAAATTAGTTGAAGCTGTTGGCGGTTTAGGAGGCGGTGGGGTAGTTTTGAATTTCGGCTCAAATGTTATTTTGCCGGAGGTTTTCTTAAAGGCTCTGAACCTGGCCCGGAATTTAGGAAAAAAGATAGACAATTTTACCGCGGCCAATTTTGATATGGTTCATCATTACCGGCCGCAGATGAATGTGGTGAGTCGGCCCACCCAGGATAGCGGCCACGGCTATTACATTATCGGCCATCACGAGATTATGCTTCCTTTGCTGCATAGGGGAATAATTGAATATATGTAAGAAATAGCTTTCAGCGGTCGGCTCTCGGCTTTCAGCTAAAAATTGATTATAATAATGAAGACAAAATTGAAATCTATAATTCAGAAATTCTCTAAGGCCAAGGTGTTGGTTATCGGAGATTTGATTCTGGATGAGTTTATTTGGGGCAAGGTAGATAGAATTTCACCCGAGGCTCCTGTTCCGGTGGTATTAGTAAGCTCCGAGTCGTTTATGCCCGGGGGTGCTTCCAATGTGGCCAATAATATCGCTTCTTTAGGAGGGAGTTCCGGAATCTGCGGGGTAATCGGCGAAGATAAGTCCGGGCGCATCCTGGTTGAGGAGTTAAAGAAAAAAGGCGTGGATGTCTCGGGAATAGTAATTGACGCGCAGCGGCCGACTACGGTCAAGACCCGCGTCATTGCCCATCATCAGCAGATGGTCAGGGTGGACCGGGAGAAGATGGGATCTATTGATGACAATCTCCTGGAGCAGGTTTTGTCTTTTATCCGCCGCGAGATAAATGAAATTGACGCCCTGATTATTGAAGACTACGGTAAAGGGGTGATTACCCCGCGGCTGTTGGCCGAGATAGTGCCACTGGCCAAAAAACATAAAAAGATAATCACTGTTGATCCTAAGGTAAGCCATTTTCCTTACTATCAAGGAGTAACCTGCATTACTCCTAATGAAAAAGAGGCCCAGGGCGGCTCAGGTATTGATATTCAGAATGACGAAGACATTAATAGGGCCGGAAAAAAACTGCTTAAGGATCTAAACTTGGAAGCGGCGCTGATTACTTTGGGGGAAAACGGGATGCGCTTATTTGAGAAAAGCGGCCCGGTTACCCATATCCCTACAGTGGCCCAGGAGGTTTTTGATGTCTCCGGCGCCGGGGATACGGTTATTGCCGCCTTTACTTTGGCCTTAGCCAGCGGAGCCACCAAGCAGGAAGCGGCCTATATTTCCAATTTTGCCGCCGGCATCGTAGTCAGCAAGGTAGGAACCGCGGTGGTAACTAAAGAGGAACTGTTAGAAAGAATTAAATGATAGCCTTAATCGAACGAAGTGAGGGAAAATGGATGTAATCGGAGTAATTCCAGCAAGATACGGTTCAACCCGTTTTGAAGGCAAGGTATTAGCTGACCTACACGGTAAACCGATGATTCAATGGGTATGGGAAGCGGCAAAAAAAGCCAAGATTTTGGATGAGGTGATTGTTGCCTGTGATGATAAAAGAATAGAGGAGGCGGTTAAATCCTTCGGGGGCAAGGTAGTTTTTACCTCTAAAGAACATACCTGCGGAACGGATAGAATTTGCGAGGTGGTGAATCCCTTAGAGGTTAAAGTGATAGTGAATATCCAGGCTGATGAGCCGTTGTTGGACCCGGTAATGATTGAGAATGTGGCTCGTCCGCTGTTGGATAACCCCGCGTTAAATATGGCCACCCTGATGAAAAGAATAGATGAACATCGGGAAATTGCCGACCCAAATGTAGTTAAGGTGCTTACGGATAAAAACGGCCTGGCCCTTTATTTTTCGCGTTCAGCTGTCCCCTATCAACAGGATAAGTCCGTCCGCGCGGTCTATTACAAGCACATCGGCCTGTATGCCTATACCAAGGATTTTCTTTTTATCTTCAAGAATCTTCCTGAATCTTATTTGGAGAAGATGGAAAAGTTGGAACAGCTGCGGGTTCTGGAGGCCGGTTTCAGGATAAAAGTGATTGAAACTAAAGTTTCGACTATCGGCGTGGATACCCCTGAGGATTTAGAAAAGGCTAAGAAGATAATTTCTTAAAGAAGATGACCAGAGAGATAAAGATAAAAGATATAAAGATCGGCGCGGGGAATCCGCTGGTGTTAATTGCCGGGCCTTGCGTGATTGAGAATAAAAAGTTGACTCTGGATACCGCCCGGGCTTTAAAGGATTTAAGCTCGGAAGTTGAAATCCCTTTTATCTTTAAGTCCAGCTATGATAAGGCTAACCGCACCTCTTTGGATTCTTACCGCGGCCCGGGTTTAAAAAAAGGTTTAGAGATATTGAAAGAAGTTAAAGAAAAATTAGGGCTTCCAATCTTAAGCGATGTGCATTGCCGGCAGGATGTAAAAGCGGCGGCTAAGGTTTTGGATATAATTCAGATTCCGGCGTTTTTATCCCGTCAGACCGACCTTTTGATTGAGGCGGCGCATACGGGAAAAGTGGTTAATATCAAAAAGGGCCAATTCCTGGCTCCCTGGGATATGGCACCCAGTATCAAGAAGATAGAAGCCAGCGGAAATAAAAATATCCTGATTACCGAAAGAGGGGTGAGCTTCGGCTATAATAATCTGGTTTCGGATTTACGGGCTTTAGCCATAATCCGGGATTTTGGTTATCCGGTGATTTATGATGCCACCCACAGCGTTCAGCTTCCCGGGGGAGGAGGCAGTTGTTCGGGCGGCGAGCGTCGTTTTGTCCCGGGCCTGTCCCGGGCGGCAGTGGCCTTTGGCTGTGACGGATTATTTCTGGAGGTGCACCCTGACCCTGATAAGGCTCTTTGTGATGGGCCGAACATGGTTTCTTTGAAAGAACTTAAAGCCCTGCTTAAACAGGTTAAAAACATTGAAAGGGCGTTGAAATGATTCTTAGCCGGGCTAAAGAGGTTTTTAAAATAGAAGCTGAGGCGATAGCCAGCCTCTCTTCCAAGTTAGATGATAATTTCGTCCAGGCGGTAGAGGCGATGTATAATTGCCGGGGGCGGGTGGTGGTCAGCGGAATGGGTAAGACCGGCATCATCGGCCAGAAGATATCCGCGACCCTGTCTTCTTTGGGAACCCCCAGCATTTGGCTGCATTCCGCGGAGGCCGCGCACGGAGACCTGGGAAGGGTAACTAAGGATGATGTGGTAATTATTCTTTCTCACAGCGGGGAGACTGAGGAGACAAAAAATTTAGTCCCCGTATTAAAGAAGCTTGGATCCAAGCTTATTGCCATTACCGGAAATAAAAATTCCACCTTAGCCAAATATTCGGATATGGTCCTGGATGTTTCGGTTAAAAAAGAGGCCTGCACCTTAGGGTTGGCCCCTACCTCATCCACTACTGCCGCCCTGGCCATGGGAGATGCCCTGGCCGTATGTCTGGTGGAAAAAAAAGGTTTTAAAGAAAAAGATTTTGCCCTTTTTCATCCCGGGGGTTTATTAGGGAAGAGACTGCTTTTAAAAGTTGAAGATATTATGCGTAAAGGAAAAGCCAATCCTATTGTCAGGGAAGAGGCGATTGTTAAAGACGTGCTTTACGCTATTACCGGCGCCCGGGCCGGAGCGGCCTCGGTTATAGATAAGTCAGGAAGACTAAGCGGTATTTTTACCGACGGAGATCTGAGAAGACATTTAGAGCGAAATACAGATTTAGCTTCACGAAAAATAAAAGAGGTGATGACTAAAAATCCCGTTACCATCCAGCCGCAAAGATTAGCGGTGGAGGCCTTAAGAATCCTGGAAGAAAAAAAGATTGATGAGCTTCCGGTAGTGGATGCGGCGCTTAAGCCGGTGGGCATGCTGGATATCCAGGATGTTTTAAGAGCGGGACTGGTGTAAAGAAAGTTAACAGTGAACAGAGTACAGATAACAGAAAAAATAAAAAAGATAAAATTGCTTATTCTGGATGTGGATGGAGTGCTTACTGACGGCAGGATAATTTATGATTCTCAGGGCCGGGATTCCAAGTTTTTTGATGTTCATGACGGCCTGGGGGTGTATCTTTTAAAAATGGCGGGGATTAAAACCATCCTGATTACCGCTAAAGGTTCAAAAACAATTAAACCTAGAGCCAAAGATATGCGGGTTGAGGAGTTTTACGAAGACATTTTTCCTAAAACAAAAGTTTTGGCTAAAATTCTTAAAAAACACCGGATAAAAACTGAGAATATCTGTTTTATCGGTGATGATTTGGTGGATTTAAGCATAATGAAGGCGGTGGGCTTTCCGGTGGCTGTGGCCAACGCCAGCGAGGATATCAAGGCCGCCGCAAGTTATATTACCCAAAAAAAAGGCGGCCGGGGCGCGGTCCGGGAGACAGCTGAGCTGATTTTAAAGACTCAAGGTAAATGGCGGAAAGCAATTAGTATATATCAATAGAGCCGGCAAGCCAAAGCCATAAGCCAGAGGGCGATGGTTTGCATTCCATATAAGCAAAGCCATAAGCCAGAGGGCGATGGTTTGCATTCCATATAAGCAAAGCCATAAGCCTTGACAAGGTTCTGGGAGTTGTTATTATATAATTTCCGAAAAAACCAAAAATTATGAATAAGACCGTTTTAGCGCTTATTTTTTTATTCAGTCTGAGTTTTACTCTGGACGCGGCCCAGAAAAGCATGCCTAAGAAAAACCAGACGCAATCCGAGGACTCTGACCAAAGGATAGATGATTTCTCCCTTTCCGGCGGCAACCAAAGAGGAAAGAAGGCCTGGGAGGTTAAGGGAAAGTCTGCCGATATCTTTACCGATGTGGTCAAGCTTACCAGCGTAAACGCTAATGTCTACGGTGAGGAAGAGGATGTGAACTTGGTTGGAGATAAGGGCTCTTACGATAAGGCCAGCGGCAAGATGCACCTGGAGGATAATGTGGTAATTACTACTACCGGCGGCGGGAAGATGACTACCGATTATTTGGATTGGGATAAGGAGTCGCAAAGGGTGAGTACCGAGGCCATGGTGAATATTGAAAGACAGAATATTAAGGCCACGGCCAAGGGTTTGGAGGGTGAGCCTAATTTAAAAAGGATTTCTTTAAAAGATAATGTTAAGGTGGAAATTAGGGAGCAGGCCGAGGCGCTCATCGCGCCGCTGGCGCCTCTCGCTCCTCAGGCGGCCGCGGCGGATGAATCGAAAATTTCCGACCCTCTTTTTTCCGCCAAGGAACCGACGATTATTACCTGCGCCGGACCCTTAGAAATAGATTATGAGAAAGAAATAGCGGTTTTCCATAATAATGTTATGGTGGATCAGAAGGACCAAGGGGTTATGTATGCCGATAGGATGGACGCCTATTTTGATTTTAAGAACAAAAAGATTTTACGGATAATTTCTAAAGGCAACGTTAAAATTGTCAAGGATGAAAATACTTCTTACAGCGATGAGGCGTTGTATTCCGCCCAAGACGGTAAATTAACCTTAAGCGGAAATCCACGCTTAGTCATTAATTCCAAGGATAAAATACTCAACGCGTCGTCAGAGTAGTTTTTATATAGGTTAAAAATGCATCTACTGGAAACTAAAGGTTTAGAAAAATCTTACGGGGGCAGGAAGGTTGTCTGCGGGGTGGACATCTTGGTCAAAAGGGGCGAGGTGGTCGGGCTCCTGGGCCCCAACGGCGCGGGCAAAACCACTACCTTTTATATGGTGGTGGGTATAGTCAAGCCGGACAAGGGCAATGTGGTCTTTGACAATGAAGACATCACCGCTCTTCCTATTCATGAACGCAGCCGTTTAGGTATAGGTTACCTGGCTCAGGAAAGGTCGGTTTTCAGGAAGCTTAGCGTAGCGGAGAATATTATGGCCATACTGGAAACCCTGCCTTTAAGCCCGGGTCAGCGCAAAAAGAGGCTTGAGGAATTGTTAGCCGAACTAAATATAGCTCATTTGGCCAAGTCTAAGGCCTATACCTTATCCGGAGGGGAGACCCGGCGCCTGGAGATTACCCGGGCCCTGGTTACCCGGCCGTCGTTTATCCTTCTGGATGAACCTTTTTCCGGAATTGATCCTATAGTTGTTTCCGAGGCCCAGGCTATAATCCGGGAGCTTAAGGTCAAGGGTTTAGGGGTATTGGTTACTGACCATAATGTCCGGGAGACCCTGGCTATTACCGACCGGGCTTATTTAATCTCTGACGGAAAGATTTTGATTTCCGGCGGAGCCGATGACCTGATTAACAATCCTCAGGCCCGTTCTATTTATCTGGGTGAGAAGTTTAGGATGTGAGAACACGGATAGACACGGATAAAAGTACGGATTAACGCGGATAAAAAATCCGTGTCTATCTGTGTATTAAAAATCCGGGTTAATCCGTGTTTATAGTGAAAGGAAAATAAATGAAGGTTGAAGCCAAAAAATTAGACGCGAGTAAAGTGCAGTTGGATATTGAAGTCCCTCAGGAGACAGTAAAAAAGAAATTTGAAGAGGTGTATGAAAAGGTGGGCAAGGAAGCCAGGATTCCCGGTTTTCGTCCGGGGAAGGCCCCTAAGGATATATTAGAGAAGCATCACGGCCGGCTGATTCAGGATGAGGTAATCAAAGGCCTTATTCCGGAAGCCTACCGGGGTTCAATTGAGAAAGAAAAAATTGACGTGGTGGAAATGCCTGAGATAAGCCAGGTAAAATTAGAATCAAATATCCTCTCTTTCCGGGCGGTGGTTGAGGTAAAGCCCCAGATAGAGATCAAGGAGTATAAAAACATTAAGCTTAAATATAAAAAGATAGCTGTCGGGCCGCAAGAGATTGATAAGTCTTTAGACAGCTTTAAAGAAAGCCATAAGATATCCGCTCTTGACGATAAATTTGCCAAAGGCTTAGGCTATAAGACATTAGCTGATATGCGCGCGTCTATCGAGCGCAGGCTCCTGACCCAAAAAGAGGATGAATTGAGGCGTCAACTTCAAGATGACCTGCTTAAGCAGATTTTAGATAAGGCGCGCTTTAGGGTTCCTCCGTCTTTGATTGCCCAGCGTTTGGAAGAATTAGTAAAGGATGCCAAGGTTCAGCTGGCCATCAGGCAGGTGCCCAGGGAGCAGATTGCCTCTCACGATGAGAAATTAAGAAAAGAGCTCTTGCCCGAAGCTGAGACGCAGGTCAAGACATTTTTGGTTTTAGAAGAAATAGCCAAAAAGGAAAACATAACCGATGCCGAGCATTTGACTCAAAGGACAATTGAGTTTTTGTTAAGCGAAGCTAATTGGATTGAAGAATAAAAGAGCTTTCAGCCTTCAGCAGAAAGCAGAAAGCAGAAAGCTGTTTAACGGAGGAGGACATTAAGATGTATATAAAAGCGCAGACATTGGTTCCGATGGTGGTAGAGCAGACCTCTAAGGGTTTTGAGCGGGCTTATGATATATTCTCCCGTCTGCTTAAAGACAGGATTGTGTTTATCGGCACCCCGATTGACGATACCGTGGCTAATTTGGTCATCGCCCAACTGCTTTTTCTGCAGATGGAGGATGTCAATAAAGAAATCAGTATTTATATTAATTCACCCGGAGGCTCGGTAACCGCGGGTATGGCAATTTATGATACGATACAGTTTGTAAAATGCGATGTGTCTACTTATTGCGTTGGCCAGGCCGCCAGCATGGCCGCGCTTTTACTTTGCGCCGGAAGCAAGGGGAAACGTTTCTGCCTGCCTAATTCCCGGGTTATGATTCATCAGCCCTGGGGAGGGGTGCAGGGCCAGGCCTCGGATATTTCAATTCAGGCCAAGGAGATACTCCGCCTTCGGGACCGGATAAATGAGATTTTATCCCACCATACCGGCCAATCTCTGGAGAAAATCCAAAAAGACACTGATCGGGATTTCTTTATGTCCGGAGAAGAATCTAAGGCCTATGGATTGGTGGATGAAGTGGTTGCCGGAAAGAAGAAATAAACATCACTGTAGGGGCGAACCTGTGTGTTCGCCCGAATAACAGCGGGCAGACACGTAGGTCTGCCCCTACACACGAGGTAGAATATCCTATGAAGAAAAATTATTTGTTGACGCCGGGTCCAACGCCATTACCGCCTCAGGTGCGCGAGGCCCTGGCTAAGCCGATAATCCATCACCGCACCCCGCAATTTCAGGCTATCCTCAAGGAAGCGGTAGAGGGATTAAAGTATGTCTTTCAGACTAAGTCCGAGGTGTTTATTTTATCTTCTTCCGGCACCGGGGCAATGGAGGCGGCTGTGGCCAATCTGTTGACTTGCGGCGATAGCGCGATAATCATTGAGGGCGGTAAATTCGGAGAGAGATGGACGGAGTTGTGTCAGGCTTATGGAATAAAACCTGAGGTGATTAAGGTTGCCTGGGGCAAGGTTTTTAATATTGAGGAGTTGAAGGATAAATTAAAGTCCTCTCCGGCTAAGGTGGTATTTGCCACTCTTTGCGAGACCTCTACCGGAGTTGACTTTGATATAAAGGCAATCGCTCACGCGGTAAAAAATAGCGCCGCGGTTTTGGCGGTGGATGCTATTAGCGGCTTAGGGGTGGTGGATTTGAAGACCGATGAATGGGGGGTGGATGTAGTAGTAAGCGGCTCGCAAAAGGGCCTGATGCTTCCTCCGGGCCTGGGTTTTATCAGCGTGAGTGGTGAAAAAGCCTGGAAGCTGATTAATCAATCCAGGAGTCCGCGCTATTATTTTGACTTGCGTTTAGCTAAAGGCGCCTGGGAGCAAACTGATACCCCTTTTACTACATCAGTATCCTTGGTGGTGGCTTTAAACGCCGCCTTAAAGATGATTAAGGAAGAAGGCTTAGAGAATGTCTTTAAACGCTGTAGCAAATTAGCTCAAGGGATAAGAAGCGCGGCTAAGGCCTTGGGATTGAAACTTTTCGCGGATGAGGGGTGTTCTTCGCGCGCCATTACTGCCGTGAATGTTCCCGCGGGCGTAGACGGTGAAAAATTAGTTAAGACCATGCGCGATGCGCATGGAGTAACCATCGCCGGGGGCCAGGCTGAGCTTAAGGGAAAGGCCTTTCGGATTGCTTCAATGGGCTATCTTAATGAATTTGATATAATTTTAGCTCTCTCTTGTCTGGAGAAGGTTTTACATCAGATGGGCTATAAATTTGAACTGGGCTCGGGCCTGAAAGCCGCCCAAGAGGTGTTTCTAATTGAAAATTAAGCGAGGAATAAGATGATTAAGATATTGGTTAGCGACAATTTGTCTGAAGAAGGATTAAAGATACTTAAAGAGGTAAAAGGCTTTGAGGTTGAGGTTAAGACTGAACTTAAGCCGGATGAGCTTAAGGCGATAATTAAGGATTACGAGGCTTTGATAGTGCGCTCAGCCACCAAAGTTACCAGGGATATTATTCAGTCCGGGACTAAGCTTAAGGTTATCGGCCGGGCCGGAGTAGGTTTGGATAATGTAGATCTGGAAGCCGCTACCAATAGAGGCATTATCGTGATGAATACTCCGGGAGGAAATACTATCTCTACCGCTGAACATACTATGAGTATGCTTTTGGCTCTTTCCAGGAATATCCCCACTGCCGACCATTCTTTAAAATCCGGAGAGTGGAAGCGCTCCAAGTTTATGGGGGTTGAGCTTTATGGAAAGACTTTAGGTATTTTGGGCTTAGGGAGGATTGGCAAAGAGGTTTCTAAGCGGGCGCTTTCTTTCGGGATGAAGGTGATTGCCTATGACCCGTTTTTATCCATAGAGGTAGTTAATCAATTAGGGATAGAGGTGGTGGATTTAGGGCAGTTATTTAAGGACTCGGATTTTATTAGCGTGCATAGCCCGCTTACTGAGGAGACCCGGCATATCATCTCGGATAAGGAAATAGCCTTGATGAAGCCCGGGGTGCGTTTGATTAACTGCGCCCGGGGCGGGATAATTGATGAGGCGGCTCTTCTGAGAGGTTTAGAATCCGGTAAGGTAGCCGGGGCGGCCTTGGATGTTTTTGAACAGGAACCGCCGGATTTTTCTTCGGCCTTGCTCAAGCATAAAAATGTGGTGATCACCCCGCATTTAGGCGCCTCTACCGAGGAGGCCCAGGTGAATGTGGCGGTTGAGGTAGCTTTGTCAGTGCGGGATGCCCTTTTAAACAAGGGTATCCGTAATGCCGCTAACTTTCCCTGCCTGGCAGCGGAAGTCTGTCAGCTCTTACAGCCTTATATAACCTTGAGCGAAAAGCTGGGTATGTTGGCCGGACAGCTCTTTGAAGGCAGGATATCCGAGCTTAAAATAAGCTATACCGGTGAGATAATTAAAAACGATCTTAGCCCCCTGACCATGGCCATTATTAAGGGAATTTTGACTCCGGTGCTCCAGGAGACAGTCAATTATATCAATGCCAAAAATTTAGCTAAAGAGCGGGGGATAAAGGTGTTGGAATCCAAGACTGAGAGGGAAGAGGATTTTACCAATCTCATTCTTTTAGAGGTAACTATTGAAGGAAAGCGCTATAGCGTTGCCGGTACTCTCTTTACCAATAATGAGCCGCGCATCGTTAATGTGAATGGTTTGTATGTGGAAACTATACCCAAGGGCTATATGTTGTTTCTGGAGAATTGGGATAAGCCGGGAGTAATCGGAGGCCTGGGAACACTCTTAGGCGGTAATGGAATTAATATCGCCGGAATGACTTTCGGAAGAGATAAGCCGGGCGGAAAGGCAGTCTCGGCCTTAAATATTGACAGCCCGGTCTCAGCTAAGGTCTTAGATGAGATAAGAAAGTTAGAAAATATTCTTTCGGTGAAACTGGTGAAGCTGTAGATTAACTTTATATCTTGACTGTCCAAATTAGCCATTACGTTGTCATTCCCGCAATCTTTTGGCGGGAATCCACGACGATAGAAAAACCTGCCTGCCTGCCGGTAGGCAGGGATGCCCGCCTTCGCGGGCATGACAATTTTGGAATCTCAAAATAATTTCGTCGTCGGTATTCATTGGTTAATTTGGACATAAGTGACTTTATATCTTAAATCAATGGCGAAATCCTTAAAAGTTCTTTGGTTCTTCGGTTTTTTAGTCCTGGGGTTGATTACTACCTCTTACGCCGAGCAGAAAATCAATCTGCCCGCGGGCCGGGAATATGATTTAGGAAATTTAGAGGAGGGTGAACTTTATCAGCGCGATTTTACCATAGCCAATTCCGGGGATAAACCATTAGAGGTGAAGGTGGTTCGGGTGGGCTGCGGCTGTACCACTATCCTTTATCCTAAGAAAAGATTAGAGATTGCTCCGGGTGAGTCCATTGAGGCCAAATTCAGCTATAATACCGAAGGCATGGAAGGTGAGGAGATAAAGTATATCTATATTGAGTCCAATGATCCGAATACGCCTTTATTAAAACTTAAATTGATTGCCCAGGTTCAAAGAAAACAGTCCGCGGCAATCAAACGTTTTCTTTCCTGGGGGCTTCTTACAGTAGTGGGGGCAGGTTTGATTGACGGGATTAATCCTTGCGCCTTTACCGTGTTGGTATTTTTTATCTCTTTCTTAAATTTCGTAGGTTACCGTAAAAGAGAGCTTTTAGTTCTGGGGATGGTCTTTATCTTCGCGGTATTCCTTACGTATATCCTGCTGGGTTTAGGGTTGTTTAAGTTTATCCAATCCCTGGAAGCGTTTACCTGGTTCTCTAAGATTATTTATTTAGGCACCGCCTCTTTGGCTATAATTTTAGGGATATACAGTCTTTATGACTGCTATATCTACCGCAAGACTGGTAATCCCGAAGACGTAAAACTAAGGCTTCCGGATTTTATTAAGCAAAAGATTCATAAAACCATTCAGAGCGCCTCGCGTAACAAGAAGAAGGCGCTGACAGAGCTGGCCGGGGCGGTATTTTTAAGCGGTTTTATCGTTTCTCTCCTGGAGTCGGTTTGCACCGGGCAGACCTATATCCCGACCATTGCCTACGTGTTCAAGGAACCGGGTTTAAGGATACACGCGCTGGGATATCTGGTTTTGTATAATCTGATGTTTATTCTGCCCCTGGTAATTATTCTGATCGCGGGATTAGCCGGTGTCGGCTCAGAGGTATTTTCCAGGTTGGCGCGAAAACATTTAGGGACAGTGAAGCTGTTGACCGCGGTTTTATTTTTTCTCCTGGGAATACTTTTATTTATCGCAAAAGGGTAGTTTTAAAAATGACAGCGAGAAATCAGAAGCTAATAAAAATTTCTTTACTGGTTACTGGTTACTGGTTACTTTTCTCCGCGCATTGTTTCGCTGAAAAGATAACCATCCTTTACACCGGGTCAACCCATGCCGCGCTCTATCATTGTGATTGTCCGGTTCAGCCGGACGGCGGAGTGGGCCGGAGAATGGCTAAAGTCAAAGAGCTGCGCGATAAGAATCCTAATGTTATTTTGGTAGACGCGGGAGGATTCTTTGCCGGCGGGGAGCCGGATGAACACAGCCAAGGCGTCCAATTAGATAAAACGCGCACCGAAATCAACCTGAAGGCCCTTGAGCTTATGGGCTATGACGCCGTGGCTGTCGGTGATGATGAATTTAACTTTGGCCGGGATTATTTATCCGCTCAAATCAAAAAATCAAAGATTGCCTTTTTATCCTGCAACTTGAAGATGGATGGCCTGAAGCCTTATCTGATTAAAAAAGTGTCTGGCCTTAACGTCGCTCTTATCGGCTTAACCAATCCTCAAACCAAGGCTAAGTCGGACGGATTGGAAGTAGAGGACCCCTATCAGGCCTTAGCCAGAACTATTTCTGAGGTCAAGACAAATAAGGCTGATCTGGTGGTAGTTTTAAGTTATCTGGGGGAAGAAGAAGATACTAAGTTGATTACCCAGATTGACGGTGTGGATGTTATTGTCTCTGCCAGGCCTCAGGACAGTAAAGAGCCTTTCAGCAAAATCGGCAAAGGTATCCTGGTCCGGGCCTCCTGGCAGGGAAGGCATTTAGGAAAATTGAATATGGAGTTGGAGAATAAGAAGATAAAAGAAACCAAAGTAGAAGATATCCGTCTATCTAATGAAATAGCCGATTGGCCCCAGCTAAAAAAACAAGTGCCGGCCTGTTTTGAGGATTCCGCCTGCCGTAAGGAGGGCTTAATCGGTAAATGCCTTAATCCCGGCAAGATCAACTCTTCTTGCGGTTATGAGAAACCCAAACAGATTTCTCTTTTGGTTATCCAGCCCAAAGATATAAAAGACGTTCAGCAGGAAAAATTTTTAAGCTTCTTAAGGAAGCTTTTTCCGGGATTACAGGTTAATTTTGTTGATTCTGATTCCGCGGCTGGTAAATCCTGGATAGTAAGAACTCAGGCCAAGCTTTTGCCGGTGTATCTGATTGCCAAGGAGGCGGATACGCAAGGGGAATTCAAGGATATCAAGGATTTTGCCGAGCTAAAAGATGATTATTATTGTCTAAGCCCGCGGCTTTCCGGCGGCCTGATATTCATTGGCCGGCCCAGGATAGCCCATACCTTAGATGTCTTTATGGGAACTAAAGGCAATAAAGGCTCAGAGGTCTTATCCTTGTTAAGAGACCTCCGGGCCGGGCATAAAGAATTAGGTATTAAACTGCATTATCTGGCAATTGAGACTCAAAATGGTTTCGCCGCCCCCGGCGGCATAGCGGAATTAGAAGAAGATATGAGGCAGGTTTGCCTCGGTAAATATCAGCCGGATAAGCTCTGGGATTACGCTTTGTGCCGTTTCAAAAATCAGGATAGTTCCTGGTGGGAGGTGTGCGCCGAGCAGTTTGGGATTAACCCGACAGCGATCAAGAAATGCGCTCTTTCCCAGGAAGGGTTGGATTTGTTACGAGAAAACATTGGATTGAATAAAGAGCTGGAAATATCCATCGGGCCGGTGTTTTTGGTGAATAATAATGAGGTATACGCGGCTAAAAATTTCAGCCGGGTTGAGGAGTTGGAAAAACTCCTGGGTTTAGTCGGCCATATAGAAAAAAATAAGGATTAACCTGAGACTGTTGCAAAATGTCTAAAAATGTCATTCCCGCGAAAGCGGCCTGCCTGCCGGTAGGCAGGGAATCCATAACCCTAATAAAATCAATATGTTTGGATTGCCCAGTCAAGCCGGGCAATGACAAAAATGGAGTTTTGCAACAGCCTGAAGGCGGAATTATTTAAGAGGTGAGAAAATGAAACAACCGAAGATTTATATTCTGGATGTAACCAATCGCGACGGGGTGCAGACCTCGCGGATATGTCTTTCCAAGTTAGAAAAGACAATGATTAATGTGTACTTGAATCAAATGGGAGCGGCTCAATCCGAGTTCGGCTTTCCGGTTACCCGTCATGAAACCAATTACCTGAATGCCAATCTGGAGCTGGCTGAAGAAGGGTTTTTGTCTCCGATAATCTTGAGCGGCTGGATGCGGGCAACTAAGGAGGATGTAAAGGAGAGCTTTAAGCTTGTTCCCAGGTTAAAGTATGTCAATCTTTCCATATCAACATCCGACCAGATGATTGTGCATAAGTTTAAAGGAAAGTTAGACCATGCTTCCGTAATCAAGGAGATGATTGAGGCGGTGAAGTTGGCCAGGAAGCATGGCGCTGAAATTATCGGGGTAAACGCCGAGGATGCCTCCCGAACCCGGATGGATTATTTAATTGAGTTTGCCCTGGCGGCTAAAGATGCCGGGGCCGACCGTATTCGCTATTGCGATACCTTAGGCTGTGACAGTCCGTTTACTATGTATGATAGAATAAGGCTTTTAGCCGACGCGGTAAAATTACCCATTGAAATTCATTGTCATAATGATTTAGGAATGGTAGTGGCCAATTCCGTCTCCGGAGCCAAGGCCGCTCTTGATGCCGGGGTGGATGCCTATATTAATACCTGCGTTAACGGTATGGGCGAGCGGGCCGGGAACGCGGATTTAGTCAGCGTAATCCTGGCCTTAAAATACGCCGGCGGCTTTGAGGGGAAGTATGTCCTGGATGAAAGGATGAATCTAAAGGAGGCCTGGAAGATATGCAAATATGCCTCTTACGCCTTTGGCGTGCCTATCCCCATAAATCAGCCTGGGATCGGCTCAAACGCCTTTGCCCATGAATCCGGTATCCATGCTGACGGAGCCCTTAAGGACAGAAAAAACTATGAGCTTTATGATTTTGAAGAGCTGGGCCGGGGCGAGCCGGAGATTATTGAAACGGGGCGAAAAATTACCGCCGGGGAGTATTCCGGGATCAAGGGTTTTCGTAACGTCTACGAGAAGCTGGAGGTGGAATTTAAGGATGATGCCCAGGCCACCGAGATCCTGGAGCTGGTGCGTTATGCCAATGTGCACAATCAAAAGCCGCTGGTGGATGATGAGTTGAAATTTATCGCTCAACATCCCAAAATAGCCAGGAAGATATTCACGATGATACCGTAGTGCGCTGTTAATTTGATTTTTAATAAGACAGCGCACAGAGCAATTGAGCAATAGACAATAGAACAATAGACAAACAAAAGCTCAATTGCGGTCTAATGCTCTATTGTTCAAAAACTAATTTTAAAATATGAATACCGTTATAGTAGGTTTACAGTGGGGGGATGAGGGTAAAGGTAAGCTGATTGATATCCTGAGCAAGGACTCGGATTATATCGTGCGCTATCAGGGCGGGAATAACGCCGGGCATACCGTGGTGGTTAACGCCAAGACCTACATTTTTCACCTTATCCCTTCAGGGATATTGCATAAAGGAAAAATTTGTCTTTTGGGAAACGGGGTAGTGATTGACCCTAAGGCTTTACTGGAGGAGATAGAGACGTTAAAGAAAGAAAATATTGAATATCA
Source organism: Candidatus Omnitrophota bacterium (assembly GCA_030674475.1). Lineage (GTDB taxonomy): Bacteria > Omnitrophota > Gorgyraeia > Gygaellales > UBA12090 > UBA12090. The sequence goes on from JAUSCZ010000014.1 coordinate 63,985, forward strand.
GGGCCGCCTGAAAATATCCAGTCAGGCCCATCTGATCTTTCCTTATCACCGTATTTTAGACGGCCTGCGCGAGGAGAAGCGCCGTCTAAGGATAGGCACCACCGGACGAGGCATCGGCCCATGTTATTCGGATAAGGTGGCCAGATGCGGGATAAGGGTAGTTGATCTTTTCAATAAAAAACTCTTTGCCCAAAAACTAAAAGATAATCTCTTGGAGAAGAACGAGATATTTAAAAAGGCCTTTAAGCATGAGGGTTTTAAGTTTGAGGATATTTACCGGGAGTATCTTGGTTACGCCAGAAAGCTTAAGAGTTATGTCACTAACGTCCCGGTGGTCCTGGCTGAGGCTTGTGTATCCGGAAAATCAATACTTTTCGAAGGGGCCCAAGGGGCATTTTTAGATATTGACTTCGGGACCTATCCTTTTGTTACTTCTTCCTCAACTACCTCCGGCGGAGCCTCTATCGGGACAGGAGTTCCTCCCACTAAGATAAACCGGGTAATGGGAGTGATTAAGGCCTATACTACCCGGGTAGGCGAGGGCCCGTTTATCAGTGAATTTCAGCCTTCTTTGAACCATTTAATCCGGGAAAAAGGAAAAGAATTCGGAGCGACTACCGGCCGGCCCAGAAGGTGCGGCTGGTTTGACAGCGTGATGGCCGCTTTTTCGGTCCTGGTAAACGGCGTTACCGAAATAGCGGTGATGAAGTTAGATGTCCTGGACGAGCTTAAGACCATTAAAATTTGCACTGCTTATAAATATAAGGGAAAGACCTTTAAGGAATTTCCTTACGATTTAGAAGTTTTAACCAAAGCCAGGCCGGTGTATGAGGATTGGCCGGGCTGGCAGGAGAATATTTCCGGAGCGCGTTATTACGCCCAGCTTCCTCTCAACGCCCGGCGCTATTTAGACCGCCTGCAGGAATTACTCAAGGTCAAAATTTCCTACATCTCCGTTGGTTCCAAAAGAGAAGAAACCATTGTTCGTTAATGGCTTATAGCTAATGGCTTTTCACTATAAGCCATAAGCCATAAGCAAAGAGGGGGGTTTAGAAGATGAATTTATTCTGGCTGGCGCCTTTAGGTTCGTGTTTGGCTTTGGGTTTTGTGGTGTATCTGATTTTTGTGGTGATTTTGCCTAAAGACCCCGGTACGGATAAAATGCAGGAGATTGCCCGCTATGTCTCCGAGGGGGCTTATGCCTATTTGAAAAGGCAGTATTCAATAGTGGGGATATTTTTCGCGGTAGTTTTTTGTATACTTTTGTGGATGGTTCACCAGGGGTATTTGGTTATTTTTGTGCCTTTTGCTTTTTTAAGCGGCGGGTTTTTCTCCGGCCTTTCCGGATTTATCGGGATGACTATCGCCACTAAGGCCTCCAATCGCACTACCTCAGCCGCCCGGATCAGCTTGAATTCGGCCTTGAGGGTAGCCTTCTCCGCCGGAAGCGTGATGGGTTTTACCGTGGTGGGTTTGGGGTTATTAGACTTAGTCATCTGGTATGGTATTTTAGATTGGTATTACGCTACTCATCCTATTGTTATAGGGATGGATAAAATTTCCGCCATTACTTCAACTATGCTTTGTTTTGGAATGGGGGCATCCAGCCAGGCCCTTTTTGCCCGGGTAGGGGGAGGAATATTCACTAAGGCCGCGGATGTGGGGGCCGATCTTGTGGGTAAGGTTGAGGCCGGCATTCCGGAGGATGATCCCAGAAACCCGGCGGTAATTGCCGATAATGTCGGGGATAATGTGGGAGATGTGGCCGGGATGGGGGCGGACCTTTATGAGTCTTATGTGGGCTCAATTGTGGCTACCAGCGCTCTCGGCGTGGCCGCCGGCCTGGGGCTGGCCGGGGTAATCGTGCCGATGGCTATGGCCGGATTAGGAGTGGTGGCTTCAATAATCGGAACATTCTTTGTTAATACCAAAGAGGATGCCTCCCAGGGAACACTGTTAGCTGCCTTAAGGAGAGGGGTGCTGGTCAGCGCGGGCATCATTGTGGTTACTTCGTTTTTTCTGGTGAAGTGGACCCTGGGCAGCCATAATTTAGGGTTTTACTGGTCAATTATTTTTGGGCTTTTGGCCGGGATAATCATTGGCATAGTTACTGAATATTATACCTCATCCGGCTTTAAGCCGACCAAACAGATTGCCGAGTCGGCCTTAACCGGACCGGCCACGGTAATTATCAGCGGTATTGCCGTGGGTATGCTTTCTACCCTGGTGCCGGTAATAGTGGTGGGTATAGCCATATTGGCTTCTTTTTATGTGTCCGGAGGAGCGGTTAATTTTAATTCCGGATTATACGGGATAGCCATATCCGCCGTGGGTATGCTCTCTACCTTGGGGATTACCCTGGCTACCGATGCCTATGGCCCGATAGCCGATAATGCCGGAGGGAATGCCCAGATGTCTGGTCAGCCGCCGGAGGTCAGGGCCAGGACCGATGCCCTGGATGCCTTGGGTAATACTACTGCCGCTACCGGAAAAGGCTTTGCCATCGGTTCAGCCGCTCTTACCGCCCTGGCCTTGATTGCCGCCTATAAGGATCAGGTTTTGATTTTAGGCAAAGATTTAAAGTTGGATTTGATGGATCCTAGGATTTTAGTCGGGCTCTTTATCGGCGGGATGCTTCCTTATTTATTCTGCTCTTTAACTATGCAGGCAGTAGGCCGGGCCGCGGGTAAGATTGTGGTGGAGGTCAGGAGGCAGTTTAAGGAAATTAAGGGTTTATTTGAGGGCACGGCCAAGGCCGATTATGTCCGCTGTGTGGGCATAGCCACCTCCGCCGCCCAAAAAGAGATGATTCTGCCTTCATTGCTGGCGGTGTTGGCTCCCATCATTGTGGGTATGCTTATCGGACTGGAGGCTGAGGTCGGGCTCCTGGTCGGGGCTCTGGTTTCGGGATTTGTCTTGGCAGTGATGATGGCCAATTCCGGGGGAGCCTGGGATAACGCCAAGAAATATATTGAGGAAGGAAATCTCGGGGGCAAAGGCTCCCTGCCGCATAAGGCGGCAGTGGTCGGAGATACCGTGGGCGACCCTTTCAAAGACACCGCCGGCCCTTCTTTAAATATCCTGATTAAACTGATGTCTATGGTCTCTATAGTCTTTGCCGGTTTTATCCTCAAGAACACCTTGATGAAGTAGTTAAAATTAAACAATCATGCCCGCCAAAGGCGTGACACCAATGAACATGAAAATAGAGTTTGGGTTATCCGTATTCCGTAGCGGCGCGATTTATCGCGCTGGAGAGGAGATTTTCAGGTGAAAGATATTATTGCTAAGAAAGTCCGGGATATGCGGCCATCGGGGATAAGGGCGTTTTTTGACCTGGTGCTGGGGATGAAGGATGTCATATCCTTAGGAGTGGGCGAACCGGATTTTGCCACTCCCTGGAGCATTCGGGAATCGGCGATATTTTCCCTGGAGCAGGGTTGGACTAGTTATACCTCAAATAAAGGTTTGATGAAGTTAAGGATGGGTATCTCGCGTTTTCTTAAAAACCATCACGGCCTTGCTTATAATCCTGAGGATGAAATTTTAGTAACCGTGGGGGTGAGCGAGGCCCTGGATTTGGCGGCGCGCTCAATTTTAAATCCCGGGGATAAGGTTTTGATTCCTGAACCCTGTTATGTTTCTTATGGCCCGGTATGCGCTTTGGCCGGAGGAGAGCCGGTGTATATCTCAACCGCCAAGTCTAATTTTAAGCTCAGGCCGGCGGATATCGAGAAAAACTGTGATGCTAAAACTAAGGCTATAATTTTTAATTATCCGGCCAATCCTACGGGAGTTTCTTATACCAAAAAGGAATTAGAGGAAATCAAAAAGGTAATTCTAAAACATAAACTGATTATGATTAGTGATGAGGTGTATGATGAGCTGACCTATGATTTTAAACATACGCCTTTCGCCTCGCTATCCGGAGCAAAAAACAATACCCTTTATCTGAATGGTTTTTCTAAAAGCTACGCCATGACCGGCTGGCGGGTGGGATATGCCTGTGGCCCTCGCGAGATAATCGCGGCAATGACCAAGATTCATCAGTATACCATTATGTGCGTGTCCACAATTAGTCAGATGGCATCCTGCGAGGCTTTGCAAGGCGCCGGTAAAGCGGTTAGTGAAATGAGGCGGGAATATCAGAGGAGGAGAGAGCTTGTGGTGGATGGCCTAAACCGGATGGGGCTAAAGTGCCTTAAGCCCCAGGGGGCCTTTTACGCCTTCGCCGGCATAGAAAGTACCGGCTTAAGCTCAATGGATTTTTGCTCCAGGCTCCTTAAGGAGCAGAAGGTGGCGGTGGTTCCGGGAAATGCCTTTGGAGATTCGGGAGAAGGCTATATCCGTATTTCCTACGCCTCAAGCTTAGAGAATCTGCGCGAGGCCTTAAGTAGAATGGCTGTGTTCTTAAAGAAGTTATAAATCGGAAGTTATAAGTTGGCATTGTTGTCCAAATTATTGCAGTGTCTACAGCCCACAGGCAGGATGCCTGTGCCACTGGAAAGGGCATAGATGATGTTAGAAGAAAAAATATTGGAAGATTTTAAGAAGGCGATGAAAGACAAGGACGCGCCAAGGGTTTCCACCTTAAGTTTTCTGAGGTCAGAACTGAAGAATATCGCTATTGAAAAGAGGGCGGCAAAACTTGAGGATGCCGATGTCCTCGCGGCCATCAAAAAGCAGATAAAACAGCGTCAGGACTCCATTGAGCAGTTTACAGCCGGGGGACGGGTGGATTTGGCGCAGAAAGAGAGCAAAGAGCTGGAGATTTTAAAATCCTATTTGCCCGAGCAGTTGTCCGAAGGTAAGATAAAAGAGATAATTGATCAGGTGGTGAGCCTGGTCGGCGCGAAGCAGCCTCAGGATATGGGGAAGGTGATGAAGGAATTATTGCCTAAGTTGGCAGGAGGGGCGGATAATAAATTGGTCAGCGAGCTGGTAAAGCAAAGGTTAAGCGGGGTTTAATATGTCTACAGTCAAAAAGTTGGTTGAGGAGTCGCATAAAATCGCCCGGGAAAAAGGCTGGTGGCAGAACGAAAGGAACGATGCCGAGTTGATCGCTCTTATGCATTCGGAGCTTTCCGAGGCCTTGGAGGCAATGCGCAATCACGCCAAGACCGAAGAGGTTGCCGAGGAGCTGGCAGACTGCTGTATCCGGATATTTGATTATTGCGGGGCCCGCGGTATAGACCTGCAGGACGCGATTAAAAAGAAGATAGCGAAAAACCGCGCCCGGCCCTATCGCCACGGGAATAAGAAATTTTAAAATGTTTATCCACTCTGTTTTGTTTGAAATTGAGCCCGAGGAAATAATGGCCTATCGTAAGGACTGTAAGATGTGGGCCGGTTATGCCGGAAAGGCCAAAGGTTTTATCCGTTATATGACCGTAAAACGACTTGACTATAAGAATCAGTTCGCCTCGGTTTATGAATGGAAGACGAAAAGTTTTCACGATGCCTTTATGAAAAAATACCACGACTGGCTGGTGTCTAAGTCTGAGGCCAAGGTTAAGGTTTTGGGGTATTATAACCTAAAGTCCCAGCAGGAAACGCGCGCTGCGCAGGCGAGGCAGGCGTAATAAAAAAGGTTATTCTTAATGTCTGACGCAAAATGTCCGGGGCAGAATCCCCAATATTGGAAGCCGGAAGATGCCTTTGAGGTTAGCTGTCCTAATTGTAAGGAAATAGTTGAGTTTTTTAAGGATGAGCCCAAGAGGCGATGCCATAACTGTAAGCAAGAGGTAGTTAATCCTAAGGTTGACTTTGGCTGCGCCCTTTGGTGCCCTAAGGCAGTTGACTGTATCGGTCAGGAGCGTTATCAACAATTATTGGCCGCGGCCAAGAGTCAGCCCAAGCCGGATAAATACCGGACTAAAAAAGACCTTCTGCTTTTTGAGATGGAAAAGTATTTCGGAGGTGATGAGCGCCGGATAAACCATGCCAGGAAGGTTTTGGAGTTTGCTGAGCAACTGCTTGAAAAAGAGCAGGCGGCTTGGGCTATGGGAAGCTCAACCCTGCCTACCGGCCAGGCAGGCACAGCCTGCCGGCCAGCCGATCCCCTGGTGGTTATTTCCGCGGCCATACTCCATGATATCGGAATACATAAGGCCCAAGAAAAATATAAAAGCAGTGCCGGGAATTACCAGGAGATAGAGGGGCCTCCCATTGCCAGGGTTATTATGGAGAAGCTCCAGTTTAAAAAAGAGATAATTGACGAGGTCTGCGAGATTGTTGCCCATCATCATTCTCCGGGTAAGGTTGATACTCTTAATTTTAAAGTGCTTTATGACGCGGACTGGTTAGTCAATCTCAAGGATGAATTTGATACCAGTAGTAAAGAAAAACTGGCCAAAACAATTAATAAGGTATTTCTCACCTCTAGCGGGAAAGAATTAGCGAACCAGATTTATAGTAGGGGCGGGTTCTAAACCCGCCCCTACCAAAGAACCACGATGAACAAAGAAGAGGCTTTGTGGGATTTTCTGGCCAGCCTTAAAACCTCGCTGAACAATGCCGCGGTTTATTTTAAAGACCATCCTGTTTTCTTGAAATCCGCCGAAGACCTGAAAGCAAAAGCGGATTCACTCCTTGTCTTTCTTAGCCCCATAAAAATCGGCATCAGCCCGAATTCGCTCTTCATAGACGGTAAGAATTGGGAAAAGTCCGGCCTGTCTAAAGAATTAGCCTCATTTTTTCATTTCCGCAAAGTTGAAACAATAGAGATAAAAAGCGGTGTCAGCTTCAAGGAGCTGATTTTTTTTATTTCCAAGGTTTCTTTGGCTCCGAAAGAGATTCTTAAAGCAGGTGGAATAGAGGCTATTCTGGGAAAAGAAAATATGCCTTTTATCCTGGCGAAGGGATTGGATTATTCCCGGCTCTTAGGGATTCAGGGAAAGGAATACAAGGATATCTGGACCCATATGTTTCAGGAGGCCGCCGAGAAGGGGACTCCTCAGGATATATTCGGCTTAGCGGATAACTTTGGTAAGATTATAGAGAAATTTAAGGTCAATGATCTTTTAGAAAACAAGGATTTACGCGAAAACATCCATAATTTTCTCAACTATTTAAAGGATGAAGACAGAGATAAATTCAACGCGTGTTCTAAGGAGATGGCCAATTTGATTTTGAGGGATAAGACTATATTTAAGGTTGATCAGTTGGGGACACTGCGGGTATTTTTTAAAGACTTAAGCGGTAATGAATTTAGTGATATTTTATGGGAAGCGGCGGTTTCGAATAAAGATTTTGACGCTCTTAGTTTTGAATTGCTATCCTCATTTTTGGATAAAAATCAGCATGAGCGCGCCGCTTCGTCATTGGCCGATAAAATCAAAACCAAAAATTCTCCGGAGGTTAATCCCCAGGCGGTAAGAAGGCTTAAGGATCTTTTCTTTGCCGCCAAGGATCAAGCGCACACTTACGACCCCTACCGTAAAAACCTGGAATTCTTATTTAAAAATACTTTTTTTGAAGAGGCCGGTTCTCGCGGCCTCGACTTAGAATCCACGCGCGCGAGTTATCAGTTTCTTATCCTTAATTCGCTTATAGGGGAAAAGAATAAAACAAAATTAAGCCTGCTTAAAGATTTGGTTAAGGAGGAGTTTGATTCCGTGATAAAAAACAAAGACACGGAGTTTTTAAGGCATTTTCTGGAAATCTGCGAGAGGAGGAGGAAGGAATCAAGTTTCTCCGGCATATTCGATCCGATAAAGAATGACGCCCTTTCATCTATTGAAAATATTATTTTTCAAGGCTCGCCTCGCGGGGAATTTGAAGGTTTCTTAAATCTGCTCAACAGAAGTTTTTTGGGCGCGCAGTATTACCTGAATAAAATGTTTAATGAAAACAGAATAAGTCCCGGCATTTTGAAAATGTATTTTAAATTCTTTCCGGATACGCGGAATGTTTTCTACGACAATTTAAAGAAAAAGTCCCCCGACGCCGAATTCTTAAAGATTCTAATTGATGCTGTCCAGGAAATCCATTCCGCTTTAAGTTTAGAGATATTAAGAAATATTTTTTCCTTCTCGCATAGCTTGATGAAGTTGGAAATACTTAAGGCGATGCGGGAGCTGCCGGAGCGGGATGAAAATTTCTTATTCTCCGTTCTTAGGGAAGAAAGTGTTTTCTTAAGGAAAGAAGCGCTTGGAGTTTTAGTATTTAAGGAAGGCCTGGGAAGCGAAGCCGGCCAAAGTAACACGGCGGCTGAAGCCTTAAAATTGCTTCTGGATATGCCGGATTCCTGGGGAAAGAAGAACAAGGTTTTAGAAGAGAATATTGATATTGTGGTTGAGGAGGGCCTGACCGAGCCGGCGAGGGATTTTCTGCTTGTCTTAAGCAGGAGGGGATTCTTCTGGAATAAGAAGGTTAGGGAAAAGGCGAAGGCCGCTTTGGAGAGTTTATTCGGGGGATAGGCCGGCACATCCTCCGCCTGAATAAGCGGGGCAGGCTTTCAAGGAAGGGTTAGGCATGGCAGAAGCCATTGAAAATTCATTAAGAAGTTTGATTTCATCTTTGCAGTCAGCCAAGATATACCCTCTAGAACATCCTAAGTTTAAGGAGTCTTTGGAGAACGCGCATAACAGTCTGCGGAATCTTCTGGGGGAGAGAAACGAGCTGGTAATCGGAATTATCGGGGAGGAGCTGGCTTTTGAAAAAGAGATATTCTTTGATTTAAGTAAGTCGGTTAAGCCTTTTATCCAGTATTTAAAGGAAAGAGGGATTGAGAGGATTGCCTTTACCCGCGGCATTACTAAAGAAGAATTGTCAGCCTTCATCATATTTTTAATAACTCCTAAGGATGAGATCGGCCCCGGCGTCCAGGAGTATTTGTTGAATAAAGGAATAAAGAATATAGTCATCGGTAAAATAAAGGCCGGGGATAACTCTTTAAGAAAAGAAGCCCTGGATTCGGTAAATTATTTAAGGCAGTATGAAGATTCTTTAAGCAAGATTTCTGTTTCTTTGGATGCTATTGTAAAAAATGAGGCATTTGATTATCCGCAGTTAAAATATACGCTGGGTAATATGATGGAGAATTTATTCAAGAGTTATCAGGAATTCCTGAAGCTTGCCGCCTTGAAAAGGCACGATATAGGCACCTTTGTCCATCTTTTGAATACGGCGGTATTGTCTATGTATTTTTCTTTCCGGCTCGGCTTTAATAAAGACGATGTGTTGAATATCGGCATGGCCGCGTTATTCCATGATATCGGCAAGATTTACGTATCCGGGCAGTTAATCAAAAGCCCGGATAAGCTTAGCGATGAAGAATTTGAGATGATGAAAAGCCATACCGAGCTGGGCTCGGATATACTTTTAAGGCATACCCGGCAATTAGGAGTCCTTCCGGCAATAGTCGCCTTTGAGCATCATCTCAGGTATGACCTTAGGGGTTACCCTAAGCTTTATTTCGCCTCCAGGCCGCATATTGCTTCCTTGATTGTTTCGCTCTGCGATGTCTACGATGCCCTTAACGCCAGAAGAAGCTATAAGAAAAGTTACCCCCCGGAGTTTATTCATAGTCTCATGCTCAAAGAAAAAGGCAAGATGTTTGAACCTGAACTTTTGGAGAAGCTTTTTATGATAATGGGCGTGTGGCCGGTAGGCACGATTGTTTATTTGACTGATAAAAGCGTGGCCATAGTCCGGGAAGAGAATGAAGATGATATATTCTCTCCCAAAGTAGAGGTAGTTTTTCCTTTTGATAAAAGCGGGCCCCTGGACTTAAGAATGAAGAAAGAAGAGTTAAAAATAGAATCCGCCCTTGACGCGCAAGGCGAAGGAAAAAAGTATTATCATCTGGTTTGACATGAACAAAAAGGGGACAGGCTGATTTTATTCTGATTGTTCCCATATAGTAATTTGTAGCGGTTGCCGCCTGCCTGCCGGCAGGTAAGGCAACTAGTGGTGAGCGCAGTCGAACCACGATATCATAAGGTCAGTGGACACTGACCCCTACACGCTGACCGCTACAGACTGATTCTTGTAGATTGAATGTAGGGAACGGTTTGAAACCGTTCCCTACTGGCGGAGAAAGCGCTTTCTCGAAAATCGTGTTTTGGCCTTGTTTTTCTATCTTTGTGTGGTATATTTTAATTACACATGATGAATAAACTTATTAAAACAAGGAGATGGCAATGTTCAAGAAAATATTTTTTACGCTATTACCTTTAATTTTAGTTTTTAGCAGCGATCCCGCCTTTTGCGCCATCACCACTGTGGATACCAAGCGTGACTGGAAAGCCCAGAATTTTATCGCTAATCAAATCAAGGGAATTGGCTTGGTAGATTCCTACCAGGAGGATGGAGAAAACCGAAGTTATGTTTACGACAATGCCTTGGCCGCTATGGCTTGTATGGCTGAGGGAAATTTTGGTTTGGCTAAAGAAATCCTGGACACCTTATCTAATGAGGTAAATCATAGTTCGTATGAGGTTCCTTATGAAAGCTATCTTTATTCTGGCACGAACGGGGCTGGATATGGAATTTCTTACGCCGGAAATTCCGCCTGGCTGCTCCAGGCCTTAAATATCTACCAGAAGTTAAGAAGCGATAAGACTTACTATGCTGTTCAGAAAAAATTGGCTGATTTTTTATTGTCCCTGCAGGATTCAAGCGATGGAGGAATAAAAGGAAGCAAGAGCGATACCTGGAAAAGCACCGAACATAATATCATCGCCTATTGCGCGATCAGGAATTTCGGCAGGCTGAATAATGTGTCCAGCTACACCACTAGCGCTGAGAAAATAAAGACTTTTCTGACTGGCTCAAGCATATGGACCGGGGAGAGGTTTAACCGGGGTAAGAATGATTCAGCCAAGGTGGTGGATACTCAGGCTTTAGGAGTATTGCTTTTGGGGAGCAGTTACTCCAAAGCCTTAATCTGGGCGGAGAAAAATCTTAAACTTTCCAAAACCTACAATTACCAGACGGTAACCGGATTTGACTTTGACAGTAATCTGGATACGGTTTGGCTGGAGGGAACCCTGCAGATGGCCCTGTCTTTTTATAAAAGCAATAATACTTCTAACGGCGATACCTACTACAATGAAGCGCTCAAGACCGTGCAAAGCGACGGTTCGCTAATTTTAGCCACTAATAAAGGCTCAGCCAGCGATTATTGGACTTTACAGGTCTGGCGGGCAATTGCTCCCACTAGTTGGCTTATCTTTTATTATCTTAAGTTCAGCCCTCTGGTTTTATATTAATCAGAGACAAGGACAACCTAAATAATAATAAATAATAATTTTTCTTGACAGAATAATTTTATGTGGTATATTTAAATTACGAAATTTACAAGGCAGTAATACGCAAAGTAGCGTTTAGATTGAAAGTGCAGTCTGAACGCTTTTTTATTGTAACCGCGGAACAGGGATAAAGAGGTCCCAAATATAGCTAAGAAAGTAAAAGCTGTGTTTGGGATTTTTTATTTTTAAGATATGGATAAACAGGAATTTACGAAATTAGCCAACGAACTCAAGCCTCACTTAAAGAGAATTTCCGCGAAAAGGAGATTCCTGGGCTTTATAGATGCTGACGACCTCTGTCAGGAGGCTTTGATAAATCTATGGAAACGTTCTAAGAATGGCGAATTTCAGGACAAAACTGTAAGTTATATTATCCGGAGCTGTTATTTCCACATTCAAAACTATATCCGCACCCACAAGGTCAGGGCGGATATGCTTAGCCTGGAGGAGCCTGTGGCGTATAATGCTGAGGATTCTTTCTGTCTTAAGGATATTGTGGTTGATGAAAGCGGATTTTTCTTTGATAAGCTTAACAGCCGTTTGATTGTTAATGAAATGATGAATAACGGGCTTAAAAAGAAGGAAAAAGATGTTTTGCGTTTTTTATATCAGGGGTTAAGTCTGAGAGAGACAGCCAGGCGCCTGGGTATGTCGCATGTGGGGGTCTTGAAAATCAAGAAAAAGATTAGTTTGAAATACGCGGCAAAGTATTACAGATAAAATTCCCGCTACAAAAATTGGCGGGTCAGCCTGGTCGGATTGAAGTTGTGGTGGTTATTTAGTAGGTTAATTCGCGCTTATCACTTACGTTACTCAAAAAGCGTAACGTAAGTGATGTGCTCATTAAAGAAGGAGGAGTAAAGATGAACTCAGGAGATACAGCGTTTATTTTAATTTCATCAGCTTTGGTAATGCTGATGACACCGGGACTGGCCTTTTTCTACGGAGGTATGGTCAGACGGAAGAATATGTTGAGTATTTTGATGCAGTGTTTTATTGTCCTGTGCGCTTTAAGCCTGCAGTGGGTGCTTTTCGGCTATAGCCTTTCTTTCGCTCCGGGAAGCGGCTTTTGGGGCGGTTTGAGGTGGGCCGGGTTAAATGGCGTGGGCTTAGAGCCTTACGCGGATTATTCCGCCACCATACCTCATCAGGCCTTTATGATTTTCCAGGCCATGTTTGCCATAATCACACCGGCTTTGATTATCGGGGCTTTTGCCGAGAGGATGAAGTTTTCCGCTTTTTTGATCTTTACCCTTCTCTGGGCGACATTTGTGTATGATCCGGTTTGCCATTGGGTCTGGGGAATCGGCGGATGGCTTAGGAACTTAGGGGCATTGGATTTTGCCGGAGGAACCGTGGTTCATATCAACGCCGGAATCGCCGCCTTGGTCAGCGCCCTGGTAATCGGAAGGAGAAAAAATTTAGATCATCATGCTCCGGCTCCGCATAACCTGCCCTTTATCGTGTTAGGGACAGGCCTGCTTTGGTTCGGTTGGTTTGGTTTTAACGCCGGGAGCGCCTTGGCGGCTAACGGATTGGCAGTGAACGCCTTTGTGGTTACCAATACCGCCGCGGCCGCGGCCGGATTGAGCTGGGCCTTGATAGAGTGGTTTCGTCACGGAAAGCCCACGATGTTCGGAACCGCCAGCGGTGTGGTAGCCGGATTAGTCGCGATTACCCCGGCGGCAGGCTATGTCAGCGTGATACCGGCGATTATTATCGGAATTTTGGTAAGCGTGATTTGTTTTATCGCGGTAAGCGTGATCAAGCCGAAATTAGGATATGATGATTCTTTGGATGCCTTCGGAGTTCACTGCGTAGGCGGCATTTGGGGGGCCTTGGCCACCGGGCTGTTTGCTTCAAAAAGCGTGAATCCGGCCGGCGCCGATGGATTGTTTTTTGGCAATCCCCAGTTATTTATGATTCAACTGAAGGCAGTGGCAGTAGTCGCGGCCTACTCGTTTATAGTAACATTTGTTATTTATAAATTGGTAGATATGATTATCGGGGTGAGGGTAAGCGATAAAGAGGAATCTATGGGGCTTGACCTGACTCAGCATCAGGAGAGGGCGTATACGGTGTTAGAATAACATCAATTTACGCGCTTCAGGCTCAAAGCTCTTAGCGCGCGGCTATTATAAAGGTTAAGGCTAACGTAGGGACAGAACATTGTTCTGTCCCTACAGAAACCTTGACCTTAGCCTCAGCCTTTTCATTTAACAATATTGCTGGTTTTAATAGGGAGGACGATATGAAATTGATAATTGCGATTATTCAGCCTTATAAATTAGATGATGTTAAGGAGGAGCTTTATAAGGCGGGGGTGAATTTGATTACGGTAAGCGAGGTTTTGGGCCACGGCCGTCAAAAAGGAATTACTGAGGTTTATCGCGGCTCAAAAGAGAGCGGTAATCTCTTGAGGAAGGTGCGCCTGGAGATCGCGGTGAATGAGGAGTTTGTTGAGCCGACTATTAAGGCCATTACCAACTCAGCCAAGACCGGCGAGATAGGCGACGGAAAGATCTTTGTCCTGGACCTGAAAGAATGTATTCGTATCCGCACCGCGGAAAAAGGTCCGGCGGCTATCGGGTAAGTAGGTTAACTAAGGGTAATGCGTCAGTTAATGGGGGCGCTGGTAGCCGCAGGCTTCAGCCTGCGTCCTAAGGCGCAAGCTAAAGCTTGCGACTACCATAGAATTCCTCCCGTTCACTGACCGGTTACCGGAAGGAACTAAAATTGCTGTTTATTAAAATAAGGTTGTGATATAATAATCAATAAAGAGAATAATGAACACCGAACAAAGAATATCGAATAACGAAGTAGGGGCAGGTTCAGAACCTGCCCCTACCAAATTCCTTGTTCGATATTCGATATTAATTCAAGGAGGCTGTTATGAGTATCAGGGAAGAAGTTTTATTTAGAATCAAGAGTATTGATTTAGAGAAGAAGTCTCAGCCTAAGAGTGTTTCCAGTTATTTTGGCGAGAACACCTTTAATATCTCCACAATGAAAGAGCACATTTCTGAAAGCACTTTTAACGCTTTCAAGCGCTGGATGTCCGAAGGCCTGACCATTACTATTGACCAGGCTAATGAGATTGCTGAGTGTATGAAGAGATGGGCTATCTCTAAGGGAGCCACTTATTATACCCATTGGTTCCAGCCGATGACCGGTTTAACCGCGGAGAAGCACGATAGTTTTATTTCCATAACCGCTCCGGGAAAGGTTATGGAGAAGTTTTCCGGAAGCAAGCTTATTCAGGGTGAGCCTGATGCCAGTTCCTTTCCTTCCGGAGGCATACGCGCTACTTTTGAGGCCCGCGGTTATACCGCCTGGGATCCTTCCAGCCCGGCCTTTATAATTGAAAGTACGTTAGGTAAGACCCTGTGCATTCCGAGCATTTTTATTTCTTATCACGGAGAGGCCCTGGATAAGAAGCTTCCCCTTTTACGCTCTGATGAGGCTGTGAGCAAGTCGGCTATAGGCCTTTTGCAGCTTTTCGGGCACAAGGATATCAAGAAGGTATTTTCTACCTGCGGCCCGGAACAGGAATATTTCCTGATAGACAAGAATTATTATAACTTAAGGCAGGATCTCTTATTGACCGGGCGCACCTTAGTGGGCGCGAGTTCTCCTAAGGGACAACAGCTTGAGGACCAGTATTTCGGGACAATCAAGGAACGGGTGGTTAATTTTATGTTTGAGGTCGCGGAGGAGGCTTATAAGCTGGGGATTCCGGTGATGACCCGGCATAATGAGGTGGCTCCGCACCAGTATGAGTTCGCGCCGATATTTGAAGAATCCAATATCGCCGCCGACCATAATCAACTGCTGATGGAGTTGATGAAAAAAGTCGCCCTGCGGCATAATCTGGTATGCCTTTTACACGAGAAGCCGTTTGCCGGGATAAACGGAAGCGGCAAGCACCTGAATTGGTCTTTGGCGGATGATAAGGGTAATAATTTGCTTAATCCCGGGGAGACTCCTGAGGATAATTTGCAGTTTCTGGCGGTATTGGCCGCGGTGCTCAGGGCGGTCTATAATCACTCGGATCTCCTGCGCTCGAGCGTGGCTATGGCCGGCAATGAACATCGCCTGGGAGCCAATGAAGCGCCTCCGGCGATTATGAGCGTCTTCCTGGGAGACCAGTTAACTTCTATCCTGAATATGATTGAGAAGGGCGCTAAAAATAAGGTTTCTAAGCGCGACATTATTGATTTAGGTGTTACCAGGCTTCCTAAATTTAATAAAGACTCCACCGACCGTAACCGCACTTCGCCTTTTGCCTTTACCGGGAATAAGTTTGAGTTTCGGGCGGTAGGCTCTTCTCAGAACATCTCTACGCCGATCGCGGTGATTAATACTATTATTGCCGAGAGCCTGGATTATGTGGCGGATAAGATTAAAAAGGCCTCCGCGGGTAAGGATTTCAACACGGCAGTCTTAAGGGTTATCGCCGAATTGGTTAAAGAGACCAAAGACATCCGTTTTGAAGGGAATAATTATTCCGAGGATTGGGTTAAAGAGGCCAAGAAGAGAGGCCTGCCTAATGTGGCCTCTACCGTGGGTGCCTTGAAGGCCCTGGAGAAGAAGGAGAATATCGCGCTATTTGAAAAGTATAAGGTTTTCACTAAAGAAGAGCTTCTGGCCCGTCACAAAATCTGGGTTGATTTATATAACCTCACCCTGGAGATTGAGGCCAACACCTTGAATGAGATGGTTAATTCCTGCGTTGTTCCTTCAGGATGTGAGTATGAGCGCCTGCTGGCGGATAATCTTTCCAGGTTAGTCAGCCTTAAGAAAGAGGTTAAGCTGGAGCTTCAGGATGCCGTATTAAACGATCAGAAGGAGCACTTAAGCGAAGTGGCGCAAATGATTTATTATGTGCGGCGCAACTCCAAAGAGCTGGTTAAGCTTTTAGAAAAAGCCGCTCAACTCCACCATGAGGAAAAAGCAGAGCTTTATTTTAAAGAGCTCAAGCCTCTTATGGAGCATATCAGGAGGCATGTGGATGCCCTGGAGCGGGTTGTTTCTGATGAACATTGGGATCTGCCTAAGTATCGCGAGATGCTTTTTATAAAATAATTATCGCGTTTGTAAGAAGAATGAGGGGGGACAAGAGTTTTGGTCTCCCCTCATTTTTTTTCTTGCCTAAAACCCAAGTATGAGATATTATAAAGATTCGTTTAACTAATTCATCGCTCGTAATTCATCGCTTGTAACTTCATAATGAACAGACGACAAGATTTGGAAAAATACGGTTTGTATGATTCTCGTTTTGAGCATGATTCTTGCGGGGTGGGGTTTGTCTGCGATGTTAAGGGGAGAAAATCCAATACTATCGTCAGACAGGGCCTAAAGGTCCTCAAGCGGCTTTCCCATCGCGGGGCAACCGGGGCTGACCCTAAGACCGGTGATGGCGCCGGTATCCTGATTCAAACCCCGCATCAATTCTTCCTTAAGATCGCCCAGCAGGCCAAGATACGGCTTCCGGATTACGGGGAATACGGCTCTGGGCTGGTATTTCTGCCGACTAATCTTAAAGAACGAAAGTTTTGCAAAGATGCCTTGTTTAAGATCGTCAAAGATGAGGGGCAGTCTTTGCTTGGTTTTAGGGGTGTGCCGGTGGATAATTCGGATATCGGCATCAGCGCTCAAAAGACCCAGCCGGTTATTGAGCAGATTTTTATTGCTAAAAATGAAGCGATTAAAGATCAGCTGGAGTTTGAGCGCCGGCTTTATGTTATCCGCAAGCAGGCGGAAAATATAATCCGGTCCTCTAAGCTTAAACAAAAGTCGTTTTTTTACATCCCCAATCTTTCCAGCCGCACCTTTTCCTATAAAGGCCTGTTGATGCCGGAGCAGGTGGATAGTTTCTTCCCGGACCTGCTGGGTGAGGATATCCAGAGCGCGATCTGCCTGGTGCATTCCAGATATTCCACCAATACCTTTCCTACTTGGGACCTGGCCCAGCCATTTCGGTTCCTGGCCCATAACGGCGAGATAAATACCTTGCGCGGCAATATCAGCTGGATGTCTGCCCGCGAAGGCCTCTTAAAGAGCGGGATTTTCGGCAAAGACATAAATAAGCTCAAGCCGGTGATTGTCCCGGGAGGCAGTGACTCCGCGGCTATTGATAACGCCTTTGAGCTTCTGGTATTGGCCGGCAGGCCCATTGAGCAGGCGATGATGATGCTTATTCCCGAGGCCTGGGAACAGCACAAATTGATGGATGAGAGGCTCAAGGATTTCTATAAATACCACGCCTGTTTTATGGAGCCCTGGGACGGCCCGGCGGCTATTGCCTTTAGCGACGGGATAAGTATCGGGGCGGTCTTGGATAGAAACGGCCTGCGCCCGGCGCGTTATATTGTGACTAAAGATGATTTGGCGGTGATGGCCTCGGAGGTGGGGGTCCTGGATGAGATTAAGCCCTCGGACATCGCGCTCTCCGGCAGGCTTGAGCCGGGGAAGATGTTCTTTATTGATACCCATCGGCAGAGAATTATCCAAGACGACGAGATTAAAGAAAAGGCGGCCAGTCAACAGCCCTACGGCTCCTGGCTCAAAGAGAATCTTCTGGAGTTTGACCAGCTTCCCGATAAGCCAGAAGGCGATGCCTGCCTGCCGGCAAGGCAGGGTTTGGCTTCCAATAGCCAAAGCCACAAAAAGCCGACAGCCGACAGCCGACAGCCGACAGCTGATAAAGATATTCTCACTCAGCTTAAGGCCTTCGGCTACACCCGTGAAGACCTGAAGGTTATCCTAAAGCCTATGGCTGAAGAAGGCAAAGAGCCTATCGGCTCAATGGGCAATGACGCGCCGCAGGCGGTTTTGTCCAAGCATCCCCAACTGCTTTATACTTATTTTAAACAGCTCTTTGCCCAGGTAACCAACCCGGCCATTGACCCAATAAGGGAAGAATTGGTAATGAGTCTGTTTAGCTTTGTGGGCGCGCAGAAGAATATTCTGGAAGAAACCCCCGGGCACGCATGTAAGCTTTTAGTCAAAGAGCCTATCCTTAGCGACGAGGATTTGGCCGGAATCCGGGGCATCAAGAAAAAAGGTTTTAAAAGTAAAGGCATTTCTATACTTTTTAATGTCGAGGACTCAAAGGACTTTCTTAAGACCTTGAATAAAATCTGCCAAGAGGCAGCTGCCGCCATCCGGCAGGAATACAGTTTCATTATTCTAAGCGACCGGGGGGTAAATAAAAAGCGCGCGGCCTTGCCGGCACTTTTGGCGGTGGGGGCAGTGCATCATTACTTAGTCAAAAAGGCCCTGCGTACCCAGATTGGGATTATTCTGGAAACTGCTGAACCCAGGGAGGTGCATCACTTTGCCTTGTTGTTTGGCTATGGAGCGGATTGTATTAATCCTTACCTGGCCTATCAAGCAATCGCCTATTTAATCTCCGAGGGGCAGTTGAATCCGGATTATGCCAAGGCCCTGCATAATTACCGCCACGCCATTGATACCGGGATACTCAAGATACTTTCCAAGATGGGCATCTCTACCCTTCAGAGCTATCGCGGGGCCCAGATATTTGAGGCCTTGGGGGTGGCGGGTGAGGTTATTGATAAATGTTTCTGTGGGACTGTTTCGCGCATTGGGGGGGCAGGTTTTAATGAGATTTGCGGTGAGTCTCTGTTAAGGCATAAAGAGGCCTTTGGTGAAGGATCTCTAAAGGCTCCGTACCTGTCAAGCGGAGGCGTTTACCAGTGGAAGCGCGATGGTGAATACCACCTTTGGAATCCGGATACTATTGCCAGCCTCCAGGATGCCGCTCATCTTGGCGATTACAAAAAATACAGGGAATTCGCCGATCTTATTAATGATCAGTCTAAAAATCCGGCTACCTTAAGAAGCCTGCTAAAATTTAAGGCCGCCAAACCTATTCCGATTGAAAAAGTGGAGCCGGCCGAGAATATCTTTAAACGTTTGGCTACCGGGGCAATGAGCTTTGGTTCAATCTCTAAGGGCGCGCATGAGAATTTGGCTATCGCGATGAACCGCTTAGGCGGCCGTTCCAATACCGGGGAAGGCGGTGAGGATCCGACCCGGTTTAAACCGCTTCCTAACGGAGATTCCAAAAGAAGCGCTATCAAGCAGGTGGCCTCCGGACGCTTCGGGGTAACCACCAATTATTTAGTTAATGCCGACGAACTTCAGATCAAGATTGCCCAGGGGGCCAAGCCCGGTGAAGGGGGACAACTCCCCGGCCACAAGGTCAGCGTAACTATCGCCAAGACCCGTTATACTACACCGGGAGTTACCCTGATTTCTCCTCCTCCGCACCATGATATCTATTCTATTGAGGACCTGGCCCAACTTATCTTTGATTTAAAAAACGTTAATCCCCGGGCGCGTATCAGCGTCAAGTTGGTTTCCGAGATTGGGGTGGGAACCATTGCCGCCGGGGTAGCCAAGGGCCACGCGGATATGATTTTGATTTCCGGTGGAGACGGAGGCACAGGAGCTTCCCCGATGAGCTCCATCAAGCATGCCGGGCTTCCCTGGGAGCTGGGGATTTCTGAGACCCATCAGACCCTGGTGTTGAATGACTTAAGGAGCCGGGTGCGCCTGCAGACCGATGGCCAGATGCGCACCGGGCGCGATGTGGCCATTGCCGCGATCCTGGGGGCGGAGGAATACGGTTTCTGCACCGCGGCCCTGATTATATCCGGATGCGTGATGCTTAGGCATTGCCATTTAAATACCTGTTCCGTGGGGGTGGCTACCCAGGATGAGATTTTGGAAAAGAGGTTCCGGGGACGTCCGGAATACCTGGTGAATTATTTTCGTTTTGTGGTTGAGGAACTGCGGGAGATTATGGCTTCTTTGGGAATAAGCCGGATAGAGGAGATGATTGGCCGGACCGAGCTCCTGGAGCTTAATTCCGGCATCCTTCCCTGGAAGGCCAAGAATATAGATTATTCGCGCATCTTGTATAAACCGAAAGTGCCCAAGACCATAGGTACACATTATCAGATGAAGCAGGACCACGGGATAGATAAGGTCTTGGACCGTAAGTTAATTGATCTGGCTAAGCCTGCCTTGAAAGAGGCCAAGCCGGTAAAGATAGAGCTTCCCATAGAGAATGTTAACCGCGCTACCGGGGCAATGTTAAGCGGAGAGGTCTGCAAGCGCTATGGCGAAGAGGCCTTGCCTGATGGCACGATCCACTGCAAATTCAAAGGCACCGCCGGTCAGAGTTTCGGGGCCTTCCTGGCTAAAGGGATTAGTTTTGAGCTGGAGGGAATGGCTAATGACTATGTGGGCAAGGGTATCTCCGGAGGCCGGATCATCATTTATCCGGACAAATCCGCCGGATATAAACCGGAGGAAAACATCATTATCGGCAATACCACCTTCTACGGAGCTATTACCGGCGAGGCCTATATCCGGGGGGTGGCCGGAGAGAGATTTTGTATCCGCAATTCCGGGTTGTTCGGGGTGGTGGAAGGCGTAGGCGACCACGGTTGTGAGTATATGACCGGCGGACGGGTGGTGATTCTGGGTGAGACCGGGAGGAATTTCGCCGCGGGGATGTCCGGAGGGATCGCCTATGTGCATAATATAAACGGGGATTTTAAAAACAGATGCAATATGGAGATGGTGGCTTTGGAGGCGGTTTCGTTTGAGGATGAGTTGACGATTACGGATTTATTGCATAACCATTATAAGTATACCGCGAGCCTTTTAGCCAAGAAGGTGCTGGATAATTTTAAGGAAGAGCTGAAAAATTTTATTAAGGTGATGCCTCTGGAATACAAGCGGATCCTGGAGCAGAAGAAGCTGGAGCAGAAGATGGATTTAACTGAGGTTTCGGATTAAAGATGGCTGTTGATATTAAAGGTTTCTTAAAGGTAAAGAGAAAATATCCTGAATACCGTCCGGTCTGCGAGAGGGTTAAGGATTACCAGCCGGTGTTTGTCTTGAGGGATAATCCTCAGAGCCAGGAGCAGGCAGTGCGCTGTATGGACTGCGGCACCCCCTTTTGCCATTCCGGATGCCCTATCGGAAATTATATCCCGGAGTGGAATGAGTTGGTTGCCGCGGGAAAATGGCAGAAGGCCTTTGAGCTTCTGAACGCCACTAATAATATGCCGGAGATTACCGGCCGGTTATGCCCGGCGCTGTGCGAATATGCCTGTGTCTTAGGGATTAACGATGACCCGGTAACCATCCGGGAAAATGAATTAGCCATAATTGAGAATGGTTTTTCCCGCGGAAGCGGGATCCCGCCTCAGATAGGTAAAATGAAGGGGGCGGGAAAGGAAGGTTTTATCCGGCCCCAGCCGCCTAAGAAACGCAGCGGTAAGAAAATAGCGGTAATCGGCTCCGGGCCTGCCGGCCTGTCTTGCGCCGCCCAGTTGAACCAGGCTGGGCATAAGGTAACGGTCTTTGAGAAATACGATCAGCCCGGAGGGATACTGCGTTATGGAATTCCCGACTTTAAATTAGAGAAATCAGTGCTTGAGCGCAGGATAGGGATTTGGAAAAAAGAGGGAATAGTTTTTAAGTGCGGGATAGATGTGGGCGCGGATTATCCGGCCAGGAAATTATTAAAAGATTTTGACGCCGTCTGCCTGGCCGGAGGTTCAAGGGTGTCCAGAGATTTAAAGATTGAAGGCCGGGAATTGTCCGGGATACACTTCGCGATGGATTACCTGATTCAGTCCAACAAAAGGGTTTCGGGCGAGAAAATCTCCCTTGATGAGCTTATTGACGCTAAAGGTAAAAGAGTGCTGGTTATCGGCGGAGGGGATACCGGGGCTGACTGCGTGGGCACTGCCAACCGGCAGGGGGCCTGCTGTGTGGTCCAGATAGAGGTGATGCCCAAACCTCCGGAATGCCGCAGTCAGGAGATGCCCTGGCCGAAATACCCGATGATTCTCAAGACCTCAACCAGCCATGAAGAAGGGGGCGAGCGCCAGTGGGCGGTCCTGACTAAAAAGTTTAGCGGCGAAGGCGGCCGGGTAAGAAAGGTTTCCTGCGTCCGGGTTGAATTCCCCGGGAAAGATTCTCAAGGTTGTCCGCTGATGAAGGAAGTTTCAGGCAGTGAATTTGAGATTGAGGCGGACTTAATTCTTCTCGCGGTGGGTTTTCTGCATCCGGAGCATAAGAGCCTGCTGAAAGACTTGAAAATAGAGTTTGATTCCCGCGGTAATGTCAAGACTAACGATAATTTTATGACTTCCCGAAAGGGCGTATTCTCGGCCGGAGATATGCGCCGGGGACAATCCTTGATCGTCTGGGCCATATCCGAAGGCCGCCGCTCGGCCCGGGCCATTGATATATATCTCACCGGCAAAAGCAGCCTCCCTACCCTATAATCACTCGATTTTAACAATTCTCCAAACCCGATTTATGGTGAGTCCTTCGACTTGGTTCGACTCCGCTCACCACGGGTCGCTCAGGATGGTGAGCTTGTCGAACCACATGGATATTTTTTTGGGAAAATACCAATATGGTAACAAAAAAGGCCCTATTTTTAGGGCCATTTTTGGAGGTTATAGACCTCAATTTGCTTTCGCTATATATTTCCTCCTTTTTAAGGTTTTTGCTTTTTGTTTCCGGTTAATATGCCGTCTTTTATTTCTTCATTTTTGATTTCTAAGTAAAGTATGCCACAAAAAATCAAAAAAAACAAGGGCAAAACGCGGTTCTTGAGAAAACGCTTTCTTATCGTCGGAGAAGCAGTAAAATATAGAAAAAATTTGTATTTTTTTGCTTTGACAGAGGTATTTTTTATGTTATGATTAGGCATGGCTAAATATATTTTTATTACCGGCGGGGTGATTTCAAGTTTGGGTAAGGGTATTGCCACGGCCTCAATTGCCAAAATCCTGGAGTCGGCAGGCTTTAGGGTAAGCCTGATAAAATTTGACCCTTATCTGAATGTTGACCCGGGAACGATGAATCCTTATCAGCACGGTGAGGTCTATGTAACCCATGACGGAGCTGAAACAGATCTGGATTTAGGCCATTATGAGAGGTTTACTAACGCCCGGCTGGGGCGGATCAACAATGTAACCACCGGACAGATTTACAGCACGGTGTTGGCCCGGGAAAGAAAAGGGGATTATCTGGGAAAAACTATCCAGGTTATCCCGCATATCACTAACGAGATCAAAGACCGAATCAAGGCCGTGGCCAAAGAAACCAAGGCTGAGATTATCCTGATGGAGGTGGGCGGCACGGTCGGCGATATTGAGTCTTTGCCATTTTTGGAGGCGGCCAGGCAATTTGGCCTGGAAGAAGGCCGGGCCAACGCGCTTTATATTCACCTTACTCTGGTTCCTTATATCCGGGCCGCCGATGAAATTAAAACCAAACCCACCCAGCATTCAGTCGGCACCTTGCGTGAAATTGGTATCCAGCCGGATATTCTCTTGTGCCGCACCGAGAAGCCTTTGAATGATGAGGTGAAATCTAAGATATCTTTATTTTGCAATGTGCCTCAGAACGCGGTAATTGAGGCTCTGGATGTCTCTAGCATTTACGAAATTCCTTTAATCTTTAAGAATCAGGGATTAGACAAGATAATCCTTAAACATTTCGGGCTAAAAGCCAGGCATAGCGACTTAAACCACTGGCAGGAGAAGGTGGTAGATAAGGTGCTCTACCCTAAGCATAAAACTACTATTGCCGTGGTGGGGAAATATATTGAGTTGCAGGATGCCTACAAATCTATCTATGAGGCCCTGCGCCATGGCGGCATAGCCAATGATTGTTTGGTGGAGATAAAAAAGATTGATTCGGAGACGATTGAGCTTGAGGGGCCCCAGAAGATGCTTTCCGGGGTTTCCGGGGTGTTGGTTCCCGGTGGGTTCGGTTACCGGGGTATAGAAGGAAAAATTAAGGCCATTCAGTATGCCCGGGAAAACAATCTGCCGTTTTTTGGCATTTGCCTGGGGATGCAGTGCGCGGCAATTGAATTCGCCAGGAATTGCCTCAAGATAAAGCGGGCCAATTCCACGGAGTTTGTAAAACATACCAAAGAGCCGGTAATCAGCCTTTTAGAGGAACAGCGCAAAATAAAACAAATGGGGGCGACTATGCGCCTGGGGGAATATCCCTGCCGCCTGCTTAAAGGCACCCTGGCTTATCAGGCTTACGGCAAGGCTGATATTTACGAGCGCCACCGCCATCGCTATGAGTTTAATAATCGTTACCGAGGGGCCTTGGTTAAAAAGGGAATGGTCTTTTCCGGGATATATCCTAAAAAGAATTTAGTGGAGATTTTGGAATTGAAAGGGCACCCCTGGTTTGTGGGGGTGCAGTTTCATCCCGAGTTTCAATCCAAGCCGAATAAAGCTCACCCGTTGTTCGCCGAATTTATTAAAGCCAGTATGCTCTTTGCCGCCCGCAGAGGCCCTTGAGGCTCGCCTAATTTTTCTTTTATCCCCGCCAATTCATTTCGCGTCAGCTCATATTGTTTGTTATCCTGGAATATCTCTACTACCTTTGCGGCAATAGCTTTGGGCTTGGCCTTAAACTGGATAAATTCCGGGGCAACCAATTTTCCCGCCACGATGTTCTCCATCCCGATAAAAGGTATCCTCACTAACGGCCGGTATAAAAGATAATTCAACAGCCCCATTTTATAGATTATTACATTAGGTTTTTGCATAATCGCGGTCTCTAAAGTGGCGGTGCCGGAACAGACTAAGACAAAGTCCGCTACATTCAAGCAGTCGTATTGGCGGGATTCAATGAGTTTGACTTCTAATGTCTGGATTCCCGCCTGCCTAGCGGCTCGCCTCACGGCGAAGCCGTGGGCAAGGCCGCTGGCTTTCGCGGGAATGACAGGCTTGAGAATCCTTTCGTAAATAGCGTTATCAAGGGATGAGGGTTTAGAGATGATGAATTGGGCTGAGGGGATTTTTTCCTGAATCAGCTTCGCGGATTTCAGCATTATCGGTAGTATCTTTTTTACTTCTGTGGCCCGGGAGCCGGGCAGAAGGGCAAAAATCGGGGATTCTTCTTTTAGGCCGAATTCTCTGCGCGCCTCTTCTTTACTTATTGAGGGCTTAACTATGTCTAAAAGGGGATGGCCAACAAATTCCGCCTCAATGCCGGATTGAGCGTAGAATTCCTTTTCAAATTCGAAGATGACTATCATTTTATCAATATATTTCTTGATGGTCTTGATCCGCCCCTCTCTTGATGCCCAGACCTGGGGGCTGATATAGTAAATTGTTTTAAAGCGTTTATTTACCCCGTTAGAGGCAGGTTGCCGAAGGCAACCGTCGGACGCCTCTGGCGTCCTGCCTCTAACGGGGTTTATTTTCTTGGCTAGCCTTAAGTTAAATCCCGAAAAATCCACCAGAATTACCGCGTCGGGTTTGACCTCCTCGATTTTAGCTAACACTGTCCGCATCAGTTGTTTGAACTCGCCTATTTTTTTCAGCGCGTCAAAAAAGCCCAGGACGCTTAAACCCTGGATATCCTGAAAAACCCGGGCCCCGGCACGCCTAAGAAAATCTCCTCCCACGGCCAAAATCTGTGTTTGAGGCTCGATTTCTTTTATTTTAGCAATAAGCAGACTGGCCTGCAGGTCGCCTGAGGGCTCACCGGCGATAATAATTATCCTTTTTTCCATATTAAATTCTGGATATGCAGGGCGGTTTTTAAGGCCTGGCGGCCTTCTCTGCCGGAAACCAGGGGTTGTTTTTTGCTTTTGACGCAGTCAAGAAATGAGGAGAGTTCTTTTTTGAGGGGTTCTTCTTTTTTTATCCAGATGGCTTCTTTGCTGATTTTATCGCCGTCTTTACGGTAGATATCCGCTTCTTCATTTTTGTAATCTAAGGAGATATAGGTATCTTTGAGAAATATCCGGATTTTACGGGTTGACTCATCAGAGATGCGGCTGGCGGTGAGGTTACAGACACAGCCGTTTTTAAAGGTTATCCGGGCGTTGGCGATGTCTTCACGCTTGGTCAGGACATTTATCCCTACTGCCTCAACGCGCTTGATGGGGGATTGGACCAGCCCTAGGATAATATCAATATCGTGAATCATCAGGTCCAGGACTACCCCGATATCTAAAGAGCGTCCGGGAAAGCCGCTGAGGCGGTGGACTTCAATAAATTTGGGATGTCGGCAGATATGCTTAATGGCGGTAAAGGCAGAGTTAAATCTTTCAATATGGCCGACCTGGATAATCAACTTATGCTTATGGGCAATTTCCAACAGCCTATCGGCCTCTTGGACCGTGGTGGTAAAAGGCTTTTCCACTAACACATTTATCCCGCGCAGGAGGAATTCCCTGGCTATTTGGTAGTGGATAAGGGTGGGGGTGGCAATGCTGACTGCCTGAACCTGAGTGAATAATTCCCGGTAATCAAGGAAGGCCCGGGTTTGCAGGGATTCGGCGATGCTTTGGGCGCGGGATTTTTCAATATCACAGACGCCGATTAGATTGGCCTGGGGCAATTCCTTATATACCCGGGCATGGGCCGAACCTAAGCGCCCCACCCCGATAACCGCCACATTTATTTTCACTTGAAAACTCCTCCTTTTAAATCCCCCTTAGTCTCCCTGGCCAGAGGGCCGTGGTGCGGCTTCCGATAGCCGCAGCCCTTTTTCAAAGGGGGATGTCTTGGTGGCACAGGCATCCTGCCTGTGAGAATAACAGTATCTTTACTATCCTAACAAATGGCTTGTGGAAAGTCAATAACTCTGATAAAATGCCAAAATATGAGAGAATATAAAAGATTTATTAAATTCTTAAAACCGCATTCGGGAATACTGGCCCTGGCGGTTATTTTTATGGGTATCTCCAGCCTTTTTGATTGGGTGTCCCTGGCCATGATTGTACCGGTGTCGGATAAGATTTTAAACAACGGCAAGGTGGTTTTTCCTTTTAAGCTTCCCGGGGCAGTTGAGAATATTGTTGGTTTGATTAATTCAATGCCTCAGGCCCAACTGTTGAAATGGCTGATTATTTTTATCCCGATCCTCTTTTTCCTGAAAGGTTTGTTTAATTTTATTTATTCTTACTATATGTCGGATATCGGACAGCTCTGCGTGCGGGATATCCGCGGCCGCTTGTATGAAAAATTACAGGGAATGTCTTTAGAGTATTATACCAGCCGGCGTTCGGGCGAGCTTATTTCCCGGATTACCAACGACGTAAAACTGGTGGAAAACGCCCTTTCTTACGGCACCACGGATTTGGTGTATCAATCGTTTTTAGTGGTTTTATTTTCTTTTACCATATTTTTTATTCACTGGAAGCTGGCCATTATTTCGCTTTTGCTGATTCCTTTTATTGCTTTTCCTATTGTTAAGGTGGGCAAGGTTTTGCGTAAGATTTCCCGCACCTCCCAGGAGAAGATGGCGGATATAAATTCCCTTTTAGTGGAGACCATCAACGGGGTCCGGATAGTCAAGGCCTTTTGTATGGAACCGTATGAAATAAATAAGTTTAGAACTCAGAACCAAGGCTATTATAAGCTGGCCATGCGGTCAATTAAGCGCACCCTGCTTTTAAGCCCGGCTACGGAGTTTATTGGAATTCTTTCCGGGGTTTTTGTGTTGAGCTGGGCGGGTAAAGACGTTATCTCAGGAAAGCTCTCTTTCGGGGTGCTCGGGCTTTATCTGGGGTCTTTATTTTCTCTGATTCGGCCGTTTAAGAAATTAAGCCAGGTCAATTCCATAAACCAGCAGGCCCTGGCGGCTAATGACCGGATCTATGAGGTCCTGGATGCCCCGATTACGGTTAAGGAAAAAGAAAACGCCGGGGAATTGAAAAGGATCAGCCGGAATATTGAGTTTAAAAATCTTAATTTTCGTTATGAAGAACTGGAGATTTTAAAGGATATTAATTTTTCGGTTTCCGCGGGAGAGGTTATCGCCATTGTTGGCCCCAGCGGCTCGGGTAAAAGCACTTTATTGGATTTACTGGCCCGTTTCTATGACCCGCAAAAAGGAGAAATCTTAATTGACGGGATAAATATCCGGGATGTTTCCCTGAGGTCTCTGCGCGGTCAAATCGGTATCGTTACTCAGGAAACAATCTTGTTTAATGACAGCGTCCGGGCGAATATCAGCTACGGGCAAACAGATATGGATATTAAATTGATAGAAGAGGCTTCCCGAACCGCTAATGCTCAGGGTTTCATTTCGAAGCTTCCTCAGGGTTATGATACCTTTATTGGCGACCGGGGAGTAAAGCTTTCCGGAGGAGAAAGGCAGAGGTTGGCTATTGCCCGGGCCTTGCTGAAGAATCCGCCTATTTTGATTTTAGATGAGGCCACCAGCCAGCTGGATACGGAGTCGGAGCGGATAGTCCAGGATGCCTTGAATAAGCTGATGCGGGGTAGGACCGTCTTTATGATCGCCCATCGCCTTTCCACGGTCCGGGGAGCGAATAAAATTATTGTCTTGGATAAGGGCCGGATAGTCCAGATGGGCAGCCATCAGGATTTAATCTCGGCTGAAGGCCTCTACCGCAGGCTCTGGCAAATGCAGAATTTGGAAGAGAAATGAGAAAGAAGGAACGCGGAAATAACCAGTAAAGTTGCCACATCGTTTTAAAGAATACTTCAAATATTTACTCCCAAAAAGCGCCCGCTATGGCCTGCCGTTAATGCTTGTCCGCCAAGAATATTTTAAAGCAAAATCTGACCTGTGTTAAGAAGATATAATGTCCTCTATGTGATTACCAAGCTGGAGCTGGGGGGAGCGCAAAAGCAGGCGCTTAGCCTGATGCGCCGCTTAAATAAGGAGGAATACAATATATTTTTATTTACCGCTGATGACGGCTTGCTGATGGATGAGGCTTTAGCTGTAAGCGGGATAACCGTAAAAAGATCAAGATTTCTAGAGCGGCCGATAAGCCCGTTAAAAGACTTATTAGCCTTGTTTGAGATCTATGTTTTTATAAAAGAAAAGCAAATAGATATCGTCCATACGCATAGCTCTAAGGCGGGGATTATCGGCCGGCTGGCCGCCAGGTTGGCCGGGGTCAAAATCATCATACATACAGTTCACGGCTGGTCATTTAATGTTTACCAGCCTTTTTGGACGCGCCTGCTCTATATATGGCTGGAAAGGTGGATCGGGGGTTTTACCGATAGGTTGATTGTGGTTTCTCGCTATGATCAGGAGAAAGGCCTGAGCAATGCTATCGCTAGCGAAAATAGGTATAGTTTAATTCGTTATGGGATTGATCATGCTGAATTCAGCGGGAAGCAAAATGCGGGGGAAGCGCGACAAGAATTGGGGATAGGCCCGGATGATTTAGTGGTGGGGATGGTTGCCTGTTTTAAGCCCCAGAAGTCCCCGGGTGATTTTGTAAGGCTGGCGGGTTTGGTTTGTCAATTCCTGCCGCGGGTGAAATTCGTTTTGGTTGGCGATGGGGTCTTGCGCGAAAATATCGAGGATTTAATCTCCCAATACAATTTACAAAACAATATGTTTCTACTTGGATGGAGAGAGGATATTCCGGAAATACTTTCAGCAATAGATGTATTTGTGCTTACTTCTTTATGGGAGGGTCTGCCTATTTCGGTATTAGAGGCTTTTGTCTCTCATAAACCGGTAGTGGCTACTGATACCGGTGGAATAAGAGAGGTGGTATCTGAAAACAAGACCGGTTTTTTGGTTCCTCCCCGCGATATCAAGGCTATGGCCGAGAAGGTCCAAATCCTCCTGAATGATAAAAGTTTAAGGCTCAAAATGGGTGATAATGCCTATAGTAGTTTAGGAGTAAGTTATCGCTTAGATTATATGGTGAACAGCACCAAAGAACTATATGAAAATTCTCTTTCATCCCCCTTTGGAAAAGGGGGAAAGAGGGGATTTAAAAAGAGATATCGCCTACCGACACCCCCGAGGTGCAACTTTCTGCTCCTCGGGGGTGAATGAGGGTACATCTGCAATCAGGTTGTGCCATAATTCGATTTTTTGTCATCTTGAGCGTTAGCGAAGGATCTCGTTTTTCGTTACCGACGAGATTCTTCAGTCGCAAGCTTCTTCAGAATGACAGACTTGCTATTTTATGGAATTATGACACAGCCTGAATGACGGTAATTCAGACAGCAATGATAACCAATGTTAACTAAATATGCGTTAATAGTTTTGGCCTCTTTCTTAGTGAGTGCCTTAGCGGTATTCTTACTCAAAAAATACTCCTTAAAACATAACTTATTAATTTCTAAGGGTGTGCCCGCGGTAGGAGGAATAGCCCTGGGCTGGGCTTTTTATTTGGTTTGCGGGATAGCGCTTATTTATCCGCGAGGATTATCTTTTCAGGCGGTAGGCATATTGATTTCTTCTTTGGCAATGCTGGTAGTGGGGATGATTGACGATAAGAAGGAATTATCGGTCCCGGCTAAATTTTTAACCCAGCTCTTTTGCGTCTTAGTCTTGATTTTATTTGGGGTAAAGATGCAGATTGCCGGGTTAGGGAGCGTAGCTAATTTAGGGTTGACCGTTATCTGGGTTTTGGGCATTACTAATGCCTTTAATCACCTGGATGTAATGGATGGGGTAGCCGCGTCTGTGGCGGTGATTGCAGCCGGCGGCCTGGGGGTTATTTGTCTTTTAACCGCGGCTTGGGCTATTGGAAGCCCAACCACGGCCTTCTGGCCAGCGGACCTGAATATGTTATTATTGCTTTTGCCTTTAATGGGCGCTGTTTTGGGTTTTTTGATCTTTAATTTGCCGCCGGCGAGAGTTTATTTGGGTAATGCCGGTAGTCATTTTCTGGGTTTTATCCTGGCTTCCTTAGCCCTGGCTTTAAGTTACGCCCCCCTGGAAAGGAGAGTAGCCCTTTTGAGCCCGGTGCTGGTGCTGGGGTTTCCGGTTTTTGATACTGTTTTTGTGGTCTGGATGCGGATCTTAAAAAGAAGGTCCGCCTTCAGGAAAAGCGCGGATCACCTGGCTTTGCGTTTTTTGAAGAGGGAGCACTCTAAACCTAAGGCCTTGTCTTATATGCTGTTGTTAACTCTGTTTTTTACCTTATCCGGGGTAGCGTTAAGCCGGCTGGCTAATTTTCAGGGGGTTATCCTTATAGGCGTGGTGGTTATGGCCGGTCTTCTGGTGGGAGTTAAAATGGCCAAGGTGGATGTGGATAATGAGAAAAATTAATACCCTTGGCAGAAATAAAGAAGGTATGTTAAAATTAATAAATGGGTAAGAAAAGGGTTATAATTTTAGGCGCCGGGCTGGCGGGCTTAAGCGCGGCCTGGCATCTGCAAAAGCAGGGAATAGATTGTCAACTCTTTGAGCAGGAAGAAGAAGTGGGCGGCCTGTGCCGTTCAAGGAAGATCAATGGCTTTACCTTTGATTATTCCGGGCATCTCCTGCATTTTAGGAGCGATTATGCCTTTAAGCTGATCAAGAATTTATTAGGTAGTAATTTGGTTGAGCATAAGAGAAGCGCCTGGGTTTATTCGCACGGGGTATATAACCGCTATCCCTTTCAGGCTAATCTCTACGGCTTGCCGCCCGCGGTGGTCAAGGAATGTCTCCTGGGTTTTATATCCGCCTCCAAGAATAAACATCCCGCGGATAAGGAATCCTTGGATTTTTTAAGCTGGATATCTCAGTCGTTCGGCCCGGGGATTGCCCGGCATTTTATGATTCCTTATAACACTAAGTTTTGGACTGTTCCTCCAGAGAGGCTTACCTGTGAATGGCTGGATGGTTTTATCCCTATGCCTTCTTTGAGCGAAGTGGTTGGTGGTTCAGTAAAAGCAAGCCACAGGCAGTTCGGCTATAATAGCCATTTTTGGTACCCCAAGCAGGGGGGTATTGCTGAACTTCCCAGGGCTATCGTGGCTGAAGTGAAAAATATCCATCTTAAGAGCGAGGTGGCCGGGATTGAACTGGGTAAAAAAGAGATAAAATTAGCCGGCGGAGGAAGAGAAAAATTTGATTATCTTATCTCTACTCTCCCCCTGCCGGAGATGGCGCGCCTGATAAAGGATGTTCCCCCGGCCATAACAGCATCTTTTAAGAAATTAAGATGGAACTCCATCCTTAATTTGAACTTAGGAATATCCGGCCGGGATAATCACCACCGCCACTGGGCCTATTTTCCTCAGGAAGATGTATCTTTCTTCAGGGTGGGTTTTTTTCATAATTTTTCTTCCGATATGGCGCCTGAGGGAAAAGAAGCGCTCTACGCTGAGATTTCTTATTCCAAAGACAGGCCGCTTAATAAATCAACCATAGCCTTACGGGTAGCAGCCGATTTAAAGAAGGTCGGCTTGAGAAAAGACGGCGATACAATCTGCCTTCAGGATATTGTAGACATAAAATACGGCTATCCGATTTATGATATTAATTATAGCGCGGCCAGGCAAGGAATACTTCAATATTTAGGCTCGCGTAACGTAGTTTCCTGCGGCCGTTACGGCTCCTGGCGCTATATGTCGATGGAAGATGTTTTGCTGGAGTCTATGCGGATAGCGGAAAAGGTGTCCGAAAGGAAATGAAAACAGACCGTGAAATCAACGTGATGTTATCCCGGCTTCAAATTATTCAAGGTTTAGTGAAGAAGCATTTGAAAGATCGATATGCCGGCTCTAGGTTGGGAATGCTCTGGGCTGTCTTTAATCCCTTATTAATTATGTGCGTGATTAGTTTTGTTTTTACCAAGATACTGAAAACAGAAGTTAAGAACTTTCCTCTTTTAGTATTGTCCGGAATTTTACCCTGGTTTTTCTTTTTTAACTCAGCCTCGGAAGTGGTGGCTGCGGCAAGAAACAACAAGGTTTTGTTAGGTGAGTTTATTTTATCTCCGGAGATGCTGCCTGTATCAATAGTGTTGTCAAACCTTATCAAGTTTCTGGCGGGGCTTATTCCCTTGCTGCCTATTTTTATTATTTTTAACGCGCAGATTATCAGGAATTTGTTTTTATTGCCGATTCTTTTGTGTTTGTATCTGTTTTTTGCCCTGGGGATAGCTTTCATTTTAAATGTAATTGCTTTATATATTAAGGACTTACCTCATGTCCTGGACATTGGTTTTATGTTTTTATTCTGGATTACCCCTGTGTTCTATACTCTGGACACTGTTCCTGCCGGATACCGCTGGGTAATTATGTTAAATCCTTTAGCAAGTTATGTGAATATTTTTAGGCTCCTCTTGTATCAGGGCTCTTGCCCAGGAATAGAAGAATGGATATTTGCCGCGGCGCTTTCCATATTCAGTTTAATCTGTGGGTTCCTTTTGTTTAAAACCAAAGAATCGGATATCTTAAAATACAGATAGATGCATAGGTAAAACTATGAAACCGGGATTCTGTAGTATCGGCATTATTGATAGCTGCGTTTTAAGATGTAAAATGTGTTATAAATGGCAAGAGATAATTGACCATAATGCTCTACCGGCGTTCAATGATTGGCAGAGAACTCTTGATTCTTTGAAGGTATTGCGCGGGAATCAGGATATGCAGGTTATATTTGCCGGAGGTGAAGTATTGCAGCATAATAATATCTTAGAGTTAATAAAATTTGCCGGCGAACGCGGCTTTTCAACAGTATTAACCTCAAGCGGCTTCCTGCTTGATGATATGATGATTAGTAAATTAGCGCGCGCTGGGCTGGGGGGCATTACTCTTTCCCTGGATAGCCTGGAGATGCCTAAGCATGATTTCTTAAGAGGCAAGGAAGGCGTTTTCGCGCGAGTTATGCGGGCGATAGATTTATTGTATTCGCGTAAGATTGCTGTTTGCATTAGTGCAATTATCATGGAGAGTAATCTGGAAGAGATGATCAGTATGGCTCGGTGGGCATTAACAAATGACAAGATTAATAATCTGTTGTTTTTAGCGCCTATGCAGCCTAACAATACGGCAGAAGATACATATTGGCACGACAGAGAAGAATATAGCTTTCTTTGGCCTCGCGATAAGGAAAGGGCCTGTGAAATAATAGAGATTATAAAGGAGATTAAGTTAAGTCCCAACGGCCAGGGGCATAAGATTCTAAACACCGCGCCCCAGTTAGAGGCTTTTAAAAATTATTTTAGGAAACCGGATAAGTTTGTTAAGAATGCCTCTTGTCCGATGGGGCAGGCTCTACATATCAGTTCTTCCGGTGATATTTTCCTTTGTTATAATTTCCCGAGCATTGGTAATATAAGACGCGATTTAATTGATGAGGCCTGGAATTCTCCTAAAGCTTTAGAGGTGAGAGCCGGCATCAGGGAGTGCAGGAAAAACTGTCATTTCTTGCTTAATTGTTTCTTCGGGGATTAATAATTCTACAAAATGAGTATAATTTCTTTACAGGATGTGTGGTTGCGATATAGAGTAGAATTTAAAGAAGAAGGCAAATTTGTCCCTGAATATTTTTGGGCGGCTAAAGGGATAAATGTAGAAATAAAGAAGGGCGAGGTGTTTGGTATCATAGGGGAAAATGGGGCAGGAAAAACAACGATACTGAAGTTAATATCTGGGATGCTGAAGCCGGATAAGGGCCGGGTTATTGTAAACGGAACAATTTCCGCCCTGATGGATATCGGCCTTAGCTTCCAGGGGGATTTGACCGGCAGGGAAAATATATACCTTATTGCCTCAATTCATGGATTTGCCAAGAATTATATTAAGGAAAAGTGCGGTGATATCGAGAGATTCGCCGCGATCGGCAAATTTATAAATGCTCCTGTTAAAAGTTATTCTCACGGCATGTATATGCGCCTGGCCTTTGCTATAGCCATTCATATGAATTCGGATATTTTGTTAATTGATGACATCTTGGCCGTGGGCGATATCTACGCTCAGAGCAAATGCGTAAATAAGATCTTTGAGCTTAAAGAGCAAGGGAAAACAATAGTATTCATATCTCATGATATCGAACTGTCAAAAAGATTATGCGTTAGAGGTATATTTATCCGGGAAGGCGTGATTTTAAAAGATGGGGATATCAACGGTGTATATAATTATTACGTTGAGACTACCGGAGATAAGAATGGTATAGTCATTTTAGAGAAGGGATATCTGGCAATTATTTTTAATAATGGGAAAATAATCCTCCGTTGGAAGGGGATGACTATTACAGATAATCTGTCTTGGCATGCTATCTTATTTTCTTCGGGGAGGAAATTTCTTTCCACGTTTGCGCGTTGGGATGTTCAGGAGCGCGGCAGCAGGGATGGAATTAGCGCCTCCGGAAGCTGGCCCGATATGCCCGTGAGGCTGGAGGTAAATATCTCCGTATTAAATGAAAAAGAATTTCTTTGTGAAATTAGAATGCCGGAATTTGACGGCATTGATATTGATGAATCTCACTGTAATTTATTATTCGCGAATGAGTACGCGCATTATTTTACTCTTCGTCAAAAGGCGCCTTTCCCCGAAGTCTTTCAGCGCGACGGGCAGTGGGAAGCATATAAAATCAGTGAATCCGACGGCAGGTTGGTTGGGGTAGCGGGTAAGGCAGGGCAGAATGGGGAGTTGCCGGTTATTATTATGGAAAGGCTGCGGGATGATGCGCA
This sequence comes from Candidatus Omnitrophota bacterium, assembly GCA_030674475.1. GTDB lineage: Bacteria > Omnitrophota > Gorgyraeia > Gygaellales > UBA12090 > UBA12090. The sequence goes on from JAUSCZ010000014.1 coordinate 99,703, forward strand.
GCTATGGTGCAGAATCGGGAATGCCGGTTCTAAGAATGGCGCGCGGGTAATCCAATACATTCATGTAAATTCAAACGCCAGCGGTGATAAAATAGCTGCCCGGAAGATATTTTTTGCCAAAATAAAAATCTTTGAATCAGTGGAAACCTCGGAATTGGAAGGATATCTGCAGGCGACGAATCGTCTATTGTCTGAATCCACAATTATACGCCTGGGTTTTATGAATATTTTCTGTAAGCCGAATAAGGTGGAAATATATTGGAAAAATAAATTAATAAGTTATGGTTTTGGACTGCACACCCAATTCCGGTATGAGGGTTTAATTTATAAATCTTCGGATGCCGAGTGGAGCGTTGATAAGAAAAATGACAGAGAAATTACTGTTACCCTTTCCTGGCCGGATAAGCCGCCTTTTCGCCAATCGTGGAATCTTAAGGCGCAAGAAGAAGGGATTATCAAGTGGGAAGTTATAATGGGCACAGTGGGCGAAGCAGAAATAAAAGGTAAAGAAGCGGAGCTGTTTGTCATAAATGAGTACGATCGGTGGGAAACGGTTGATGAATCCGGGGATTTCAGTAAAATAGAGAAGATGGGGGATACGGTTATTCTGGGTAAATATGTCAATTCCGGGGTAAGAATAGCGGATGGACATGTAAGGAGCAATAGTATTCTTTCGTCTTTGTCCTTTGAGCATATCAATAAAACGCCAAAAGCGTTGTATATTTCAAAATTGAGTAATGAAAACGGGGCGGTGAGGCTGAAATATGTCGGAATAGACGGTGTTCCCGGGGCTTCAGGTTTATTGGACGCGGATGCGTATTTCAGCGGGATAATTACTGTGCGCGATGAGGATGCGGAAGCGGAGAATATTTTGGCTTCCGGACAGGGAACCGCTAGTAATAATAAAAAAGAATCCCCCCAGGGGAATAAACTATATTTAAAAAATCTGGCATTGATCTTTGATTCCGGTAAGTGCAGGATATTCTGGAATAACCTGGAATTGACAAAGGGTTTAGGGTTGTATTCCTCTTTTTTCTACGATAAGAGATGGCATGATTCCTCTCAGGCGTTATGGGATGTGAGAGATGTAAGTGCTGAAGGCCTGGTTGTGGTTGGCTCTTGGCCTTGGGCCAGCCTAACTCAAATATGGGATATCCGCCTTCTTGATGAAAAAAGAATTATTATGAAGACGGTGAGAGAAAACCGGGATAGCATAATTATAGAAAAATGGCAAACCTGTCTTATGCTTAGCAATAGGTATAAACAATGGTTTGTATCAGGGCACGAGCATGGCTGGTTTCCGAGAGATTTCAACGAGCATAACGGCCTTTGCTGGGATAGAGTATGGTCTGGGCAGGGGGCTTCTCGAATAGGTGTTAAAAGACGCGGTTTCGGGATGGGATTTTTGTGTAAAACACATCTACCGGATGTAGTGTTGGAATGCCTATCCCACTCCAATGCTGTTGGTATGAGTATCCTTAACACAGACAATTTGTATGAGGCCAGGATTCTGCAATGCGGTTTAGAGGCCTGCGGTAAGACTGATGGCACGCAGCAGGAATTGCTTATAAAAATATCCCCCTAGCACTCTAGAAAGTGAGAAGAAATGATAACGACTATATTCTCCCGTGGTTTAGAAAAATGTAGTAATGAATTGAGAGCTATAAAAACAATGTTATTCTGCCAAAAGCGTAGGGAAGTCGGGATTGAAGAAGAGAAGAGGCATAAAGAGAAGGCCAGGATGGAAGAAGAAGCGCGAATGGCTAAGGCACAAGAAGCGAAAGAAGAACAGCGCCGGAGCCTTCAACAGGGCAGTTACAAATTATATATAGACAGGAATAACCGGGTGCATATTTATTATAAAGCGGAAGAGCTAACTAAATGGCAGGGCCTC
>JAUSCZ010000019.1 GCA_030674475.1 Candidatus Omnitrophota bacterium
TCTGGCAGCTTCAGTATAGTTTTTATACTCTTGGTTCCGTAGACTTGAGAAAGAACAAAATTATTCGTAACTAAAAAAGTGTAAACGATGTACCCGGTCTAAAGTGTAAACGATGTTTCGCTTGCACAAGGGGTAAAAAAGTGGCTTTACGGTAAACGAATTAATTTACCTACTCAAAACTTTAAAAAACCTAACTTTATTGTAGGAACAAGACAATGTCTTATTCCTACGTTTTGTTTTGTTTATTCTTTAAGACTTTTATTTTTTCCTTTAAGGCAACTTTTTGCCACACAGAAGCATAATCAATAATCAGCTTTCCCATCAGATGGTCAACCTCATGCTGGATGGCCCTGGATAATAAATCATCAGCCTCAAATTCAATCTGCTGATTATTTTCATCCAATGCCTGACAGGTTATCTCCCTGGCCCTTTTTACTTTAACGGTTATCCCGGGCAGGCTCAGACACCCCTCCTCAATAGTCTCCTGTCCCTTTTTCTTTATAACTCTGGGATTAGCTAATTTTAAAACCTTATCTTCAATACAAATCACGCACATCTGCTTATCAATACCCACCTGGTTAGCCGCCAGGCCAATGCCGTTGGCCCGGCGCATCACCTTGAGCATCTCATCAAAAAGCTCTCGCTCGGCCTGGGTTATCTTTTCTATCTCCGGAGTCTGCTTCCTTAAAATCGGCTCGCCGATAATATAGATTCTCTCTAACATTTATAGTTTATAGTTGATAATTTATGGTTGATAGCGAATAGCAAACTATAAACTATACACCATCAGCTATCAACTCACCTTATTTTTTTATAATTCTGTTCTTAGTATCCACAAAAACAACCTTGGGTTTGAGCTTTTTGGCATCCTTATCCTCAACCATCCCATAAGCCAGGATAACTAAGATATCTCCCGCGCAGGCGTGCCTGGCCGCCGGGCCGTTAAGGCAGACCACCCCTGAGCCAGCCCCGCCTTCTATGGCGTAGGTCTCCTGACGGGTGCCGTTATGCAAATTCAAAACCTCAACCTTTTCACCCGGGAGGATATCCGCGGCTGTCAGCAATTTTTTGTCAATAGTAATACTTCCCTTATATTGCAAATTAGCCTCAGTCACCTTAGCCCGGTGAATTTTTGATTTGAGCATTATACGTAACATCTCAATCAACTCCTTTCAAAATGAATAGTAGCACACTGTTATGGTAATCTCTCTCCTGCAGTAATTTGTAGCGGTTGCCGTAAGGCAACTTGTGGTGAGCGCAGTCGAACCACGATATTACAAGGTCAGCTTACGCTGACCGCTACTACCTTATATGTCTGCCGGGCGATCATCAGCTCTTCGTCTGTGGGAATAACCATAATTTTGGGTTTGATTTTTAAATTATCGAATAAACTATCTGTGATACCCTTGACTATCCTCGGCTGATTTTCACTAATTCCGGCGGTAAAAACCACGGCATCAGTCTTTCCTAAAATCCCCAAGTAAGCGCTGATGTATTTCCTGATCCGGTAAACAAACATCTCAATCGCTAATTTACAACGCTGATTTCCCTTATCCGCGGATTGCAGTATTTTACGCATATCATTACTTATGCCGGAAATGCCTTTAAGCCCGCTTTCCTGGTTTAAAAGCCTGTCCACATCCCCTGCCGGCATCTTTTTCTTTTCAATTAAGTAAGTAATCACTGCCGGGTCAATATCTCCGCAGCGGCTGCCCATCAATAGCCCCTCTAACGGGGTAAAACCCATACTAGTATCTACGGATTTACCGTTTTTTATCGCGGTAATGCTGCAGCCGTTTCCCAGATGGCAGGTAATCAGGTTAACCCCGAAGATGTTCTTTTTTAGCTTTTTGGCCGCCTCCCCAGCCACATATTGGTGACTGGTGCCGTGAAAGCCGTATTTGCGGATTTTATAGTTCCGGTAAAACTGGTAAGGCAGGCCGTAAATAAAAGCGTGTTCCGGCAAGCTCTGGTGAAAAGCAGTATCAAATACCGCGGCTTGTTTGATATTTTTTAAAATATCCCCACAAGCCCTAATACCGTCAAGATTAGCCGGATTATGCAAAGGCGCCAAATTGCAACAGGTTCTTATCTTGCGGATAACCTTCTGATCAATAACCACCGGCTCCTGGAATTGCTCGCCCCCGTGGACTACCCGGTGGCCTATAGCTTCTACGCCTTTTATTTCCTCTAATATCTTTTATAAGGCCTGACGGTGATTTTTTATGAAGCTTCCCTTTTCGCCAATTCTGCCAATGCTACCCTTAGATATCAACTCTTCTTGCGGCATCTGAAAGAATTTATACTTAACCGAGGAGCTCCCGCAGTTAATCACCAGGATATTCATAAAGATTATTATACCTTTTTTTGCACTCCGGGCAATCAAAATCGCAATACGTGCGATAAATCGCCTGCCTGCGGTAGGCAGGCACCGCTACGTAGCGGCGGCATTTATGCCGCTAATAATGATAAAGGGCAGACACATAGGTCTGCCCCTACATTGCTGCCCACCTACAACCCTAAAATTATCCGTCCGCCCTTTTCTCCGGCAGACAATAGCTTCGGGTATCGGCCATAACCACCGCCTCTCTCTCCTCAGCCGAGCTTTCTATCCCTTCCTCTGCCTGGAGTTGGAACACCTCCAGCATAGAGAGGATAAACTCATCGGACTTTTCCCCGATCTTTCCCTTAAAAATACAGGCGCTGATATATTCTTTCAGCCTTTGCGGTGAAGGAAGCATACTGCTTGAAACCATCCTTTTGAGGCTCTCTAATTCTTTACCCAAATCCATACCTTCAAGCGCCGAACTGCTTAAGCGCACGGGGCTAAAGTCCAGCCCGCTAAAACTGCCCATCGGCTGGATCAGCATATTCATTGAGCGAAAGTCAATACCGCCGGGAAATTCAGGAGTTATGGTTGTTTGGGAATTAAGAGCTGACGACGCACCACTTTTACGCCACTCTTCTATTTTAAATTTAACTCTTTTAAAAAAATCCCCAGACTCCACAATCGTTTCCTCTCCCGGGGATCGCTGCGTTAGCATATATATCGGCATATCCATACCAGTAACTGTATAAGCATACTTGGTCACCAAATCATCAACCCCTATTTCATTTGTACGTATATCAATATCGTCATTTTTGTAATAAACAATCGTAATGGTGCTCTGGTGTCGCTCGCTATCTGCCACATCAATATCAATATAGCCGTAAACTTCACTGTCCAATCCACCATCTGCATCATCAGCTCTTAGCCGCATATAAATATCTCTAAGAGACAGGCCATTAAAAAATTGCACTGCTGGTTCATGAGCAGGGATGTTATAGGAATAACTAATCTCATTTTTTTCCTCAAACACCTTAGTAAAGAAATTCCTATCTAAGCCGATTTCTTCAAGCAGTATTTTCTTCATTATTTCTTTCCATACCATAATTTCCTCTCGATTCAAGAAACTTTTTATTGATCCTATAGCCACAGAGATATCAAATACATATTCATACCACGCATAATATTTTTTATGATTTTTCTGCTTAAAACCTGCGCTTATCTTGTTAATACGGGTTTTACAAACACCCAATTCCCGCACAATTTCTTTGATAATATCATACTGCTCATATACATCTACATCATTAAATGCAAACTTACCCGTAGTTATGGATTTTAACATGTCTGATAATTTTGAAGTATAATTAGCTGTTCCCCTTTGTTTTTTATTAAGGAACGGGTATTTCTTCCGTAAATTAATTCTCTTTATGTCTGCTAAGTCTTCATTAAACGCCTTAATTATTTCCAACTCTCCTTTAAGTTTCTCTGTAAGCGGCGAGACGATGCCTGTGAGTTTTTCGGGTATAGTGTCGGAGAAACTTAACTCGATTCGCATTTTCTCTATAATCCCACTTAAATCTGCTCGTAGTTTACCTTGACCTTCAATCATCAAGTTAATGCTTCGATTTTCTGGGCCCAGCATCCCTTTTAAATTAAGAGCTTGGATCGATAAACCATCAATTACTTTTATATTCTGATCAAGCTCAGTCAATAGTTTTTCCATCTCTTCGCTTATAGGCGAGCTGATTCCCAAAGAAACGGAGATTTCTTCCAGCTTTTCTTTAGCTACTTGTATTATCGCCTCGGTCTCGCCAACTAACTCCTTTAATTTTTCTATGTTCTGACTTTTATCCGTAGCTGACCCTATTTCTTCAACCGCTCTATTAATAATAGACTGCGGAACCGTTAATGATAAAGCCACAGATTTTAATTCTCCTATTATTGCAATTACCTTCAAAGAAGCGGAAAAATCCTCAAATGGTTCTTTGCCTATTTCAGGCTCATTGCCTTTTATCCATTCAATTATGTCATCGCTTACTTTATTAACCATTGACAGTCCGCCCGCGGCCTCTAACCGAAATATCCACACTTTTTTTTGCAATCCCTTAAGATTTTTTGATTTCTCAAATACCCTTTCTATTATTCCTTCCAGCTCTGCTTTTTTAGCGTTTATTTCTTTTTCCTCCAGCGCTGAGCCTGAGGCTTCTCCTGCCGCGACGGCGGAAGAGGCTATTTTTTTCAGTATTATCCTATTTCTATCAGATAATCTTACGCCAAACCCAAAGCTCTTTACTGTATAATCAGCGATATCCCACCCTCTCGTTATAATCACATCCGCGAATTTTATCAGTTTCACTTGACCCATATCGCTATCTATCCATTCAAGATTGAATGATGTTTTGGCTGCCTCAAACTGTTTTTCTGAAAGTTGCGCGTAATATCCTTTTATTCCTTTAACCATGGCGATTAAATCCGGATCACTTTTTACGCCAATAACAAGCACATTACCCGATACACCATTCTTAAACATGTCTTTTAACTGCTCGTCAAATTGTGCCGGAGAAAGATAATCATCCTTCAAAAGTTTAAAAATTTGTTTTTGTAACTCCTCCAAGACCTTCATGAAGTTATCATTACTACGAATTAACCCCGGTAACAACCATTTAATTTCTTCAAGATTCTCGACTAATTCTATTCTTTTAAGAAAATCTTCGTTCGGAATCACTTGATACTTTAATGACTCGATAAAATCATTTATTATCTTTATTACTTCTGACTTTGTTAATAAGGGCGAGCCGGCAATCTTTGCCTGCGCTGCTTCCAGTTGTAAAGAGAGGGACTCAATTTCCGCCCCGGCTTTCTTTGAGTCATTTAAAATACCAGCAAGGTCATTCAACTGTTGTTTTTTACTTAACGACGCGTATGTTTCAGCTATCATTTCAATATGCCGATGTTTCTCCCCTAAAAATTTACCCATTTTCTCTATTATTGCTAATACTAACAAGGTATCAGAAAATTCATTCAATTCACCCGCATTAAATGCTTTAGCTCCGGCATATTTTACTTTATCCTTAAGCGACTCAACTGTATTATCAAAAATTTCTTTAAGCTTGTCAATGCTGCGCGCATTACTTATATATGGAAGCACCTGCTGATATGTCGCATCGTCTAAATATTTAGATAGCCTTCCCAATGCCTTATTTTTTAATGATTCCAGCGGCGAGCCGGCGACGCTTTTAGACTCTTCACCTCCAGCCTGCTCAACGTCGTCAGAGGCTTTACTCATTTTTAATATTGCATCAACAACGGATTCTAATAAGCTATTTAATAATTCTGAATTGGCAGATAACTTTTCAATAACCTCATCAGTTGTACCATCTGCCATAGCGCCCCCGTTTTTCAAAAAATAATAACGTAGTATAGGGGCTTCCGTATCATCCTCCAGTATAATAGAAAATATGTTAAGCGATGGTTTGGATGAATTTATATATTCGTAAACCCGAAGATGATATTTATTTTGTATCAAATTTTTATAAAAAAACTGAATATGTTTCTCAGAGCCAGAGGCATCTTTCTCGAGTATTACCCATTGAGATTTATTAGGCGGGGAAAAATTTTTCAGGTGCTCATAGACACGCCTATTGGTATCTTCTTCTGTTGGTGGCTGTCTATATCTGATGTATTTATGTAAGCAGTATGTATACAATTTGCTAACCAATAAATTTTTAACCCGCGAACGATTATTATTTAGTAATTTTTTCTGCGACATATCGCCAATGTCATCTCTGGCAGTTCCGGAGCCGGAAGATTTATTAGTAGATGTTGCAATCTCCTCAAGCAAAAAGCGTTTTATATAACTTACTAATGCTTTTGACTCGTCATCAGATAGACCGTTGAGTTCTCCCGAGGTGTTTATTTTGTCTTCGATTGAGACTTTAATAATTAGGTTCTTACCTCCTTCTTCTCGCGGAATAAACGTTGCCGTATGGCTATCATCTTCTTCATTATAAGAAATAACAATTTGAGAATAAACCCATCCTTTAACCTGAATAACTAGTGGTAGGCTTGCAAGATTCAACTCCTCCTCGCTAAGCTCTGAATTTCTCAAGGTAAGCACATCTTTAATCAACTTTCCCACGCCTTGATTTTTCAATAACACAGCTAACACTAGCGGCGAGGCGGCGGCTATCGCAACAGAGTTGCCATCGGGTGTAAAATTTAAAGAAACAACATCAACACCAGAAGGAATTTTTTTATCTGCAGTCTGATAGAGACCTGTTACTATCGCTGAAGAGGTAAACTCCGTTCCCCCGCTCATATACCTGCGGATAACCTGACCGGTAGGGGTGTAGACGGGTTCGGAGAGGTTGTATTCGCCTTCCTTAAAGGACTTTTGGTAGGCCTGGAAGTAGGTAGTCTTATCCCAGGCTTGTTTAGAGCTAAGGTTAGAGAGATTCCCGGAATCTATGAGCTTAGTTAGTTCATTGCTGGCTTGTTTACCCTGAGCAAAGTCGAAGGGGGGTTGGTTTCCCGCCATATCATTTATCAGATTGCGGGATCCCGCTGCGCGGGAAAACCGCTCCTTAAACCAGCGGGAGAGGACTAAGGAATAAAATACCTGTCTAAGGGCGGCGTATCTTTTGGCGCGGTTTACCTCTTTGGTCAGCTTGGGAATAATTAACTCCCGGATAAGTTGAGATGAGTATTCATTAAGCTCCTTCATCCGGGGATCCTTAAAATCATAGGTGAGCGAGCCTTTGAGATGGTCCTGCTCCAACATGACTTTGAGCGCGGCCTTGTAGATGTAAGCTCCGGAGCCGGACTCCCGGACAATAATCTCACCCGGAACTATCCAGGGGCGGGTAATAGTGGGTATGGTGATATTCTCGCTTCCAAAAAGCTCTCCCGCCTTTTTATAGAGCTTATCCCAGTATTCCCTGCCTTCCTTGGTTTGCGGCGAAGTAAAGCTGGAGGTATCTTTCTTTAGGTTAAGGTCAGCCTCAAGCATAACCTTGCCGATATCGGTCTTCTCCAGCTCCGGGTCAATTATCTGCTCCGGGGCATCTGGCCTTAAGTTTACCCAGAACTTCTCATTCGGCAGGCTAAGGCCGATACGGAAATATTTCATCAGCTCGTCCGCCTTTTCCTTCACCTGAATATCGCTAAGCCCTTTTTCATCAGCCTTGTCTACGAGTATCTGGAAGTTGTCGGTTTTCGACTCGTAAGAGAAATAACGCAGGTGCGCCGGACGGAACCTGTCTAAGCTGATTGCCCCCTGGCCCAAATACCCGGCCAGATTAAGCTGGGCCACCTGGGCAAAACCGCAGGTTTGTACACTAAAGATTACGGATAAGGCCAATGAGATGATTTTCTTGAACATTTGTTCCTCCGGTATTTTTTCGGTTTTCTAATCTATTTTGTTTAACTTTCAGGCTCTATAAAAAACAAAACGGGATTGACCCTTTTTCCGTGGCTCAATCCCGATTAATATTTTTTTGAAACAAGTTCTATTTGAGTCTCTCCAAACCCAAACAGATAATTTGATAGATTATTATTTTTAAATAGTTAATAAAAGTATATCATATAAATCTTTTCTGTCAAGTTATTTTTTAATTTTAATTTTTTTAAACTTTTTAGCTACGCCCTCAAGGCTGTAAGTGCTACCGTATCAACGATATCCTCAATTAGGCATCCCCGGGAAAGATCACTGCAAGGATGCTTCAACCCCTGAAGAAGCGGCCCAACTGCCCGGGCGCGGGCTAAACGCTGAACTAATTTATAGCCGATATTCCCGGCTTCTAAGTTAGGAAAAATAAGCACATTGGCCCGGCCTTTAATAGGGCCATTAGGATCTTTAATCTCAGCCACCTCGGGAACTATGGCCGCGTCTAACTGCATTTCTCCGTCAATAAGCAAATCCGGCCTGGCCTCTTTAGCCAGACGCGCGGCTTCTTTCACCCTGTCCACCAAAGGCCCTTTGGCCGAACCTTTGGTAGAATAACTAAGCATAGCCACCCGGGGGGTAATATCAAAAACACTTTTAGCCAGCTCGGCCGTGGAAATGGCAATCTGGGCCAACTGCTCCGGCGCCGGTTCAGGCATAATCCCGCAGTCGGCAAAGACAAAAACTCCGTTATCCCCGAAACTGCAATCCGGAACCACCATCACAAAACAGCTGGAAACGGTCTTTATCTTCTCATCCACCCCTAAGCAGTAGATGGCCGCCCTGGCCACATCCGGGGTAGAATGCGCGGCCCCGGCCACAAAACCGTCGGCCTCGCCAGTTCTAATCATCATTGCCGCGTAGTATAACGGAACACTGATTGTCTTTCTGGCCTCTTCCAAAGTAATTCCTTTATGTTTTCTCAACTCAAAAAACTGCCGCGAGAAAATCTCAATCTTATCCTTATCCAGGTCTTCTTTGCCTAATAAAACTATCCGGGCGATATTTTCCTCTTTGATTATCTTATAGGCCGCCTGAATCCGCGCGTCATCTTTCTCCGGCAAGACAATCAATTTCTGTCTCTTCCTGGCCCTCTCCCGTAAATTTTTTATTATATCAATATTTGCCATTATATCCTTAGCAATTAGTATCTGTTCGCGGAAATTTGTCCTATATCAGCCGTAATATCTCATCAATAGCTACGTAATCCTTGACCATATTTTTAACCGTTTCTATTTTATCTTCATCCCGGGGGCGGATTTTTACGGTTAAATCATGAATCATAGAGGCTGTGGTATAGGTATCCTTCTCAGTCAAGAGAACGGGGATATTGGTGCTCTTCATTACCCCGATTACCTCGGAATGCGGCAGGAAGCCGCCGGTCAAAATCATCCCCCCGATATGAGTAGGACACACTGAGGCCTTGGAGATATGCAGGCCTAAAGCGGTCATAATCAGGTCTTCCCGGTCTCCGGGAGTAATTAAAAGGGAATTCTCCGACATATAATTCAAGGCGTCATGCGGCTCCATCGCCCCGATAACAATCTTAGCCAGATAGTTATCTATGCAGGCCTCCCCGGAGAATATCTTAAAATTTGTCTCTTCGCAAATCTGCCTCATTGTAGGATAGGTAAGCATCTGCTGGTAAGGCATAACCCCCAAAAGATTTACTCCCAGCCGGCCTAAGCCGTCCTTAATAATTCGTTTGACCTTGGTAAACTTATCCGGCATAACTTTATTAATGATTACGCCGGCCAAAGCGACGCCTTCCTGCTCAAACAAGGCTTTATTAAGCATGATCTCATCAATCGGCCGGCCTATGCCGCCGGAGGAAACCAAAATTACCTTAGCCCCCAGCATCTTGGCCACCACCGCGTTAGAGTGATCAAATACCGAACCTACCCCGGCATGCCCGGTGCCTTCAATAACCACTAACTCTTTATCCTGAGAGACCCGCTTAAACGAATCCATAATCTGGCGGTCAATATTTTCCTTGTCCGGCCTGGCAATGTATTTCTCGGTGAACCCTTTTTCAACCGCTATCGGGCTCATATCCTTGATGCCGCATTTTATCCCGCACACATCCTCAATCAGGACCGAGTCTTCATCAACCTTAAGTCCGTCCTCCTCCAGATAACGTTGACCGATAGGCTTGATAAAGCCGATATTCTTAAAACGCTCCTTAAAATTAAAAATCAGCCCCAGAGAGACGGTAGTCTTACCGTCATTCTGCATAGTCGCGGCAATAAAGACCTTCTTAGCCACCTAAAACCTCAGCCAATTTCTTTTTTATTTCAGGCTTGGACATCGCCCCCACGCTCTGGGAAACAACCTTCCCGGCCTTAAAAATCATAATCGTCGGAACCGACATTATCCCGTAACCGGAGGCGGTTGAGCCGGCCTCATCCACATCCACCTTAACCACTTTAATCTTTCCGCTGTATTCCTTGGCCACATCCTCAATCACCGGAGCAACCATCTTACAGGGCCCGCACCATTCGGCAAAAAAATCCACCAATACCGGTAATTCCGCCTTCAGCACCTCCTCTTTAAAATTTTTATCGCTTACATGCCCTATAGACATAAAAACCTCCTGCTTGTTTAAACGTTTAATAAAAAACTACTATTTACCGTAATTCATACTATCATAAATGGCTATCTAAGGCAATAGGCAGATTATCTCAGGAAAGCGCCGGCTATGCCGGCAGAGATAATTATTAAGGCGGGGTGAATTTTGGTGCAGAAAAAAAGGGTAAAGGCAACTAAGACTACCATAATATTTTTAAACTGGGTTAATTTATCTAAGCTGACCGCTTGAAAGGCTACGGCGATAATCATCGCGAATACCGCCAGCTGAATCATACTGAAGGCGCCTTTGAAAACGGGGAGATTTTTATATTTTAGATAAAAAACTGAAGCTAATCCAATGACTAATGCCGGGGCCAGGAAATTACCCACATTCGCCGCTACCGCTCCCCATACCCCGGCTATTTTATATCCGGTGTAAGTGGCGTATTTTATGGATATGGCTCCGGGAAAGATATTCACCATCCCCAGCACCTCCAAAAACTCCTCCTTACTCAACCAGCCGTATTTTTGAACCAACTCTTTCTCTATCAACGGCAAAAAGGAATAAGCCCCCCCGATAGCAAATAACCCCACCCTTAAAAATGAGAAAAACAACTTAAACAAAATCATCTTTAGTGATCCTTGCCATAAATCATATATACCGCATGAACCAAGGTATGCAAAATTATCCCCAGGGATTCTCTTACCGCCTTGGCACTACCGGGGAGATTAATAA
>JAUSCZ010000027.1 GCA_030674475.1 Candidatus Omnitrophota bacterium
AATTAGAGGAGCCGCGTATCTGGCGGCCCTTTAAAGCCAATATTAGCCAAGCCGGGAAGTTGAATATAATTGCCGAGATCAAGAGGACTTCTCCCTCTCAGGAGTTCTTAAGAGAGGATTTTGACCTGCTGCAAATTGCCCGTCTCTATCAAAACGCCGGCGCCAGCGCCATTTCCATCCTTACCGAGGAGAAATATTTTTCCGGTAAAATCGCCTACTTAAAACAGGCGCGTAAAATCTCGGAGCTTTCCATTCTAAGGAAAGATTTTATCTTTGAGCCCTATCAGCTCTACGAATCCAAATTTTTCGGAGCCGATGCCGTGCTTTTGATTGCTGAACTGCTTAAAGAGGGAAGGTTATCGGAGTTTCTGGCTTTGGCCAAAAGGCTGGAATTGGATTGCCTGGTTGAGGTGAATAGCTTAGACGACCTGAACTACGCCCTGGATCAAGGCGCGGAAATTATCGGTCTCAACAGCCGGAATCTGCATACCTTAGAAATAGACAAAAAAATAGCAGACTCTCTAATAAAACATATTCCTAAAGATAGAATCGTAGTAGCGGAATCCGCGATTAAGACTCACCGTGATTATCTAAAATACCAAAAGCTAAAGGTGAACGCCCTTTTGATTGGTTCCGCCCTGATGAAAGCCGAAGATATAAAAAAGAAATTTAGCGACATAGTTAACGGTTCTACCGTAAAAAAGACGGTAAAGAAAATTCCTTCCGAAACCGGCAAAAAAAGTGGTAAACCCCGTTAGAAAGTTTTCTATTTTCCAGCGGAGAGGCTTACGCGGGGTATTAAAGTCCATGTTCGCTCAAAAAGGAATTATATCTTCATCCCCGTTGCAAGCGGCTGGGCTTTCTAACGGGGTAAAAGTAAAAATCTGCGGGATAACTAATCTTGCCGATGCTTTAGCCGCGCAAAGCTTAGGGGCGTCTGCCTTAGGTTTTGTCTTTTATTCTAAAAGCCCCCGCTATATCCCTCCTAAGTCTGCCCAAAGAATAATATCTCAATTGAACAAAAAAATAAAAAAAATCGGGGTTTTTGTAAACGCTGATTCGGATTTGGTTAAAAAGACCGCCCGGCTTTGCGGTCTGGATATGCTTCAATTCCACGGCGACGAAACGCCGGATTTCTGCCGGAAATTTAATAAGTATAAGATTATCAAGGCCTTCAGGATAAAAAATGAGGACAGCCTGAAAGATATTGGGAAATATCCGGTGGATTATTATTTGTTCGATACCTTTAAAAAAGATTCTTTCGGAGGCACTGGCAGTAACTTTAATTGGGATATCTTAAAAGGTCTTAAATTGACTAAGCCGTTTTTTCTCTCCGGGGGGTTGAATCCGAAAAATATTGTTTCCGCTGTTCAGGCCGCGCGAGCGGATTGGGTGGATGCTTCCAGCGGCGTAGAGGCAAAGCCGGGGATTAAGGATAAAAGATTACTCCGGGATTTTATAGATAAGGCGAGGTCACTGTGAGTACCAGTATTACTTTTTGCGGCGGCGCGCGCACGGTTACCGGCTCAATGCACTTAATTGAATCCGATGGGGAAAGGGTGGTTATTGACTGCGGCCTGTTTCAGGGTCATCGGGAAGAATTTTACCAGGTTAATTCTCATTTTTGTTTTAACCCTTTTCAGGTAGACGCATTAGTTCTTTCTCATAGCCACATTGACCATTGCGGCAATCTGCCTAATCTGGTAAAAAGCGGATTTAGCGGAAAAATATTTGTTACTAAGCCTACTAAAGAACTCTGTCAGTTAATGCTTTTAGACAGCGCCAAGATACAAGAGGAAGATATCAAGTTCGTGAATAAGATAAATCTCCGCCGGGGCTTGCCTTTGCGTAAGCCGCTTTATACCTTGGAAGACGCCCGTAAGTCTTTAAAAAGTATCCGGGGGTTGGATTATTATAAACAGTTTAAACTTACCCCTAAGATTTCCTGCGCCTTTTATGATGCCGGGCATATCTTAGGTTCGGCTACGCCGCTTTTGGAGATAAAAAAAGATTCCGGAGAGGCCTTAAAGATTGCCTACGCGGTGGATTTGGGCCGTTGCGATATCCCTCTATTGCGGGATCCGGATATTTTAAAGGAGGTAGATTATTTGATTATTGAGAGTACCTACGGAGGCCGCCTGCATAGTCCGATAGAAGATGCCAAGACTAAATTTGCCGAGGTCATCAACCGAACCGCCTCCCGGGGCGGTAAGGTGATTATTCCTTCTTTTGCCCTGGAGCGCACCCAGGAGGTAGTTTATTATTTGGGGCGCCTGCTCAAAGAAAAAAAGATCAGGCCTATTCCTATATATGTGGACAGCCCGCTGGCCTGTAATATCACCGATGTGTTTTTAAATAACAGTGAGGTTTTTGATGTCCAAGCCCAGGAGCTTTTAGCGAAAAACGCGGATATCTTTGGAATAAAATCTATCCATTATATCCGCACCAGCGAGGAATCAAAACAGCTCAATTTCAGCAAAGAGCCGATGATTATCATCTCTACCTCCGGAATGTGCGAATCCGGGAGGATTCTGCATCATTTAAGAAACAATATTAAGGATGAGCGTAATACCATAGTCGTAGTCGGCTATATGGCCAGGAATACCCTGGGAAAAAGAATAGTGGAAAGGCATAAGCGGGTAAAGATATTCGGGGAGAGCTTTGAACTTAAGGCCGGGGTAGAAGTAATTAACGCCTTCAGCGCCCACGCCGATAAAAATGAGTTGGTTGATTACGCCTTAAAAACTCAAGGCCGCCTGAAGAAAATTTTCATCGTCCACGGGGATATGGATCAATCCGAGGCCCTGGCCTTAGAGCTAAAGACAAAAGGCTTAAGGCCGTATATACCTAAAAAATTTGAAACAGTAGTTTTAGAGTAAAAACCTGAATTAGACTTTTTGGAACTTCAAACCGGTAACCTATTTGAAATCCTCCCCTTGCCAAGGGGAGGCGGGGTGGGGTTAAGAAAGCGGCTTTGTGGTAAACAAATAAATTTACCCACTCAAAACTTCAAAAAATCTGAAATTATGATAAAACATTCGCTAAAAATAGGGCTCAGCTTCGGCCTCAACTCCGGGATAATTACCACCCTGGGTTTAATAGTGGGTTTAGATTCCGGGACCCACTCCAAGACGGTAGTCATCGGCGGGATACTGACCTTGGCCGTAGCCGATGCCTTCTCGGACGCGCTGGGGATACATATCTCCGAAGAATCGGAAAATAAACACACGGAGAAAGAAATATGGGAATCAACCATATTTACTTTTCTGGCTAAATTCATTTTTACCCTGATCTTTATTATCCCGGTTTTGCTCTTTTCTTTGGAGAAGGCGATTACGGTAAGCGTGGCCTGGGGATTAACGGTATTGGCCCTATTTAGCTTCCTAATGGCCAAAGAGCAAAAAACAAATCCGTATAAAGTAGTTATAGAGCATTTATTCATCGCCTTAATAGTTATAGCGATTACTCATTATGTTGGCGATTGGGTCCGGATAAAATACGGCTAAGGTTTTGTAGCCGATCGGTAAGCGGGGGTAAATATTTTCGCGCTCTTCCCTCTCCCTTCGTGGGAGAGGGAAGAAATCCTCCCCTTACCAAGGGGAGGCGGGGAGGGGTTAGGCGAGGGGAACAAACTGCGAGTTTCCCTTAATAACTGAGTGATTGCAGGGCTTCCAGGGCTTTCGCTTTTTTCCCTTGACAGCCGTATCTTGAATTGTTAGAATAAGTTGTGTAAGATTAAAGCATCTAATGCTACCCCATTCCGCTCCGCCAACGGCGGGGCTTATTAAAGGAGGTTTGAAATGGCAAACAATACTATGAAGAAACCAGCAATAAAAAAACCAGCGGCAAAGAAGGTGGTGGCTTTTAAGTATACCGCGCCTTCGGCCAAGAGGGTGTGTTTAGCGGGAAGCTTCAATAATTGGGATGCCGGTTTTCTTTCGGCTAAGAAAGACGCTAAGGGTAACTGGGCGGTCAAGATAAACCTTGATCCCGGCAGATACGAATACAAGTTTGTGGTGGATGGCTCCTGGATTAACGACCCACACTGCAAGGAAACCGCCGCGAATAATTTAGGCAGCGCTAACAGCGTCTTGGTAGTTAAGTAAAGCCTTATTTCTTTAATGTATTCTCTCTAAGAAAGATTCCCCGCGCTTATTCCGGTTGTCTTTTCAGGAATATACGCGGGGTTTGTTTTGGTTCACAACTCACCATTTTTTAATATTATGCGTTATATCTACGGTCCGGTAAAATCCAGGCGCTTAGGGTTATCTTTAGGAATAAGCCTTACCCCGCTTAAGGTTTGTTCTTTTGACTGTGTGTACTGCCAGTTAGGCAAGACCGCGGGTAAGGTGAGCGAGCGTAAGGTCTATCTGGACATTAAGGATATTCTGGCTGAGTTTAAAGGATATCTGGAGAGCCCGGAGTATAAACTTAATCCTCCTGAGTATATCAGCCTTTGTGGATTTGGCGAGCCGACTCTCAATATAGATATTTCAAAACTAATCACTGAAATCAAAAAGCTGGTTACCCGCATCCCGCTGGTTTTGATAACTAACTCTTCACTTTTTTCTCAAATCCAGGCCCGTTCGGACGTCCTGGATGCGGATGTGATCATCCCTTCCTTAGACGCGGTTACCCAGGATATTTTTGAGCAGATTGACCGTCCGCTTTCAGACATCAAGATAGAAGATATAATCCAAGGCCTAATCGCCCTAAGAAAAGAATTTAAGGGAAAAATATTCTTAGAGATAATGCTGGTAAAGGATATAAACGACAGCTTAGACTATGCCTATAAGTTTAAGCAGGCAGCCCAAAAGATAAACCCGGATAAAATTCAGCTAAATATCCCGGCGCGCTCCACCGCGGAAAACTGGGTCAGACAGCCGGATAAAGAAACATTGCTTCGAATAAAAGAAATCTTAGGCCCTAAGTGCGAAATCGTTGCCTAGAGATTATGCGCCCGTAGCCTAACGGATAGGGCACCAGTCTTCGGAACTGGTTATTGGCGGTTCGAATCCACCCGGGCGCGTTAAAATAAAAAAATCAAAATGCAAAAATCAAAAATTGTGGTATAATTTAAATTTATCGGGCCGCTAGCTCATTCGGTAGAGCAGTTGCCTCTTAAGCAACGGGTGGGAGGTTCGAATCCTCCGCGGCTCATTTTTTATTTTCTCTCTTCAATATTACATGCAGGAATTATTTAATATACCACGGATATCGGCGTAAGAGCCTTGGAAATAATTCCGCCTTATGTCTCCTTATCAAATCTTTGACCACACCGCCGACATCGGAGTTAATATACGCGCGGACACGGCTGAAAATATTTTTGTGGATGCCGCCGGCGCGATGTTTGATATAATCACCGATACTCACCGGATAAAGCCTTATATTCAGATAGAAATTAAACAAGAAGCTCAAGGTTATGATGAGCTTCTTGTCGGGTGGCTAGGGGAACTGCTTTATCAGTATAGTGTCAGTGGGATTGTATTTAAGGAATTTTCTATCCAGGATCTCAGCCCAAAAGCGATGCGGGCCTTATGCTGGGGTGATAAGCCTGCGGATGAGATAAAAACCGAAATCAAGGCGGTTACTTATCACGAGTTGGAATTCAGGAAAACCCCGGAAGGCTATGAAGCAAAGGTAATATTTGATGTCTGAAACCGCTGAATTACACGGAACTACGCACTATAAGAAAATAAAAATATGCCAGAGATTTGGGAGCATTTAGAGAAAATAGACGATTACCGCTGGAGGCTCCCTAAGGGCGCGAAGCCCGGGATGCGGGTAGACGGCATTATTTACGCTGATGAGAAGCTCCTAAGCGATATCCGTAAAGACAAGGCTTTGGATCAGGTGGCTAATGTGGCCTTTTTACCGGGAATCGTCAATGCCTCTCTGGCGATGCCGGATATTCATTGGGGTTTTGGCTTTCCAATTGGAGGGGTCGCCGCTACTGATGTTGAAAATGACGGAGTAATTTCACCCGGAGGAGTAGGGTACGACATCAATTGCGGAGTCAGGTTAGTAAGGACAAGCCTGCGATATGAAGAAATAAAAGATAAAATTGAAGAACTGGCAATAAAGCTTTTTAATTTTGTTCCTTCCGGCCTGGGCTCAAAGGGAGAAATCCGGGCCAGCGAAAAAGAAGAAAAACAGATAATGCTCAAAGGCTCAGGTTGGGCGGTGTCTAAAGGTTACGGCACGGCTGAAGACCTGGAGGCGACTGAAGAAAACGGGGCGATCGCGGGGGCTGATCCGGATGCGGTTTCAGAAAGGGCGTATGAAAGGGGCAAGGCCCAATCCGGGACCCTGGGAAGCGGGAATCATTTTTTAGAGGTACAGGTTATTGACCAGGTTTACGACGCGGATACCGCGGATGCCTTTGGTTTGGAAGAGGGCCAGGTTACCTTGATGATTCACTCCGGCTCGCGGGGTTTTGGTTATCAAATCTGCGATGATTATGTGAAGAGTATGCTTTCTTGTCCGGGGAAATACGGAATCAGCGTGCCGGATAGACAACTGGCCTGCGCCCCGGTAAATTCACCCGAGGCCAAGCGTTACCTGGGGGCGATGCGCTCGGCAGCCAACTACGCCTGGAACAACCGCCAGTGTTTGATGCATTTAGCCCGTCAGGCCTTTGAAAAGGTGTTCAATATGTCCTGGCAAAAGATGGGGATGGATTTAATTTATGATGTGGCCCACAATATCGCCAAATTGGAAAGGCATAAAGTCCACGGACAGGAAAAACTTCTCTGCGTGCATCGTAAAGGCGCTACCCGGGCCTTTCCTCCCGGACACCCTGAACTTCCCCTTAAGTACCAGAAGACCGGTCAGCCGGTAATCATTCCCGGGGATATGGGCCGGAACTCGTATTTACTCGTCGGCACCGAAAAGGCGGCGGAGACTTTTTATTCCACCTGTCACGGCGCGGGCCGGGTAAAATCCCGCACTGCCGCGGCTAAGGCCTTTGATGCCAATAAAATAATCAGTGAGCTTAGGGCCAAAGGTATATATGTGATGGCTTCCAGCCGGGGGACAATTGTTGAGGAGGCGCCGCTGGCTTATAAAGATATTAATGAAGTGGTTAATGTGGTGCAGGGGGCAGGAATTTCTAAGAAAGTCTGCCGGATGCGGCCAATTGGTGTAGTGAAAGGTTAGGGAGTCCTGAGCGATTTGAAGGACGGTAAAGGAATAAGCTTATGTTAGAGCTAAAATTTATTCGGGAAAATTTGGATTTGGTCAAAGATTCCCTGTGTAAGCGTAATTCAAAATTAGAAATAAACGGCCTGATCGAGCTTGATGATAAACGCCGGAAGGTTTTATTGGAACTTGAAGACCTCAGGGCTAAAAAGAATCTGGCTAACGATGAAATCTCCAAGCTTCTAAAGGAGAAAAAAGACCCTAAAGAAAAAATCGCCTCAATGAAGGATATCGCGGTTCGCATTGATTCTTTGGAAAAAGAGCTCAAGGAATACGAACCTCAACTAAGCCGGATGCTTTTAAACATTCCGAATATCCCGCATGCATCCATTCCGGTGGGTGATGCCGGCGCCAATAAGATTGTTCGCTCCTGGGGTGAACCCCAGAGAACAGTTAATGCCGCCCGAAGCCATATTGAGCTGGCCGAGCACTTGGATATTATTGATTTTGCCCGGGCTACCAAACTCACTGCCTCCAATTTTATCCTCTATAAAGGAGACGGGGCCCGTTTAGAGAGAGCGCTGTATAATTTCATGCTGGACCTGCATACCTCAAAACACGGCTATAAGGAAATATTTCCCCCGTTTCTGGTCAACCGGGCCTCAATGACCGGCACCGGACAGCTTCCTAAAATGGAAGAAGATATGTACCGGCTCAAGGATGACGATTTGTTTTTGATTCCTACTGCCGAGGTTCCCCTGACCAATATCTTCCGCGATGAAATTCTTAATGAGGATGACTTGCCGATTTATTATACTGCCTATACCGCCTGCTTTAGAAGAGAGGCCGGCTCTTACGGCAAAGACACTAAAGGCTTGATGCGGGTGCATCAATTTGATAAAGTTGAGCTGGTGAAATTCGTTAAGCCGGAAAGCTCTTACGATGAATTGGAGAAATTGCTGAATAACGCCGAAACCGTATTACAGCTTTTAGGCCTGCCTTACCGGGTGCTGATGTTATCTACCGGGGATATCAGTTTTGCCGCCAGCAAGTGTTACGACATTGAGGCCTACGCCCCGGGGATGGATAAATGGCTGGAGGTCTCCAGCTGTTCCAATTTTGAAGCTTTTCAGGCCCGGCGGGCCAATATAAAATACCGCCGCCAGGCTGATAAGAAAACAGATTACCTGCATACCTTAAACGGCTCGGGGGTAGCCTTGGCCCGGACAATGATTGCCATTTTAGAAAATTACCAGCAATCCGACGGCACAATCCTAATTCCTGAAGTCTTAAGGCCCTATTTCAATGGAAAAGAAAGAATCAGCCGATAGGCTCTTTAGCGACATCAAGGTGCCTTCCAAGGGCAAATTACAGGAATATTTCCTGGTTTTGCTTAAGTTTTTATTCGGGATATGCCTATTGCCCGCGGTATACGCGGTTACTATTTGTTTCTCCGGGGAATTGCTTAAGCTGGAGCCGGCGGTTAAGGGCCCTTTTATCTGGGGTATAGTCGGTTTTACCCTGACCTATTTTTTTGTCTGGGAGCCGGCAGTATTTTTTAAAAAGGGCCAGCGGATTCTAGAGTTTATGTTCCGCTTTTTCTCGCCCTTAGTTAAAATCGCCCCTTTTGTCCTGCCGATTTATACCATCTTGCTTTGTCTGGCCTATTTGATTCTGGCCAAGATGGCTGATATGCGGGAATTCCTCACCCTTTTTATATTCGGCATTGGTTTCAGCCTGGCCTTACATCTGGTATTCTCCGCTAAGACCCTGCGCTCCAAGCCGGGGGATAAGCTTAAGGCCAATTATATCTTTGGTTTTTCCTGGATATATACCCTGGATGCCTTACTTCTGGCCTTGTTCTTCAATCTGGCTTTTGAGAATTTCTCTTTCCTGGCCTTCTTCAACAGTTCTTACCAGATATCCCGGTCTATTTACCTAGCGGCCTTCCGCCAATTATTCCTTTGACCTTGAGATGTAAAAAGGGATTTTTTGTCCCAATCTTAGCTCTTAGTTCTTAGCTCTTAGTTCTGCTTTTCTGGAGAGGTGGCTGAGTGGTTGAAAGCGGCAGTCTTGAAAACTGTTGTGGGGGCAACTCCACCGTGAGTTCGAATCTCACCCTCTCCGCCAAATTTTGCTTTGCAAAATTTGGCGAGATCTCGTCAAAAGCCTTTTAGCTTTTGACGGATCCGCCAGCAGGTAGCTTATGTATCACGTGTATATTCTTTTGAATGAAACAAAAACTAGAATGTATACAGGCGTGGCCGACGATGTTGATAAGCATTTAGAAGAACATAATTCTGGCAAAGTTAAATCTTCACGACCGTATCGTCCTTATAAAATAATTCATACTGAGACATTTACTACGTTAAGTGAAGCAAGACAAAAAGAGAAATTCTATAAGTCGATAACTGGTCGCAGAAGAACTAACGGGGTCAAACCTCAACCTTAGAATTTAGTTTCTATTGTTGAGGTTTGACCCCAAAAAGTCTTATGGGAAAATTTAAGGTTTTGGGAACCGCAATAACTTATTATAAGAAAAACGATCAAGACTATATTTCATTGACGGATATGTTAAAGGCCAAAGATGGCGATTTTTTTATTTCCGATTGGCTTAGAAATAGAAATACCGTTGAATTCCTGGGTATCTGGGAGCGTGTCTATAATCCGGATTTTAATTATGGCGAATTCGCCCTAATTAAAAGTCAGGCCGGCCTGAATAACTATAAAATAAGCGTTAAAGAGTGGGTTGAGAAAACCAATGCTATTGGCTTGAAAGCAACAGCCGGAAGATATGGAGGGACATACACGCATAAAGATATTGCTTTTGAGTTCGGTATGTGGATTAGCGCGGAATTTAAAATCTATCTTATTAAAGAATTTCAGCGGTTAAAAGAGGATGAAAATAACTGATGAGGTTGGACCTCGACAATAGAAACTAAATTCTAAGGTTGAGGTCTGACCCCAAAAATACTTATTACCGTTGTCGATGATTTTTCTCGCATAAAAGCCGAAGAATTTAAGCAAGGTGAGTAAATAGCGAAAAAGTACAAGATGTTTTAGAGATCGGAGGAGAAAAAGTGGCTTGGAAATTTAGAAAAAGGCTTACACTTTTTCCTGGGTTTCGTATTAATTTATCTAAAAGTGGCCTGAGTGCGACAGTCGGTATTAGAGGGTTGAGTGTAAATGTTGGTCAAAATGGTGCGTTTTTAAATACTGGTATTCCAGGTACAGGGATTTATGATCGTAAACGAATCGGTGCTATTCCAGGGGATGTAAAAGATCAGCCGATAATTACTCCTGAAGAAAATCGATTTACTCAGTATTTGTCATCTGGTGTAACCGAAATAAAAAGTTTTGTACCAGAGCTATTAACGAGTGATGGTTTTTTTGGGCTCAAGGAATCTATTATTAAAGCGCAGGAAGAAAAGAATAATCTAAGGAACGAGTACCATTCCGCTAAAGCAAAGCATTCTTTTTCCATATTTTTATTAGTTATTTCCTATTTACTACTTTTTGGATTTTTCATCAAATGGTTTAAGAATAATTCTAGAACAAAAAAACAAGACGCCGTTGATGTGCGTAAGGTTTATGAAGATTTTAAATTAGAAATCGATTTTAATTTAGACAATCAGGCCCTTAATGAATATATTTCGTTGGAAAATCATTACGATTTATTATCGAAGTCAATCAAAATATGGGATGTTACATCATCCAAAGAAAATGATATGATTAAAACACGTTCGGCTGCATCGTCAAGCGTTACTAGGACACCTGTTAATTTTGAACGGGGCCAAGTAGATTATATAAGTACGAAATATATCTCGCTTAAGCTGAATAATGCAAATGGTGGTAGTCTTTATATATATCCAGGATTTCTTATAATGCCAAGCAAGATAAGTACAGCTTTCGCTATAATTGATTTTAGAGATTTGCGTTTTGAGCATCATACACAACGATTTATCGAGGAAGAGGGAGTCCCATCGGATTCCCATGTAGTTGACCAAACATGGCGATATGTTAATAAAAATGGTAACCCTGATAGGAGATTTAGTAATAATTATCAAATACCAGTAGTCCACTATTACGAAATTAATTTTAAAACTGAAAAAGGCTTAAACGAGAGCTATCAAATTAGCAACCTGGAAACAGGACGAGGATTTGCTAACGCCCTTGAAAAATATTGTGAATCTTTGAAGAAGCTAAATTGGTCTAGCGTAGTGCAGCCAGAGTGATAAGTTATGAAAAAATGGCTAATGGGGTCAAGGCTAATGGGGTCAGACCTCAACAATAGAAACTAAATTCTAAGGTTGAGGTCTGACCCTAAAAAGCTTACGAACTATAGGACGCAGAATCGCGGTTTCGTTCGGACTGCGTCCGCCAAAAAAAGTTTATTATAATTTAATTGACAAGGAGCCAGGATTAGGGTATACTAAATTACTTAGTGAATAGGCGAGTAGAAGCTTACAATCGCAAGGTAAGGAAGTAATTAGCCTTGCGTTTTTTCTTTTGCTGTTATTTGCTAAAATCTTATTGGAAGGAGGCAGCGAATAATGGCAAAAGGTAAAGTTAAATGGTTCAGCGATCAGAAAGGCTATGGATTTATAACGCCTGATGACGGAAGCAAGGATTGTTTTGTTCATCACAACGCGATCCAGGGCGAAGGTTTTAAATCTTTAGCCGAGGGACAAGCAGTTGAATTTGAAGTTGAAGAGGGTCAAAAAGGCCCCCAGGCAACAAACGTAAAAAAGGTGTAATTGTGGATGTAAATAAGGCCCGGCTCTAGCATAGTGTCGGGCCTTATCTTATTTATGGATGATAGGAAAACAAATCTGCTGGTTTAAATTTTTATTTTTGCTTTCTAACTTTTTGCTAAGGCGGGTTTTTTTGCCTGGGTGAGCATTTCCTGGGCGTGGGTTAAGGCAATAGCGCTTTCCTTTTCTCCGCTCATCATCTTGGCTATTTCTTTTATCTTCGCGCCCGCATCAAGTTCTTCTATCGCGGTTGAGGTGCGGTTGTTTTCTACTTTTTTATATATCTTAAAGTGAGTATCGGCAAAAGAGGCTATTTGGGGCAGGTGGGTGATAAGAATTACTTGTCTATCGGTAGAGAGTTCTTTGAGTTTCTTGCCGGTAATAGTGCCTAAGCGCCCACCTATCTGGGCATCTATCTCATCAAAAATCAAAACCGGTATAGGGTCAACTTTTATTAAGGCCTTCTTCAGGGCCAGCATTAGCCTAGCCGCCTCTCCTGATGACACAATCTCAGCCAGAGGTTTCAGGTCTTCCCCGGCATTTGGGCTGATATAGAATATAACCCGGTCTTGGCCGTCAGGGTTAAGTTTGGCTTTTTCAATCTTACATTCAAACCGCGCGTGCGTAATCCCCAGCTCTTTTAATTCCTTTTCAATCGTTTCCTTCAGGCCGTCAGCAGTCGCTTTTCTTTTTTTGGTAATTTTCTGAGCGCTCTGGCGTAATTCTTTTTCCAGGGAGTTTATTTTTTTATTCAGTTCATTGGAGTTTATCTCAAAATTAACCAGGGTATCATATTTCTCTTTGGCAGATTGGTAAAATTTCTTGACTTCGTCTAAGCTGGGGCCGTATTTTCGCTTAAGCTCTATGTAGGTATCGCAAAACTTATTGATTTCATTTGCCTCTTGTGGTTCAAAAGAAAGGTTTTCCAGATAGCTCCTCAGGTATGATAAAATTTCATCACTCTTTTCCTGAATGTGGCTTAGGTTTTCAGTGAGCACCGAGGTAGCCGGGTCAATATTGTTTAAAAGCCGTATATGGGGAAAGGCTTTGGTAATAGCCTGTGAAATCCCGGATTCTTCATTTTCGAGGGTGTTGATGAGTTGGCCGGCGCGCTCATAGAGCTTTTCGGAGTTGTTCAGCCTGCTTTGTTTTTCCAGTAATTCAGTATATTTCTCTTCTTCAAGGGGAACCTGTTCTAATTCCCGGATTTGGTGTTTTAAAATTTCGATATCTCTTTCTCGTGACGACGATAATTCCTTTAATTTCTCCTGTTCCCTGGTAAGCTCAAGATACTTCCGGTATATTTGGCTGTATTCGTTTTTGAGCGCGTTAATATCGCTGAGCCTGTCAAGCATGGACAAGTGGGCGTCGGAAGAGAGGAGCATTTGGTGGTCATGCGGGCCGTGGAAATCAAGGAGGTGGTTGCCTAATTCTTTGAGCTGGGCGAGCGTTACCGAGAGGCCGTTTATCTTGGCCCGGTTACGGCCGTCGGGAAGGTAGGCGCGGTTGATAATCAGAGAGGTTTCCTTTTCCGGGAGAAATTCAAGTAAGGCTTCATAGTCATTTACCAATTTTTTAGATATTTCAAAAACAGCTTCTACCGCGCAAGGCTGCTGGGGATCGCGGATTTGAGAGGGGTCAAGGCGTTCGCCCAGGGCATAGCGAAGCCCGTCAATGAGGATGGATTTCCCCGCCCCGGTTTCTCCGGTTAAGATATTCAGGCCCCTGGAGAATTCTATCGTAATATGGTCAAAGAGGCCAAAGTTTTTAATGGTGAGCTGGGAGATCATCGGCTTGTCTGATGAGTAGTGTGTACTCAATAGAACTTATCTTATCATATACCGATAGTCCTAATCAAGAGGAGTTTAAACAATTTTATAGAATCGCTTATATTTAATGGTATAATAAAAAAGAAAGCGGTAGACACCCCGCCAGAATGCCGCCAAATTAACTGATGAAAGATGAAACAATATTTCACCTAATTTCTGATATAGCCAATAAAAATGGCGTGTCCTGTGTCTTGGTCGGGGGATTTGCCGTTAATCATTATAAAGTTACCCGTCAGACTTTAGACGTTGATTTTTTAATAACCAAAGAAGATTTTGAAAGAATTTTACCCTTACTGCGAAATGCCGGCTATAAAACTGATTATAGTCAAGAAGTTTTTGTAAGGCTTAAAAGCAACCAGCTGCTGCTTATGGATATTGATTTTATGTTTGTGGAAGAGGACACGCTCAGTAAAATCATTAAAGATGGCGAGAAGATAAATATCGCGAATAAGAAATTCATCGTGCCTTCCTTAAACAATCTGATCGCTCTGAAGCTCCATTCAATCAAATATAATCAAAAGATACGCGAGATGAAAGACTTACCGGATATAATTAATTTAATGAGGATTAACAGGATGGATTTTAAAAGCGATAACTTTAGAAAGCTATGTTTAAAGTATGGCACAGAAGAAATCTATTCCAAAATAGTCAAGGCATTAGAGGATTGACGTGATGGAAAAAATGAGATTACCCGTTGTTCGTAATATTACAACAAAAGATAAATGGCTTTCAATGGACGATTATCTTAAGTTTGTTATTTTTAATTTGCGCTATACTTCAGATAGAAAAACCGGAAGAAAATGGAAAAGGCTCTTGGGGATTAATGTGCCTTTTGTCTTAAAATAACGGAGCCGATTCGCGGCGCGAGGATTGAGGGAAAATGAGCGATAATGAAATCTGCCTGTCAAAAAACGATACCTTGCGGTCTATAAAAAACCGGCGCAGTGTGAGAATGTTTCTGGATAGGCTGGTCAGCGAGGAAGACCTGCGGATTATTCTGCACGCGGCCAATCAGGCGCCGTCAGCGCATAATCAGCAATCCTGGCGTTTTATTGTCTTAAGAAGCAAAATTAAAAGTGATCTGGCTGATTTTATAAGCGCTAAGGCCAACGACTTTCCTAAGCCATCCTCCGCGATACTGCGTTTGGCGGCACGCAGTATCATTTCCGCTCCGGTGGTGATTGCCGTAGCCAATAGCGGCGAGCTTATTTCAAGAGGGACCGAGTTATTTAAGGTGAATAAGGATACCGCGCATGATTTTTTCCGGATTATGGAGATACAAAGTTCCGCCGCCGCGGTGGAGAACTTATTAATTGCCGCTACGTCTTTAGGGCTGGGCGCGGTCTGGCTGGGAGTGCTGGTGTTGATTAAGAACGATATCTTAAAGTTTATCGGTGAATCTCCGGAGGGTGAGTTTATGGCGGTGATTCCTGTAGGTTATGCCGCCAAAACAAGCGCAGGCCCCAAGAAGCAGTCATTGGAAATGGTGGTTAAATATCTTGACGGTTGAGGCCGGGATTAAGCCACGCGTAAAGGAGCGCGAACAAAATAGCCATGAAAATCAATAAAACAATTTCATTGTTATTCTTATTCATTTTCCTGCTTTCTCACCGTGGATTCGCTCAGGATGTAAAACAGCTGTATTCAGCGGCCATTCGGGAGGCGGAATCCGGAAACAGGGACTTCGCCTTTATGCATTGCCGTGAACTCTTAGAAAATTATCCCGGCTCACAATACGCTTCCGATGCCGCCTTCGCCATAGGAGAATATTATTTTATCACGGCAAATTATGAGAACGCGGCAGAGGCTATGAGTAATTTTATTAATGATTATCCCGATTCAAAAGGCCTGCCCTTTGTTCTTATGTATCTTTTGAAGGTGCCCCAGATATATAAGAATGAGTCTTTAGTGGAGAAATTAAAGAATCAGATCATCAGCCTCAAACGTTTGAGTCTTTTGTTCCAGGAATCAAAGGGATACGCGTATACCTCTACTCTGGGAATAAAATACCGGATGATGTATTATATTGATAAGGTGGAATTATATGTAGATGACAAACTATTTGAGAACATCCCCTACTAAAATAATTTTCCGCCTGGTCCTGGTTATGGTTAACATAGCCGCGATAATCACTATCAGCGGAAATATCCTGCTTAATAAATCCAAAAACACAATAATAAGCGCTCTAGGCGCGCGTATACCTGAGAAGCCATTCATAAAGAGCCTCGTTTATTTTCCTCCCGATTTTATCGTCGTAAATACTATTTCCTTTAGCGAGCCCGGACATTTCTTAAAAAGGGAAGGAGAAATAATCCCGCCGGACGAACAGTTTTTAGTTATCCCGCGCGCACTGATACGGTTTTCTCTTTCGGAGCTTATCATCAAAAGGAGCCTCTCTGTCAAGAGCATCTGTTTTTACAATCTTAAAACAGATTACCATAAATTTCAGGAGCTTATAAAAAACAATTTTCAGCAAATAGTTGATTTAATCAAACTTTTACCCCGGCAGGATATAAAGCTTAGTATTAAAAGAGCTAAATTAGAGTTAGGCCGGGATCAGGGTGCCCCAGGCTATATCCGAGCCGATTTTCTGTTAAAAATAAAAGGCGATTCGATCACGGGCTCCGGCTTAATTAATAAAGAAACTGTTAATTCTTCAGCTTTCGGCATGCGGAAGTTTTTTTCAAAAATTAAGGGTGTGCCTCTACGTTATAATTTCAAAGGTTTTCTTCAGGATGACGGGTTTTCTTTGGAAAACTTAGAACTGAAGAGGCAGAATTTTTATGCCCAATTATGGGGAGACATCACCGGCAGTATTTTTCAGATGAATGGTTTTGTTTTTGCCAATACCGCGTTTCAGGAGCCGCCTTATCAACTGCCTGTTTTTGGGACTCCTAAAAAAAATAAATTCTCTCCCCGCCGAACGCGCGCTTTGTCTTCAAATATTGACTTGTCTTTGGTGAATCTGCATATTCTGGATATAGACTGCCGGCTTAATCTGCGCCTTCCTGATATTCAGATAGAACATTTGAATTTTATTTTGAATAATAACCCTATTGGCATAAAAGGAAGCATTGGTTTTCATGATAAGATTTTATTGGATATGGCGCTGTCTTTCGGCCCGGCAAAATTAGAAAAGCACGTCAGCGAAAATCTCAAAAAAATTGATTTAGCAATAGAGGCATCATTTAAGGATATGGCGGTTAATGGCAGCGGAACGCTGCTCTTTGATTTCATAAAAAAGCAAAAGGCAAGTCCTCCTTTAGATAAGCTTAAGGTTGATTTTAAAGACTTAGGCCTTCATTTTGACCGCTATCCGCTGGTTAAAATGTCTTTAGGAAAGTTGAATTTATTTTGCGAGACGGAAAGCAATAAATATAGAGTAGCCCTGGAGGATGTGGGAGCTGTTTTACATCTTAAGCAGGATAGGTTTAAATACATTGAATTTGATTCCCGCTTTTACGACGGATTTCTTAAAGGCCAGGCGCGGATGGATTTAACCGGCCCGGTGCCAAAAATCCGCTCCACAATCAAGGTCAAAGCCGTAACTGCCAATAAGCTTGAGGATATCCTGATTCATTTTTCCAAGGTTTACGGCACATTGGACGGCCGGATGTTTTTTGGCACTTATCCGGCTCTGGGTTTAGGCGGGAGAATGAATATTCAAAACGGGTATTTACATAACTTCGAATTTTTCAAATGGCTGGCTGATTTCTTTGGACTTCCCGCGCTGAAAAAGATAGATTTTCACCGGGCGTCTTCTTGTTTCGCGGTTACTGAAAATGGCGCCAGCTTATCTAAGATAAATTTAGACTCTCAAAATGTGGATTTAGGCGGCTATTTTAAATTAGGCATAAATGATTTTGTCTCAAGCAAGATGTCTTTAGTTTTAAGCAGGCAATTGCTCGGCGAATCGCCCAAGTTTACCCGCTTACTTAAGCTGGTAAGCCCGGACCTTGATGAGTTGACATTTAACTTTCAGCTTTCCGGGATTTTACACCGGATGAATTTTAAGTGGCTTAAGTCTGATTTGAAAAAAGAGCTTCAGGCGCATATCCCTAATTTTATTGAACGTAAGATTGAAAGGGGAGTGGCGGAGGCGATTGAAGAGGTTTCGCGGGCGGATTCTAACTAAGGTAATGCTTGCTCATAGTTAAGATTGTCTTGCAGCCGCGGCGTGTCTTAGGTGCCGGGGTTATAAAGAGCCGCTGATTTTTCGCGGATTTTGTGATATAATGCAAACTTTAGAATAAAGGGGAGCACTGTTTTTCTAAAACCTTATATGCCGCAGATATCATTTCAGACCAAAAGTTGCTGCTTTCTCGCGGAGTTTAATAACAGCTTAACCGCGCGGGATATTATCACGCATTTTCCCCTGGATGCCACGATTTCCACCTGGGGAGATGAAATTTATTTTGAGACGGGAATTATTGCTTCTTGTGATAATGGCGCATTGAGTTCTGAGGTTGAGGCGGGTGATGTTGCCTATTGGCCGCGAGGAAGGTGTATTTGCGTATTCTTTGGGCCAACGCCTATGAGTAAAACAGAAAGGCCTCAACCGGCAAGCCCCGTGATTATTATCGGTAAGACCAAAAGCGGCCCTTCAGAGCTTAGGAAAATTAAGGCCGGGGACCCTGTCAGTGTCGCGCAGGTTCAGGAGAACGTCTCAGCGGCTCATCAGAGCGCGCCAGATCCGGATAGAAAGCTCACCCAAAAAGAAATTGATGTCTTGGTGCGGCAATTGCTGGCAGAAAAGGCAGGTAAGAGCTAAACA
Organism: Candidatus Omnitrophota bacterium; assembly: GCA_030674475.1. Classification (GTDB taxonomy): domain Bacteria; phylum Omnitrophota; class Gorgyraeia; order Gygaellales; family UBA12090; genus UBA12090. The sequence goes on from JAUSCZ010000027.1 coordinate 18,498, forward strand.
AGGGATACATTATGACAAAATTTAGGCAGAATATTATCCTCCAGTATACGCTTGCCACCTTTGTGGTAAGTCTTTCGGTTTCTCTTGTTTTGGGTTTTCTGTTGTCCGAGCGCTTAAGTGCCCAGGCGATTAAAACCTATACTAATTTTTTTCCGAGGATGGTGGCTCATATAGCGGGAGAGAGGCCTCAGGCGTGTTCTCTGCTGGCTTCAGGTAAAGGCGCCCAGATGCCGTTTGAGTTTGAAGGGTTTGCCGCGGAATTGCAATCCCTGGGTTCAGTATTTGATGTGAAGATCTGGGACCGGCAGGGGACTATTGTATGGAGCAGTAAGAAAGAATTAGTAGGGAAAAATTTTAAGGATGATCCTGACTTTAAGCTGGCCTCAGGAGGCACGGTGAGCAGCGCTTTTATGCGTCTGGATAAGGATGAAAACCGCCTGGAGCGTTACAGCGAAACTGCCCTGGAAATCTTTGCCCCGATAAGATTCAATAATGAAACTGTAGGGGTGGTTGAATTTTATGAATCCGCGCGAGAGCTTTTGGTTCGCATTAAGCAGGGGGTTTTGATTGTGTGGACATCAGTGGCTGTGGCGGGTATTTTGTTGTATGTATTGCTGTTTTTTATCTTCTTTAAGGCCCATCAGACCCAGAAATCAAACACGCTTAAACTGGAGAGAACCGTTGACGCGATAATCTACGCCTTGGCTTATCTGGCGGAAATCCGGGATGTGGAAACCGGCCGTCATCTGGAAAGGACAGGGTTATACGTGGGGATAATAGCCCGGGAATTACTTAAATCATCGTCCTACAGCAAGTATTTGAGTCAGCATTATATCACTGACCTGATGAAGGCTTCTCCTCTGCACGATGTGGGTAAGGTGGGGGTGAGTGATGCTATCCTGCATAAGCCCGGTAAACTTACCCCTGAAGAATTTGCCGAGATGCAGAAACATTGTGAGCACGGGGCAAAGATTCTTATTGAGGCTGATAAGAAGTTAGGTTTTCAGTCCTTGTTAACCATGGCTATTCAGATAGCCCAGTATCATCATGAGCGTTGGGATGGGAAAGGTTATCCCCGGGGTATTCCCGGAGAGAATATCCCCTTATCCGCCAGGATCATGGCCCTGGCTGATGTGTATGATGCCCTGCGCAGTAAAAGATGCTACAAAGAGGCATACACCCATGCTGAAAGCGTAAAAATTATTTTAGACGGCAAGAGCACCCAGTTTGATCCCTGCGTGGTTAACGCTTTCTTGAGCGGGGAAAAAGAGTTTGAGAAAATATCCCTGGAATTAGCGGGTTAAACCAAGCGAGATTGTGCTGGAGAGTTGGCAGAGCGGTTGAATGCGGCGGTCTCGAAAACCGTTGTCGCCGTAAGGCGATCGGAGGTTCGAATCCTCCACTCTCCGCCAGTCGGGACAGCCCTGCGATTTCGCGATGAAGTCGTAGGGCTTTTTATATGTAACACAAAGGTTTGTGTCTTTTAGGATGAGGTTCGAGCCGCAAATTTTAAAAAAATCTTTTTGGGGCTTAAAATTTCCTGCCAAGTGACAGAACCTGTACGATTACAAGTAGTTACGAATTGTTTTGCCGGTTCGAGCCTCCCGCTGCCGCTTTTCTCTATCTCCTTGAGTTTACCCTCTAAATCCTTCTTATCGTTGAGCAGTTTTGCCTTCCGTTTAGTATATTCTTCTTGAGTAATCTGGCGGTCAATGAAGATGTACACAAGGCGCTCAAGCTTTGCGTTAAATTCGCTGATGCGGTTTTTAATACCTTGAGATAGAGAAGAGGAGGCTTTGCTTTCCTCTTGGAAGAGTTCGTCAAAGCGGTTAATCATTTTGTCTTTTGTTGGATCGTCTATATAAACTTTTTTGATAGCTTCATTCACCTGAGAAAGCAAAGCCTCTTCTCTAAGAAACTTTTTGCTTAAGCAGGGCCCTTTCTTCTTGGTACAGCGGTAGTAAATATGTCCTTTCTGCTTCTCTGCGGTAATCGCGCAGCCACAGTATTCACATCTCATTAATCCGGTAAAGCCGTATTTAATTTCTGTCTTCTTATGATTCCTATGGCGGTTATCTAAAACAGCCTGCACGCTATCAAAAAGTTTCTTAGAGATAAGCGGCGGGTGGCTTCCTTCATACATTTCGTTGTTAAATTTAAATACTCCGTAATAAATAGGATTCCTCAATAACCTTGCCAGTTGCGATTTACAGACAGGCTTGCCCATGCTACCCGTAAGGCCCCACCTGCGGATTTCTTCAACCATTGATGAGAGGGTATAATTACCTATGGCATAGAGTTCAAAAATCTTTCTTACAAATTGTCCCTTTTCCGGATCAAGGTAGATATTATGCTCCTTGTAGTTGTTTAGATAACCAAGTGGGGCTCAATTAGGCCAGATTCCGCGCCTTAACTTTTCCCGCATCCCGCGCTTAATATTCTCGGAAAGATTATCAACATAGTATTTACTCTGCCCAAAGGCGATAGAAAGCATAAATTTACCCTGGGCAGAGTTATCAAAGCGAAGAGTGGGGAAGCGTAGGTCCACAATCTTTCCAATATCTACTAAATAGATAATCTTTCCGCCGTCAACAGAGTTACGGGCAAGCCTGTCTGGATGCCATGCCAAAATACCGTCACAAACGCCCGCCTCAATCTGTTTAACCATAAAATCAAATATAAGCCTGCCGGGCTTCTTGGCGGTTTTTGTCTCAATAAACTCTTCCATTACAAACAGATTTTCTCTTTTAGCGAATTCTCGTAATTCATTAAGCTGCGATTCAATAGACAAAATCTGCCTATCCTCATCATCAGTTGATTTGCGGGCGTATATGTAATATTTTGGCATGGCCTAATCCTCCTTATAAAAGTTTATTGTTCTGCCGCTTGGCAAAAAAGATTTTTTGAAAATTTGCGGCTTGAACCTCGTCTTAAAAGACACAAGTCTTTTAGTTTCATATAAAAAGCCCTACGACTTAGTCGCCAAATCGCAGGGCTGTCCCGACTGGCGGTGTTCTTGCGACGAAGTCAGAAGTTTTTACCGCCAAAGTTTTACGCTAAATTTATAATCTATCGCGTGCGTTTATCGTTCTGTTCGAACTATTTTTCAAAAATGATTTATCTTTACCGCGCCTTGGGGCGCTGCCGTATCTTGCGTGCATCAGTCGCCCTGCCTTGGGGCAGGGCTACTTTGGCGCTCGCTTGGCCGCTCGCTTCGTGCCAATTTTATTGCGTGTGCGGCGCAGCTGGTGCTGCAGCCGGGTGGGGGCGGCTGCAGCACCAGCGTCCTCACCGA
>JAUSCZ010000035.1 GCA_030674475.1 Candidatus Omnitrophota bacterium
GATGTTTTCGGTAGCGGCAGAGCCGTCTTCGATGTAGTATTTGCTATCTAAACAGAAAACCGCAATCACCGCGCCGGCGCTGGCGATAAAAGCGCCGTTATTTCCGGTTATCCGGGCAATCTCAGTTTTTTTGTCTTTTTCACTAACTACGACGAATTCCCAGGGCTGTTCGTTTCTGGCGGTCGCGGCCAAGCGGCCGGCATCTACCAGCTTGATTAAATCATCCCGGGAAATCTCCTTATCCTGAAACTCCCTGATTGACCTTCTTTTGGTAATGGCCTCGTAAGTCTGCATCTTAGTGAGCTCCTCCGGCGGCGGGGTAACCGCTCAATTATTGGGGGAAACTCACAATTTTTCCCCTCACCTAACCCCTCCCCGCCTCCCCTTGGTAAGGGGAGGATTTCTTACCTCTCAACTGACCAATTACGAGGTGGGGGCTGAGGAAACTTTTAACAATGAATCAAACTCGCCGTAAGGATTTCTTTCCATATTCGGATTTTGCGGATCAGCTACCCATTTTCCGTCAACTATCAGGCGGTAATGATATTGGCCTTCTTTTAATGAAACCCGCTTCTGCCAACTGCCGCTTTCGTTAACCATAGCTGAAGATTCATCCTGGCTCCAGTTATTGAAATCCCCGGCCAGATAAACCTCTTTGGCCTCAGGAAAATCCGCCTTAACTACTACCTCTCTTAAATTAGAGATATGCTTTTTCACTAATTCCCGCATTTTCTTCTTTAATACCGGAGCGGTTGCTGTGGGAGCAATTGCTTGCCCCGCGCCTTTTTCCATACTTATTACCTCTTTGGCCAGGCTATAATAATCTTTGGCCCCCCGACTGTATTTATCAAAACCTAATACCGACGTGCCGAAACTCTGAGATTCTTTCAATTTCACATTGACATGAATAATGTTAGAGAGCATGTTCTCCCGGAATTTATTCCTTAGCTCAGCCAATATCTTAAAAGCGTATTTCAGGCGGGAATCAAAGATAGTTACCAAAACCATATACTCTACGTTGTGATTTAGGCGATTGCGGATAAGCTGCAAAATATCCAGCAGGCGATTTAAACCTTCAATGGAAAAACGGCTGGGCTCAACCGGAACAATCACCTCATTAGAAGCACAGATGGCATTTACGGTTAAGATGCCCAGGGCTGGAGGGCAATCAATTATGATATAGTCATAGCAGTCTTTTACCGCGGCTATGGTTTCCTGGAGGCGGTTTTCCCGGCTAATCTCATTGGCCAATTCCTGTTCCAGTGTGGAGAGGATTATGCTGGAGGGGGCTAAATCAAAATTCTCGGCTACGTTTACGATTATATCCTGTAGGCTTGCCTTCTGGGGAGAAAGATTAGAAAGACAGTCATAGATATTTATTTTTGCCTGGATATTCAGGCCTGCCGTAGCATGCGCCTGGGGGTCAAAGTCAATCAGGAGCACCTTACGTTGGTTAACTGCCAGCGATGCCGCCAGATTTACCGCGGTAGTGGTCTTGCCGCAGCCGCCCTTTTGATTGGCTATTGAGATTATCCTCATAAGCTTATCCCTCCCTTTCTGTTTATTATGGTTTCTTGTTAAAACCTATCGCGTTAATATAGACGCAATCCTCCTTAGCCTGGGCATTCCACTCCTCAACAATAAAAGATAAACTCTTTAATTTATTCCACTCACTAATAGCGTGAAATTCATCCAGATTCACTTCAAACTCTTTCCAGGCGCTCTCCAGTCCGCTCACATAACAGGCTGAAGCTTCTTTAAGGCTGTTTTCTATTTCTATTCTTAAGCTTAGGCTTCCTTCATTTAGATGCCGGGCCTCAAAGCGCAGGGCCTTAAAACCGCTTAAATCCAAATCCTGCAAGTCTATAGTATAAGCCTTGGTCTTCAACCCCGCGGAATTAAAATAATATTTTATTTTAATAAAGTCGTCCGCGGTTGAAATGCTCAGATAATAATTCTTCGGCTGATACAGCCTGACCGGATACTTTAAGAAAAAATAGGCGATCAGAAAAACTATTGATGGAACTATGAGAAAGAGCGCGTTCCTTTTCCAGGAAGCAGCCTTTTTGTTTTCTCTGGTTAGCGGCTGTTTGTCTAAATAAACCTTAGCCAGGTAATCATATACTTCGTTCTTTTCCATTTTTATACCATAGAATAAAGCCGCTGTCAATAATTTTATAAAACTAAAACCCAAAATATAGCATAAGTTTTTATAAGCCTATACAGTATGTAGTTACCGATTTGTCATACCCGCGAAGGCGGGTATCTATATTTTTTATCGTTGTGGATTCCCGCTTAAAGATTGCGGGAATGACATTCTAACGGCTAATCTGGACAGCGATGATTCAATATTCATAACTCGTATCTATATAGGCCGGCTCAAATATTCCGGCGCTTCCTGGCCGATGAACTTATAAAAATTGGACAGGTGGCGGCGGTATAAATAATCAAAATCGGCGTTGTTGTCGCCATACCACCAAAACCAATCGCTGCCTTCACAGATATATATCTGCTTCCAGGCTTTTTGAAGATTTTCTGCCGAGAGCCGAGAGCTGAGAGCTGATTGCTCTAATTCTTTACGCGCCCGGGCCAGGTAATCCCAAGCTCTATTTTTCTGCTCCTGGCCCATCCACTTGTTAAAATTACCGTAGATCCAGGAGCCGGCGCTTAAGCGCCGGATATTATCTTTGGCCGGATGCTCTCTTAAATATTCACTGACGGTTACGGTTTTGATCAGGTGATCTTCACTCAGACATTTATACAAACGCGATAAGAAATCCCAGCCGTCATTCTTGTAATATTCCCAGGCATTTTCTCCGTCCATAGCAATAACCACTAAGCAGTCCTCCCCCTTAAATCCTTTAGCAATATTATGCATATGTCCGATAAAATCCGCTACCCCGGCCTGCTCAGTGAGGCCATGATAGACAAAGCCGATCAAATCGGATAAATTACGGTCGCGAAAAAGAACCGCTAAGTCCCCCTGCTCTCTTTTTAAAGAATAAGGTTTATACAAAATACGCGAGGTCCGCTTTTTCTTAATTGAGCGGGTTAAAATCTCTTCATCAGTTATTATCCATTTTATTCCCGACTCCATTATAAAGGGCAGGATATGCTCGGAAATCGCCTCCTCCGAAGGCCACATCCCTTCCGGAGGCTTTCCGAATACGTTTTTATAGAGTTCAACCGCCTGCCTGATGTGGCTGGCGAGGTCCTCAGGATAAGAAAATCTAACCTCCGGTAAACTGGTGAAACGGTTGGCTTCCTTGGCGATATTACTATCGTATAATAGCGGGCTGATGGGGTGATAATAGGGGGTGGTAGTAACCTCGATCTGGCCCCGGTCTTGAAATTCTTTATACACCGGCAGTATTTCTTTTAAGACCTCGATCTGTTGGGCAAGGACAGTCTGCTTGTCCTCTTCGCTGAAATTGCGGGCCTTGGCAATCAGTTTTCTTAATTGGGGGATATTGTTTTTACAGTCCGGGTCAAACCAGGCCAGATTAAACCAGACCATCAGGTCTAAATAATCCTGGGCGGTGAAATCTTTTTTCGCCTGATTTTTGAGATACAGCTCATAATAGCGGGGATATATGGAAATTATGTTCTTAAGATGGGCCGCGAAAAAGTGTTCCCGGATAAAGTGCTTCTCTTCCTGGTTTAATTCCCCGCACCCTTTATAGCTTAAGATTTGATATTTGTCCCGGGCCCCTGCGGTGTAGGCCTGAATTTGTTCAATCAGGGAAGGAACAAGGTTAAAGGTCTGGTGGATTTTGGGATAATTCTCCAAAATCTTGACCATATCCAGATAATCTTTAATCCCGTGCAGGCGCACCCAGGGAAGATGCATTTCACCGCTGACTAAATCTTGGTAATACGGCTGATGCATATGCCAGATGAAGGAAAGATAAAGCATAGTATTAAAACTGGAGAATGAAGTTTTTTATGATGCCTTAAGATAACGTTTAACTTGGTCGTGATTACCCGCAAAACCGATTTCTAATAAGTCGCTTTCGTAACGAAAGAGGATACGGATATCTAGGTTTACCCGCGCTTCCCAAATTTTAGATTTGGAAATTAATAATTTTAATCCTAAACCTTTAGGCATTTGAAATTTTTCTATAGAGTTACTTAAGGTCTGGATGCTGGTGAAGATCTCTTCCTGTTGATATTTATTGTATTTCCTTAAGGCCTTCTTAAAGCTCTGCTTATGCTCTATGCGCATCTTTATTTTTTCTTCATCATGCGGCGTAAGGCTGTTAATCCTTCAGCCGCGGATGAATAAACTTTGCCCTTATTCGCGGGGTCATTAAAGAGCCTTTCCATTTTCTTAAGCTCTTCATCACTGAATTTCGGTTCTACCGTAACCGGCTTTAAGATAATAGTATCCTCTTTTAATTCAATGTCAAAATAATCATGCTTTGGGTCGAAACCAATCTGTTTAAGGAACTCTTTTGGTATGGTAAGCTGGCCTTGTATATTAGGTTGACGAAGCAACATTTTTATATCACCTCCTTATGGCTTTGGCTATATTGAAAGCCAAACCATCGCCTTACTGGCTTATCTGTATTCTAATATAATAATAACATACAAATATACAATAGTCAAGGCCAACAAAAGATAACCAATCAGCTGGGTGGGGGCGGCGTAAATTTACCCCTCGGATAGGCGGGACATTCTTGTCCCGCAATCGTCAAGGCGGGGTTAGAAAACCCCGCCTATCCAAAATTTCTCCAATGGCTTCTCCCTGCATTACAACAAAAAACCCCCGAGGTTTTACCCCCGGGGTTTTTTGTCTAATTATAAACAATTATACCTTTCCTTAATAGGAAAGGAAAGTATATCCCTCTGGTGCATGTGCCAGAGGGAAGAAAGGTAGAACATCGGCTAAAAACAAAACCTATCTGTTATGTTTAAGATACTTTCTAATCTCATCGTGGTTGCCGGCAAAGACAAGACTCAAGGCATCCGAATCAATACTAAAAACAACCCTTAAATCTATTCCCGCCCTAACTTCCCATAACCGTAGGCTCAATTTCTTTAGACCAATTCCGGATGAAACGACAGTCTTATTCTCCAGACAATAAACAAGCCCGGCTATCACGTTATTAATCTGAGTTTGACGCGGGCCAGGCAATTTCTTAAAAACTCTTAAGAAAGAATTAAAGTATAATACCTGCACTTTATTTTTTCTTCATTATCTTTCTTAAATGCTTGAGCGCGCTATCAGAGTCGCTGAAACGAATATACTCCTTCTTCTCTTTCTGTTTCTCAAACGTCCGCTCCATATCCTCCAGGTCTTCTTTGGTCCAAGCTTCCTTTCGCTCAACCACCTCCACCGGCTTCATTAGTATCCCCTCCCTTTCCTGGCGGAAATTAACCAAATCTCCGGGATGCAGGCCAAACCTTTTTAATAACTGCGGGGGAATGGTTATTTGATTTCTTCTGCCTATCGGCCTAATCAAAGCTAACTGCATAATGACCTCCTCCTTTCGGATAATCCGTAAATAAGTATAGCATATCTTCCGCGGACTGTCAAGGCCAACAAAAAACCCCCGAGGTTTTACCCCCGGGGGTTTTTTGCCTAATTATAAACCTAATTAGAAGGTTACTTTCATTGAACCGATTAATTCCGCAGCAATGGCTCTCTGACGGAATGGGTCGGCAGCGGCTCTGGCATTTATGGCCTTGCTGGGAAGCAATACTCCGCCCAACAGAGACATCTGCACATCTTCGGTATAGTCATAATTCAAAGTAAGATCTATTTCTTGTCCGAAATGCGGAGTTTTACCCATGGTAAATTGACGGGCACCGGAAACCCCGGACAACGCGACCGCTCTTCCTTCAGGATATCTCTTAGCAAACCAACCGCTGATATAATCAAGCTTAGCGGTTAAATCAGTTGCTGGCTTGGCTTTTAAAGACACTCCTACAAGATGAACATTGGAAAAGCCCATCACGGCATTGATAAGATGGCCAAAGGTCTGATCCTCATACATTCCATCCCATCCCTTATAGGTCTTATTTCCAACCTTATCCCTACCCTCGCCAGATAAATATACATAAGCTCCGGTAAGGCTAGGCTCATACTTGGAAACCATGGATACATCCTTCAAATCATAGACCGCGATTACTTCTGTTCCCCAAGCACTGCGGGCCGAAGTCTCCGCTTTATCAGTAGCGCTGATAAATCTGGCGTTAGGATCCAATTTAGGATTATAGGTCCCAAACTGATAGGCTACCTGTCCGTCTAAGGTTAAATTCTTAACACTCTTATTAACCACGCGAGCTCCGACAGTATTCACTACATCGGTGGCCTGCTTGGCTGTATTGAAACTAGTTGTAAGTCCGCTGTCAACATTAGTTGCGGCAGTTCCAGCTGAAGTAGCACTAGAACCGACAACACCTCTAACCTTAGAAAAGATAAATCCTTCTAAGTTAGTGTTGGCGCTTAACTCATAGCCCGCGTTTATGCCGCCTAACGTTGTATCGTCATTTAAGGTAGAAACATTTTCCGCAATCTTGGCATAGATTAAATCCAGGATTAAAGGATTGTAATCTAACCTGGCGCGGATGGCATCAAAAGACTTACGGCTGCTCAAATCGCCTTCGGCTAAACTGGAAGCTAAAGCGATTCCATTGGTATCGGGATCACCCACAATCCAGCCATTACCAAAGCGCAGTTCCTGACGGCCTACGGTCAAGGTCATAGCCGGAGTAAGAAACTCTCTTAAGGTAATAGAAGCTAAATCCAGATCAAATTGCCTTTCAGTAGCGGCAGCGTTTGCTGTAGTGAAACCAATATTTCTATTGCTTCCGGTAGTACCAGTAGCACTATCACCATTCCAGTTTCTCTCATTGATTAACCGGACGCTGGTAGAAACATTATCGGTCAGGTCAGCATCAACTTTTACCCGGGTAATCGAGAGAAAATCGCTCTGGTTATCCTGATTACTGTTTGCTCCTACAGAATTAGCCACACTACTGCTTTTATCTAAACTGCTTTTATCTAAATCCAAATTGCTACGGGCTACCCCGGACACATTAATATCACCGCTGATCTTTACATTTTGCACCGCGGCAAATGCCGGCAGAGCCACAAAGCCTGCTAAGGCCACTAAGCATAAACCTAATCCTATGCGTCTTACCATTTGCTTGCCTCCTTTTTGGTTTGTATCTGTATTCCTATTTTCATTAATATGTATTTTCATCTTTTTATTTATTTCCACGCGAGCTATTTAGACTCGCGGATTATTTTTAAAAGACCTTTATATCGTAATGCTGGCTTCCTTGATAGTTACCGGCTTTTGATTTATCATCCTCCTTTTCGCCTGTAAGATTATAACTATCCCAGCACTATAATTGTTCTATTTTTATCATACCGTAGAGGCTTTGTCAAGAGAAAAATGAAAAAATTTGATTTTTCCCCTCACCTAACCTCTCCCACAAGGGGAGAGGAAACGGTTACAAAAAAATGATTTTTTATTCTTCCAACCTTTTTTGCTTTCTCTCTTTAGTTATTTTATTTTTAAGCTCGGCCTCTTCAGCCTCAAGTTGTTTTTCTTTAAGCTCAGGCATTGATGCCACCAGCTCAGCGCATCTGTCCTGGGCCTTTTTTCTCCAGGGGTCATCCTCAATTACCTCCCCTACCCCTCCTTGTTAAGGAGGGGATAAGAAATCCTCCCTTAAGCCCATCTCCGCTCTCTTGGCCCAATAGGAAACAGCCTTATCCATTTGGTTTTGGCTTTCGTAAAACAAGGCTAAGTTAGCATACGGCCCGGTAAGCTCCTGATCCAGCTTGATTGCCGTTAAATAGGCCTTCTCGGCAAGTTCCGGAGAATCCATAGTTTCATGCATTATACCTATATCATTATAAGCGGCGGCTAAGGACGGATCTATTTCTATTGCCTTCTGAAATAAGCTTAGGGCTACCTCTATATTTCCCGACTTCTGTAATCTTAAGCCATCCAGGCGATACATTCTGGCCTGTTTTTGAGATTCACTCAGCTTGGTTTCGCTCGCTAAGGGCGGGTTCGGTTCATCCGCGAAAATAAAACCAGCGCGGAAACTAAAAAAAATGTTTACCGCGCTGATTACCAAAATCATCCGGTAATGTCTTTTCAGCATAGCTTAACTATAATAATTTAAGATAGTTTTGTCAAGTAAAATCTGCCTCTGGCGCTTAGATTTTACTTGCCTGCCTGCCGGCAGGCAGGATTCTGAGCTCTGCGAAGAATCTTAAAAAGCGGATTATTTTATCGGCTTATCGGTTTTGCGCGGAGAGGCCTGGGACTTGGGGGCGATGGATACGGTTATGACTGAGCGGTTATCCTTACCTTCAACAGTAATAATACAGGCTTCCTGATCCTTCTCAAAGCTAAGCAGGCGCCTTTCGTATTCCACTATATTAACCAGATTCCAGCCATACATCGGCATCTGCTCTTTAAAAAAGACAATCACCTGGTCTCCGCCGCCTTTACCTTTATACCTTAATAATCCGGCCCGGAAATTAGTGCTCTGGAAGGCGTAAGATTCCTCAGGGACAAAAACAAATCCGGCCGGCACCGGCACATCCTGCATCTTCAACATTGCCGCCGGCTCAAGAGAGGGAACCTGGGTGGGGTCTGACCTGCCCCTTGAGGTAGAGACACAGCCGGATAAAGATAAAACGAGAATAAAAATTAAAATACAAACTAAACTGCTGAATTTATAATTTGTCCGCGGCATTCTTATCCTCCTTTAATAACCTACTTCAGATCAACGAGGGTCAACGTGTAGTGTAGGGGTCAGCGTAAGCTGACCCTGCAATGTCGCTGCCTTACGGCAGCCGCTACTATATGAAATGAACATAATTTAGTATTATAACAATTTCTCCAGGAATGTCTTTTGAACAGCGTAAATCCTCTCTATCTCGTCTTCCTTAAGCCCGGCTGAGAGGGCGGCATTCTTTAAGTCATTTATGGATAAAATGTCTTCCGGTTTATGGCTGTCGTTGTCAATAATTAAGTTAGCTCCGGTTTTTCTGGCTATTTCCACTATATGAGAATTGCCCTGAGAATGGCCTCTGCGGGTAGTTATTTCCAGGAAGATGCCTTTTTCTTTGGCCAGCAAAGCGTCGGCTTCGCTGATATTACCCGGATGGGCCAGGATATTGATATCCGAAAGCAGGGCCGCCCGGTTGGTTCCTATAGTTACCGGTTCAACCGGAGATTCTCCGTGGCCGATAATAATTTTTATTCCCGCTTTTCGGGCAAACTTAGTCAAAGGTAAAAATTGTTCTAAAGGGATATGGGTCAACTCTACTCCGGGAAGCACTTTTATCTTGGAGCCTTTAGGCCAGTTTTGACAAAATTCAATTATGGCCCGGGTGTTGGTTTTGATATTACTATAATCACCGTGGTCGGTAATGGCGATTATTTGATAACCCTTTTCTTCGTAACGCCGGGCAATCTCAGAAGGCAGTAAACAGCCGTCGCTGAGCAGGGAATGAGTATGGAGGTCATACATCTTTTAGTTTTTTCTTAGTAAGGGCGGGTTCGAACCCGCCCTTACGATAGTGGGGTTCGAACCCGCCCCTACTGTATTACTGCCCCTGGCAAGAATCGAACTTGCCCACGCGGTTTAGGAAACCAATGCTCTATCCTTATGAGCTACAGGGGCGGGAATACATCGTTTTAGGCGCTCTCTATTAAATCCTGATTTTAAAGCTTTTTCACGTGCTCTGGCAGCTTTACGTGAATCTAATTCTTCGTAACGCAGTAAAACCCATGGTTTAAAAAATTTTGTAGATTTTGTTTTTCCAGCATTATGTTCTTTTATTCTCGTGTTAAGATTTTGAGTTAATCCTATATATATTCTATTATGCTTAACAGATCGCAATACATATACATAGTACATTTTATTTTATAGAGCCACTGCTCCCTGCCTGCCGGCAGGCAGGTATCCTTATGAGCTACAGGGGCGGGCGGTTATTCGCCTTCAAAATGCACTAAGGAAACAATGGGGTAGTTTTTGAGCTTCTCTCTTCCTTTTAAGTCAACCAGCTCAATCACAAAGGCCAGGCCAACCACCTTAGCCCCTTGAGCTTCAACTAAGTCTGCCACCGCCCTGACTGTGCCTCCGGTAGCCAGCAAATCATCAATGATTAAAACCTTATCCCCCGGATTTAAGGCGTCCTGGTGGATTTCCAGGGTATCCGTGCCGTATTCCAAATTATAGGTAATACCTTTGGTCTTGGCGGGAAGCTTTCCTTTTTTGCGGACAGGGATGAAGCCAAGATTAAGCCTGGTGGCCAAGGCCCCACCGAAGATAAAACCCCGAGCCTCAACCCCCACCACGTAATCAATTTTTTCCTGGGCGAATTTCTGAGCAATAAGTTCTACAGACTCCTTAAATGCCTTTTTGTCTTTGATTAAGGTAGTGATATCCCGGAATAAAATTCCCGGTTTGGGAAAATCCGGAATGCTGCGAATGCTTTTAGCTAAGTCAACTTTCTCAGGCATATTTGGCCTCCATATCGTTGACGACAAAACTACTTTTCTTACCCCTCCCCGCCTCCCCTTGGTAAGGGGAGGATTTCTTCCCCGCTTGAAATTCCAAAAAACTATGAATTAATTCTTCCTTGGCTTAACGCAGGATTCCCGGAGGACGAGTTTGGCCGGCAATACTGTTTTTACCGGCAGTTTGGCCTTGCCCTGGGAAATCTGGTGCAGGGTTTCTAATCCCAACTGGCCCATCTCGACAATCGGCTGTCTCACTGTGGTCAGGCCGACTGAAGAATACATCGCCACCGGATTATCGTCAAAACCGACTATGGAAAGGTCCTCCGGAATAGCTAAGCCCTCTTTTTTGGCCAGGTCTATGGCCTCTAAGGCCATAACATCGGAGGCGGCGAATATGGCGGTGGGCCTGGTGTTTAGATGCAGAAGTTTTTCCGCGGACTGGCGGGCCGGGGTGCGCAGAAAATTACCTATGGTAATATACTCGTCCTTTAAGGGAATATTATGTTTGGCCAGGGCTTCTTTATAGCCTTTAAGCCTGGCCTTTCCCGCTTGAGTGCTTAGGTCTCCGGCAATGGTGGCGATCTTTTTATGGCCTAACTTTATAAGATATTCCATCGCCTCCAGGGCCGCTTTTTCGTTATCTATTGAAATACAGTTTATGTTTTCCGTAAAGTGGTTATTCAGGACTAAATAAGGAATGCCTTTGGCAATTACCTTTAATAAGGTGGCCTTGTCTCCGTTGATGTCGGCAAACAAAATCCCGTCAATATAGCTTGAGTTTAAAATCGGCCAGCTCAGCCAGTCTTCATGCTGGAGCCTTTCGGTGATATGAATAATTACATCCGCTTTCAGGTGGCTGGCTGAAAGGCTTACCCCTTTAATGATCTCCGAGGCGTAAAAAGAATGCAGGACATCCTCAAAGCGGGGAACTATCAGAGCAAAGGCTGTGGGTTTGGTTTTCATTATTATCTCCTGGTCTTAAATTACCTCCCCTACCCCTCCTTGTAAAGGAGGGGATAAGAAATCTTCCTCTTAGTACCGCCGCTGGCGGGGCAAGCAGGGCGGGGAAGAAATCCTCCCCTTACCAAGGGGAGGCGGGGTGGGGTTAAAAAAGTGGCTTTACAGTAAACGAATTAATTTACCCAATCAAAACTTTTCCCGGCTCGGTCGGGATCCCGATACTGCGTCGGGAAAAGAACCTAATTTATTAATAACCCAGCTGGTTTTTTTGAGTTCTTCCCATTGGACTGGCGAAGACAGCCCTCCCCAGGAAGCAATCAAAAGAGATATCCGGATAATCCAGCCTAAGGTGTTTATTTCTTTATGCAAGGCTACAGATAAAATTATATTGGTGATAATCGCGCTTAAGACAATAAAACTGCCGGTTTGGACCGGCAAGAAATACAATTCTTTCTTTAAGCCCTGGGCATTATCCACCAGCGCGCTGGTTTTGGCGCAGGTGGTTATCTTATCCTGCCAGGAATAAAAAAGCCTGGAGATTTTTTTTACTACCGCGCTATTCTCTAAGATTGCCGGATTAGGCTGGTCGTTTATCTCGGTTATCCTGCCTAAAAAACTGTATCTGAAATTGGTCTTGGTTCCTTGCCAAAACCGCTTGAGTGTTTTATGAATTTGACTGTTTTGGTATATTTTATCAAACCTGGATTCCAGTAGGGGCGAGTTCGAACCCGCCCCTCCAACGATGTTTTTTATAGTCCGGATTGTCTGGCTGCTCTGAGTAAGGTTCATATAAATTATTTTTGTTTTTGTTTTGTTTCGCCTTGAGAAGATTCAATCATCCTGATTCTTTCTTTTAGGATGCCGATCTCCTGGTTCAGGAGGGATATTTTTTGCTCTAAGGGCATAAGCGCATCTTTTATCTTATCGCCGGCTTCCGGCGCTACGACCACGCCCGCCACAGGCAGATACAACGCCTCTAATTTATACTTAGCGCTGATAAAATCAATCATAGAATTGGCTTTAATTGGTTTTCCTTTATAGTATAAGACATTATCCTTAAATTCCGCTTTTATTCTAAGCAGAGCGGGAATTTTCTTGAGCACCGGGTCGTCCTTAATTAATTTTTGTTGTTCTCCCAGATCAATCTCGTAAGCTACAGGGACAGCTTTGCCTAAAGAAATAATCTCGGCGATAACCTCGCCTTTTTCATTTACTTCCCGATCCCCTTTTGCAATGAGCCTGGCAGTTTCCGGATCCAGCTTATTTAAAATAAAATTAAGCTCGGTTTCGATAAATGTTTTAGGAATTTCAACTGCCGGCACAGGCGTATTCTGGGGAGGTTTTTTATTAAAGATTTTATAGCCGAAGTAAAACATCGGGGTTAGGCAAAGAAAAAACAAAAGCACCAGAAAATCAATCACATTTATCTTGCCGAATAATTTTCCTTTTTCGTCAATAATTTTCAACTGAAAGTCTCCTTACAAGTGCGATAAATCGCGCCGCTACACGACACGGACGATTCAAGCTCTATTTTCATACTCATTGGTGCCTCGCCTTTGGCGGGGCATGACTGTTTCAACTAAAAATCTCCTCTTAAGCGCGATAAATCGCGCCGCTACGGAACGCGGATAACCCAAACTCTATTTTCATCCTCATTGGTGCCTCGCGGACAACGGGGGATGATTATTTTATTTAACCTTCCTTTTCCTGGGCTGATACTAACTTACGCAGTTTTTTAAGAGCTATCTTTTCAATCTGCCTTATCCTCTCCCGGGAAACATTTAGTTTTTTGGCTATCTGGGCCAGGGTATGCTGTTTCTCATCCTGCAGGCCAAAACGCAAATCCAAGATCCTGCGTTCGCGCTCAGTCATATGGTCCAGGAGGCCGCTTATCCTTTCTTTGTCCATAACCTTGGAGATTTTTTCTTGCGGGGATTCGGCATTGGTATCCTCAACCATATCCCTAACCTTATCCTCCCCTTCTTCCCCGATAGGGGCCTCTAAAGAAGAGGTTTTGGAGACCCAAGAGCTTACCTGTTTGAGTTTCTTCACGGTAACCTTCATTGCCTTGGCCAACTCATCATCGTTAGGCAGGCGGCCTAATTTCTGGGACAGCGACTCATTAGTCTTTTTCCACTTGTAAATCGTCTCACCCATATACACCGGCAGGCGAATAAGCCGGGATTGATCCGAGATGGCCCTGCCGATGGCCTGCCTTATCCACCAGGCGGAATAAGTGGAAAAACGGAACCCCCGAAGCGGGTTAAACTTATCCACTGCCCGCATCAAGCCCATATTTCCTTCCTCAATCAAATCCATAAGCGGCAGGCCAAAATAAGCATAGCGCTTGGCAATATTGATTACGATCCGCAGATTCGCGCGGATCATTTGTTTACGCGCCTCTTTATCTCCCCGCTTTACCTTTTTGGCTATCTCCAGCTCTTCCTTAGGGGTAAGCAGGGGAATATTACGGATATCTTTCAGATAAGCTTTAAGTGATTCCATGAACCCTCGCTTTGCTCGGGAGTTACCAGAGGCCAGTTACCAGAGGCCAGATTTCTCCTGGTTACTGGTTTCTGGTTACTTTCTATTCTTTTCTTTCAACACGGCCTGGGCCGCGGCCAGCCTGGCTATCGGGACCCTAAACGGTGAGCAGGACACATAGTTCATCCCCGCCTTATGGCAAAACTCTACTGACTTAGCCTCTCCGCCGTGCTCGCCGCAGATGCCCACTTTCAAATCCTTCTTAGTTTTTCTTCCCCGCTGAATACCCAGTTCAATCAACTGCCCCACGCCTTCCTGGTCAATGGTCTGGAACGGGTCATCCTTAAGTATCCCCTTATCCAGATAATCCGGCAGGAACCCTCCGATATCATCCCGGGAAAAACCAAAACTCATCTGGGTAAGGTCGTTGGTGCCGAAAGAAAAAAACTCAGCTACTTCAGCCAGCTTATCCGCGATTAAAACCGCCCGGGGTATCTCAATCATTGTCCCGAACATATGCGGTATCTTCTTCAGGTTATATTTTTGCAAGACCTCCTGATAAACCTTTTTAAATATAGCCAATTGGTCAGTCAACTCTTTCACCGCGCAGACCACCGGCACCATTATCTCCGGCTCGGCTTTTACCCCGGACTTAAGCAGTTCCGCGGACGCTTCAAAAATAGCCCGCACCTGCATTTCAGTTACCTCGGGATAAGTAATTCCCAGGCGCACCCCGCGATGGCCCATCATCGGATTGTTTTCATGCAGGGCATCGGCGCGTTTTTTGAATTCTTCCAGGTTTATCCCTAAGCTCTGGGCCAGTTCGGTCTGCTGTTTTTCCTCTCTGGGTATAAACTCATGCAAAGGAGGATCCAAAAGACGAATAGTAACCGGAAAGCCTTGCATCGCCTCCAATGTCCCTTTAATATCGGATTTCACATAAGGGAAAAGCTCATTTAAGGCTTGCTTTCTTTCTTCTTTAGTTTTAGAAATAATCATCTTGCGCAGTTTAAACAAGGCTTCTTCGGAGCCTTTGCCGTAGAACATATGCTCGGTCCGGAATAAACCAATGCCTTCAGCCCCGAAAAATCTGGCCTTGCGGGCGTCTTCCGGGGTATCGGCATTAGTGCGCACTTTAAGCCTGCGGAAAGGATCACAGAGCTTTAAAAACTCAATCAATAACTTATTCTCTTCCGAGGCATCCATCATCTTTAACTGCCCCAGATATACATTACCCTTAGTGCCGTTTAAGGTAACCCAATCGCCTTCCTTGATAATTTTATCACCGGCAGTTATGGTTTTGTTTCGCGAATCTATATGCAAGCCGCCACAACCGACAATACAGCACTTACCCCAGCCTCTGGCCACTAAGGCGGCGTGAGAAGTCATTCCGCCTCTGGCAGTAAGAATTGCCTGGGCCGCGCGCATACCTTCAACATCCTCAGGGTTGGTTTCCTCTCTTACCAGAATTACTTTTTTGCCTGTTTTGGCCCATTCTACTGCCGTATTTGAAGAAAATACCACCATCCCCAGGGCCCCACCCGGCCCGGCCGGTAAACCTTTAGCCACCGGCTGGTGTTCCATCTCCATCTTAGGGTCAATTACCGGATGCAACAACTCATCTAATTGGTCCGGACTTACCCTTAAGACCGCGGTTTCTTTCTTAATAAGTTTCTCTTTTACCATATCCACGGCCATCTTTACCGCCGCCGGGCCGTTACGTTTTCCCACCCGGCACTGGAGCATAAAGAGCTTATTTTTTTCAATGGTAAACTCAATGTCCTGCATATCATGATAGTGCTTTTCTAAGCGCCGCTGGATATCAAAAAGCTCTTTATAGAGCTTGGGCATTGCCTTTTCCAGGGTTACCAGCTCTTTATTGTGTTCGCTGGTGGAGTATTCGTTAATCGGAGCGGGGGTGCGGATTCCGGCAACCACGTCTTCACCCTGGGCGTTAATCAGATACTCGCCATAAAATTTATTTTCACCGTTTCCGGGATTGCGAGTAAAAGCCACGCCGGTGGCTGAATCATTGCCCATATTCCCAAAGACCATAGTCTGGACATTTACCGCGGTGCCCCACTCATCGGGAATACGCTCTATCCGGCGGTAGGATACAGCCCGCTTGCCAAACCAGGAAGAAAATACCGCCCCAATACCTCCCCAGAGCTGTTCATAATGTTCGTCGGGAAATTCCTTTTTTAGCACCTCTTTGATTTTTACCTTAAATAAAGCGCAAAGCCTTTTTAAATCATCAACATTTAAATCCGTATCGCTGGTAATGCCTTTTTGCTTCTTCATCTCTGACATAATCTTTTCCAGCTGTTTGCGGATTCCCTCGTCATGCTCAGGCTCAATCCCGGCGGCCTTTTCCATCACCACATCCGAATACATCATAATCAGCCGGCGGTAGGCGTCATAGACAAAGCGCTCATTGCCGCTTTGGCGGATAAGCCCGGGAATAGTTTTCCCGGTAAGCCCGACGTTCAGCACGGTTTCCATCATCCCCGGCATTGACTTCCTGGCTCCGGAGCGCACCGAAACCAAAAGCGGATTATTAACATCGCCGAATTTACGCTCCATTATATTTTCAATTCTTTTTATGGCGGAGTCAGCCTGTTCTTTAAGGCCTTTAGGATAAGTGCGTTTGTTGGCGTAATAATAGACGCAGACATCGGTGGTAATGGTAAATCCGGGAGGGACCGGCAGGCGCAAATCTTTATTTCCGGCCATCTCAGCCAGATTTGCCCCTTTGCCGCCTAATAAATTTTTCATACTCTCGTTGCCATCGGACTTACCGCCGCCAAAAAAATACACCCACTTTTTCGCTTTAGTAGATACAGCTTTACTCTTAGCCATTGCTTTTAATACCCTCCCTATTATTTGTTAGTGCAGCTTATTATTAAAATATTCCTTTAATTTATCTACTGAAATCCGTTCCTGCAACATCGTATCCCTGTCTCGCACCGTAACCTGCTTGTCTTCTAATGATTGCACATCCACGGTCAGACAAAATAAAGTTCCCACCTCGTCCTGCCGGCGGTAAAGTTTGCCGATGGCCGCGGTGTCATCATACACGCAGGCAAAAGACCCGCGCAAATCCTGGTAAATCTTTTTGGCCAGCTCCACAATTTCCGGCCGGTTCTTTAGCAAAGGCAGGACTGCCGCCTTTGTAGGAGCTAATTCCTTGGAAAACTTAAGGACCACCCGGGTTTCATCCTTCACCTTTTCCTCATAATAGGCATCCACCAGGAATGCCAGGGCCGCCCTATCCACGCCTCCCGAAGGCTCTATAACATAGGGAACAATCTTCTCCTTAGTGTTGGTGTCAAAATAAGACAATTCTTTACCGGAAAACTTGCTATGTTGAACCAGGTCAAAATCGCCCCTATTGGCAATCCCTTCTAACTCCGACCATCCAAAGGGAAATTGATACTCTATGTCTGAACAGGCCTTGGCATAATGGGCCAATTCCCCTTGATCGTGAGGCCGCAGGCGCAGGTTTTCCTTTTTCATTCCCAGCCTCAGATACCAGTCGTAGCGCTCCTGGACCCAATATTCATAATATTTCTTCGACTCCTCGGGCCGGACAAAATACTCTATCTCCATCTGCTCAAACTCCCGGGTGCGGAAGGTAATATTGCCCGGGGTTATCTCGTTGCGAAAAGACTTGCCAATTTGGGCAATGCCAAAGGGGAGTTTTTTCCGGGAGACATCCACAATATTAAGGAAGTTAACGAATATCCCCTGGGCGGTTTCCGGGCGAAGATAGACTAAATTAGCCGCATCCTCAACCGGACCTTGATAAGTCTTATACATTAAATTGAATATCCGGGCTTCGGTTAAATCCTGGCTCCCGCATTCCGGGCATTTGCCCTGAATATGATCAGCGCGCCATCTCTTCTTGCAGTTTCTGCAATCTACCGAAAGGTCGGAGAAATTCTGAGTATGACCGGAGGCCTCCCAGACTTTCGGATGCATCAGGATTGCCGCGTCTAAGCCCACCATATCCGCGCGCCCGCGCACATTGGCCTGCCACCAGGCCTCCTTAATATTGCGTTTCAGTTCCGTGCCGTAGGGGCCGTAATCCCAGGTATTAGCCAAGCCGCCGTAAATCTCCGAACCCTGAAAGATAAAACCCCGCCTCTTGCACAAAGAGACTATCTTTTCCATTAAGTCTGCAGTATATTGTGACATAAATTCTCAATAATCATTCTAATTCCCTCCCCCTTGTGGGGAGGGTTAGGGAGGGGGATTACAAACTAATGTCACGGAGCAGTAGCCTGAGCCCTTATTTTATCTTTTTTAGTTCCTCTTCTTTTATACTGAAGGTATGTTCCGGGGCGGGGAATTTTTGAGCCAGGACTTCCTCTTTATATTTTACTATTGCCTCTGAAATCAACGGTGAAAGGTTGACATACTTCTTCACAAACTTAGGGGTAAACCTTTCAAACAAACCCAGCATATCATAGCTGACTAAGACCTGTCCGTCGCAATTAACCCCGGCGCCGATGCCTATCGTCGGTATCTTTAATCTTTGGGTGATAATCTCCGCCAGTTTATCCGGCACGCACTCCAGCACCAAGGAAAAACAACCTAACCCCTCCAAGGCCAGGGCCTGCTCAATAAGCTTTTGGGCGGCGTCCGCGTCCTTGCCCTGAACCTTAAATCCGCCTAACTTATCCGCGGTCTGCGGGGTTAAGCCAATGTGGCCCATTACCGCGATACCGGCCTTAATAATCTTTTCGCTAACCTCAAGACACCTATCAAACCATTCCAGCTTTACGCAGTCGCATTTGGCCTCATCAATAAAACGTTTAGCGTTTTTCACCGCTTCATCCGGGTTAATCTGATAAGATTCATATGGCATATCTCCCACCACCAGCGCGTTCTTTACCGCCCGGCGCACGGCTTTGGCATGATGAAGCATCTCGCTCATCCCCACCTTAGTGGTTGAATCCAGGCCCAAAACTACATTAGCCACCGAATCCCCCACCAAGATCATATCAATGCCCGCGCGATCAATCAAAGAAGCCAGAGGATAATCATAGGCGGTAAGCATAGTGATTTTACGCTTATTTTTTAAGGCTAAAATATCGGCTATAGTTAATTTGGGTTCCACTTTTTCGTTTTTCGCGATTACTTATTGATTAGGCTGGCGAAATAGCCAGCCCCAAAACCGTTATCAATATTTACTACCGCTATCCCGGGAGAACAACTGTTCAGCATAGTAAGCAGGGCAGAGAGGCCCTTAAAACTCGCCCCGTAACCCACGCTGGTAGGCACAGCCACTACCGGGCATTTTACCATGCCGCTGACTACGCTGGCCAAGGCCCCCTCCATCCCGGCGGCCACCACAATAACCTTGGCCTTAAAAAGCTGTTTCTTCTTGTCAATCAAGCGGTGGATTCCCGCCACCCCTACATCATAGAGCCGCTCCACCTTGTTTCCCATCACCTCTAAAACCACCGCCGCCTCCTCAGCCACCGGTATGTCTGAAGTTCCGGCGCTGACCACTAATGCCAGTCCTTTTTTCTTAGGAGAACTTTTACTTAGGTAGGCAATGTTCGCCTGAGAATTATATTTCAGGCGCCCAAAGGTATTTTTCAGGTAAAGATATGACTGCTCCTTAATCCTGGTAATCAACAGAGGCTCGCCGTGGGAAATCAAGCCGCGGGAAATCTCAAGAATCTGCTTATCCGTCTTACCGGGGGCGTAAACAACTTCAGGAAAACCCCGCCTTTTGGCCCGGTCGGTATCCAGCTTGGCAAAACCCAATTCATGATAGCCCTTATTTCCCACCTATCCCCTGATGATTATGGCCAGCAGTATGGCTATCAATACGCCTGACAAAAGATAAAAATCGTAAAAATAAAAAAAATCCTTCAGGCGCTCACTAAAAGTAAATTGCGGTTTGATGCTTACTCTATGAGTTACCGTATCTATTTTAACCTTATATTGATCTATCTGATCCTTTTGAAAGCGCAGGTAAAGCCCGCCTACTTTATAAGCCGGAATCTTGCCCTCTTCGGATAAATCAATTACCTCTTTTTCGCTTAAGGCTAAAGCATACGCCACTTCCCGGATAGTCAACAATTTCTCAGCCATTATTTTATTTATTTAAGACCGCTAAACCACAAAAAAAACACTAACCTAGCATTTCTTTTTTCGCGCTTACCTGCTCAACAGGCAGGTAACTTTTGCGTTTTTGCGGTTTATTTTACCTTACCCGCGGAAATCCATTCCTCGATTGCCTTGCGCTCAAACTTCCAATGGTCGGATTCTTTTACCGCCGGAATCCTGCCTGAACCCGCCCACTCCAATATTGAGGCCAGCTCCACCTCTAAATATTTAGCCACTTCTTCAGCGCTCAAATTATCGTTAAGCATATGGCAGGTTCCTTCCAAAACCGCTCCCTCACTGACAATTAATTTCGCGGTCCTTAACTCGGCCTCAACCACCGCCGTGGGAAGCAGGGTGAGCCTTTGCTTGGCCAGGATATCTCCCTTAATCCTGCCGGCCACTATTATATCATCTCCGATAAGATTGGCCTTGACTATCGCGCTTGGCCCGATGACTAAAGTTCCTCTAGTCTCCAGAGTCCCTTCAAACTTTCCGTTGATTCTTAAGTTTACCGGATCCCGAAAAGTCAGACTTCCGGACATCGCGGCATCCACATCCAGGATTTTTTCTTCCTTATGCCGATCTTTAAACGCCATATCTGCCTCCTCTTAGAAATTCAGGGGCGTATCAACAAGGCTAACCCAAAATTTTATTTTCAATCGTCTTAAGCAGTAATAAAACCGCCAAGGCGATTATGGTTGTGGCGCAGGCCGCCAGGTAAAACCCGCAGCCTACCGCCATACCTACTGCCGCCGCTACCCAAAGAGTAGCGGCAGTGGTAAGGCCTTTGATCTCTTCCCCGTAACGGATAATTGTACCGGCTCCCAAAAAGCCGATACCGGTTATGATTCCTGAGGCAATCCTGGATGGATCCGATAAAACCTTGTCTTTATATATATCAAAAATATACATAGATGTCAACATAATCAAGGTTGAACCGACAGAAACTAAAATATGAGTGCGCAGTCCGGCTGCCCGGCGATGCAGTTGACGCTCTAATCCAATCAGGCCGCTTAACACGGCCGATACCAACAAGCGCAGAACAACCTGGATATCATTCATAGGTCACCTCACACCCGACGCTCAGCCAGAATATCTAAGAATTTCCTGACATCTATTATCTTTATCCCTTCAAATTCAACTAACTTCTTTAGGTGCTTATCGCCGCTGATAATGTAATCCGCCTGAGCTTCGATAGCACATTCTAAAAACTTATTGTCTGAAGGGTCTTCTTTTATGACTTTGATTTTTCTGGCAGGAACTACAGAAATAGCATTTTTCCTTATCACCTTATCCCAATCCGCGATAATTCCTGGATCAACATTTAGCCTACGCATTACTTTAAGGCTTTCCTGGATGATTTCTTCTGTGATGAAAAGCTGATACTTCCGGGCCCTCTTCCAGGCTTTGATTACCAAAGAAGGATTACCTGCTTCTACGAGGACACCGGAGATAAAAACATTGGTATCAATAACGACTTTCAGCAAATTATCTTTCCTCTCGCCTTACTTCTTCAACTGTCTGCTGAATCTTCTGTTCTGTAATCCCTGTTACCTTGCCAAACCTTTGACTTCTCTTCAAGAGGTTTTCAAACTCCTGATCCCATCCGCTTTCAACCTCAAGCCATTTGTCAATAATGTCTTTTTTGAAACGCAAAGCTCTGCCCATCCGGATAACAGGGATTTCCCCCAAATGCACCTTTTTATAAAGGGTCATCTCATTAATCTGGAGATAATCTGCCATCTGTCTTGCGGTCATAATTTCCTGCATTTGTATCACCTCTTTTCATAACTAATATAACATATTCTTGTTTGTTTGTCAAGTATTTTGTATATTATTTTATGTTGGTGTATATTCTAATTACCTTTCCGCCAATATCTCTGCCGCCTCTTCTAAATCCTCAGGAAACACCTACCTGCCAGTAGGCAGGCATCTATATGATACCTCCACATTGTCGCCACAGGGGAAAAACACTTAATGTTTAGGCTCATTTTATGTTTTAGGTTTTAAAAAGAGATTTGTCATCAAGAATTTGTGTTTAAATAATAATTTGACCTTTTGCCTCTTTTAAACAGCTGATACCCTAAGCCGGCAATCATCGCGGCGTTGTCCAGGGTAAGTCCTTTACCGGGAAAATAAACCTTTATATTTTTTAACCCCTCCCCGCCTCCCCTTGTTAAGGGGAGGATTTCTACCCCTCCCCGCCTCCCCTTGGTAAGGGGAGGATTTCTTGATTCGGCCTCTTCTTTGAATTTGTTTCTCAGGTAATTATTCGCCGCCACCCCGCCTCCAATAACCAGCGTATTAATTTTATGGCGCTCACAGGCCAAGAAGGACTTTTCAATCAGCGCCTCAACCACTGCTTTTTGAAAACTTGCCGCCAAATCCGCGGCTTGGGGCTTGCGGCTGGTAACCTGTGACTTGTAGAGGACTGCCGTCTTGATGCCGCTAAAGGAAAACCCCAAATCGCTGGGGCCCTGGCAGGAAAAGCGAAAACCCTTAGAGTCCCCTTCCCTGGCCAATTTTTCAATCACCGGGCCGCCGGGATAACCCAGGCCCAAAATCTTGGCTACCTTATCAAAGGCCTCACCAGCGGCATCATCGGCGGTAGAGCTTAATTGCTTAAAACGAAAATCGCGCTCAACCAAAAATAAATTAGTATGCCCCCCGGAAACCACCAGGCCCACAAAAGGGAGCGCGGGAAGCCGGAGCCTATCTTTAACGTCAGCGCCGGATAAAAAGCTGGCATATAAATGCGCCTCTAAATGATTAACCCCGATAAGCGGTTTCTGAAGAGCCAGGCTTAAGGCCTTAGCAAAAGATATTCCCACTAAAAGAGAGCCGATCAAACCCGGGGATTGAGTAACACAGATTAAATCCATATCGCTGAGCTTTTGACAAGCCGCCTCCAGAGCTTTTCTTGCGGTTATGGTTATTGACTCGATATGCGCCCGGAAGGCGATCTCCGGGATTATCCCTTGGTATTTCCGGTGCTCTTTTAAGCTGGAGGCAATAATATTAGAAAGAACATATCTCCCGTCCTTAACTACAGCCACCGAAGTTTCGTCGCAGGAAGTTTCAATACCTAAAGAAAGCATCTACTTTGCCAGCTCCGAGGCGTAAACGAATCTGAACCCGCGTTTTTTTAATTCCGGAATAGCTTGGACCAATACCTCCAGAGTCCTCTTGCGGTCATGGCCTATCCCCACCGCGAAACCCTCCTGCTTAGCCATTTTAGCCAAGGACTCCAGCTGTCCCTGGATGTATTCGGCATCGCTTTTATTATCCAAAAAGACACTCCTTCGGGCATAAGGAAGCTTTACCTCTAAGGCTAATTTTGGACAGACGGTTTTTCCGGTAAAGCTATCTAAGAAATACAGCTTCTTTTTCTTTAGCTCTTCAAAGATTACCCTCATTAAATCTTCACTCTCAGTTGCCTGGGAGCCCATATGGTTAGAGATACCTTTTAGGCCCGGAACGCTTTTAAAATCCATCTCTAATATTTTCAAAATTTCCTGCTTAGACATATTAATCAGTAGTGTGTCCGGCTCAAGCTGATATTGTTTTTCCTGGTGCGGCTCCATCGGAAGATGTAAAATAACTTCTTTGTTAAGCTCTTTGGCTAACTCGGCAATCCGGACAGAATAGGCCCTGCGGGGAAGTATGGCCAGGGTCAAAGGCGCGTCTATCTGCCTTAACAGCTCAATATTATTCAGATTGTATCCCCAATCATCTAAGACTATGGCGATCTTTCCCTGAGTAGCAGCCAAATAAGCTTCCCTGCTTTCAGGCTTAGATTGCTCCTTACTCCTTGTCCCGCCAGAAACATCTTGCTTCTTTTGGGCCGCGCTATAGCTTCTAACGGGGCTTGCCTTAGGCTGATCTTTTTTTCTTTCGACCTTGGGTTTAGGCATAGCCGGCCGGATGCCTTCCTTTTTCTGGCAAGAGGCAATCAAAAACACAGCTTCAATCACCACTATTGCCAGCAGGGCATAAATAGATTTTTGGTAATTAGGTTTACGACGCATTACCTCTCCTTTTAAAAATAAGGTTTCGTGTACCGTGTGCCGTTTACGGTGTACGGTAAACGGTTAGCGGTTAACGGTAAACGCGGCATTCATTATCATCTCTTATTCATCTCTTGGTAGATTCTTATTCCTCGAATGATGTCTATGGCCCGGATAAGCTGATTATCTTTTTTGTAATCAAAAAGCGTCTCTTTTAGGGGCGGTTCTTTTTCCGCCTTGGGCCCTTTCTCTTTTATTTTATCAAAGACATCTTCGGTCCCGGGCTCAACAGCGGTAAAATCAATCCGGCCGGCCTCAACGGTTATATCCGGAATTACTCCCTGATTATGAATTACCCGGCCCAGAGGGGTAAAATACTTGCTGGTGGTTAATTTCACCGCCGAGCCATCGGATAAAGGCAGGACCGACTGCACCGAGCCTTTACCGAAAGACTTGTTTCCGATTATCACCGCCCGCTTGTAGTCTTGTAAGGCCCCGGCCACAATCTCGCTTCCCGAGGCTGAGCCCTGATTAAGTAATACCACCAGAGGAATATCTAAATATTTGGGGCAATTTGAGGATTTAAACTCCATATTCTGAAGAGGCACCCGCCCCCTTATGGAAACAATGATTTTGTCAGCCGGAATAAACTTGTCTACCACTTTAACCGCCACATCCAGCAAGCCGCCGGGATTATTCCTTAAGTCCAAAACTAAACTGTTCATTCCTTCTTCTTTTAATTTGCTCAGGCTTAGCTCAATATCTTTTGGGGTGGTTTCCCGGAATTCGGTCAGGCGGATATAACCGATATGGTCTTCCAGCATCCGGGCGTATTTAATATCCTTGATTTTAATCACATCCCGGATAATCCTAACCTCTAAAAGCTTAGGCGCTCCTTCACGCAAAATAGTTAAAACAACCTCACTTCCCGGCTTACCGCGCAGTTTCTTTACCGCCTCATCACTGGAGATATTCCGGGTAATCTCACCATCTATCTTTACAATCTTATCCTCCGGCTTTAACCCGGCCTTCCAGGCCGGGGTATCCTCAATAGGGGTTATCACCGTAAGCAGGCCGTCTTTAATGGTAATCTCTATTCCTAACCCTCCAAACTTGCCCTCGGTATCCGTCTTCAGCTCTTTGTAGCGCTCGGGGTCAAGGAACTCACTGTAGGGATCAAGCGAAGAAAGCATTCCCCGCATCGCCCCGTAGATTAAATCCTTGGTCTTGGGCTCATCCACATATTCCCCGTTGATTAAACTTAAGGTATCCGAGAATAATTCCAATTGTTTATAGAGCTCGTTTCTTTTTTTGCGCTCGCCGTCATCAGAAAAGGCGGAAAAAGAAAAACTCAAAACCACTACCGCGGCAATCAAAATTGAGCTTATTTTCTTACACATTGGTTAATTTCTCCTTAAGCATTTCCTGGGCCACCTTGGGGTTAGCCTTGCCTTTGCTTTGGCGCATGACCTGGCCCACCAAAAACATCAGGGCATTGGCTTTACCGGATGAATAATCCTGGACCGACTTTTGGTTGGCGGAAATGACCGCGTCAATGATAGCGCTTAATTCTCCCGAGTCGCAAATCTGCAAGAGGTCTTTTTCCTGGATAATCTCCTCAACTGTCTTTTTGCTGTTGAGCCTTGCAGTCAAGACTTCCTTCGCGGACAGATTGCTGATTTTATCTTGATCAACAAAACTTATTAAAGTAGTTAACTCCGGCGGTTTTAGGCCCAAAGATTGAATATCCAGATTCCGGGAGTTTAATTCATAACTTAGCGGCCCGATAAGCCAATTGCTGATACTCTTGGCCTGGGGATAAATCTTAAAACAGGCCTCAAAATAATCCGCGACTCGCTTTTCCTGGGCCAAAATCTCAACATCATAATCGCTCAAGCCGTAGTCGCGGATGAACCTTTGCTTGAGGGCTTGAGGCAGTTCCGGAAGATTATCCTTGACCGCCTTTATCTTTTCCTCAGTCAAGACAAAACCCGGCAGGTCCGGCTCAGTAAAATAACGATAATCCATGGCCTCTTCTTTACTGCGCATGGCAACAGTCTTGGCTGACACCTCATCCCACAAAAGAGTTTCCTGAATTATCCTTTGTCCGCTTTCCAGGATCCCGGTCTGTCTTTTTATTTCATAGTTCAAAGCCTCCCGGACCGCCTTAAAAGAATTCATATTTTTTAATTCGGTCTTGGTCCCTAATTTTTCCGCGCCGATAAGCCGTAAAGAAATATTAGCATCGCATCTTAAAGAACCCTTCTCCATATCGCAGTCAGAAACCTCTAAATATTTGAGTATAGCCTTAAGCTCACTCAGGTATTCATAGGCCTCATCGGGAGAATGTATCTCGGGCTCGGTAACTATCTCTAAAAGGGGAACTCCGGCCCGGTTATAATCCACCAGACTGCCCTCCCCCTCATGGATAAGCTTCCCGGCATCCTCCTCCAGATGCACCCTTTTTACGGGAATGGTCTTTTCTCTGTCCTTGATTTTAATCTTCAGGCCTCCATCCAAAGCCAGGGGCAGGTCATACTGGGAAATCTGGTAGTTTTTAGGCAGGTCAGGATAAAAATAATGCTTGCGGTCAAACTTGGTAAAATTCTGGATTTGGCAATTTAAGGCCAAAGCTGCCTTCATCCCGTGCTCAAAAGCCATCTCATTAAGCACCGGCAGGCTTCCCGGAAAACCCAGGCAGACCGGACAGGTCCGCGTATTAGCCGGAGCCCCGAATTCGTTAAGGCACCCGCAAAAAGCCTTGGTCCTAGTCTTTAACTGAGCATGCACCTCTAAACCGATAACTGTCTCGTACATATTTTAACGTTGAGCGTTGAGCGATATTTTCTATTCGCCATTTAAATCTTTGGTTTCAGCTTATGCCAGGGAGTGGCTTGCTCGTAATTATAAGCGGTTCGAAAAAGCATTTCTTCATCAAAGGCCTTGGCGGTTATTTGCAGTCCTATGGGCAGCCCTTTCTTGCTGAAACCGCAAGGAACGGATATTGCCGGCACCCCGGCGAGGTTAGCCGAGATGGTATAGACATCCGAAAGATACATCGCCAGGGGATTCTCTAACTTTTCCCCCAGCCCAAACGCGGTGGTTGGAGAAGTCGGGGTAACGATACAATCATATTCCTTAAAGGCCTCGGTGAAATCCCGGGCAATCAGGGCCCGCACCTTAAGCGCCCTCACATAGTAAGCCTCATAATAGCCGTGGGATAAAACATAAGTCCCTAAGATAATTCTGCGCTTGGCCTCCGGGCCAAATCCTGCTTGGCGGGTTTTTTTATACATAGCAATAAGATTATCCGCGCTCCTTACCCGCAGGCCATATTGCACCCCGTCAAAACGGGCCAGGTTAGAGCTGGCCTCAGCCGTAGCCACGATATAATACACCCCCACCGCGTATTCGGTATGCGGCAGGCTGACTTCACTCACCACCGCCCCCAGCTTTCTCAATTGGGCAATTGCTTCCTCAACGGCTTCTTTAACCTCTCCGTCTAATCCCTCAAGCCCGGCATTCGCGGATAAACTAAAATATTCCTTAGGGACGCCGATTTTTATACCCTTAATATCCTTTTCTAAGGATTTTAGATAATCCCCCACCGGCAAGTTTAAAGATGTGGAATCCCTGGGGTCATGGCCGGAGATTATACTGGTAAGATAAGCGTTATCCCGGACATCCTTGGTCAGCGGGCCGATCTGGTCCAGGCTGGAGGCAAAGGCAATCAGCCCGTAGCGGGAAACCCGGCCGTAGGTAGGCTTAAGCCCCACCACCCCGCAAAAAGAAGCCGGTTGGCGGATTGAGCCGCCGGTATCCGAACCCAAAGCCCAGACTGCTTCATCTCCGGCCACTGCCGCGGCTGAGCCGCCGGAGGAGCCGCCGGGAACACAATCCAGATTCCAGGGATTACGGGTAGGAAAGAACGCGGAATTTTCGCAGGATGAACCAAAGGCAAACTCATCCATATTAGTCTGGCCCTGGATAATAAAACCGGCGTTTTTTAACCTTTGGATTACCGTGGCGTCATAAGGCGGGATAAAGTTTTCTAAAATCTTAGAAGCGCAAGTTGTGGGTTGGCCCTGGATACAAATATTATCTTTGACGGCTATAGGAATACCGGAGGTAGTATTATCGGTAAAACGCGCGAAAGCCTTAACCTTACCCTCAACTGCCTTTGTTCTCAGACTTTGAGATTCCAAGATATCCGCGATACCTATCTTTTTTTGTTTTATCAAATCTAAAAGCTCAAGACCGGTGAGAGCATAGAGGGGTTTTTCAGCAGGCATTTATTCGATTACCTTGGGCACGCGAAAATGCCCTTTCAGGCTTTCCGGGGCATTTTTCAATACCAGGGCATTCGGCAGGGATTCTCCGGGAATATCGGCCCTTAAGACATTTTGGATATCCAGAATATGGCTCATCGGCTTCACAGAAGAAACATCCGCTTTTTTAAGCTTCGCAATAAATTCCAGCACTGATTCCAATTGCCCGGAAAATAAATTCAATTCTTCCTGATTCAATTCTATCCTGGCTAAATTCGCCACCTTCAAGACATCATCTTTGGAAATTATCATTCTTGAATTATAACACCGCTTACTATAGCTGTCAAAGTAAAAAACCCTCGATAAGTAACGCGTCAGCCAACGGGAGGAAATCTCCCCTCACCCTGAAAATCCCCCTCCCTGCCTGCCGGCAGGCAGGGTTTGGCTTTCAATATAGTAGGGGCAGGTTCAGAACCTGCCCCTACTCAACGGGGGTTAGGGGGATTTTTAAAAAAAAGCCCCCGTTTAGTGGCCGGTTACCTCGATAACTCACGATTGGTTATTCGCCTTGCTGTTCTATAAAATGAATAATGACGCTGAAAGCGGCCAGGGGTGAGTCTAATTCTTTGGGCAGGGGAGGAAACGGTGAGGCATCCAACAGGCCTTCGACAGCCATACGTTTTAATCTTTCACTGGCCTGGCTTTTTTCATTAATCACCCGATACTCCAGGAGTGAACCGTCAGCCTTCAGGGCGAATTTAAGGCAGACCACGCCTTCATCGCTGACCTCGGAAAACTTATTATACAGGCATCTTCGAATGCGCTCGCGCAGGAAATTATTATAGGTAAGATAGGCCGGTTTCCGGGCTAGCTTAAGCGAAGACTCCATCTCCACCTCGGAAAGCTTAATCGGGGCATTGCGTGAAAACTCAATTCTTCCCAGGGCGGGTTTTTGAACTGACCTTGAGAACATTGCCGAAACATCATCGCGCTTGGCGCCGGAAAAGGGCAGGCTGTCCTCGAAAAACTTATTATCGGCGGATAAAGACAGAGGCTGACTTAAGCTAAGTTTATCCGGGTTATCCCGGGTTTTACTTTTAATCCGGGCCTTTTCTAAAACTGCCGGTTTAATCTTTAAATAATTGACCTCTATTCCTTTAATTATATTATCTTTAGGCAGGATATTCAGCACCGATAAGGAAAATAAAATAAGGATATGCGCCGATAAGGATATAGCCAGGGCCCAGGGAAAATTCCTATTCTCTCGCATATTTTCAGTATATCAGATTTTTCTTTTGAATCAAGCGCCCAACACCTGAAACGAATAACAGTGTATGGCGTATGATTTATAGCTAAAACAACAACCATAAACTACGCATTAATTTATTTCTGAGGCTTTCTCATCTTCAGGAATTCGATAACCGCCGGAATCACGGAAAGGACAATGATTGCCAATATCACCTCTGAGAAATGTTCTTTGACTAAAGGGATATTCCCGAAATAAAACCCCGCGCAATAAAAAAGCAGGACCCAAACACACCCCCCGGCTATATTGTAAAGCAGGAACTTCCGATAATCCATACGCACAATTCCGGCCACAAAAGGCGCGAAGGTGCGCACTATAGGCAAAAAACGGGCCAGGATAATGGTCTTACCGCCATATTTTTTATAGAAGTGGTGGGTGCGGTCAAGATATTCCTTCTTAAAAAACGGTATATGCTTGGCCTGAGTAAGCCGCTTGCCGAAATATTTGCCTATCGCGTAATTTACGCTGTCTCCGGCAATCGCCGCCGCCAGTAATATTCCTCCCATAAGAAACGGCTGGAACGCGCCTTGGGCCGAAAAAGCCCCTACCACAAAAAGCAGGGAATCTCCCGGCAAAAATGGGGTTAAGACCAAACCGGTCTCGGCAAAAATTATCCCAAATAGAACAAGATAGGTCCATGCTCCGCACTGCTGAATAATAACCATTAAATGCTTATCAAAATGCATAAAGAAACCAAGAATACCCGGTAATTCCATAATTTATTATCTCCTCTCTAATCGCTAAAACGCAAAAAGTAGATAAGAAAATTTCGCGCTTTCGCGGTGTTTAACATATTTCGCGTTTCCGCGTTGTAAAAAATAACACCCGCGCCGCCTCCATAATCAATAGCAAACTCAAACCCAAAAGCAGAATCCCGCATACACCTAAGAGCCAGATATCCGCTGAAGGGAAAACTCCGCCTGATATATTGAACAATGATTTCACAAAAGGCAGGCTCAAATTAACCAATGCCCAGGAAGTTACCGTGAACATAAATATCATCGGCAGGATAGTATACCAGGGCCGGCGGCCTAAATGAATAAGCCATAGCGATACCGCCAGCAGAATAATACTGGCTAACAACTGATTGCTGGCCCCGAACAACGGCCAGGCGGCCAGATACCCTTTCTCTTTAGAGGCCATCAGAAAAACAAACGGCAGTAACACGCTGGCAATGCCGGCCACTAAGCCCCCCTTCTTTGAAGACATCCCGGTTAACTCCTGGAAGATATAACGCGCCAGCCGCGTGCAGACATCCAATGTGTCATACACAAAAGTAGAGAATGCCAGCAGGGCAAAGGTAAACGCTAATTGATACGGAATATTAAAAAGCGCCAAAGATTTGGCAATCCCGCCGGCATAAATAAGGTTAGGGTCAGCTTTTAAAAGAGGGCTGTTTTTGGGTAAAATAATTACGGTAATAATCGCCAGCACCGCCACCAGACCCTCAAGAAGCATCGCGCCATAGGTTATCGGCACGCAGTCTCTTTCCTTCTTCACCTGCTTGGCGGTGGTGCCGGAGGAGACAATCCCGTGGAATCCGGAACAAGCGCCGCAGGCGATAGTAATAAAAAGAATCGGAAATATATTTTTTCCGTTTGCCAGGCTCTTCAGCCCGCTGAGGTTAATAGCCGGATATTCTATGGAGAATCCCCCGCACAATGCCCCGGCCAGGCCGATAAATATAACCAGATACAGAAACCAGCCGCCCAAATACCCCCGCGGCTGAAGCAAAAGCCAGACCGGGATTACCGAAGCAATGAGGCAATAAAACAATAACAGCACATCCCACTGTTTTACCGAAAGGGCCGAAAGCGGCGCCAAGAGCTGGTTTGGCAGATGCGGCCCCAACCAGACAATCCCCAAAAGAAACGGTAAAAATATAATAGTTGCCTTCCAGAGCGCGAGCTTACCGCGATAAAGCGCGATTCCCATAATCATTGCTACTATAAGATACAAAACCGAAGAAGCCGCTACCCCCGACCCAAAGGCAGCGCCTTCTATGTTCGTTTTAAAGGTGTGGGCGGTAATATCGGTAAAGGTAATAATCACATATTCCAGGGCCAGCCAGACAAAAATAAGGAAGAATTTATAGGAGCGCCCGGGCATATATCTTTTAATTACTTCACCAATTGATGTCCCCCTGTGCCGTATGGAGGCGGCCAAGGCAAAAAAATCATGCGCTCCTCCGATAAATACCGCGCCTATAACCACCCATAATAACGCGGGCAGCCAGCCAAACCAGAGACAGGCGATGATAGGCCCGACAATCGGCCCGGCCGCGGCAATCGCGGAAAAGTGCTGGGCTAAAATTAAGGCGGGCTTGGCCGGGACATAATCAATGCCGTCGTTTATACTACAGGCAGGAGTGATAAAGTCATCATTGAGCGGTATCCTCTTTCCCAGGAAACGCCCGTAAAAAATATAGGCCAGAAGAAAGATACCTATAACAGTCAAAACAATTAAGCTAATCATAATTTACTATTTCTAAAAAAAAAGCCAGAAAACCATTCTGGCCTTTTTTTCTCAAACCGCGTAAGAGCTAAAACCCATGCTCGCGGCGGGTATTCTTGAAACTAAGCGCTCCGTGCTTTGAATAGAGAATTGCCCCAAATATCAAAAGAGAGCATATCACTATAGCAACAATGATTCTGGGGTCACTGCGTTGATACCGGATAAGGATTGGAGCGGCAAGAAGCGAAACTAAATTAATTACCTTTATCATCGGATTTAAGGCCGGCCCCGCGGTATCTTTAAGCGGATCGCCCACAGTATCGCCGACTATCGATGCCTTATGCGCCTCCGAGCCCTTACCGCCATGCAGGCCGTCTTCAATGGTCTTTTTGGCATTATCCCAGGCGCCTCCGGCGGTTGACATAAATACCGCTAAAAGCTGTCCGGAAAGGATTACCCCGGCGAGGAATCCGCCTAATGCCTCTACACCAAGCAGCATCCCTATCAAAATCGGACTGACCACCGCGATCAAGGACAAGCCAATTAATTCCTTTTGCGCGGCTACGGTGCAGATATCCACCGCGTTTTTATAGTCAGGCTTGACTTTTCCTTCCATTATCCCGGGGATACGAAACTGCCTGCGCACTTCTTCAACTATTAATGCCGCGGCGCGGGCAACAGCATTAATGGTCAACGCGGAAAATAAACAGGGAATCGCCCCTCCTAACAACATTCCGATAAATACGGCGGGAACAGACACCCGTATACCGGTAACAAAGAGTTGGAGATTTTCCACGATGCCCATCTGCGCCTGAACTTTGCTTACATCAGTAATGAACGAACCAAAGAGCGAGACCGCCGCGATTACCGCTGAACCTATAGCTAACCCCTTGGTAATAGCCTTGGTGGTATTTCCTACCGCATCCAGGTCTGCCAAAATCTTACGCGCCTCCGGCTCCAAACGCGCCATTTCGCCGATACCGTTGGCATTGTCAGCGATAGGGCCAAAGGAATCCATAGCCACGTTGTTTCCAGTTAGAGTAAGCATCCCAATACCGGTCATTGCCACGCCATAGAGCACAAATACCGCCGGCTGTCCCCAGTAAATCAGGATTGCCGCGAGTATGGTTACCGCGATGACGATAAACTGCCAGGCCGAAGATTCAAAACCGATTGAAAGCCCGCGCAGGATTAAGGTCGCCGAGCCTGTTTTTGAAGAATGGGCAATCTCCTTTACCGGAGGATGTTGGGTATGGGTAAAATATTTGGTAATTTCATCAATGACTATCGCCAAAGCTATCCCGACCCCTACAGAAAGGAACGCCCTCCATTCGTGCATATAAAACATAGAGAGGAAGAAAAAGGCAACTATAGAAATACCTGCTGAGGCATAAAACCCTTTATTGATACTGGAAAAGGCATCCTGATTCTTGCCTTCCCCTTTTACCAGATAGGTGCCAAAGATAGAAGAAAGCACCCCGATTCCTCGCACCAAAAGCGGAAAAACAATCCATTTTAGCTCATGGGTAAGCGATACTAACGCCAGCCCTAAAATCAACCCCGCGACTATGGTTACCTCGTAAGACTCAAAGATATCCGCGGCCATTCCCGCGCAGTCTCCGACATTGTCCCCTACCAAATCCGCGATTACCGCGGCATTACGGGGATCATCCTCAGGGATATTTTGCTCAACCTTCCCCACTAAATCCGCGCCCACATCCGCGGCCTTGGTGAAAATACCGCCGCCAACACGCATAAATAAAGCCAGCAGGGTTCCCCCGAAACCAAAACCCAAAAGCACATCCGGTGAGGCGATCCCGAATATAATGAAAATAACCGTGCCTCCTAACAGCCCCAGCCCATCTGTCAACATACCGGTAACCGTACCGGAGCGATAAGCGATTTTCAGGGCTTCCGCGAAACTCCTGCGGGCAGCAGATGCTACCCGGACATTGCCTTCAACTGCCATACGCATCCCGAACTGCCCGACTATCAGAGAGAATATCGCCCCCATGACAAAGGCGGCCGCGCGGCCAAAGCCGACAATTAAACGTACGGTTTCAGATGAATACGCGCTAAAACGATGCAACGCCTCTTCACTAGGAGGAATGATATAGACAGAAAAAAACAGGACCGCCGTAAGCACGAAGATTAACGGCAAAATGGTCTTTAACTGGCGGGCTAAATAGGCATCAGCACCCAGGCGAATGGCCTGCCAGACCTCCTGCATTTTAGCTGTGCCTTTGTCGTGGCGCATAATCTGATAACGCAGTAAAAACGCGTACCCCAGCCCTATGATGGCAATAAACAGCACTACCCAAATCGAGATAATTTCAAATAACGTTGCATCCATGCTAAACATAGCGCGTCTTCTCCTTTTCCATTCTTAGGTACTTATCACATACTTTCTCACACACTATACTGAATCCATTTTATTTTGTCAATATAATGTTACTATTGTGTGACACTCGTGTCCAAATTAGCTATTACTTATCGACGAGAAATATGTTTTGAGATATCGAATTTGTCATACCCGCGAAAGCGGGTATCCAGAAAATACTCTCGTCGTGGATTCCCGCTTTCGCGGGAATGACAGCGGCTAATTTGGACAGCAATGATTGTGTGACTATTGTTATTTATTGACAAAAAACAAATTATGTGTATTATATTGTGATTAACTTCACAAATGATACTATGGCAGACGAAAAATTTGATTGCATAATTGTAGGCGCCGGCCCCGCGGGCTTAAGCGCGGGCTATACCTTAGCTAAAGCCGGGCTTTCCGCGATTATCATAGAAAGAGGAGATTATCCGGGGGCAAAGACCGTAATGGGCGGAATTTTGTATTCCCACGCGATTGGCGAACTTATCCCCGATTTCTGCAAAGAGGCCCCCTTAGAAAGGCCCATTACTGAACAAAGGGTCTTACTGTTAACCGAAGACGCAAGCATACAGGCGGGATACAAAACTAAAAAATTCGCTCAAGAACCCTATAATTCTTTTTCCGTATTAAGGGCGCAATTTGACGGCTGGCTTGCCCAAAAAGTAGACCAGGCCGGGGTAATGGTTATCCCTAAGACACTGGTAGATACTGTCTTAAAAGAAAATAACCAAGTCATCGGAATAAAAACTGACCAGGGCGAAATTTTATACGCGGATTGCGTGCTGGCCTGCGACGGAATTAATTCACTGCTTGCCCAGAAAGCCGGCCTGCATCAGGAATGGCAGCCTCAAGACGTGGCGCTGGCCGTCAAAGAGGTGCTCACCCTGCCTAAAGAAAAAATCCAGGACAGGTTTAACTTAGAAGATAACGAAGGCTGTGCCATTGAATTTATGGGCACCATTTCCCACGGAATGACCGGCATAGGATTTCTTTATACCAATAAAGAATCTATTTCTCTGGGTATGGGCTGCCTGCTCTCAAACTACCAAAAGAGTTTGATTAAACCTTACGACCTGATAGAAGAGGTTAAGTCGCACCCGGCGATTAAAAGGTTTATTGACGGCGCCCAGACCGAAGAATACCTGGCGCACCTTATCCCCGAGGGCGGATATAACCGCGTCCCTCCTCTTTATACCGACGGCATGCTGGTCTGCGGTGACGCGGCGCTTCTGGTAAACTCTATCCATAGGGAGGGCTCTAATCTGGCGATAAAAAGCGGAATCCTCGCCGCCCAAACCGTAATTGAGGCAAAAAACAAAAAAGACTTCTCTAAGAAAACACTTTCTTTATACAAAAAGAAGATTGAAGAAAGTTTTATCATCCAGGACTTAAAGAAATACCGGCGCCTGCCTCATCTTTTGCACACAAGAAACGAACTTTTCAGCCGTTATCCCCAGTTGGCCTCGGAAATCGCCGCGGAACTTCTTACGGTAGACGGCCGGTCAAAGGCGGAAAAAGAAAAAAAGATTATCGCGAAAATCCTGGGGACTCACTCACTCTGCGGATGGGGGAAAATGGCTTTTGATTTCTGGAGGGCAACGCGATGAAGATAGAAGAAAAGCTGTTTAAGACTAAATTCAAGGCCGACGCCCACGAACACTGCCACCTTAAAATAAAAGACCGCGAGGTCTGCCTAAAATGCGAATTTAAACCCTGCACCACCTTCTGTCCTGCCCAGGTATATACCTGGGACAAAGAGAAAATTATTGTGGGTTATGAAAACTGCCTGGAATGCGGCTCCTGCCGGATTGCCTGCCCGTATTACAATATTGAGTGGCGCTACCCCCGCGGTGGTTTCGGAGTGCAATACCGGATGGGTTAAGCCATTACGCATTAAAATAAGGAGAAAAAAGGGATGCTGTTACAGAAATTATTAGCAATTGCCTTAATCAGCACGGAATGGATAATCTGGGTCCTTTTGCTTTTATCAGTTATATCCGTGGCGGTCATAATTGAGCGTTTCTTTGTTTTACGCCTCAAGCGGGGAGATTTGCAACTCCTGAAGCAAAGGATAGGCGCTGCTATGCGCAAGGCGAATAACGCGGGGATAGAAAGCATCTTGCGGCAGGATAATTCATCGGCGGCAAAGATATTACTGGAGACTATTCAAAACACCAAGAGTATGGGGCTTGATTTTGAAGATAGCCTGGCCATAGCCATCTCTGAAGAAAAACTGCGGCTGGAGAGCCGTATCGCTATCTTGGGAACCCTGGGAAATAACGCCCCCTTCATCGGGCTTTTTGGCACAGTGCTGGGCATAATCAATGCCTTCCACAGCCTGGCCCAAAATACCAAGGGCGGCCCGACAATCATAATGACGGGGATCTCAGAAGCCCTGATTGCCACGGCGTTGGGGTTATTTATTGCCATACCCGCGGTCGGGGCGTATAATTATTTTATCCGGCGGATCAAGAAAATAATCGTTTCGGCTGAGAATTTTACCCGGATGCTGACACCTGTGTGTATGGCTAAAGAGAAAGAGAGAAGTTAAGCGATGGGCGCGAGGGCATTGCAAAGAGATAATTTTGATGAGATTATATCGGAAATAAACATCATCCCGTTTGTAGATATAAGCCTTGTGTTGCTGATTATTTTTATGGTGACGGCAAATTATATTATGACGTCTTCTCTTACGATAAATATCCCCCAGGCATCACATGCCAAACAAATTCAGCCGAATGATGTGGTTACGATTAATGTTTCCCGCGAAGGACCGGTATATATTGAGAAAGAATTGGTTACCAGCGCTGAATTAAGAAAAAGAATAAAGGCCAAATTCCAGGACAACCATGATGTGGCGGTTATACTCTCAGCAGACAGGAATGTCAGCTTTAAAAACGTGGTTAATATCCTTGACCTATTAAGCGAGATAGGAATCAGCCGGCTTAATATCGCGACGGTAAACGAATAGCATAATTTTGAGAGCTGATTCGGGGCGCATTACCGGCTGGGTTAAACTTTTATAGGCAATATCACAAACGGCATTCCCTGCGGTCTAAGCCCTTAGAGATTTCCTCTTTAAAGCTATCCATTTCCCGCGGGCTTTTAAAATTTCCGGCATCTAATGCCCCGACCTGCACAAAAACAAAATTCTTAAATGTCCCGCCAAATAAACGAATAACCGCGAAAAGCGTATGCAGCCCCATTCCGTTGAAATACGGATTCTCTCTTCACGTAATATCCTCTTTTTATTCCCCTAAATAAGCTTTGCGCACCTGGGTATTCATAAGAAGCTTTCTACCTTCTCCCTCTAAGACAATTTTTCCGGTTTCAAGAACATAGGCCCAAGCCGCGGCCTCAAGCGCCCAGCGGGCATTCTGCTCTACAAGCAATATCCCCACACCTTCCGCCTGAATTTTTAAGAGGACATCAAAGATTTTCTCCACCACTAAAGGCGCCAGGCCAAGTGAGGGCTCATCAAGCAAAAGTATCTTAGGCTTGGCCATCAGCGCCCTGCCGATGGCCAGCATCTGTTGTTCTCCGCCGGAAAGTGTCCCGGCCTCCTGCTTCTGGCGTTCAGAAAGTATGGGAAAAAGCCTGTATACCCGCTCTATGTCTTCTTTAACCGTGCGGTCTTTTTGGCGTCCAAAAGCGCCCAGCTGAAGGTTTTCTAACACCGTTAATCCGCGAAACACCCGCCTTCCTTCAGGAACCTGAACAATTCCTCTGGAGACAATCTCATCCGGCCGGATACGCTTTATCCGCCTGCCGTCAAGCTCCATACTACCTTCTTTAAAAGGCAAAATTCCTGAGATAGCCATTAAGGTAGTTGACTTTCCCGCCCCATTAGCCCCGACCAGCGCGGTAATTTTGCCTTGGCTGACCTCTAAAGTTATCCCCTTAAGCACCTCAATCTTACCGTAGCCGACACGCAGATTCTCAACCTTTAACACCATACTTTCTTTTACCTTTTGCCTTTTTACTTTTTACTTTTTCCTAGATAGGCCTCGATTACTTTAGGATTGCATTGGACATCACCGGGTTTGCCTTCGCAAATTTTTTCACCTGAATCAAGCACCACTATTCTCTGGCAAAGCCCCATTACCAGCTTCATATCATGCTCAATGACCAGGACACTGACGCCGCTGGCGCGAATCTTGCGGATTATCTCCAACAGCTCTAATTTCTCTCCCGCGTTCATCCCCGCCGCCGGCTCATCCATCAGCAAAAGACGCGGCTCGGTAGCTAATGCCCGGGCAATCTCAAGGCGCCTTTGTAAGCCAAACGGCAGGCTGGATGCCAAATCAGATGCCCGATTACCTAGTTTTACAAAACGCAATAACTCTTCCGAGCGCCCACGCACCGCTTGTTCTTCGTTTCTCATCCCGGATGAACGCCTTAAAGTAGCCCAGATATTTGATGATGTGCGCGAAAAAGTCCCCACCATCACATTTTCTAACGCGCTCATACTGGCAAAGACCCGCGCGTTCTGAAATGTCCGGGCTATTCCGCGTTCACTTACCCGGTGAGCCGGGAAACGGGTAATATCCTGCGCGTATTCACCGAAAGCAATCTTTCCTGAGTCAGGCCGGTAGACGCCGGTGATACAATTAAAGAAAGTAGTTTTACCCGCCCCGTTAGGGCCGATCAGCCCGACGATCTCTGATTTAGCTATTGACATACTAATATTGCTAAGCGCGGTAATTCCGCCAAAATGTTTAGAAATACCTTGGACTTCCAATATCATTGCCTTAAATCCTCGGACAATACTTCATCTTCTTCCTGGCGAACGCGCTCGTTTTCGGGCCTGAATTCTTCAAAAATCCGCATCCCGCCCAAAATACCTTGAGGCCGAAATAACATCATTACAATCATCACCGCGCCAAAAAGAAACATCCGATATTGCTGTAATGGTCGTAAAATTTCCGGTAATACGGTAAGCGCCACCGCACCCACAATTGAACCGGAGATACTTCCGATACCACCCA
The DNA here is from genome assembly GCA_030674475.1 of Candidatus Omnitrophota bacterium. Taxonomy (GTDB): domain Bacteria; phylum Omnitrophota; class Gorgyraeia; order Gygaellales; family UBA12090; genus UBA12090. The sequence continues at coordinate 39,476 of JAUSCZ010000035.1, forward strand.
ATACCAGCATAGCAACCAGCATTATTGAAGTAATAAAATCAAAGCTGTCCGGCGAGACAAAACCCTGTTTACCGGCAAAAAGCCATCCGGCAAACCCGGCTATCGCCGACCCCGCGCAAAAAGCCAGCAATTTAAGCTTTCCGGTATTGATTCCCATGCAGGCGGCAGCTACTTCATCCTCCTTAATCGCGATCCACGCCCGGCCAAAACGCGAAGACGATAAACGATTAGTTATAATGACTGTTACTATAATTGCCAATAAGGTAAGATAATAATAAGGCATACTCTTGATGCCAAAGTCAAAACTCTTAGGGCTAAGCCCAATAACCGGATGACTCACGGTCAGGCCGTTTGGCCCTCCGGTTAAACTATCCATATTGTTAAGGGCGATACGGACAATCTCCCCAAAACCCAAAGTCACCAGAGCAAGATAATCACCTTTAAGCCTAAGCACGCAAGAGCCAAAAAGTAAGCCTAAGCCTCCGGCTGAAATAACACAGGCAGGCAGGCTTACCCAAAAAGACAGTCCTAATTTTACGTTGAGTAAGGCGTAGGTATAGGCGCCGGCCGCGAAAAAGGCGGCCTGCCCTAAGTTGAGCAGGCCGCAATAACCGGTCATCACATTTAGCCCTAATACGAGAATAGCAAAAATCCCCGCGCTGACCAGGACTTCCAGATGATATTCATTATGGTTAAAAAGCGGCAACGCGACAAGGATTAAGAGGACAACCGCGGACATAGCCCATCGAGAAAGTTTCCCTTTCTTTTGATATGCCGTAAGGGCTCTTTTATTCATTGCGGGATTTTCTTAAAATTCCTGACGGCCAGCATAAAAGCAGGATGACTAAAATCAAGAACGCGAATACATTCTTCCAGGCCGAAGAAAGGTATCCCGCGCCTAATCCTTCCAGCATCCCCAAGGCTATCCCCCCCAGCATTGCCCCCGGAACATTGCCGATACCTCCCAGCACCGCCGCGGTAAAGGCCTTAATCCCCACCAGATAGCCGTCATGGAAACTAATGGTATTATAATACATCCCATACATCACCCCACCCGCGCCGCCCAAAGCCGAGCCGATTAAAAAACACACACTAATTACTTTATCTACGTTAATACCCATAAGCCGGGCGGCAGTCATATCTTCTGAGGTAGCGCGCAAGGCCTTACCCAACATAGTCCGGGTTACAAAAAAACGCAAGGCAATCATCATCACCAAGCTGGTAGTAATGATAAAACCTTGCATGAAGGTAATACGCAGCGCCCCGACAGTCAAAGCCGAATGTTTGAAAAACGCGGGAAAGCTCTTATCTACCGGGCCCCAGATAAGCATCAGCACATTCTGCAGGATAAAAGAAATGCCTATGGCGGTAATCAGACAAGCCAGCCTTGGCGCCTTACGCAAGGGGCGATAGGCGATACGCTCTATTACCACACCCAAGAGCCCGCAGCCGGCCATCGCCGCGCAAAACATCAGGACAAGTGTAAAAACACTGTTCCATTGCGTTAGAGAGGGAAATAACGAAAAAACAGCTAGCCCAAAAAACGCGCCGGTGATAAAAATTTCACCGTGCGCGAAATTGATCAGCTGGATAATCCCGTAGACCATGGTATAGCCAAGGGCTATCAGGGCATAAATCATCCCAATGGTCAGGCCGTTAATCAGCTGTTGCAGGAAAGTTTCTAGGTGGCTCACTTCTTGGCAGGGCCTATATACTCAAAGGCTTGGTTCTTCACCCGGAAAACCCCTATAAGACCGATAGTAGAATCCCCTTTAGCGTCAAAATTGGTTACGCCGACAATCCCGGGGAAATCTTTGGTTGCTTTCACCTGGGCAAGGATAGCCTGACGGTCAAGCTTTCCGGTCTTGCGAATAGCATCTATAATAATATTAGAAGCATCATAGGCATAGGCGCTATAAGGCCCGCGCTCTTGGCCAAAACGGGCATTATAGGTTTCTATGTAGTGCTTGGCGCTTGCCAAGCTACGGACATCCGCGCCGATAAAGGTGCAATAAACTCCCTCGGCGTCCTCCTTAGCCAAGACGATAAATGCCGGAACGTAGAGACCGTCACCGCCCAGCCACTCTGCGCTAAGTCCTAAAGCCTTGGCCTGTCTGACTAACAATGCCCCTTCCGGATACATCCCTCCGAAAAAGATAACCTCAGGATTGAGTGCCTTTATTTTCGTCAATAAGGGGGTAAAATCTTTATCACCCTGCATAATCCCTTCATGGCCAAACATAGTTGCCCCTAAGCGCAGAATCTCTTTTTCAAATTCGTCGGCAATCCCTTTACCATAAGTAGTCTTATCATCAATGATAAAAACTTGCCGCGCCTTTAATTGGGTAAAGGCAAAATACGCGGCCTGAGGCGCTTGAATATCATCGGTGGCGCAGGTCCTAAAAAAGGTATCGTATCCTTTACGGGAGATTTCCGGATTTGAGGAAGAAGGTGAAATTTGGGTAAGCCGGGCGTTTTGATAAATTGGCCCTGCCGCCAGGCTGCAGGATGAATTCACATGGCCGACTACTGCTACCACTGCAGGATCAGATGCTAAACGCTTGGCCATAGCTACTGCCTGAGATGGGTTGTGCTGGTCATCAAGTGAAACAATTTCAAGGCGGTAGCCGGGAATAATTTCCCCTTTAGCATTAGTCTCATCAACAGCGATTTGCAAGGCATGCAGCTGGTCCAGCCCTAAACTTGCCTGATCCCCGGTAATCGGCCCCACACAGCCAATTTTAATCACCCCAATTTTCTTAGCCCCAAGGCTTATCACCGCGAAAAAACAACACACAAAAATAAGTACTTTTTGCCTCACCGTATGGTCCTTTCATTTAAACGCAAAAGCGCAAAAAATATAAGAAATAATTTATACCGCAAAAATGCGAAGAAAGCGTAAAAGCGTGAAGAAACTATCGAGATTTAAGGGTAGACGAATAAAGCGCATCAAACCGTCCGCTGGATCGAATTATTAGAATAATTCTTTGATTAAATCACTTTTATCTATTTTGAAATGGATAGCGATATCGCTTAAAATGCTGCTTAATGTGCCGATTTTAAGGTATTTGTGCGCGGGGATAGTGATGTGGTGTTCGCCGTGCAGAATAGTGGTAAGCCGCATATGACTGCCGGTTTGTCGCGTAATCGCGTAGTCATATTTTCTGAGAAGCTTAGCGAGTTCTTCTCCGCTGATTTCCCTGGGAAGCTTCATATCGCCATTACTTCATCTTTTACCATATGGAGACGCGCGATACGAGGAATGGTCTTTTCGTCAAAATGACACTTTACCGCGTCTTTGATGTTTTCTTTTAGCTCGTCCAAAGTTTCACCTTCGGTATAGATAGAGTAACCTAGAGCCTTAGCAGTGTAGCCGCCTTCGTCTGAACTTTCAATGATAAATATAATTTCACTCATCGTTATTCACCCCTATTTAAGTATATCATAGTTTTATTTATTTTTCTAATTTTATATTGTTTCCACCCTAAGAAGCCATTTCTATTGCAAACTCCAGTATAAGTATGTTATACTGCAACTATGTTTATATACAAGCGAAAAATCAGGTTTCAGGATACGGATGCCGCGGGAGTTATCTTCTTCCCTAACCAATTCTGCTTCTACCAGGAGGCATTCGAGGCATTTCTGGAGAGCATAGGATATGATTTAGCAACAGTAACGCGAAAAAATAAACATCATTTGCCGGTTGTCTATGCCGAGGCTGATTATAGCGCGCCCTTACGCTTAGGGGATAATATTGAGATTCACCTAAAGGTCGCGCACATAGGGAATTCCTCCCTTACTTTCCAGGTTGACATTCTCAAACAAGGTAGAATCCGCGCTGGACGCGTAAAGATAGTCCATGTGTCTGTTGACGCCCGCACCCGCAAGAAAACTCCCCTCCCCCCAAGCCTACGCGAAAAGATGGCACGACTCCATAAAATAAATCACTTACCATTATAACCGTCGCGTAAAAACTTCCGGAAGGAGCTTTTGCTTTACTTTACGCCGATAGAAACTGACTCCTTCGGCAAAATATAAAAGGCGTCGGGAATCTTAAATTTAGGCAGGAATTTACTTAAATATTTTTCCAGCGCCAAAGGGTTTAGGCGCTGGTTTTTTTTTATTTTTATGAAGGCAACCGGACGAAATCCATATTCCTGATTGGGATGCGCCACAACATAAGCATCTTCAATTAACGCGCACTTACGCAAAAAATATTCTATCTCTTCAGGAAAGATGTTTTCTCCCCCTGAGATAAACATGGCGTCTTTCCTCCCCCTTACTGTCAGAAATCCTCCTCTTCTAAGAGAGCCCATATCCCCGGTATGAAACCAGCCATCTTTATCAACTGCCGGCTTTAACGCTCCGTTTTTGATATAACCTTGAAAAAGCGTCTTGCCGGCGGCCAGGATTTCTCCGTCATAAGCCACGCGTATTTTGCGATAACGCAGCACTTTCGCGCCTTTATGATTAAGCGTGGCGGTTGTTGCTACTTGAGAAGCCATTTCCGTGAGCCCATATGATACATAGAGAGGAACTCCTCGGCTGCGCGCCTCTGCCCTGAGTTGTTCTGGCATAGCGCTCCCTCCTACAAGCAGCGCTTTAAGTTTCTTGAGCGCGCTACACCCTTTTGCCGCCAAAGCTCTTTGTAACTGCGCGGCCACCAAGGAAACATGGGTAATATGACACTTACTAATTACCGAACAGACATCTTTATTTTTAGAAATAACCACTGCCGCGCCTTTTAAAAAACAACGAAATAGAATACTCAGGCCGGACACATGATAAAGCGGCAGAGATAAAAGCCAGCGGTCAGAAGACTTAACCGGGATATTTCCATCGGAGCCAAGCGCGCTGTAATAATGGTTGGCGAAGGTATGTTGAACAGCTTTGGGCAGGGCGCGGCTGCCTGAGGTAAAAAGTATTGTTGCCGGTTGATTAAACGCGTAAAGGACACTTTTAGATAAAGTTAGCGGCGCGTTTTTTATAACTATGCTTTCTAAAGAAATTACGTCAACCGGAAGGTTTTTATACGCTTCAGGTTCTCTAGCGAAAAGAGTTTTTCCGCGAACATTTTTTATTTGCTCACCAAGCGCCTCCGGCGGAAGCCTATCGCTTAAAAGGCAGGCCACCGCGCCAATGCGCCACAAGGCAAATAAGGTAATGATGTATTCAGGATTTGCCGGAGCCGATATACAAACCCTCTCTTTTTCCTTAATGCCTATATGCTTGAGTTTTTGGGCGCAATAGTCTATGGCGCGGTCAAAGGCTTTATAAGTAAGCGTTTCGCTATCAGATATAATCGCGCCCCGCCAGCCATATTTAAGCGCGTTTATTTTTATAGGACAGCGAATCTGCATAATTTTTTTGGGGGGGGTTAAGCTTGACTTAAGTTTTCGAAATTAATATCGCCCTCACTTAGAGGTTTAGGAGACACTACTATCTTTCCTTCTTGAATCACAAAAGGCGCCTTTAATAAATCTTTTTCAAAATATTTTAAGGTATCAATCCCTGCCCGGCAAGTGCCGCCCAGCCCCGCGGCAAGCTGAATTAGAGAAAACAATCCGATTCCGGATTCAAACGAAGAACTCACCACAATTTGTATTCCGTTTTTCTTGGCATCATTTGCCATCACAAGCGCTTTCCTTACGCCTCCCAACAGAGTAGGTTTTAACACCCAGGCCCTCACCCCTTCACGCATCTTAACAGCCTTACCTCCTTGTGAAATAAGCGATTCATCTAAGGCGGAGACGATGCCTGTCTTATGAAAAAAAACAGAAGTCTTTTCTATGTCTTTAAAAGGCTCTTCAAGGTATTCAATCTGCTTGGGGTCAATCGCGCCCGCGAAATACAGGGCGTCATCGTAACTCCATCTTTGATTCACGTCTAAATGTATCCGGGCGCGATTATTCAACAATTTCAAAACCGCTTTGACACGCTCAACATCTTTTTTTACCGCGCCGCCGGCCTTTACTTTTATTGATTGAAACCCTTTTCTAAGCAAATCATTAACCGCCTGGCCAAGAGGCTCTTCCTCTTGAAGCAGTCCATTAACCATAATGGCAGAACTTGGAGATTCTCCCCAAAGATAAGACAGCGGCTTTTGCAGTTTACGCGCTAACGCGCTATAAAGCGCTGTTTCCACCCCAAAACGGACTTCGGGGATAAGGGGACATAAACCTATCTGACGAAACAAACCGTCTAATTCATCAGGAAATTCTTGAATGGCTAAACCCTTAGTGAATTCCTTAAGATTATTGAGACATTCTTCTATTTCTCCACCCTCCAATCCTTTGAGAGGAGCAATCTCGCCAAATCCCTGCCATTGGTCATCCAGGGTCAAAGAAAGAATAATCCCTTCCCGTAAACGCGTTTGGCTTCTGCCTCGAATTACAATGGGAGATTTTAAGGGCAAGGCATAGCGATAGATTTTAAAGGAGGTAACTTTCACAGTATCCAACCCAGGGAAAAAAGAATACTGTAAATAATCAGGAGTTTTCCGGTAAAGCCTAACACCCGGTTAAGCGAAGGGCCGTCAGTTTTGGTAAGAATGACTTGAATGCTGGGAATAGCAATGAGGATTATACTTGAGACAAATACTATCTTGAAATGCTCCTTGGTGATAAGATAAAGGTAAACAGGGATTGCCGCCGCGAAAAGAATCGAGCCTATGTATTCGCACTGAGCGAAGCCCCTGCCAAAACGCACGGCCAGGGTGGATTTGCCGGTTAGGGCGTCAGTAGATATATCCCGGTAATTATTGACGCAGAGCATTGAGACTGAAAGAGCGCCCGCTCCTAATCCCGCGAGGATTGCCGCGTTATTCCAAGCGAGTGATTGCGTATAATAAGTCCCGGCCACGGCAACCGGCCCAAAGAAGATAAAGACAAAAAGCTCACCCAGGCCTATATACCCCAGCGGTTTTGGGCCAGCGGTATAAAGAATTCCTGAGGCGATAGAAAAAATACCGATAACCACAATAGGCACCCCACCCCTGTACACCAAATAGGCTGATGCCAAAATAGCGGCCGCGAAAACAAAAATAAAACTTCTCTTTACTGCCTGAGGGCTGAGCAGGCCTGCCTGGGTTACCCTGGTCGGCCCAATACGCTCGGAGGTATCCGCTCCTTTCTTAAAATCAAAATAGTCGTTGGCAAGATTCGTCCCGATCTGAATCAAAAGCGCGCACAAAAGGCATAAAGACGCGCTTAAGAAATGGGATACCCCATCCCCGTAGGCCATTGCCGCGCCTATGACTACCGGTGCCCCTGCCGCGGGCAAAGTCTTTAGCCGACAAGCCATCTGCCAGGCTTTTAATCTACTATTCATTATGCGGATATTGTAACTATCTTACGGCCGTTTGGGGAAGCGCGAAAAGTTGGGTTTTCTTTTTTCCACAAAGGCATCGCGGCCTTCCTGGCCTTCTTCGGTCATATAAAAAAGCATCGTGGTATTTCCGGCTAATTCTTGCAGGCCGGCCTGGCCATCGCAGTCAGCGTTTAAGGCTGCCTTAAGGCAGCGTAGGGCAATCGGAGAATTCGCCAGAATCTCCTTACACCACTTGAGAGTTTCTTTTTCCAGGTCTTTTAAGGTTACGACCTTGTTCACTAAGCCCATTTGAAGCGCTTCCCGGGCGTTATACTTGCGGCACAAAAACCAGATTTCCCGCGCCTTCTTCTGCCCCACCACCCGCGCCAGATAAGAAGCACCATAGCCGCCGTCAAATGAGCCCACCTTTGGCCCGGTTTGACCGAAAATAGCGTTATCCGCGGCAATCGTAAGGTCTGCCATAAGAGCCAAGATATTTCCACCGCCAATGGCATAACCGGCCACCATGGCAATAATCGGTTTGGGGCAGGTCCTCATCTGGCGCTGAAAATCAAGCACATTCAGCCGCTGGACGCCTTTTCCATCCTTGTATCCGGCATCGCCGCGTATCTTTTGGTCTCCGCCTGAACAAAAAGCGCGCCTTCCCTTGCCAGTGAGAATTATTACCCCGATTTTCTCATCATTACGCGCGTCATCCAGGGCCTTAGACATTTCAATCACAGTTAGAGGACGAAAGGCGTTTAACGCCTCGGGGCGGTTAATGGTAATTTTGGCAATTCCCTCTGTCTTTTCATATTCAATATCGCTAAAGCTTAGCGTTTTTATCCACTTAATCTTTTGATTCTTCATTTCTTAGGCCTCCCCCTCAAACAAGCTCGTATCGTGTTTTGCGAAGTTTGCAGCGCCTTATAATTTTCATCGCGATTAGCTTCAATTTCAATAATAGTTGTTCCCTTTTTTTCTAAAGCGCCGCGGTAAGTGTCAGCGAATTCCCGCGCTGTTGTCACCCTGGCGTAGGCGATCTGAAACATTCCTGCCGCCAGCTCAAAGCTAAAGGTATGCGGCGCGGCAAAATATTTTTCAAAAACACTCGGAAACGCGGCAATCGGCAAAAAAGAAAAAATCCCGCCTCCGCGATCATTGATTACAATAATAACCAGCGGATATTTAAGTTCTTTTGCCAGCGCCAAAGAATTAAGGTCATGGAGAAAGGCTAAATCCCCGATAAGCACGACACAAGGCTTACCTAAACCATTAGTGAACCCTATCGCGGAAGCAATGGTACCATCAATACCGCTTGAGCCGCGGTTCGCACCCACGCGGCATAAATTCTTATTTACCCCGGCAAACATATCCATTATTCGAATAGACATACTGTTGGCCAAGAATATCCCTGTTTCCTGGGAAGGGAGCGTGCTTATACGCTGTGCCAAAACGCCGGGAGTAAGAGACGCGGCCCCATTTATCTCAGCTAAAAGACATTGCTGAACGCGTTCGGATGCCTTTTTGAGCTGGGCGGTAAAATTATTCCTTTTGCGCTGTTTTAAAAACTGCTTGATAGCCCCGCAAAAATAGGAAACTGAACATTCAATCCGCGTTGTTACGCGATGCAGGGGGTCATTACGCAAAGGATGATTAAGCACGGTAATATAAGAAATGAGGGTAATCTTTTTAATAAACTCATACCAGCGGCTCGAAGTCAATCGTCCTCCCAGATGAAGAACGCCATCTGGCTTATAGCGCGCCAAGAGCGCGGGCTCAAGCAAGAGTTGGTCAAAATAATGAATTACCATTTCGTCATTACTTTTTAGGCGCAATCCAGAGGTTATATCGGCGAAAACCGGCCATTGCAGGATACGCGCGAGGATAAGGACATTTTTCTCTTCCTCTTCATTTCTTAATTTCCCTACAGCGATAATTCCCCGTTTGATCGCGCTAAGTTCCTGAGCAAGGTTTTTAAGCTCCTCTGATGATAAGCTTTTTTCATAAAACGTATAGCGCGTCCACGGCAAGGAATTTTTTAACCACCGGCTAAGAGGTTTTAAGTTCCCCGGGGTAAATCCTTTTTCCGGTATCGGAGCCAGCGGCTCGCGAAACATACAATTTATATGCACCGGGCCGGGGAAGTTGGCGCGCGCGCGATAGACTGCCTGATCAATAGTAGTTACTACCGTTTCTAAGGGTATCTCTTTCGTGGGGCAGGGCAGGTCAAAGAAAAAACGCGCGTAATCGCCAAAAATTTTTACCTGGTCAATGGTTTGATTAGCTCCGGTGTTCCGCAATTCAGGGGGACGATCAGCAGTCAGAATAATCAAGGGAAGTTTTTTCTTGGATGCCTCAATAATCGCGGGGAAAAAATTGGCCACCGCCGTGCCTGAGGTCGCGATAAGACAAGCTGGCTTACCACTTGAGGCAGCATACCCTAAGGCATAATAGGCCAGGCCCCGCTCATCAAAATGAATAAAGCTCTTCGCGCGCCTATTCTCGGCAACCGCGACCACCAGCGGCCCGGAACGCGAACCCGGAGCAATACAAAAATGCTCCACCCCCAAGCGTATCAGCTCCTCAATAATCAGCTTTCCCCAGAGATGGTTTATGTTTTTTGTATCGCGTAGATCAAACATTTATCGCTCGCTAAAAAGGTTAAGGAAAATGCTCTTTTTCTGCTCTATCTCCTGCCATTCCTCATCCGCGGTTGAGCCCTCCACAATACCCGCGCCAGCGTATAAATTGACGCGGCTGCCCTGCATCAGCGCGCAACGAAGGGCAACGGCGAAATCAACTGAATCATAGCCTATATGCCCTATCGGCCCGGCATACCAGCCGCGCTCAAATGGCTCTAATTTCGCGATTGCCTTTAGCGCCTGAGCCCTGGGCATCCCGCCTACCGCGGGTGTTGGATGAAGCACGGTTAAAATCTGGGCGTCATCTACTGTGTCCCTCAATGTCCCTTGGAAACGGGTAATTAAATGATGCGCGCTTGAGGCCTTTACCACCGAGGGCACGGCATCCGCCTGCCAAGACACGCATAATTTTTTGAAGGCGTCTTTAATCGCCTCAACCACGATTTTATGTTCCCGCGCGTCTTTGGGTGAATCAAGCAGTATTTTTTCAAAATGAGCGTCCTCATCAGTTGTTTCTCCCCGCGGCCTTGTCCCCGCAAGGGCCTCGCTTTCGATAGCAACGCCTTGACGCTTAAGCAGGCGCTCCGGTGACGCGCCAAAAAAGGCACAGTCATCTTGCGGCTGGAAATAATAGTGGAAAGAGCCTTGCGCCTGTTGAGTAAGTTTTTTAAATACCGCAAGGGGATCAACCTTTGAAACAAGCTCAATAGATGTCTTTTGGGCCAAGACTATTTTTTGATAGATAGTTTTACCTGAAGGCTGAATATGCTCTTTGAATAGTTTTTGCCATTCTTGGCTATTGGGAGACACGGAAAAAGACTTAATCTTCGGAATAGAAACATCCGCCAGGCTCAGAGAAAATAAAATTTCATCTAAAGCGCGCAGGTAATCCTTAATCAAGGATTCAGTAACATCTTGGGTTACTATATTACAGGCAAAGAAACATTCACCTTTTCTCTTTACAATTTCGAAGCGAGGAAGTAAAAAACAGTAGGCGCCGAATGCCTTCCATTCTTGCGCCGTCTTTCTCGTGCCGGCTATGTCTCTATTAACTTCAGGCGGATAGAAATCCATTCCTCCATAATAACGGATATCACCGCCTGCCGAAAGCCTTTGGGAAATAGCGTTAAAAGGCGCATTGTAAGTATCAATCGCGCTACCTCGCGTTATATCCGCGGTTCCAATTCCCGCCATCCGGAAAGAATTATCCCTGCTTGCCCAATACAGCTTAACCTGGCTTGTTTGAGCGTCCAGCCAATCTAAGCAATTAACTCGCGGACAAGGCACCTCAAAGCGCAAGATACTTTTTTGCTTATCACGATATGCGCCTCGCGAAAGCCTAAGGATGTCTTGGGCTATTCTCTCTTTAACTTCCTGAAATGACATAATGATTTGCTCTGAACAGATAACAACTAATAGTTCTCTGCCAAGACCTCATAATAGGCCTGTGGGTGCTTGCAGGCAGGGCATTCCTTGGGGGCATCAGCTGATTCACTTACGTATCCGCAGTTGATACAGTGCCATTTTACCGGAGATTTTTTCTTAAATACCTCACCATTCATAAGGTTATTAATAAGTTTACGGTAACGTGTTTCGTGGAATTTCTCAACCTTGGCCACCTGTTCAAATGAACGGCACACATCAGGAAATCCTTCGTCCTTTGCTGTTTTGGCAAAGTCCTGATACAGCGCGGTCCACTCTAAGTTTTCGCCCGCGGCCGCGGCCTCAAGGTTGGTTTTTGTGTCCTTTATTGCCCCGGCAGGATATACCGCGGTTATCTCCACATCCCCGCCTTCAAGATGTTTAAAAAACACCTTGGCGTGCTCCTTTTCATTCTCCGCGGTCTCGGTGAAAATATTGGCTATCTGCTCATAGCCTTCCTTTTTCGCGGCAGAGGCAAAGTAAGTATAACGGTTACGCGCCTGCGACTCACCGGCAAATGCCTTCAATAAATTCTGCTCTGTCTTACTGCCTTTAATTGATTTTACCATGGGCTGAGTCCTCCTATGTATTTTTAATTTAATATATCACCGCGTCAGCGGCGCGTGAATAAAAGCGCGTACCAGTTTTTTTGAACGAGCACCCGCAGGCATCTGAGCCGCCTGTCGCTAAACTTTTTCCTGAAACCGGAATAATTATCGCGATAAATCCCGGAAACCGCCAGATATTTTCCCGGCTTCAGGCACGCGATGAACTTGTTCTTTAGCTTGATCAAATCCTCGGTGAGCAGGTTTGCCGCGATAAAATCAAATTGCTTCTCTGCGCGAAACTCATCAAAACTTAGCGTCTTTATACAGGCTGGCCGACACTGATTTATCCTTAAATTACGCCGCGCCGTCTTTATCGCGTCTTTGTCAATGTCAATGGCATAGAGCTGGCTCGCGCCGTATCTATGGGCAATAATTGAGAGTATGCCTGAACCGGTGCCTACATCAAGAAAACACGAAAACCTTCCTTTTTCCAAAGCAATGAACCGCGCCATCATTCGCGTAGTCGCGTGCAGCCCTGAGCCAAAGGCAAAAACCGTATCAATATAAATATCCTTATCGCTCTTTTTTGTTTCTTGCCGCGCCTTCCATAAGGGCACAACCCGAATCTGCCTGGTGATGGCAAAAGGCTTGACGTATTTTTTCCAGCGCGTCTTCCAATCTTTATCTTTTAACGGCTTCACGCGCAGAAAAAAGCCCTTAAGCCTCAGCGCGCGGATTTTGGCAAAAACCGCCAGGGCCTTTTTTCTTGATTTAAGGAAAAATGAAAGGCAGGTTTTTCCTTTTTGCAGTTTTTCAACAATATCCTGCTCTCTCACACCGAGATTTATTAAAACAAGGCGTAATAAATCGGACTGCGCCAACCGCGCCGATTTTATGATAAGCCTACATTCAAACATGCCCCCCACCTTCTTGGCCTTAAGCAGTGAAATATCCCCGCGGGGTAATCATATATTTATCTTTAACAAAAGTTTGTGAATTGCCTACGATAATGGTGGTTACCATGTCTATGTTCTTAAAAGAAGGCATTGCTTTTAATGTGGTGATTTTTACTTCCTGGCCGACCCTTTCGCAATTACGCACTATCCCCACCGGTGTTTTAGGTGATCTGCAACGCATCAGTATCTGCCAGGCTCTTTGCAAAGGTTTAGCGCGCTTCTTGCCTTTAGGATTATACAGCGCGATTACAAAATCCGCCTTCGCGGCTGCTTCAACCCTCTGCTCAATCAAACCTAAATCCGTAAGAAGGTCACTCAATGAAATCACCGCGAAATCATGCATAAGCGGCGCCCCCAAAATAGCCGCGCTGCCAGAAGAAGCCATTACCCCGGGGATGATTTCAACTTTTATCTTATCATCTTTTTTGAGCAATTCCAAGACCAGTCCGGCCATACCATAAACACCGGAATCGCCGCTGGAAACGAGACAGACGCGATAACCTTCCTTAGCCTTATCTATAGCCTGCCTGGCCCTTTCCACTTCGTGGGTCATACCGGTAGAAATTAATTCTTTGCCTCTGGATAAATTCCCCAAAAGCGCTATATAGGTTTTATATCCGGCGATGACACTGCTTTTTTCTATAGCCTTTTTTGCCCTTAAAGTCAACAGGTCGAGGCTTCCCGGCCCAATACCTACAACGGTTAATTTTCCCTGGCGATGGCTACGGTGAGGCCGCTTAATTTCATTTTTGGCACTATCAGTTTCGCTCTTTTTCCGGCTAATAACGCGCATGGCTCGCATACTCCTTCTATCCCGATTTTTTTTAACACAAATGCTGATTTCGTATATGCCCCCTGGTAATGCTTAATTCTTATTCTTGAAATAATCCGTAGAGGCACTCCTAATGTTTGAGATGCTTCACATAACCCTTTTTCCTTAGCCTTCAAATCTATAGTAGCCAGATAACGCACTCTTTTTAAAGGGCACCTTGCTTTCCTCAATGCCTTCTTAATCCCCGACACCACATCTTCCTTTTTTATCCCCTTCCTACAGCCGATACCAATAATAGTATCCTTCAAAGCCTCAGTCGCGGTAGTAATTACCGGCTCGGCATCCAGAATATTGGCCGTTTGTATGGCTAAATTATTGGCCCCGCCTTCGTGTCCGGAAAGCAGGCTGATCGCGTAACGGGAGAAATCATCCACCACCACTACAGCCGGATCACGGTATTTATTCTTTAGATATGGGGCAATCATCCGCACGGCAATCCCCATCGCCATTATAAAGATTATGCCTTCAAACTTATCCTTATCAAATATCCCGGTAACTAAATCCTTAAGCTGACCCGGCGAAGGATTAAAACAGGAAACCTCTTGCTGCCTAAAGCCGTGTTTAATGATTTTGGCAATCTCCCGGCCGTTCTTATTAATCGCCACTACCGCTATTTTTTTCATTACTTGCGTATCTGCCTAAATCCGTGGGCAAAATCCTTAGCATAAAGCCGGCTGGGCTGATAACCTTTTTTCCTTAACACCTCTCCTACGATTATCAAGGCCTGGCGTTTGATTCCGGCGGCTTTGACCTTTTTGGCGATATCCGCTAATGTCCCCTGAATCCCGCGCTCATCCGGCCAGGAAACCCGCTCTATCACTGCCACCGGGGTATCATGGGCATAGCCGCGTTTCAATTTTCTAACCACTCGGCCGATATCCTGAACGCTCAAGAAAATAACTAAGGTGGCCCGGATCTTGGCTAATTTCTCTAAATCTTCCTTTTCGGGAACCTTGGTCCTTCCGGAAAGCCGGGTAATAATTACCGTCTGGGATACCCCAGGCAGTGTCCACTCCTGTTTCAGGCTGGCCGCCGCGGCCTGAAACGAACTCACTCCCGGAATAACCTCATAGGATATTCCCTCTTTTTCGCACCAATCCATCTGCTCCTGAGTGGCCCCGTATAGAGAAGGATCCCCGGTATGCAGGCGGGCGATTATTTTCTTATCGGATTTCTCCTTTTCAATAACCCCCAAGATCTCCTCCAGGGTCATTTTAGAGGAGTCATAGCTGACTGCCGCCTTCTTGGCAAATTTCAAGATATCCTTATTCACCAGCGAGCCAGCATAAATGATAACATCCGCCTTCCGGATGATCTTTACCGCCTTAAGAGTCAACAACTCCAAATCCCCCGGCCCAGCCCCGATGAAATAAACCTTAAGTAAAATTTTTGCGCTTTTCTTCATAATATTTATTTATAATATAAACCCTTATTCCTTTCCCTGAGGCTGTACAAATAGATAACCCCGCCCTAACCTTTACAGGAATCAAGCGGGGAGTAAGTGTCATTATTTTAATATAGCTGCTGACTTTATTAAGGACTCTTTTTCGCGTTATTTTACGTGAGAAACTTTTCTAAGGCTGAGGCCATACTTTTTTGCTGCTTCTTCAGATTCACTATGAATGGCGGCAAGCTTTTCCTTGCTAGTCATATTTTTGTGTTCTTCGTAAATTTTTTCCTGAATCTCATGTATTTCTCTCATTGGTTTAGGTTCTTTAAACATTCTCCACCACCTCCTGAGGGGAACAGATTTCAATTGGCTTATATCCCATTAGGGCATTTATCCCTGAAACTTCCCGTTTTGTCTTAAGTTTTACGATATGGGTAAAATTCCAGCTCACTATCGCATCCAAATCATTTACGGAAGCGATAGCAATATGAAACGCGTCATCTTCATATTTGGCAGGAATTATGCCTTTTTCTATGTATTCTCTGGCTAAAGTCTCCGCGCTATCATCAAAAATAAGCTCTTCAGGATTTATCTTCTTTATACAATCCCTTAACTGTATTGCTTTAGGTTCAGGCGCCTTATTTATCTCTAACATAACGATTTGAGAAATAAACACGTTATATTTACCACTCCTTATTTCTTCAAAAAGTCTAAGGGTAATTTCCCTTTCCAGCAAAACATCGTCGGCAATGGCAAAATTAAATACAGATGTATCAAAATAGAGTTTTGGTATTTTCATAAATGTGCCCTCGATAATAAAATACCACAAGAAAGAGCTTGTAACAAGAAGAATCTGCGAAAGGCTTACTTTTTTACCAGGATCACCGAAAGATAGCCCAGCTCTTTGTCTTTTATAGAGGCGATATTGCGGATGATTTTTTCGTTGGGATGGCCTACGCGGCTGATCAGGACGGCATTTTTGGTGAGGCCTTTTTGTTTAAGCAAGTGGATTACTTTTTGCAGTTTTGCCCCTACCTTCATCAGCACCACCGTATCAAAATCATTAAGCGCCTCTTCTATTCCCGCCAGGTCTTCACCTACCGGCAGGACTGCCATTTTTTCTTTTCCCTCTAAAAGGGAAAACCCTGCCCGGGAGGCCGCGGCATTAAAGGCGCTTATTCCGGGGATAGTCTCAACATCTATCTTCGGAAAATTCTGTTTAAGCATTTTTAAAAGATAAATGTAAGTGCTGTAAATAAAGGGGTCACCAAGGGTAACAAAGGCCGCTTGTTTACCTTTTTTTATTTCTCCCGCGATTCTCTGAGCGGCCTTTTTCCAGTATCTTTTCAAGACCGCCTTATCTTTAGTCATCGGAAAAGTAAGCTCAACATAGGTCTTTTTACCCTCAATGACCTGTTCAATTATCCTACGGGCAACCGATACGCCCTCGTCGCTTCCTTTGGGGGCAAAAATGATATCCGCCTCCTCCAGCGCCTCTTTAGCCTTCAAAGTTAACAATTTGGGGTCTCCCGGACCGATGCCAATTCCGTAAAGCTTCCCCTTTGAAACCTTCCGCGAACTTACGCGGTTCGTAAAGGTTAAATCTTTTTTACGATCATTACGCATAAACCAAATCCTCTCATCTTGCTTAAATTCACCAAGTCAGTATCAATTATCCTTTCATTGGGATAGGTAAGATTTTCTAAAACCACGGCCCTCCTATTTTCTACGCCTTCCTTAAGCAGATATTCGGCTATTTTCTGCGGAGGAAAATCAGCGTCAGTGAATAAAAATACCTTAAAGTGGGCCTTAATTTCTTCACTCAAGTTATTCACCGGGCGTCCGTGGAGACTGATAATTTTGGCATCCTGCCAGCTTTCCCCTATCTTGGAAAAAGCAATCTGTAAAGTGCTGATGCCGGGAATAACCTCGTATTCTTCTTTCTTAAATTCCTTAGACAACTTCTCTAATAAACTATATAATCCCGTGTCACCGGAGACCAGCACCGCCAGTTTTTTTTCATCCTTATGCGCCTGAACATAAGGAATAACCTCATCAAAATGCTCATCCAAAACAAATTCTTCCTTCTTGCAATCTTTAAACATCGCCAAAATTCTTCTGGAGGAAATCAGGCAATCGCTGTTTTCTATTTGTTTTTTGGCAACAGGAAGCAAATAATCTTCTATCCCCGGCCCAACCCCGATAATATATATTTTACTCATTTTCTCTAAAATTCAAACGATTTCCTAGAAGCTCACCTTGCAAGGAAAGAATATAACAATTTATCTTTAATACCGAATTAACCAGCTCATTCAGCTTTTCTACTACTGCCTTAGCCAGCATATCAAATACCGCGCTTAGATTATTTTTCTTCAGGATTTCCCCGGCGCTCTCAGCAGTTTCCTGCAGGGAAAGCTCCCGGATTATTTCTTCCGGGGCCTTGCTCATCCGGGCATAACGCGCAATAGTATCTACGCGGCCGTCTCCATGCTGGCAATGGGTGTTAAGCTGTCCGTTAGCCACCTTAACTAATTTCCCGATGTGCCCGGCAAAAATTACTTCGTTTATCCCTTTTCTGGCGCACTCCTCAAACATAAAACCGATGTGGTCGCCAATCTTGACTATTATATCATCTTTTATGCCTAAAACCTCTTTACAGAATTTCTCTCCCACATACCCCGGCACTAATGCCGCCCTGACCTGGCCCGAGGCCTTAATCACATCCAATTGCAGGGATAAAGAGGCCTTATAGGCGGCTAATGACTTTGGCTCAACTATCCCGGTTGTTCCCAGTATGGAAATGCCGCCTTCTATACCCAGCCGGGGATTAAAGGTCTGCTTAGCCAACTCTTCACCCCGGGGGACACTGATAGTTATTTCAAGGCCTCTTTTTTCCAGATAAGGCTCAAGTTCTTGCAAAATCATCTTACGCGGCACAGGGTTAATCGCCCACTCCCCAACCGCTACCGCTAAACCGGGCTTAGTTACCCGGCCAACGCCTTTTCCGCCTTTAAGAATAATCCCCGGCTGTTCAGAAAACCTGGCCTCGGCAAAAAACTTAGCCCCGTTAGTTATATCCGGGTCATCACCGGAGTCTTTGATTACGGAGCAGTGAGCAAAACCAGCGCCTATTTCCTGGTCGCTTAAATTAATATTTAATTTAGCGCCTGAAGCAGTTGCTACATTCACGGTTTCCACAATCTTGCCTGAAGTAAGCATCATCACCGCCGCCTTTGCCGCGGCTTGAGCACAAGTTCCGGTAGTATAACCTTTCCTAAGTTCTTTTAACTCCATAACTTCTTCAACTCCTGCCTGGCCTCGCCGACAGTCAAAGGCAAATGCTCAATATTATGGCCATCCTCATTTTTCAAAACCTCAAACAAATGGCCGATATGGGGCAGGCGTAATTTAGCGCTTTTAAGTTTATCCGAATCGGAAAATACCGCTTGAGGCGCGCCGTCCTGGGCTACTATTCCCTTATCCAAAATAATCACCCGGTCAATAAATACCGGGACCAAATCCACCGAATGGGTAGACATCACAAAGGTAATCCCTTTTTGTTTATTTAGATTCTTCAATAACCGCATTATGGAGCTTACCCCGGCCGGGTCCAAACAGGAAGTAGGCTCATCCAAAAGGATAATTTCCGGATCCATTGCCAGAACCCCGGCTAAACAAACCCTTTTTTTCTGCCCAAAACTTAAAGCGTGTATCGGCCG
The DNA here is from genome assembly GCA_030674475.1 of Candidatus Omnitrophota bacterium. Taxonomy (GTDB): domain Bacteria; phylum Omnitrophota; class Gorgyraeia; order Gygaellales; family UBA12090; genus UBA12090. The sequence continues at coordinate 58,296 of JAUSCZ010000035.1, forward strand.
CTGGGCGAAATCGGACATCTCTACCGCCTCCAGGGCCGAGCTCACCCTTTGCCTGACCTCTTCGCGGCCCAAACCCATATTCACAGGCCCAAAGGCGATATCTTGAGCTACGGTGGGAGAAAACAGCTGATCCTCGGGATTTTGAAACATAGTGCAGACTTTAGTAAACAAAGCATCCCGGTCAATAGACTTGATATTTTTCCCCTCAATTAAAATATCGCCTTGAGCCGGTTTCAACAGCCCGTTAAGTAATCTTAAAAGCGTGCTTTTACCGGAACCATTGCCTCCAAGAACTCCGGCGAATTCGCCCTTAGGAATAGAAATATTAATTCCCTTTAAAGCGGCAGTGCCGTCAGGATAAGAAAAATAGACCTCTTTGGCTTCAATGGCTTTATGATTAACGTTCACCCCGCCCTTCCTCCACTCGTTAGCCCAAGACGTAACTTAAGCTTTGATAGACCGCTTCCATAAGTCTTCAAACTTTTTTCCCGTTCATATGCCCAATCTTTGAATGGATACGCCTCATAATAAATTAATTCTACCGGTAACATCTTTTTAGTAGAATAAACTTTCCCTTCGACATGTTCTTTTAATCTTCTTACTAAATCATTAGTGCAGCCAATATAGATTGCCGGCATCTTATCACTCTTTAGTAGATACACATAATACCAACTGCTAGGAAGGGCGGGGTTCATTTTTTTAACCAGCCCTCTCTAATGCTATCAAAATCAGCCCAAAAATAAAAGCGGCAAGGACATCCGCGGTTTTAAGCCTTTCCATAGGAGCTAAAGCTTGATTTATATTTTTATAACCCCGGAGCATCATTGCCTCATAAGTGGCGATGCTTTGGTCATAAGCCTTAATCACGATTGTTCCCGCCAAAACCCCCAATGAACGCAATGACCTGAAAGGAGCAGTATATCCTAAGCGAACCTTCTGGGCGTCAAAGACTGTTTTGGCGTCTTCTAACAATACGAATATATAGCGGTAAGTCAGGAAACAGACCTCAATCCAGGCCGGGGGGAGCTTAAACCAGAGTCCGGCCTCCAGCAATTTAGGTAAAGGCGTGGTCATGCTCAAGAATAACACCCAAGAAGTACTAGCCATAATCTTAAGTACTATCGCGTATCCGTATCTTAACCCTTCGGCGTAAGCCGTTAAGCTCAAGCCCGCGATATGCAGACGCCATATCGGAGTATTCCCGTGATAAAAAGTCTGGATGCACAGGATGCTTAAGGCTATTCCCAGCGGGGCGCAAATACGATGGATTATTATCTTTACCGGCACCTTTATACTCAAAAGGATCACCGGAACTGATAAAATAATACACCAAGACGCGAACACCTTTTGCGAATAAAGCGTCAGGATAATGGCCATAATCACAAAAACGGCCTTGAGCCTGGCATCCAGACGAGTCAGAAAATTATCTCTCTGGGCAAAATAATCCGAGAAAATGTCGTTCACTGTGCGCCCTCTCTTTCACAAAACAATTTTCGCCAGCAGAAACCGGCCATAAATCCTCCGGCCGCGCCGGCCAGCAGAAAAACAAAAAGCAATAAATCCCCCTGGTCGGTATTGATAAAAGGCGTCCAAGCCGGCCGGCCGTGCTCCTGGGCAAACTTCTCCACCACATTTACATCTACCCCCGGCCATTTGCTTTCCTCCTGGGCCAAAACAGAAGAAGTTAGAATCCAAGAGGCGAAGGTCAGAATTAAAATATAGCCGCTAAGATTTTGATTTTGGGTTTTAGTTTGTAATTTTGACTTTTGACTTTCGACTTTTGACTTTCCTGTCACTCCCAAAGAGTGCAGGATGTCCGGCCGGCGCTTATAGACAAATACAACCATCCCTCCGGTGAGAAATCCCTCTAATATCCCCAAGGGAAGCTGGGTAGGGATAAAGGCAACCAGAATAGTGTAAAATAACGACAACATTGATTTGCTGCCGTGTAAGGCTGAAGCTAACTCAAAAGAAGTGGTGGCATAGGTCGCCCAATCCGCGAGAAGCCCGGCAATAAAACCGCAAAGGAATAAAGGGGCCTTTAACTTTTGCAGAATCCTGAAAGAAAAATAAGCGGCAAATGAGCCCATTACTCCCATTGAGACAATATCCGCGCCCCAGGTAGTCAGGCCGCCGTGGGCCAGGAATAAGGCCTGAATGAGCAAGGCGATTGAGGTTACCAAAATACTCATTACCGGCCCCACCAGCACCGCCGATATTCCTGTTCCGGCGGGATGACTGCAGGTTCCGGCAGTAGGCACCGGCACCGGCATACAAGAAATAATGAAGACTACCGCTCCCATCAACCCCAAGAGGACCTTAAAATGAGGATTGATTTCCGTCTTCTTCTTTATATCCCTTATTCCCTTGATCACGAAAGGGATGGCTATCAGATACCAGAACCCGGCCCACTTCATCGGCAAAATCCCTTCGGATATATGCATTGCCCAGGCGTTCCCTGAAGCCAAAAGGCAAAAAATAGCGGATAATACTAAATAAAAGGCAGTTTTTTTAATATTCATTTTTGTTCCTCCTTAAAAGGTATACACACAGGTAAAGACTACGGAATCATTGGCATCGGTATTGGTGCCGGTCAGTGTCCTCTGGTAACCAAGAAGCATTTGTATTTTCTCGCTTGACCAGCCTATCCCCGGGGATAGGTTTAAATACATTACATCCGTGGCAGGAGTCTTTTCTCCGCTTTGCTCTTTATCAGCCTGTAAAAAACCATTAAGTTCAAAGCTGAGATTAAATCCTGCCGCCATAAAATACTCCATACCGAAGTCATAATTTAAATACCTGCCATAGCCGGTCTTTACCGTGTCTATCTTCCTTTCCTGAGGAACACTATATATAAAATCCGCGTGGGTTACAAAAGGTTTGAGTTTTTTGCTCAAGTTTATCCCTGCCCCTAAATCATACGAGCCGCCTCCGGAGCTCGCGCCCATCAAATCAGTGCCCAGTTTATCAGGGTCGGCCTTTTGATATTTTCCCGTAGGCACTTTTAACTGAAATATTCCCGTAAGGTGCGGCAGCCATCTTTCTTCTTCTAAGGCGCAATAACGCAAGAAAAGATAACTATCCCCCAAACCATTGGTATGCGCCTTTCTATCGCTTTGTGTGGCATAATTTTCCTGATATACGGCTTGGGCGTCTATTTCTAACCTTTCACTAAGGCCATACTGGGCGAATAACTGCTCTTGGAACTGGAACTTCCTATCGTCAGCCGGCAAAGAGCCATAATGGCTGTCGGAATTAAATGTGCCGCGGCTGCGGTTATAGAATAGAAACGTCTGGACTACTAATTTTCCTTGGTCACACAAAGGAGCGGTCCAGGTAGTAAGCGGACCGGCGGAAACGGGATTCCATTCATCAGCTTCTTTACCTTCCTTATGGCTGCGGTTATCGGAAGCCGCACCATCGCCCTCTGGCTTATGAGCGAAAGATATATCCGACAGAGCGCACAAAACAAACTGTAGCAAAACATAAACTATTATTTTCCTTCTACACATAGCATTTCTCCTTTTCTCGGAAGTTTTGGGAATAAGAGGTTTCCTGACTTAAGACATCTAACCTACTTGCCATCCTTCCCATTCCGACGAATCGTCAGAACAGTGGACTTATTGGCTTTCGTTTCTCTTACAGTTACCGAATAGTAGAGGATTTCCACCTCTTTCCACAACCTTATTCCCGTTAAAATTATTTTAATTACCCGTTGTTTCCTTTTTCACCTCCTGTCTCTTTCGCTAAGATTACCAATTCCAAACCCGCATTGGAATTATGGTTTGTTTGCCAGAATTAACAAGGCATTGACAATTGCCGCGGCTACTGTGCTGCCGCCTTTTCGGCTCTTGTTAGTTATATATGGTATTTTCAAGCCGCGCAGGACCCTCTTGGACTCTGCCGCGCCTACAAAACCTACAGGGATGCCCACTACCAACGCGGGTTTGGAATTGGCGTTTTTAATCAAATCACAAAGCTCAAAAAGCGCGGTCGGGGCATTGCCGATAGCGACTATCCCGCCTTCGTTTTCCCTTTGAGACTTACGCATCGCCACAATGGCCCGGGTAAGATTTAATTCTCCGGACTTTTTTATAACATCTCTATCGTGTATCCGGCAGATAATCTTATTTTTAAAGCAAGCAGTGATACTTTTGTTAATCCCGGCCATAACCATAGTAGAATCAACCACGATATTTTTGCCCTGCCTTATCGCCTTAAGCCCAGCCTCAATGGCGCCGGCGGAAAAAACCAAATCCCCGGCATAGCCCAAATCCGTGGTGGTATGGATCACCCGGGTAATCACCGCCTTGCGCGGCCCGGATAAATCTATCCCTTTTTTCTTAAGCAGGCCGCCGATAATCTCAAAACTCTTCTCCTCAATTCTACGGCCCTCATTTATTGGCTTCGTCATCGTTCTCCTTTTACGCGCGATAAATCGCGCCGCTACAGTGTCGTACCTATGTTTTCTCTTATCTTATCCGCGACAATATCAGCTATGCGGCTGTCTTCGCCTAAGTTTTTGGTATAGATAAAACGGACCTCCGGATACTTCTTCTTCTCCTGCTCAATTATTTCCGGGATATCCCGACTGACGTGATTGCCCACAAAAAGAAAAAAAGGAATAATAATTATCCTGCGGCAACCGGCCTTAGCCAGCTTTTCTAAGCTCTGGCCTAAATCAGGTTTGGCCAACTGTAAATAAGCCGGATATATTTTGGATAATCCCAAAGTCCGTTTTAAACCATTTATAATCTCCGGGATCAAGGCATTGGCCTTCTTTAATCTGCTGCCATGGCCCAGGACCACAACCCCGGTTTGTTTATCCGAGAAGGTTTTACTTCTCGCTTTAGCCACGGGGATATCTTTTCTTAAATAGCTGCCATGTTCGCTGATCAAGCGATAAATACGGTCAACTGTTTTTCTTTGGTGTATCCAGCCGCAGTCTTTGCAGGACCAGATCTTTTTATTAAGCCTTGAAGAATAGACATAGCGGCCCAGGCCTTCTTCTTGGCAGGGGTAGAATGGGCAGTAGCAAAAGGTGCAGTCTTCCAAATCCTCGTGGCAGGGGAAATAACTACAGGCATTATTTACCCTGAGTAAAGTCGAAGGGTTTGTTCTTTTAATCATCGGCTCTCGTGATAGCTTTTACAGTTTCTTATAAAATTCCGAACCAGGTTAAGGTTTGAGGCGAAATGCAGATGGGCGTAGCTGGCCAAGACATTTTTGTAAATTAAGCCGTCATAAAAAATCTTATCTTTATGCTTTGTTACCTTGTAAGCAAACTCAATGCCCTTTGGTAAAGCATCAAGATATGACCAGTGAAAGGTATGGGCGCGAATTTTATCACCTGCCCTGCTTAAGATATTATTTTTGACGACCTCAATATCAATATACCCTAATGCCTGCAATTTGCGCGCCATTATCGCGGAACACTTAAAAATACCAGACATGGGAAAGCTTTTTTTCTTAAAATTAACGAGACGCTTCACCAAATACATTAAACCTCCACATTCGGCATATATTGGTAACCCCTCCTCCGCGCGCTGATGCGTCTCCTGTCTAAGGCTTATATTCTTGGCTAACCTCTCGGCAAAAAGCTCCGGGTAGCCGCCGCCGATATACATACCGTCTATCCCTTGGGGTAAAGATTTATCCTTAAGCGGACTGAATTCCACCAGACGCGCTCCTAAAGCTTCCAGAATATCCAGATTATCCTGGTAATAGAAATTAAAGGCCTTATCCCTGGCAATGGCGATGGTAACTTGTATTGCGTCAGTTGAATTTAATATCTTGTCATTCCCGCGAAAGCGGGAATCCAACTGTATAGATTCCCCGGTCAAGCCGGGGAATGACAAATTAACCGCCGCTAATCCCGGCGCCTGTTTGCTTATTTTTATTATGCGCCGCAGGTCTATATTTTTCTCCACCAAAACGCGTAATTTAGCATATAAACCTGTATCCAGTTTTTTCTCTCCGGCCGGCACCAGGCCCAGGTGCCTCTCGGGAAGCCTTATCCCCGCATCCTTGGGCAAAAACCCCAATACTGGAATTCTCGTCTTTTTTTCAATTGCCGATTTGGTAAAATGATAATGGTTTGGGCTTCCTATATTATTCAGGATTACCCCGGACAGATTCACCTTTTTATCAAACTCTTTACAGCCTAAGACTATTGCCGCCGCGCTCCGGGAAAACGAGGCGGCGTTTAAGACCAGGATCACCGGCGCGCCCAATATCTTGGCTAAATGCGCGGTTGAGCCGTATTCCGTATCCCGGAAACCGTCATAAAGCCCCATCACCCCTTCTATAACCGAGATATCCGCTCCCTTGGCGTTTCTGGTAAATAACTCTAAGATTGCCCCCGGCTGGATCAGCCAGGAGTCCAGATTCCGGCTGATCCTGGCGCAGACCGCGCTATGCTGCATCGGGTCCAGATAATCCGGCCCAGCCTTAAAAGGCTGAACCCGCAAGCCCATCTTGCGCAAGGCCAGCATCACCCCTAAAGTTAAGGTGGTCTTTCCGCTTCCGCTTTGGGTAGCGGCAAAGACTATCCGAGGACACCCGTCGGGTGTCTTTTTTAAGGTTTTCATAATTGGTAATTATAGACCAGGTTATCCCAGCCTTCTTCCCGGAAACAGTATTTTTCTTTACCCTCGGCAATCAGCTTAAAGGCATGCCTAATCACCGCTTTGTAAAACTCACAGAATACGGCCTTCTGAAACATATTCCCCATAGAACCCAGCTCCGCAGGGCAGGGCGAACCGCAGATATTACGGTAAAGGCAGGCATCACATTCGGCAATCTTCTCCACAAAACGGGAACGGATCTTCTGAAAAGGCGCCGACTGCATTGCCTCTTTTATCCCGGTCTTGAAGATATTACCTCCGGATGAATTCTTCAAGCCGATAAACTCTCCGCAAGGGATCATCTCTCCCGATGCGGTAACCGTCAGGAAACAGCGGCCTCCTCCGCAAGGCGAAATATCGCACATCATCCTGCGGGCCTCGGGGGCAACTATGCCTAAGATAGTGTTGCTGAAATTAGCCACGACTATCCTGCGGCCGGAGCTTTGAGACAACTCTATCGCGGTATCTACGGCTTTCAGGAAATTCTTAGTCATCAGTTTTTCATCCGGCTTAGTTTTCAGGCTATGTTTCTGGGTCAATCTTACCGGATTAAACAACACGCAAGGGACCTTTTTGCTATGCAGGAACTTCACCAATTTATCTAATGAATGAATGTTGAACTTGGTCATTGTGGAGATAACATTTAAACCCTGGTATCCATCAAACCAGTCAATTGCCCGAATCACCGCGTCAAAATTCCCTCCCTTAGCCGATGGCCGAGTCTTGTTATTTAAAGAACGCAGAGGAGCATCCAAGGAAATCCCTACCCCCACCCGGTATTCTTTCAAGAATTCCACATCCTCTTTTTCTAATAACAGACCATTGGTCTGCAGGCCGAAGCTAAACTTGTCCTTAAATTCCCTGATTGCCGAAAAGACCGCCTCTTTAGCCAAGAGCGGCTCGCTGGCATGAAAGATAATGACCGGCTTTCTCTTTTTATCCCGAAAATAATCCAGCACCTTATTCAAGGCCTGGCGAAGTTGTTCCTTAGTCATTTGAGCGCCGTGTTTACGCATCTTGGCCGGGACATAGCAATAAGGGCAGTTGGAATTACAGCGGTCAGTCGGGTCAATATAGACCGCGGAAAGCTCCGCGCTAAACCTGAACTGTTTCATTTCCCCATCTAAGCTGTCCTTTTGCTTTTGGTAAAGGGATAAAACCTCGCGGGACACAAAGGGCGCGCCTTGCGCGTCTTTAGCCGTCATCGCCCAAAAGACATTGTCCGCGTCAATCAAGACCGTATTAGCCTGATCAATACTATGGACAGCCAAGCCATTCACCTTTTCATCTGAATTAGACATAATTTAAATCTCCAAATTAGTATAATCTACCTATTGTAACGGAGCTGGGGGTTTTCGCAGCGAATGTCGGTTTTAGCCAAAGCAGCTTTCGGATTTTCGGGAATCCCGAGGCCGAAGCCGTAAGGCGAGGCAAACTCGGGACGGCGAGGATGTTTGAGCTGTTTTTGCTAGAGCAAAAACAGCGAGTTCCGCAGCCGCCGAAAATACGAAAGAACTTTGGCGGCCCCGCCAAAGGCGGGGCAAAACCGACCTGAGCGAGAAAACCCTCAGCTCCGTTATAATATATTCTACAATAACGTCTTCTCCTTCGGCACATCACCATACATCACAAAATGCGACAGACCGTTGGCGGTCTTGGCGCATTTGAGCCGGTAGGACATCTCCCCGGAAACCGGCTTTGACTTCTGTTTCTTGTTCTCCTTGCCGCTTTCTACCTTCTTTGCCATAGCTCTACTCACCTCCTTTTTAATATTTTAACATCCAAGTTAAACCTATTCCTGATAACAATGCCAGGAACGAACTAGCATACACAATCCTGATACTTTCTAAGATATGCCTGGCCTCTAATGGGCAGGCGCCATCCCCGATATACGGCTCTACCTTGGCCGAGGAATTATAAAAATTCACTCCCCCCAGCCGCACCCCCAATGCCCCGGCCATTGCCGCCTCCGGCAGGCCGCTGTTGGGACTGGCGTTTTTCCGGCCATCCCTTAAGGCCAGGCGAAAGGCCGAAGAGCCGTCCTGGCCGCAGACCCAGCTTCCTAAAGACAAAAATAAAACCGACAAACGCGCCGGGATATAATTCGCAAAATCATCCAGCCTGGCCGAGGCCCAGCCAAAATCAATATATCTTTCATTCTTATAACCAACCATTGAATCCAGGGTACTTACTGCCTTATAGGCCAGGGCCAAAGGCGCGCCGCCTATAAAGGTATAGAACAGCGGCGAGAGTATTCCGTCCACAAAATTTTCCCCCACAGTCTCAACCGCGGCCCGGGCCACCTCTTTCTCATCCAGATTTCCGGTATCCCTGCCCACTACTTGAGAAAGTAAGCTCCTAGCCTGGGCCAGGTCATTGTCCTTTAGCCTGGAATATACCCGCATTGTATGGGCCTTTAAATCCTTGATCGCGATTGCGGTATAAATAAAGAACACCTCTAAGGCCGCGCCGAAGAAAGGATTAAGCTGATAACCTGCCTTTATTATTCCCCAAACCAGGAAATAAGTCAATCCAATAACCAAAACCACCAAGATAACCCCGGCTATCTTTAAATTAAAGATATACCTGCGCAGAAAATCCTCCAGATGCCGGACAAGAAATCCGATTATCCTTACCGGATGGGGAAACCAGCGCGGATCACCAAAAATAATATCCAAAAAATAGGCCAAAATTATATTAATTCCCGGCATTTATAATTCTCTCTAATTCTTTCATATCCATATTATTCTCCACCAAATCCGCCAGCTTCTCAAACTCCGCGTCTAAGTTAATCCCCGAAGCCCTGGCTTTAAGCGGCAGGCCTTTCTTCATCCGGAGCTTATTCAGGATAAGATTACGAAAACCCGGCTGATCAAATACCCCATGCAGATAACTGCCGTAGACCCGGCCGTCGTTTGACACTGCCCCGTCGTTGTAGCTTTTACCTGAAATATCCGTAACCTCAAAAAGCGCCTTCTGCCCATTTAAACGGTTGGTCAATCCATGATGAATTTCGTATCCGCGGACCCGGATATTTTTCCGCAACATCCTCCCCTTTACCCGGCGCAGGATTTTTTCTTTCCCGAAAGAAGTTTCTACCTTTAATAATCCTATCCCCCGGATTTCCCTTAAATCGGATTCAACACCCAGAGGATCAACTATTTTAACCCCCAGCATCTGAAACCCTCCGCAGACCCCGAAAATAAGCGCGCCCTGCTGATGCGATTGTTTTATTACCTGGGTTAAACCGGAATTATGCAGATAGCGCGTATCTCCCAGGGTATTCTTGCTCCCCGGGATAATCAGCATATCCGCGTCTTCCAAATCCTTCTTCCCCTGGGCATAACTTAAATCCACATCGCTTTCATAAGCCAGGCTGTCAAAATCGGTAAAATTAGAGATGTGCGGCAATTTTAACACTGCTATTTTTAGGGGATGCCCGGTTTTGTTTTTCTTATTCTCAATATTCGCCGAGTCTTCTTCCGGGATCAAGATATCCTTAAAATAAGGAATAACCCCGCAGACCTTCTTGCCGGTAACTTTTTTAATATACTCCAGTCCGCTCTTTAAAAGCCTTTTATCTCCCCGGAATTTATTAATAATCAGGCCTTGTATCCGGCGGCGCGATCTCTCCGGCAAAAGGGCGAGGGTGCCGTATAGAGAGGCAAAGACCCCGCCTTTATCTATATCCCCGGCCAGCAACACCGGGCTTTGGGCATAGTCCGCGATTTTGAGATTGGCGATATCGTGGCTGGAGAGGTTTATCTCCGCGGGACTGCCTGCCCCCTCCATAATCACCAGGTCATAATCCTTCCTTAGCCGATCCAAAGAGTCAGTAACCGCGCCCCAAATCCTGGCCTTAAGATTTTTATACTGCAGGGCGGAGTATTTTCCTATCGGCCTGCCCCGCAAAATCACCTGGGCCATCGCGTTGCTTGAAGGCTTTAAGAGCACCGGGTTCATATCCACATCCGGCTCAAGACGGGCGGCCTGGGCCTGAACCACCTGGGCCCGGGCAATCTCCCCGCCGTCTAAGGTAACATAGGAATTTAAAGACATATTCTGGGCCTTAAACGGACAGACCCGCAAACCCCGCCTCAAAAATATACGGCACAAAGCGCTGACCAAAACACTCTTGCCCACCCCAGAGGCAGTGCCCCAAACCATTAAAGTCTTGGCCTGTTTCACTCTAACACCTCTTTCAGTCTGGAGAGCAGTTTCAGGTTCTCTTTTCTGGCGCGCACCGCTACCCGGAAAAAACTTTTATCCAATCCCCGGAAATTGGAACAATCCCTAACCAAAATACCTTTTAAGGCTAATCTGTCCCTTATTCCCCCTCCCCTAACCCCTCCCGCGCGGGGAGGGGAATTTGTTTGACAAAGGATAAAGTTAGCTGAAGGTCTCCAGACCTGCAAAGCTCTAAAACCGGATAATTGAGAATAAAGAAATACCTTTTCTTCCTGAATTAATTTATAGGAATCACGGATATACTTTTTATCTTTCAGGAACTCTCTGGCCGCGGATACCGCCAAGGAATTTACCGGCCAGGGCGGCTGATATTTCTTAAGCCGGGCAATCACCTTAGGATGAGCGATAGCCCCCCCCAACCTTAAACCGGCTAAAGCAAAGAACTTGGTCATTGAACGCAGGATGATTAACCCCTGGGATTGGACTGCCTCGCCAATCAGGGTGGCTTCCCGCGGGGAATCGCTAAATTCCATAAACACCTCATCCAGGATCAAGATTACGCCTCTATTTTTTGTTTCCTTCAAAACCATTAAGAGGTCTTTTTTATCCACGGATAGACTGGTAGGATTATTGGGATTGGCTAAATACAGGGAATCCTTTCCTCTAAGCCCCTTGATTAAACTATCCACATCCAGACTAAAGTCAGCTTTAGGTTTCAAGAACGCGGCCTCGCCGGAAGACAGACACGCCGCCTTTTCATATTCGCTGAATGCCGGAACAGGGATAAGCGCCTTCTTCAATCCCAAGGCCCGGGGGATAAGATAGATTAAAGACACGGAGCCGTTATCCAGCAGGAGATTTTGCGGCTTCACTCCGTAAAAAGCGGCCAGGTCTTTTCTTAATTCCAAGTATTCGCATTCCGGATAGTTGTGCGCGCTATCCATAGCCTTAGTTACCGCCCTTTTCACCGCGTAAGGGATGCCTAAAGGATTTATGTTGGCGCTAAAGTCTATAACCGCGCTCTCCACAAGCGAATACTGTTTTAAGGCCTGCTCTATATTCCCGCCGTGTTCATCCATAATAAGACCAGAATTTCTATCCCTTCATTCATCGCGCCGATAGCATCGCCGGTTATCCCGCCTATCTTGCGCCGGAAATAATTCTTAGCCAACCGGATAATCAATACTAAGAATACCAGGAGTAAGGCTAAAGAAACCGGCTTTAATAAAAACAGGCAAATGCCAAACATTATCATGCTGGAAAACCCAAATATGCCGGGAGTTAAATTACCGCTAAAATACCCGCCCCGGCTCTCTGCCCGGGCTGATGGCGCGTTCAGGCAAAAGAATACCTGACCCCACCGGCCCAGGACCGTCATTAATATTAAGGAAGCCGGGATCCGAGATACGGGCAGGGAATACAAAAGCGCGAAACGCAAGCCGATATCCAAGACCAGGGCCAATGCCCCGATTGTCCCGATACGGCTGTCCCTCATAATCTCTAAGGTCTTAACCTTATCACCTTTACCACCATATAAACCGTCACAGGCATCACTCAAGCCATCTATGTGCAAGGCCCCGGTAAGAAACATATAGACCGTAATCACCAAAACCACCGCTATCGCCGGATTAAATAAGACTATCGCCAGCTTAAAAACCAGGACCAAAATCCAGCCCAGAATAAGCCCCACCGCCGGAAACCAGGCCATAGAATAACCGTAATCCCGGTCTTCTATCTTGTCTTTTATCTTGACCGGTATCCGGGTCAGGAATTGCAAGGCGATTAGGAAATATTTCATATGCTTTCCGATACCCCGGCGTCCTGGAAGGTCGCCATCTCAGTCAAAATCTTCACCCCAGCCTCAATTACAGGCATCGCCAGGGCCGCACCCGTGCCCTCACCAAGCCGCAAAGACAAATCCAAAATCGGCTTTAGCCCTAAATACTCCAGTATCGCCTTATGCCCTTTCTCCACCGAGCAATGCGAGGCAATCAAATAATCTTTGACCTTCGGCTCTATGACATAGGCAAGCAAGGCCGCGCAAGTTGAGATAAAGCCGTCCATCACCACCGGCACCCGTTTAGAGGCCGCGGCCAAAACTACCCCGGCCAGCCCCCCGATCTCAAACCCCCCGACTTTAGCCAGGACATCTATGGCGTCTTTGGCTTGGGGCTTATTCAAGGCTATCGCTTTTTCAATAATTTCTATTTTACGAGAATGGGTCTTATCATCTATGCCGGTGCCTCTTCCGGTAAGCTCCTTAACCGGCTTGTCGGTTATCACCGCCGAGATGGCGCTGGCAGAGGCGGTATTGCCAATCCCCATTTCCCCTATTCCGGCAATGTCTATGCCTTTCTCAAATTCAGCCAAGAATATCTCCATCCCGCTTTCTATTGACCTAATTGCCTCCTGCTTAGTCATTGCCGGCCCTTTGGCAAAATTTTTGGTTCCTAAACCTATTTTTTTATCTATGAAATTTTGATTTTTGAATTTTGATTTTTGAATTTGTTCCGCTACCCCCAAATCCGCCACCACCACCTTTGCCCCAGCTTGACGGGCCAGGACATTTATCCCCGCCCCTCCCCGGATAAAATTATAGACCATCTGGGCGGTTACCTCCTTAGGATAGGCGCTTATCCCTTCTTCGGTAACCCCGTGGTCCGCGGCAAAGGTAAAGATAACCTTATCTTTAAGCTCCGGTTTATCCTTACGGGTAATCTCTACCACCTGCTTAGCCAATTCTTCCAGCCGGCCCAGGCTCCCTTGCGGCTTAGTCAGATTATCCAGCCGCTTCTGGGTCCTATTGCTAAGCGAATAGTCAATCTTTTCAATTCTAGATATTGTCTTATTCAAGAGTTCCATTTATTTTCTATCCTCCCAATAAAAAACCCGCCAATGTTTTGTGGCGGGTTGCACCCTTTATTTATTCTATGGCCCTTATCCGCGAGGTTCTTACTTTTATACAGGCAGGTCTTCTGACTTAGGATTCACTCTACCGCCTGCGCCTTCCCGGCCTCTTTAGGCCAGTGGTCTTTGCAGGTTTCGTCATCCCTTACAGCGGCGGGACCGCGGCTGATTCGCACAGCCTTCCCTTTCCCGTATATTGCAAATTGTTATCTTCTTTATACTACAGCCCCTCCTTCTTGTCAAGGCTTTTTAACACTTAATTAAACGATGTATGGAATTACCCAACGAAAAACCTCAGCTACCAACTAATTTCTAAAGTTGAAATCCGACCCCTTGGTTACGGGTTTGGAACAATATTTATTTCAATTTAACAGGAATCCCCGCCTGGATAAAAACTACCCCATCCGCTGCCTTGGTCATTATCTGATTACTCAATCCGGCAATATCCCGGAACTCCCGGGCCAATTTATTCTCCGGAACTATGCCTAAGCCCACCTCATTGGAAATCACCATCACTGATTCCTTCATTGCCTTAATATATCCGGCGGCATCCTTAATTCTTTTTATAATCGCCCCCTGCGCTAACCCCTTATGCATCAGGTTAGATAAATATAAAGTCAAGCAATCTATAATAATAACCTCGTACTTACACCTTTGTTCTTTCAGGGCGCCGATTAAATCCAACGGCTCCTCTATGGTTTTCCAATAGCGCGGCCTGGAGGCCTTGTGTTTGGAGATGCGGCTTTTCATCTCGGAATCCCCGGCCTCGGCAGTAGCGATATAAAGAACTTTTCGGCTTTTTTCCTTAGCCAGATTCAAGGCATAAGCGCTCTTGCCTGACCTGGCCCCGCCCAGAATAAATATAAATTCGCTCATATAGTCACCAGGTCACTAAGTCACAAGTTGCCATTCAAATGGGAAATATCGTTAAAAAGGGTAATCTTGGCTTTGTTATTTTCATATTCAATTATATTCAAACTGGCCGAGCCGGGAATAAGCTCCCAGAAATTCTTTGAGCCGTTGATACGGCTTAAGATTATACTTATGGTTCCTCCGTGGCAGACTATAGCCGCGGTCTTACTGGAATTAGCCAGGACGATTGCCTCTAACGCCCGCGTAACCCTTTCCTGAAAATCCATAAGGCTTTCACTTCCCGGGACAACCGTATTATAAGGATCACTCAGCCATTTATCATAAATATCCGCGTTGGTCTCCCGGATTTCCTGATGGCTTTTGCCTTCAAAAATACCAAAATTAATCTCCCTTAAACCGGCAATCCTGTTTATCCGGCGGCCCTTAAAGATTATCCGGGCGGACTGAACCGCCCGTTTCCTGTCACTGGAATAAATTCTATGGATATTGTCTTTTTCCAGCCGGCATCCCAATTTTTTAGCCTGTAGGCGGCCATTTTCATTCAATTCCAAATCCAGCAAACCGCAATACTGCTTTTTGGCATTTCCGTCCGTCTGTCCGTGGCGGATTAAAATTATCTTTGTCCCCATATGCAACCCCTAATCAGTATCAATTTATAGTATTTTAATCTACTAATGAGCGCACTTAACGCTCTCTTTATCTTTGATAGTGCTGATTTTATTCTCGATGGATTTTAGCAGTGAATCAAAGGAGTTTTCAAAAAGGATGATTCCGTCCTTAAGTAATTTTTGACAAATCGCGTCCACCTCAATTCCGAATCTCTCTAAGCGCGCCAGGATATCTTGAGCCCCATTTATATCATCACTTAAGGCTTCCTTAACTTCACCTTTAGCCAAAAATGCCTCCAAGGTATTCTCGGGAGCGGTATTTACCGTATCCCCGGCTATCAACTCCTCAATATATTTAATGTTGCTGTAGGCGGGATTCTTGGTGCCGGTTGAGGCCCAAAGCGGCCGCTGGATATTCGCCCCGCTTTTCTTTAATAACCGGAATTCATCCCTTGAGAAGATTTCCCGGCTCCTTTGGTAAATTAAAGCAACATTAGCTGCTGCTGCCTTTCCCTTTAAGGCCTGAAGCTCATTCTTTAAAGCCGGATCTCTTTCTTTCCCGGATAAATCCTCCAATATATTGTCCACCGCCGTATCAATCCGGCTGACAAAGACACTAGCTACCGAACGTGTCCGGCTCAAATCCCCGGTCTTAGACGATAATCTTTTTAATCCCCGGATAAAGGCCTCGGCGGTTTTAGTATACTGCTCCAAAGAAAACATCAACGTGGCATTGATACTGATACCCCGGGAAATCAACTCCTCTATCGCGATAAATCCTTCCTCAGTAGCCGGAATCTTAAGCATCACATTTGCCCGGTTTAGCTTTTTATGTAATCTCTCGGCCTCTTGTATGGTTTCCGCGCCGAGCGAAGCCAATCGCGGATTCACCTCTAAGCTGACATAACCGTCTAAACCCCTGGTCTTCTCGTATACCGGCTTAAACATATCCGCGGTTTCCTGGATATCCGCTACTGTCAGCTCATCATAAATCTCAAAAGCCGGCTTACCCGCCTGGCGTAACCACGCTATCTTCTGGTCATAATCACTGCTCTGGCTGATGGCCTTATCAAATATGGTGGGATTAGAAGTAACTCCTCTTAGACCCAAAGAAATCATCTCTTTAAGCCGGCCGCTTTCAATGAGGCCGCGGCTGATATTATCCAACCAAACACTCTGACCGAACTCTGCCAATTGTTCAATAGTGGTCTTAGCCATCTTTCAACCTCCGGTTTTTAATGAATAAGATTTCATTTGTGTAAGGTTATTTTATATGTTAGCATAAAAATATGCTTGAGGAAATAAAAAATAACCTGGAGCTCTCGCTCTCAAACTACGTAAACAATCTGGATAAAACTTACCAATTATCCAAAATCTCCCCCTTCTTACACCAAAGTATAAAAAACTTTATCTCGCGCAAAGGAAAAAGGCTCAGGCCGCTTCTTTTTTGCCTAAGCTATCTGGGCTACAGCAAAAAACCGGCTAAAGGCCTTTATGAAAGCGCCATCGCTCTGGAGTTGACGCATAATTTCCTGCTTATCCATGACGATATAATTGACAAATCCGACCTAAGGCGGGGCGAACCGTCAATGCACAAAATGATGAACAATTTCCTTAAGGGCTATAAACCGGATGTCGATGGCGCACCTTCCGTTAGCCAGGACATTAGCCAAAGCCGCCAAAATATCAAATTCTCCGGTGACGACCTGGCAATAGTAGTCGGAGATATAATCTACGCGATGGCCGTGAATTTATTTTTAACTATTGACGAGAAAAAAGCGCGCAAGGAAAAAGCGGCAAAGAAGTTTTCCGAGATAGTCATTTATACCGGAGCCGGACAGTTTATTGAGCTTTTATACGGGGCCCAGAATATAAGCCGGATTAATAAAGAAGATATCTACAAAATCTACGACTTAAAAACCGCCTACTATAGCTTTTCTTACCCCTTAAGCCTGGGTGCGGTTTTGGCTGGCGAAGAAGAAAAAGAACTCCGAAAATTATTTGAATACGGAAGGTGCCTGGGCCGGGCCTTTCAAATAAAGGACGACATCCTTAATCTGTTTGCCCCGGAGAAAGAGACCGGTAAACCCGCTCTTACCGACTTAAAAGAAGCAAAAAGAACCATTCTGCTTAAACTTACCTATCAAAAACTTAATCCTAAGAACAGATCCCGAATAAATAAGACGCTAAGCAAAAAACACCTTGATTCGCGAGACCTCACTATCCTGCGCGAGATCATCTCTGAGAGCGGAAGCTTAAAATCAGCCGAACAAGAAATATCATGCTACCTGGACAAGGCCAAAAAAATAAGCGCGTCTTTAAAGATGCGCCCCCGCTATAAAAACCTGATAGAATCGTATACCGCCGAACTCCTGAAAGTATAAATAACCCTTCCTGCACCTACGAGGTGCAGGAAGGGTTATATTCCGCGTTACCGGCTTATCTTTAAAATTTTATACTTAATAATTCCGGCCGGGACATTTATCTCCACGATATCATTAACTTTTTTCTGCAGAATGGCCTTTCCTACGGGTGAGTCTAAGGAAATCTTTCCCACCTCATAATCAGCCTCTTCCTTAGACACCAGCATATACTCACACTCTTCCGCGGTATCTAAATCTGAGAGTAGAACCTTGGCTCCAAAAAAAACCTGGTCCTGAGGAATGTTCTTGGAGTCAATAACCTTGGCCCGGGATAATTTATCCTTGAACTCGGCTATTCTTTTTTCGCAATGGGCCTGCTCGTTTTTGGCGGAGTCGTATTCGGCATTCTCGCTTATGTCCCCCAGGCTCCTGGCGTACTCTAGAGCCTTAGAAATTTCCCGGCGCTTGGTTTTTTCCAAATACTCCAGCTCTTCTTTTAATTTTTCGTACCCTTGGGGGGTCAAGTAAACATCATCCAAGCCCATCAATAAATCCTCCCTTAAAATCAATTATAAATCAAATACTTAAAAACACCTAAGGCGGCCTTGGCGCCTTCGCCGGCGGCAATCACAATCTGTTTTTCCGGCACATCCGTAACATCGCCCGCGGCAAATATTCCAGGCACATTGGTCTCGTTGCGGGAATTAACTATAATCTCACCTGAGTTATTTTTGTCTATTCCGGAAGTAAAATCAGAATTAGGAATAAGCCCAATCTCCACAAAAACCCCCTGAACCGAAAGCAGGTTTTCTTTATCCTCTTTTTTTATCCTGATCGCGCTGACCATTCTATCGCCCAAAACTTCCTCCACCTTGGTATTATTAAAAATACTTACTTTATCACTTCCCTGAACCGCCTCTCGCATAACCGCGTCCCCGGTAAGCGCGGGAGCGATATTAATAATATACACCTTATTGGCTATTCTCATCAATTGCAGTGCCGCGTCCAGGGCCGAATTTCCTCCTCCGATAATGGCCACATCCTTATGAGAAAAAAGCGGGCCGTCGCAGGTAGCGCAATAAGTCAAACCTTTATTCTTAAATTCCTTTTCTCCCGGAACATTGAGTTCCCGGGATCTCTTACCAGAGGCGATTATCACGCTTTTAGCCTCATATAAAGCCTTATCGGTCTTAACCTGAATTAAGCCGCCGACTTTCTCGATTTCTCGGACCGCCTCATTTTCTTTTAAGGCGATATTAAACTTACGCAGATGTTCCTCAAATTTAAGCACCAACTCCGGCCCGCTGATAAACTGGTATCCGGTATAATTTTCCACATCTCCGCTTAAGGCGGTCTGCCCCCCGATGTCTTTGGTAATAATCAAAGATTCTATTCTCTTGCGGACAGCGTAGATAGCCGCGGTGATACCGGCCGGGCCTGCCCCTATGATTATTACATCATACATTTATTTCAAGTGCTTCGGCGTAAGGTCAATAACTTCTTCAACCTTAATCCGAATCATATACTTGGGATTAGGCAGGAGCGCCTCAGGATGCAGATGGTGGCCTTTTTCTCCCCGGATATTCTTTAACAGGCGGCTGGTTACCCGGCTGACAATCGCCTCATCCCAGGACTTGATTAGCGACGGATCTAAATTTTCTTTAGGCACTATTTCTGCCCGGCCCTTGAGTGAATAGCCGCTAAAACTATGTTCATCGGCAAAAGTCAGGCTGATGACGGGATTTTTATTGAGATTGCGGTAAGTCCTGCCCATATACAAATCCAGAAGATAGATTTGCCCCTCAGGGACTATCTTGAGTATGCCTTTACAGGCATTATGGATAGTGCCGTCGCTATCAAGGGTTGAAACAATAACATATCCCTGTTTTTTAAGAAAATGTATTGTATCTTCAGGAAGCATATTCACTGAGCCAACAAGGCAATATTATTAGAAAAATAGGGACACATCCCATTTTTACGTCTCCATCTTTCAAGAAAAAATGGGATGTGTCCCTATTTTTCTACTGAACTAACCTTCTAAATTCTCAAACATTTCTTCGTGGGTTATCTCTTCTCCCAGTATGTGAGTTACCAACTGATAAGTATCGTGGTCTTTACCAAAGGTTTTCTTGGCAATCTTATTATAGACCTCAATTGCCCCAGCCTCAGCCGCTTCCACTAATTTAATAATCCCATCGTAATCGGAAAGTTCCTTGACTACTCCCGGATAAGGAGCATTGGCATTTTTCTCTAAGTTAACCGGATTATTAGTGGGAAGTCCGCCCAGCTCAATAATTCTATTAGCCACTTCCTGGGCATGCTCTAACTCATCCTTGGCAATTTTATTTAAAAACTCCGACATATCTTCATAACCCTTGCCTTCCACGGTTTGAGCCATATACCAATAGGCATAAAAAGCCAACCACTCGTCGCAATAGGCCTTATCCAAATCCTTGATTAAATCTTTTAGATCTAAATCCGCTATTTCTTTAGCCTTTCTTCCCATTTACTCCTCCTATTTTTATCTTCTACTTTCCTGCTCTCCTGCTACACCTTTTCAAACATATCCTTGCCCACTCCGCACTCCGGACATACCCAGACATCCGGTAAGTCGGAAAAAGCAGTATCCGGTTTGATCCCTTGCGTTGAATCCCCTATCTTGGGGTCATAAATATATCCGCAGACAGTACAACGATATTTATCCATCAGCGCACCTCTTAAGCTATCTAATTTTCTACTTTGATTTTTATCATACCACCAATAAAAAAGATACGCAAGAGATTTCCTATTGACCTAATGATGTTCGGGTAATTTCCCAATAGGTTCATAAACACAGTAGGGCTCTTGGCTAAGATAATCTCCGGTGGCCCAATAGCCGCGGGCGCGACAGCCTCCGCAAATCTTTTTATATTCGCATATTCCGCACTTACCGGATAGCCTGGAATCGTCCCTTAGGGCCTTAAAAAGTTCGCTTTCCAGCCAAATTTCCCGGAAAGTTTGTTTTCTTAAATCTCCTGCCGCAAGCGGCAGATACCCGCAGCCAAAAACCTCTCCCTTATAAGAGACAAAACAAACCCCTTGCCCAGCCAGGCACCCCTTAGTAACCGCGTGAAAGCCATTCTTGCTTACAGACGAATTATTTTTCTCTTTGACCGAACGTTGGCGCAGGATACGGTAATAATGGGGAGCGCAGGTAGGCTTGATATGGATGGGAAAATTCTGCTGGAAATCGTAGAGCCGATTAAAGGCTTCCTCGTATTCTAAAGGTGAAATCTCATCGCCTTCAAGGGCCAGGCCGCGGCCCACCGGCACCAGAAAAAAAACATGATAAGAGAGCGCTCCCAACTTTAAGGCCAGAGCGCCGATATTCTCTAACTCGCTTAAATTTTTCCTGGTGATGGTGGTATTTATCTGGAGTTTTATTCCAGCGTTTTTTATATTTTCAATTCCGGCTAAGGTCCTGGCGAACGCCCCCGGCCGGCCGCAGAAATCATCGTGAGCCTGAGCGGTTGAACCGTAGATAGATACCGCGGTCAAGACTATGCCGCTTTCCTTTAGCCGCCCGGCAGTTTCCTGGTCAATCAAGGCGGCGTTAGTTGCCAGGGTGGCCTTGAGGCCGCGCTGATGAGCATAATGAATAAGCTCGTAAATATCTTCCCGGACTAATGCCTCACCCCCGGAGAAAACCAGGATAGGCTTAGCCAAAGCGGAAAGCTGATCAATAAACCTTTTGGCCTCTAAAGTGCTTAATTCATCAGGCGAGCGCGATTTCTGGGCCTGGGCCCGGCAGTGCGGACACTCAAGATTGCAGGCCCGGGTGGTTTCCCAAAACACTAAACGCAAGTCCATCATTTTTTGTTTTATCTCTCCGCGAATCCTTTCTTAAGGATGAAATCTCCCAGGCCAAGAAGGCACCGGCGGTATTTAGAGTCTTTAAGCGCCTTAAGCTTATCTTTGGCCAAGCTGATATAAGATGAGCTGATTTTTCTGGTATAAAGATAGGCGTCAGAATCAGCGAGTTCATTTCTTATTCTCTCTAAAGAATTAGTGTCTTTTGATTTAAGCATCTCTTTCAGGCGGCTCCTCTGGTTTTTATCAGAACTCTTTAAGAGATTTAAAAGCGGCAGGGTTACTTCACCCACGCTGATATCCTGTCCCGGGGCTTTACCTAAATTGTTTTCTCCCCCTGTCAGATCCAGATAATCATCAACTATTTGAAAGGCGATTCCGAAATTAAGGCCGTAGTGCCTGAGGGAACTTCGCAGAGAGCGGGAAGAATTAGCGGAAATCGCCCCCACTTCACAGGAAGCCGCGAATAGGCTGGCGGTCTTTTTTTTGATAATCATCAGGTAGCGGTCTTTAAGCAGAGAAAGATTATCCCTTTCCACTACCTGGCTCAGCTCTCCTTCGCACATACTCTTGGTGGCTGAGCTGATACAGCTTAAAATATCGGTGTTGCCGCAATTAGAAATCAGTTCAAAAGCCAAAGAATAAAGGTAATCCCCTAAGGTAATCGAGACATCCATGCCCCAGCGGGAATTAACCGTGGGGTTGTTATGGCGCCGCTGGGAATGGTCAATTACATCGTCGTGGATCAAAGAGGCCATATGGATAAGCTCGATGCTAGAGGCAATATTAATTAGCTGTTTATTGACCGGGGAATCGGCCTTTCCATTGGAGGCCTTGGCCGAAAGAATAACCAAAGCCGGGCGCATCCTCTTGCCGCCAGATTCCAACAGAAAGCGATTCACCTTTAAAATGGATGAATTCCTGGCCTCACTTAAAGAGGTTTTAATCACCTCCTCAACCTGAGTAAGCTCTTCGCGTATCGGCTGATAAATTTCTTTTAATCGCATTTTATCCTTATGTTCCTAAAACTTATCATAATATATATGTATCTCCTTGACCCCTTTTTTGGTCAAGACTTTGATTGCCGCGTCAATCATTGGCGGAGGGCCGCAAAGATAGGCCTCGGTATTTCCGTTAGAACGGATAAAACGCTCAACCGCCTGGGTAACAAAGCCGGTTTCCCCGGCCCATTTATCCTCAGCCTTAGGCTCGGAAAGCACCGGGATATACTTAAAATTAGGACATTCCTTTTCTAAAGCTTCGAGCTCCTCAGTATAAAAAATGTCCTTTTTGCTCCTGGCCCCAAAAAAATAGCTGATTGGACGCGGCATACCTTTTTCTTTCAAGTGAAGAAGTATGGAGCGGATAGGAGCCATGCCGCAGCCTCCCCCGATGCACACTATTTCTCTCTGGGAATCCTCCCGCAAGTAAAAGCTTCCGTAGGGCCCGGTTACGGTTATTTCATCATCAACATCCAAAACCTCGTGTATATAGGAAGAACACAGGCCCCCGGGAACCAAGCGCACAATCAGCTCAATCACGCCCACTTGCGAAGGGGCCGAGGCAACGGAATAAGCCCGAAATTCATCAACTTCCGGAATCCGGAATTGGATGTATTGACCGGCCTTAAAACTTATCTTATCCGGCTCCAGCAATTTCATCACCACATACTTGATATCGTGGGTTAAATCGGCAATCTTAAGCACCCGGGTCTTATATTCCCTGGCCTCTAAGAGGTCTTCGGAAATCAAGACCTCAATGTCATTCTTCACCTTCACCTGACAGGCCAGCCGTATGCCTTTGAGCCTATCTTCACGATTCACAAAGACTTCTTCGGTAGGCAGGATATGTCCGCCTCCGCTTAAAACCTCAACCTTACAATAGCCGCAGGTAGCCTTGCCTCCGCAGGCTGAGGGGACAAAAATCTTATTCTGGGCAAAATAGCTTAAAAGGCTGTCTCCGCCGTTAACCGTGAGTATCTTTTCCTTATTAATAGTTACTTTGCACTCTCCGTAGGTAACCAAAAAACGCTCAGCGATAATCAACAAAAGCGCCACCACCACCAGAATCATATCCATTACTAAGATCGAGAGCATTTTCTATTGTAAGGTAATAATACCGGCAAAGCCCATAAAGGCCAGGGCCATCAGGCCGGCGATAATCATTGTTATCCCCGGTCCGCGCAGGCCTTTGGGAATATCACTCACCAGCATCAGCTTTTCCTTTATCGCCGCCATCAAGATAATGGCCAGGGCCCAGCCGCAGGAGGTGCCGAAGGAATAACAGACCGTCTGGATAAAGTTATAATTACGTAAAACCATAAAAAGGCAGACCGCCAAAACAATGCAATTAACTGTAATCAAAGGCAAAAATATCCCGAATGACGACTGTAGCGGGGGGAAAAACTTTTCAATAAGCATCTCTAACAACTGAACGGTGGCGGCGATGATAATGATAAAGATTAAAAAAGCCAGAATCTCAGAATGTAAGGGCACCAGCACCTTCCAGTATATCGGCCAATTGATAATCGCGGTTAAAGTTACCACAAAAATTATAGCTATGCCCATACCCACGGCAGTTTTGTAATTCTTAGAAATGATTATAAACGGGCACATCCCCAAGATATAAACCAGGGCGATATTATGGGTAAAAATTGAGGCGATTAATATAGTTAAAGGATTCATCTCTTATTCCGTCTTCTTAGCAATAGTCCTGAATATCCACAAATAAACCCCTAAAAGGAAAAAGGCTCCGGGGGCGATGGTCAAAATCACCCAGTTAGTCCAGGCCCCAGGCATCACCCTGTAACCTAAAATAGTGCCAAAGCCCAGAGGTTCGCGGATTAAAGCCATCAAAATCAGCATAAAGCTATAACCAACACCATAGCCTAAACCATCCAAGAAAGAAAGCCAGGGCCCATTCTTGATCGCAAAGGCCTCGGCCCGGCCCATCAGGATACAGTTGGTAATAATCAGGCCCACATAAGGGCCCATCTCTTCGCTGATAGGAGGAAAATAGGCCTTCAAAACCCTATCCACACAGATTACAAAGGTAGAGATAATTACCATATAAGCCAGCATCCGCACCCGGGAAGGTATGACATTACGAAAGAACGAAACAAAAAGACAGCTAAAGGCGGTGCATAAAGTAACCCCTATCCCCATAGCCAGGGCGTTCTCTAAGCGGTTAGTTATGGCCAGCATTGAGCAGATACCCAAAACCACGCAGAATGTGGGATGATCCTGCCACATCCCGATAGTTAAGGTCTTAAACCACTTGGTCTGCTTTATGCTTCTTTTAAGCTGTTTCTTGGGCATGGACCCTCGCTCCGCTCGGGAGTAGCCAGAGGCCAGTTGCCAGAGGCCAGATTTTTTTCTGGCTTCTGGCTTCTGGTTTCTGGTTACTACTTTCCGATCAGCAGGCTGAGCTTCTTTTGTATCGTTTCATTCAGCAATTTTTCTAAGGCCTTGCTGGAGCCAGTGGCGCCGGTAATCGCGTCTACTTCATTATTAGCCTTGGCCTTGCCGGAAGGCACAAAACTTATTCTAGGAATAATCTCTTTATTTCTAAAGCCTTTCAAATATTCAAATTCAGCGATCCTGCCGCCTAAACCAGGGGTTTCTTCTTGATGCAGTATCCTCAGCACCCGAATAGTCTTTAAATCCGAATTTATGCTGAGTATGCCTTCAATAGTCCCCCATAATCCCGGCCCTTTAAATTTAAAGGCGGTGGTGCCGTCAACAGAAGCATAAAACACGCTATCTCCCTTCTCTAAGATCTTGACATTTTCATCAAAAAGCTCTAAGACATTTTCCGGACGGTAAGGAATCTCTAAAACATCCAAGACCGCGGATTTTAATTTCAATTCTTCATTGCGGGCAATCATTGTCGCGGTTAAGGAGTTGATTCCAAAAAGCAATCCCCCGGAAATCGTTCCCATCGCGACCACAAAAATCAATATTCTTAAAGCGGATTTCATTTCTTGATTTTGGGATATTTTACCCCTAACACCAGACGGTCAATCAAAGGGCTGAAGACATTAATCAAAAGCAGGCTAAACATTACCCCTTCCACATAACCGGAAAGTCCGCGGATAAGCACCACCAGAAACCCAAAGAGAACCCCGCAAATCCATTTACCGGCTTTGGTAAAAGGGCTGGTTACCGGATCGGTGAGCATAAAAAACGCGCCTAACAACAGGCCTCCGCTGGATATCTGAAATAGTGCCGGAGCAAATTTGTCCGGGGCAAAAAAATTGCCAATCCCGGCGCAAATCACAACCGATAACAAAGCGCTAAGCGGAAGCCGCCAGTTGCTTATTTTGGCAAAAATCAGGAATATCCCGCCGATAAGTATCCCTAAACGGAAGGTCTCCCCAATACATCCCGGACTTCCTCCTAAAAGCAGATTCCCGAAATCAGCAATTAGGCGCTCATTTCTAAAGGTGATTAAAGGTGTGGCCTGACTGACAGCATCCGCGGAAAATTTTAAGAATCCTCCCGCGCCTTGATTGAAAGGCATGGGCCAGAAAGTAGTCATCGCCGAGGGAAAGGCCACGCTCAAGAAAATCCTACCCACAATCGCCGGATTAAAGATATTCCTGCCGGTTCCCCCAAAAACCTCTTTACCAAAGACCACCCCAAATATTACTCCCAGCGCCACCATCCAAAGAGGAACATTCGGGGGAAGGATTAAGGGAAAGAGTAAGCCGGTAACCAGAAAACCTTCGTGAATCTCTTTTTTGCGCGCTATGGCAAAAATAGTTTCCACTAAACCACCGAAGATGTAAGAAACCGCGATTACCGCCAAAACCCTTAAGCCCCATAAATATACCGCGGCAACCACCACCGGAATAAGAGCGGCAATCACCAAGCTCATATAGCGCTTGATATCCATACAATCCAGTATGTGGGGAACGGTGGTAACCTTATCCGTTCCAAAGAATATCTCATCAGCCGCGCTGATTGCCGGCTTCCAGGGCGCCAGGAGCTTATTTTTTTGGCTCAGCTTATTTAGATTATTGAAAATATTCCTCAAGATTTTCATTTTAGCTTGTTATAATTCCTTAGGTCCGCGGTATTCTTCAATGCCTTTAAGGTTATCAAAATAAGGCAGAATGCACTGGTTACGGTCACAGCCCTGGATAGTCAGCTTTTCCTGCCCTTCTCTTATCTGTTTGGCCAAGGGAATCTTGGAAGGGCAAACATAACTACACAGGCCGCACTCAATACAGTTAAATATGCGCAGGTTCATTAAGGTTTCATCAAGGATATTACACTGAACATATTTGACTAAAAGATGAGGAATAATCCCCACCGGGCAAACCTCTTCGCAGTAATTACAGCTTATGCAGGGACGCTCCTCACCGTGTTTATTGGTGTCGCAGGTCTTTTGAATCCTTGGGGAAAGCTTGGCCATAAAGGCATTGGAGTAAGAGTCGCTTTTTAACCCCGGATTCAGAAAAGACAAAAACTTTCTTTCGCGGTTTTCCACCAGACCGATTATCTGAGAATAGGTCTTATCTATGGGAAGGCTTAGATCCTTAAGTTCAAATCCAGTCAGCAGGCCGTTAAGCACAAAGCGCGCGCTAAGGCCTTCCTTAATTCTTCCCTCAACCACCTCTTTTAAGGGAGTGCCGATCCTGGCCTTGATATGCAGGGGCTCCTTGAATGCCGGGCCGCAAAGAGCGATAGTCCTTTCAATCAGGGGCTTACCCTCAATCACCGCCTCATAACTAAGCAAAACCGCCTGAAGATTCAAAATCACCGCTCCTACATTTGCCGCGGAATAACCATAGGGGAACTTCTGCTTTAAGATAGTCGGGACCAGCATCTCATCATAGCCTTGAGGATACTTAGGCTCCAGGGGATAAAGCTCCAGCCAATCATAAGCAGAAGTAAGTTTTTCTATCTCCTCCAGGATTTTCCGGCTGTGGATGCTTAAAGCCAAATACACCCGGGCATGAGGCATAATTTTACGCAGTATCTTTATGCCTTCAATCAGGTTTAAAATATTTTTACCTTTAAGTAAAAGTTCCGGAGAAATATTGTATGGCTCTGAACCCACCCCGTGAACAATCAGGCTTTTAGCCTCTTTAGGCAGAATTATCGAACTACGCATCCGGGTTGGGATGCCTTCCCGGTCAAGGGCGGTAACCCCGGAAAGGTAAAGTATTTTTTCTATCTCCTCAGAAGCAAGGCTTTCCCAATTATTTATGGCTCCCGGCAATTTTTGGTATCGCGGATTGCCGTCTCCTTTAATTGAAACCATAAGGCAGTCGCGCTTAAAATAATTTACCCTCTTAACCTCTTCCACTACGCCGTTAACACTGGAATGCACCGGGCTGGACACACCATACTCGCTATGGCCGATAATCTGCCCGGCCAAAACCCCCTCTCCAGCCTTAACCAAGCAGTCTCCTTCTCCGCCGAAACCCTGGCGCAGAGGTATGGTAACCCTAAGAGGAACTCTTACCTCTTCTAAAGTATCCTTGGGCTGGCCTTCAAAGTTTATAAATCTGTATCCGCCTGAAAATGTCTTGGATTTTCGCATGCTGGCTTGTTAATAATTTCACAATCTAAATTTAAATAAAAAATGCTATTTTTGACGCAAACAGCATAACGGTTAAAATAACCCAAAAAACACCGTCTGTCAAGTTAAATCAGTAGGGGTGTCAAGCCAAATTAGAAATGTCGTATTATTATATTGGGATGACAGTTAAATCAGTAGGGGCAGGTTCAGAACCTGCCCCTACACTTTTTCCGCGATAAGGCCGTCTTTGTGGATTTTTAGCGGCCGGGCGGTAACAATTGTATTTACCGCGATTCCCGGCCCCTCAGGGAGAAATACCTTGATATAATTTCCGCTATGGCTGGGGAAAAATCCATCATCCGCGAAGCCGCCTGGCGATTCAACCAGCACGTCCAGATCCTTACCAATATATTGCCGGCAGAAATCCCGCGCTAATTCCTGAGCCAATTCCCGCGCCTGCTTTATCCTATCTTTGATAATCTCGGGCCTCACCGTTGCCGGAAATCTCCAAGCGGCTGTATTCTTACGTGGGCTAAAAGGAAAGATGTGTATCTTTGCCGGGCGGACTTCTCTTAAAAAATTAAGGGTATTCTTAAAATTTTCCTCTTCTTCCCCGGGAAAACCCACCATAATATCGGTAGTCAACCCGATATCCGGCATAAGCCTCCTCAGCTTAAGGATTAACTCGCGGCAATCTTCAGCTGAGGCCTTGCGGTTCATCAACTTCAATAGTGTATCATCCCCACTTTGAAAAGAAATATGCAGATGAGGCATCAGCTTCTTAGAGGAAGCCATCTTTTCTGTCAGGCAATCGCGGACATCCAGGGCTTCAATTGAGCTAAGCCGGATACGCGAAATCCCGTCAATTTCCTCTAAGGCTTCAATAACCCTAAGCAAGCCGTCTTTAAGGCCCAGATCCTTTCCATAAGCGCCTAAGCAAATCCCGCAAAGCACTATCTCCTTATAGCCGTTTTCAGCTAAACCTCTGGCTTCCTCAATAATTTCCACTAAAAAGCGGCTGCGGGATGAACCGCGCAATCTGGGAATTATACAATAAGAACAGCCGTTATCACAACCGTCCTGAACCTTCAGGAATGCCCGGGTGTGCCTATGAAAAGCGCTGATGGTTCGACTACGCTCACCATCAATCCTGAGCGAAATCGAAGGACTGATGGTTGGTTTTTTAATACCTGATAACAGTTCAACTCTGGGAAGTAACTGTGTCATTGCGAGGGGTTTTTCAGTGTTAGCTAAAATAAAATCGGCAAGACGGTCTTTCTCTTGGTTTCCTAAAACCCCTGCCACCCCTTTAAAGCGCTTTAGCTTCTCCGGGTCATTTTCCGCGGAACAACCGGTAACAAAAACCCGGGCCCGGGGGTGAGAGCGAGAGAGTTTGCGAATCTCCTCTTGAGATAAAGTATCGGCCCTGCGGGTAACCGCGCAGGTATTCACTATATACACATCCGCGCCGGGTGAATCCTTGCTCTCTTTAAATCCCAGGGCAATCATTCTCTCCCGCAGAACCTGGCTTTCATATTGATTAACCTTACAACCTAAAGTTTTAACCTCAAATGTTTTCATACTATGACGTGAATAAACGCAAAAAGGCCACAACGCTGATTGCCGCGGTATCTACCTTCAAAACCAAATCTCCCAAAGACGCCCCAATACAACCGTTTTCCTTGGCTGACTTGATTTCCCGTGGGCTAAAATCGCCTTCCGGGCCGATAAAAATTATTATTGAGGAGGGCTTAGTGCGCTGTGTAATAAAATCGCAAAAAACCTCTTTTAGGGATTTATTTCCTGGGCCTAAATGCGGAATAACCGCCAGTTCATAATTTTTTACCTGAGAGACAACTTTACTAAATTCACTGATCGGCTCAATCTCCGGAAGTTTTATCCTGCCGCACTGCTTAGAGGCCTCAACCGCAATCGCCTGCCAGCGCTTCAGCTTTTCTTTAGCCTTCTCAGGAGAATATTTAACTATGGTTCTTTCAGTCTTTATAGGTATAATCCTATCCACACCCAGATCCACGGTCTTTTCAATAATATAGTCCATCTTGACTTTCTTAGGCAGGGCGCAGGCTAAAGTGAGAGCTAATTCTGCAGACATAGCTTTTCTGACTTTACCCACTGATGGTTCGACTACGCTCACCATCAATCCTGAGCGAAGTCGAAGGACTGATAACTCCACCTTATTCTTAGCAATACTATCAATCAGACACTCGTATTCCCGGGACTTACCGTCAAAAACCAGCACCTGGTCTCCTTTTTTAAGCCGCCTAACCGAAGACAAGTGATGAATCTGGCCGGGGTCTAAAATAGTTATTCTATCCCGGATTATATTCGCGCGAGGGCAATAGATACGCATAATAAGAAGAAACTAAAAAAACCATTAAAAAAACAAAAACAATTTTGGTAATAACCGCTGTTTAAGTTATAATATAGGAAAGGATTGGTGTTGTCAATGCTGTCACTTATAATGTCACTCATAATCTTCTGCTTAGGATTAGGTTCGATTATCTCCCAGTTCGTATTTCTGCGTGAACTGCACACCACCTTCCAGGGAAATGAACTCTCCTTGAGCCTGATATTATTCTCCTGGCTATTTGGTTCCGGAATAGGCGGCCTCTTAGGATTTTTCTTTTCCTTAAGGAAAAGAAAATCTATCCATTCGAATTACCTCAAAAATTTATTAAGCCTCATCCTGATATTCTCCGCCTTTTGGCTTTTTATCAGCCTATTCCTCAGCCGCGGCTTAAATCTGTTTCTCTCTATCAGTCCTTTTGAAATACTCCAGCCCGGGCAAATCCTCTTGATTTCAACCATAGTCATAGTCCCTCAGACAATTACCGTGGGATTATCCTTTATCCTTATCTGCTCAATAATCCAGAATCCCATTAAGGCTTATCTTTTAGAGGCCCTGGGGGCGTTTTTCGCCGGCCTGTTAAGCCTGATCCTGATAAAATATTTTAACAACTGCCAAATCATCTGGACAATAGCAATAATTTATACCGCATCCGGCCTTCTGCTTTTAAATAAAAAACTCACATATTATCGGCTCCTGCTAATAATATGGGCCTCCTGCGCTATCTTATCTCTAGCCATGCTTAGCAAGATTGAAGAGAGCACCCAAAATCTGCGCTTTGGACCTCAAAAACTTATTTACTCTACAGATTCTATCTATGCCAATATCGCGATTGTCAAAAACGCTGAATACTCCTACAGCCTTTATGAAAATGGTAAACTCTCTTTCTCAACTGAAGACAGCGAATCAATTGAAGAATGGGCCCATATGCTTTTACTCAGCCACGCCACGCCGCGAAAGATTTTGCTTATCGGAGGAGGCGTCTCCGGAGTCATCTCCGAAATACTCAAACATCCAATTAAATCTATAGACTATCTGGAGCCGGATAAAAAGCTGATAGAATCTGTCCTAAAACATATCCCCCAAAGCGCCTTTTATGGCCTTAGAGATAAAAAAGTAACTATATACAATCAAGACGCCCGGCCTTTCATCAAAGCTGCTTTTACTAAATACGACTTAATTATTCTAAATTTAGGCGGCCCCTCCAGCTTGCAGTTAAACCGCTTCTACACCCAGGAGTTCTTTGAAAAGATAAAGAATATTTTAAGCCAAGAAGGCAGATTCTGTTTTTCTTTTGAATCCAAGGAAGATATCCTCGCCGGACAACTCCTGAAATATAACTCCTGTCTCTATAAAAGCGCTAAATCGGTATTCCCTTATCTTCAACTTATTCCCGGCGAACGCCTGACCCTCATCGGCTCAAGCGAAAATATCCCTAAAATAAACCCCGAAGAATTAGCCGCGAGATTTAAGGAAAGAGACATCCAAAGCAAATACTTTACGCCATATCATATCAAGGCAAAACTATTCCGGCAGGAGTATATCCAAAAAAGGCTGGAGGAAAATTTTAACCTTGCCAGCATAAACCGCGATTATTATCCTTCAGGTTTTTTCTATTATTTAGGCCTGCGGGGAAAACAAAGCTGGTTGAATTTCAACCGGATGTGGGAACTCTCCGGAAAAATAAAAATGATTTATGGCTTTGGCTGTATGGAAAGCCAAACCATTGCCTTGCTGGCTTACTGGATTGCCACGATGCTAATCCTTGGGGTTATTGGACGCAAGAATATCGTTAATTTGTCCGTCTTCTCCAGCGGCTTCTATGGTATCGCCTTAGCAATAATTATCAGCCTGCTCTTTCAGATAAATCTGGGCTTTCTTTATTACCGCCTGGGAATGATTGTGGCTAATTTTATGTTAGGGCTTTCCTTAGGAGGGATTTTGTTTATATACCTGCGGAAAACAAAGCTATCCTGGGAAAGGGCGTTATTTTTATCGGAAATAGCCTTAGGAATTATTTCTCTACTGGCCGCGTTTATCTTAAAAGATAACCAACTCACTTATTTCCTGCTTACCTTACTGGCGGGAATTATAATCGGCTTTGAATTCGGAATATTCTATAGCCGGAAAAAGACAATTACTATTTATATTTTAGATTTGTCCGGGGCCTGTCTGGGGAGCCTGTTGACCGGCTTAATCTTTGTTCCGGTATTAGGCATATATAACACCTGTTTACTTATTTCATCCGCCAAGCTTATCACTGCTTTTTTTCTGAGAATACCAAAGCGCTGAAAGTATATTTTTCGGTTTTCGCGTCCTTCCAGGAGTCAGCAGGCAAGCCTGCCTTATGAGCGCATAAATTAGAAAGGAACTCCTCCTTATTCCAGCCGGTCTCTTCAGCCACCTGAGGCAAAAATACCCCCTGGCTCCACCCCCGTTTGATCAACAAACCGTGCGTGCCTAACTGAAACTCAGCCACATCATCAATCTTTTTTAAAGGCGAGAGGACCGAAATTTCAATCTCAATATCCTTAAGCTCATCCTTGGTTACCGGCTCAAACCGGGGATCTCCGGTTGCCGACTCTATGGCCATATCCCTGATGGTTTCAAAAAGAGGCTTCTGGCCGATAATATTACC
Source organism: Candidatus Omnitrophota bacterium (assembly GCA_030674475.1). GTDB lineage: Bacteria > Omnitrophota > Gorgyraeia > Gygaellales > UBA12090 > UBA12090. The sequence goes on from JAUSCZ010000035.1 coordinate 91,247, forward strand.
GATACAGCCTTTTAGCTTACCTTGCTTATGGATAGTTACAAAGGCACCGTTAATAGCCTTTAGCTGAGGATCATCTTCGCTAAAATCTAATTTTTTCCCGCTGGTTACATATTCCTGAATAGTCTTACGGGCAATCTCCAGTAATCGCGCTTTCTGCGTATCATTCAACATAACTGTTTCTCCTGTCTTATCCTTATTAATTAAAGCTGATAAATACCCCACAGTCCACACCCCTTTTATCTTTTTACCGGAAACCTTAGCGGAATTAGTATGCCCCAAAAACTTTATTTGATTATAGCCTAAGCTTTGCGCGGTAAGTATCGCGCTGACCACCGGCAATCCCCCGCACATCTGGATTGAACCGTCTTTTAACTTCGCGTAAATATCCTGGGCAGACCCCGTTAGAAGCCTCTTACCGCTTTCAGATTGCTCCCCAGCTTCTAACGGGGCAGGCATCTTCCCTAAATAGGACAAAGTCAGCTTATCTACTCTCTCGGTTTCCTGGTAGTCATAACTGTGGCAAAGGTCCGTGGAAGCAATCAGCAACACATCTGAACGGCCCGCGATGGCTTTATTTAATATATCCGCCAAAACATTTAAACCGTGAAGGTCCGCGTCTCCAATCAAAATGGGAACTATCTTAAAATCATCCAGGGTCTTTTGTAAGAAAGGAAGCTGAACCTCAATGGAATGTTCTTTTTCAAAAGCCTGAGGGATAAAGCTAATATTTTGGGAAGGAGAAATTATTTTTTGCGTAAAATCAGAGTCTACTTCTAGGTCTCCCAGGGGGGTTTGGAACTTACCGGATGGATATACTGAGACTCCCTTAAAATAATACTGGTGACTGGGCCCCAGGAGGACCACGGTTTTATAAGGACGGCCTTTAATTAACTTATAGCCCAAGGCGGCGGTCGGCCCGGAGAAATCATAGCCGGCATGGGGAGAAATCAAACAAAATATTTCGCCTGTGGTGAGCGGTGGGTTGGCCGCGTTAAGCAGGTTTTCAACTTTATGGCTAAGCTCATCTTTATCCGCGGGATAAAACTGCCCGGCCACATTCGGTTTTTTTATCTCCTCGCCAAAGCTTAGGACATTAAAGCCAAAAAGCGCTCCCCCAAAAAAAAGGAAAAAAACAATTGCTGTCCCTACTTTTCTCTTTGAAAAAAAGGAACTTCCCCCTTTCGTAAAGGGGGATGGAGGGGGATTTTCTAGGTTAGGGGAAATTTGGGAGCATTTACACAATGCACTAAGCCCAGATTCCGGCGATTGTTTCCTGACAAAACTTGCAATGCCCATCAATAAGATTATTTACGGTAACACTATAGCCGACCCTGACCAATAAGGCCTGAGCGCATTTTGGGCAAAAGGTGGTCTCGCCCTGATGTCCGGGGACATTCCCGATATAGGCGTATTTAAGGCCGGCCTTCTTAGCCAAGCTTTGAGCTTTCTCTAAAGTTGCCACTGGGGTCGGGGCTAAATTCGCCAGCTTATACATCGGCCAAAAGCGGGAAAAATGTATTGGCGTGTCCGGACCCAAGTTATCCCTTATCCATACGCACATCTCCTCCATCTCTTCTGAAGAATCATTTAACCCGGGTAAAACCAGATTAGTCAGTTCTAAGTGCACCTTTTCTTCTTTGATTATCTTTAAGGTTTGGAGGATATTCTCTAAATTTCCAAAACAAATATCTTCATAGTATTTCTGGCGGAAGGCCTTTAAGTCAATGTTAGCCGCGTCCAAATGTTTACAGAGATTGCGCAGGGGCTCTTCATTGATGAAGCCGGCGGAATGCATTATATTCTTAAGGCCGCTTGAGCGGGCCAAGGCCGCGGTATCCAGCATATACTCATAAAAAATAGTCGGCTCGGTATAGGTATAGGCGACAGTCTGGGAGCCGGACTCTTTGGCCTGTTTAACTATATCTTGCGAACTAAGAAAAACCGGCTGAACATCCTCGGGCTTGCTTTGAGAAATCTCCCAGTTCTGGCAGAATTTGCACCTTAAATTACATCCGGCGGTGGCGATGGAAAATGCGGATGTCGCGGGAAGAAAATGAAAAAGCGGCTTTTTCTCTATCGGGTCAATATGCACTGCCGCCGCCTGAGAATGCACCAGGGTATATAAAACCCCCTGATTATTTTCCCTCACCCCGCAAAAGCCTCTCTGCTTCTCAGTTATCAGGCATTTACGCGGACAAAGCTGACATTGCAGAGACTTTTCGTCTATGGGCTTCCAATATAAAGCCTTACTTTTATCTAAAGAGGCCCAAGCCGATTGAATCTTATCCGCGCCCAAACCCAAAAGGCCCATTCCCCCGCTTATCACAACCACCTGTTTTAAAAAATCTTTTCTGGTCATCATAATCGTTTTGGGGTCAGACCTCAACAATAGAAACTAACTTCTAAGGTTGAGGTCTACTAACTTCTAAGGTTGAGGTCTGACCCCTAATTTTCCTAATTTTCTAATTTTCTTTTTACCAGGAATAATCCGCGATTGTTTCTCCGTCGGTAATGTTTATAGAAATAACACCGGGATCTGTTCCGCCTTTTTTATGTTTCCCACGTAAGCGCGCCGCGGTGGCAGTTGCTCTGGCAGCTAGCCCCGTGCCGCTGACTCCGGTTACCGCATATTCCCAGTCAGCGTTATTATAAATATCCACATTCAAAGTTGACCTTGCGGTATTACCGTTATTGTCTGACCCAAAAGTGGCAGAAGTATAGTTATTATTATCAATCTTGTACATCTGCTCAGCACTGCGGATAGTTCCCAGAGCAGTCTTGGCTTCTTTTTTGTGCATTTCGTCAACTGTTTTATTGTAAAGAGGCATGGCAATAGCTGTTACTATGGCTACAATTATCAGGGTAACCATAATCTCCATTATGGTAAAGCCGACCACGGATATACTGTTAAGGGTTCTTGGTTTATTCATTGCGGGTAATATTTAAAAGAGGAGATTAAATCAAGCGGATTTAGCAGTAATTTTACCTGGGAAAGATAACTAATGCGCCGTAAAATTAGTTTTTAGTGGTAAAACTGTCGTTTTGAACAATAGAACAATCAGAACATTAGACCGCAATTGAGTTTTTGTTTGTCTATTGTTCTATTGTCTATTGCTCAATTGCTCTGCGCGCTGTCATATTAAAAATTAATTGGACAGCGCGCTGGTGGACCCGAGCGGGATCGAACCGCTGACCTCTACAATGCGAATGTAGCGTTCTCCCAGCTGAACTACGGGCCCGCGGGAAAAAAGTCTAAGAATAGAATTTAAGGCGGCTAAGGACAACTCACCGCAGAACAACTTGCACAACCAGCGCCAGTCTTACTGGTCGTGCCGTTCTCATACATGTTTATAGTATAGTTGGTAGTGCCACAGGGATTTTTTTCCGAATTTCTTAGCGCCCGAGCTACAACAGTATTCGCAGACTCATCAACTACCGTATAGGTAAAATAGGTGCCATTGGTAGTATTGTCAATATCTAAATTATCAAAACTATTAGTATAATTCCCGTTTTCTAAATAATAGCGCGTCTGGGCGCCGCGGATAGCGGCTAAGTTGGTTAGGGCTTCGCTCTGGCGGGAGCGCTCCACGGTTTTGGTATACTGGGGTATGGCCAGGGCGGACAGGATGCCAATGATCACCACCACTACCACCAGTTCGATTATATTAAAGCCGGAATTTTTATTCATTTTTACCCCTCCCCGCCTCCCCTTGCTAAGGGGAGGATTTCTTGTCGTAGGGGCGGGTTCGAACCCGCCCCTACTATTAGAATCCCATTCTTTTAATCACCTCGGTCTGCGCGGAATCAAACTGGCCGGACTTATTCCGGGTGGCGATCAATTCACAATTGCCGTCATCAATTAACCTTATCCGGTAACTCCAGCCGGAGTTAGAGCTTTTTTTACCCAGGGCATCTTTTAGCCCCGGAGCTTCAGTAGCCAGCTCGTCAATTGTAGAGGCGTATTTGCCGTATATGCCGCGATACATTGTCTGAATCTGCCCTAAGTAAGACAAGTTGGACTCAACCTTGGTCAGCGCGGTTTTATCCATCAGCTTAAAGTAATGTGGCATAGCCAAAAACCACAAGATCACAATGAGCACCGCCAGGACCGTTAGTTGTAACGACCTCTGACCTTTATCCTGAGAGCTGTCTTCGGGCATAAAAGTTTAGTTAAGCACTATCAAATGGTTACCACGGAATAGCAGTACTATTATAAGTTAAGTTTCCATCATTCGTGATATTCATATACTCACCGGCGTAAACCCCTTTTAACCTCTTAGCTGCTGCGGTGAATGTCTCGTTATTATTACCCATACTACCTATAGTATAGTTCCACTCAGGCGAAGTACTTAGTCTTAATATTTCCGGAACCTCCACAGCTAACGCTGTCGTATTATCAGTATACCTTGACTCCAAAGTAAAATATGTTGCCTCAGCCTTGCGAATCATATTCAAGGCATTTTTGGCTGTAGAACCATGGCCTCTTTCCATAAACCTGGTATATTGGGGCAAGGCCAGGGCGGCCATAATGGCGATAATGATAACCACGGTAATTAACTCAATCAAAGTAAAACCTTTCTTCATTTTATCCTCCTTAATTTGTAGGGACAGAACAATGTTCTGTCCCTACCTTAGCCTTGGCCTTAACCTTCGCAATTATTTACTATTACTAATCAATTAGAACCGATGGTGGCTAATTTGAATATCGGCAAAAACATTGATACTACCATTGAACCTATGGTGGCGCCCATCACCACTATCATAATCGGCTCAAACATCGAGGCGAAACGGGTAATCTGAGTCTCCATAATCTCGGCGTAATAAGTGGCGATTTTCTTGAACATCTTATCCAAGTCGCCCACCTCCTCACCGATGTTGATCATCTGGGTAACCATGGGCGGGAAAAACGCGCTTTCATCCAGCGGCTGGGTCAGGGTCCTCCCCTCGCGCACCGCGTTCTTTACGCTACGGATAATCTTAGCTACAATCACCGTGCCGGCGGACTTCTCGGCGATTTCCAGGGCATAGAGTATGGGCACCCCGGACTCTAAGAGGGTGGCCATAGTAGAGGAAAATCTCTCGGTCTCGGCCAGGCGCAGATATTCCTTAATCACCGGAAATTTAAACATCAAATTATCAAAGAACGCCTTACCGTTGGTAGTCTGGCGGAATTTTATTATCGCGATAATTATACCAACTATCAAGACCGAAAGCAACAAAAAATTACCCCGCAAAAAGTCACTGGTGGCAATCAACAGTTTGGTGGGCACGGGAAGCTCAATGTCAAAATTAGAGAAAATCTCGGTGAACTTGGGGATTACCGCCAGGATAAAAATTACTACCGCTCCCGCCGCTACGGCAACTAAAATTATAGGATAGACCATGGCCGAGACAATCTTCCTCTGAAAGGCGGCCCGCCTTTCCAAATAACCGGCCAGCCTCTCTAATATTGTCGGCAGGTTACCGGAAGCCTCCCCGGTTTCAATAAGATTAATCCAAAGGTTAGAAAAAACCCGGGAATGTTTGGCCAGGGAATCGCGGAAACTGAAACCCGACTCCACGTCATAGCTTATTTTGGTTACTACATCATGGAATTTCCGGGAGGGTATCTGGCGCAGGATTGAACCTAAGCTCTTTAGAAGCGGCACCCCTGAATCTAAGGATATGGCCAGCTGGCGGGCAAAAACCGTGAGATCGTCGGCCTTTATCCCGCTGTGGGAGAATTTATGGCCTTTGGCTTTTTGCGGGGTATGCTTGGCGCTTTTGGCCGGGACATCAGCCTGAACCTTAATGCCCGTAACAAATAACCCCCGCAACTGCAGCCGGGCAATCAGGTCGTCGGCGGTATCCGCTTCTTCGCTGGCCGCTATACGTTCGCCGCTGGCGTTCCGGGCGGCATAGATAAATCGCATACTTTTACTCTATTCCTGTAGTTACCGATAAAATCTCTTCCAGGGAGGTAAGGCCGCTTTCAACTTTTTTTATTCCGCTCTGTAAAATTGTCTCCATCCCCGCGTCAATGGCGGCCTTGCGTAATTCTTTGCTGGTAACCCGTTTTCCGATTAATTCCCGGATAGTGCTGTTTATGGTCATCACCTCGGCAACCAACATTCTACCCCGGTAGCCGATCTGATTACAACTGGCGCAGCCTTTAGGCCGGTAAATCAGCTCCGCCTGAAGATTGAAATTACTGATATGCTCTTTGGTTGGCTCATAAGCCTCCTTGCAATCCGGACAAAGTTTACGCACTAAGCGCTGAGCAACTACCACCAGAAGCGAAGGCATCAAAAGATACGATTCTATGCCTATATCCATAAGCCGGGTAATCGCTGAAGGCGCGTCGTTGGTATGTAAGGTAGAGAGCACTAGATGGCCGGTAAGCGCGGAACGAATGCAGATATCAGCTGTTTCCATATCCCGGACCTCGCCCACCAGCATTATATCCGGATCCTGCCTTAAAAATGAGCGTAGGGCGGCGGCAAAGGTAAGGCCTATTTCCGCTTTTACCTGCACCTGGTTAATCCCGTCTAAACGGTATTCCACCGGATCCTCGACAGTAATAATATTTTTAGTAGGGTCCTTAATCTCATTCAGGGCCGCGTATAAAGTAGTAGTCTTTCCGCTTCCGGTGGGCCCGGTAAGAAATACCAGGCCGTAGGGGGAATTAATTCCCTTACGGAAGGCCTCTAACTGCTTAGACTCAAAGCCCATGCCCGGAAGGTCAACATCCACCCGGGAACGGTCAAGTATCCTCATAACCACCTTCTCGCCGTAAATAAGCGGGATAATGGAGACGCGCAGATCTATTGACCGATCCCCCATGTTAACCCGGAAGGCCCCATCCTGAGGAAGGCGCTTTTCGGCTATATCCAACTTGGATAAAATCTTGATCCGGGAAATGATAGCCACGTGCAAGTGCCTGGCCGGAGGAGGAATATCATAAAGCTTTCCGTCAATACGGTAGCGCAGGCGAATCTTATCCCGGTAAGGCTCGATATGAATATCCGACGCCCTTTCGTCTATGGACTGGCGGATAATCAAATCTACCAGCTTTACCACCGGCGCGTCCTCGGCACTGGCAATCAGCCGGTCAATGCTCAGCATTGAATCAGGGCCGGCGGCGCTGGAATCCGCCCCCATATCATCTAAAGAATAAGAGTGTTTGACCGCCTCTTGAAGCAGATTAGACTTTCCATAGAAATAATCCGCCACCTGCAGGATGTCGGTCCTGGTGGCGATAACCGGATTAATATCACAGCCGGTCATCTTCTTAAGGTTATCCATCAGGGTCAGGTCCAGAGGGTCGGACAGGGCGCAGGTAAGGGAATTTAAATTTCGGGAAAGGGGCAGGACGATATTCTTCAAAGCAAAATCCATTGGGATAAGTTTATCTAATTCCTGGTCAAGCGCCGGCTTAAGCAGATTGGACTTTAAGGAGGCGTAAGGTATATTTAACTGCTTGGCCAACAGGCTGACAATATCCGCCTCACTGACCATGCCCAGCCTGGCCAGCACCTCGCCGAGGCGGCCACCTTCTTTTTTCTGGACCAGCATAGCCTGCTCCAGCTGATCCACGGTAATCAGACGCTCTTTTAAAAGCATCTCGCCAAGTTTAAGATAAATTGAATAAGACATTATTTTTTGACTTCATAGCCGCGCAAAACCTGGGATACTATTTCCTTGCGTTTAATATCCACAAAAGGGTCCTGCTCGCGTTCACCGATTATCTTTGGGATAACACTTTTTTTAACCGCGACCTCGCCAGTGGAAGGCTGCGGTTGATTTCTCATAATCCGCGGAGTAATAAAAACCAGGATCTCCCGGTCTTTGCGCGGCCCGTCTTCTTTATGGCGGAAAAACATCCCTAAAATCGGTATCTCACTAAAAAAAGGAACATTGGTCCCGGTAAAGGTAGACTTCTTACGGATCAGTCCGCCGAGAATCACTGTCTGGCCGTCCTTAATCCTGATGGTAGACTTAAAACTGCGTTCTTCAACGTCCTTGGTAGTTTGAGTGCCGATAGTTAAACCGGTTACCGCCTCTTTTACCGTAGGCTCCAGGGTCATAGTTATCTCGCCGGTGGCCATACTTATCTGAGGGGTAACCTTCAGGCTTACTCCGGTTTGTGCCCTTTCTGCCGCAACTGTAGTAGTAGCCGCCGTGCTCCCGGTAGCGGCAGTAATACTCTGAGAACCGATTGCCTCATTAGCGCTCAGCTTCAACTCCGCGGTCTCGTTATTCAACACGAATATCTTGGGCCGGGCCAGGAATTTTGTGCTGCTGCGGGTCTGCAGGAAATCCAGGGCCACGGTTAAACTACTCATATTCCAGGCGGCCCGGGTAGAACCGGTATCACCAAGCAAACCACTAGCCAGGGTAGCCCCGGAAAAAGGATATATCGCGCCGAAATTCGGCCCGGAATACTTCAACCAGTCGGTCCCGGAGAATTTCAACCCCAATTTATCCACATCCGACTTATCCACATCCAGTATCTCCACTTCAATCATCACCTGAGGAACCGAAACATCCAGATTAGCAATCACTTTCTCAATCACCGGGAATTTGCTGGGCATATCAGTAATAATGATACTGTTAGTAGCCGGGTCCTCAATAATCTTACCCTTGGTGCTGATTACACTGCCTAAGGCATCCCTCATCCCGCCGGAAGCAGTCCCAATCCGGGAATTAGTTACCGCCACATACTTGAGAAAGTAAACCCGGGTATCCACTTCCAAGCTGGGGCTTCCCCAGTCTTTAACGATAAAAATATTACTTCCCCGGTCTAATTCATAGGTAAGATTATTCACGGCAAATATCTTATCCATGGCCGCCTTAAGCATCACATTATCCAAAAACAAAGTAATCCTGCGGTCGGCAACCGCCTCCGAGGAAATAAAATTCAGGCCCGACTGCACCGAAAGCATCTTCAGGACATCTCTTAAAGAGGCGTCCTTCAAATCCAGGGTAACCCTGACATTCTCCTTATTACCCAAAAGATCTTCCGGACTAGATGCGGCAAGGAGATAACCCTGGCCGCACTGCAATATTAAGGCCGGAACAATAAAAAAAGTCAGAACTCTCATCCGGATTTTATTTATCATTTTCTTCCTCCCTTTTAATCACCATCGCCCTGGATGGCGCAGGATATGAAAACATCTCTAATTTATAAACCACCTCAATTCCCTCTTTGGTTATGGCGGTAATAGCCGCGTCTTGCACCTTGTCCCCGATTCTAAAAATCTTACCCCCAATAATCACCTGAGGCACCGGCCCTCCGGCCACCAGCCCCTCCACAAGGATTGCCGGAGGCACAATTTTTTCTTTAACAGAAACGGCTTCCGGCGGCTTAACCACAGGCGCGGCCCCGGGAAGCTGTTTTTCAAAGGGGTCACGCAGATTAAAGGCGGCATATTCCGTTTTCACGGTTTGGGCTTGGGCCAGGGATAGAAACCCAAGAATAAACAAATAAATACTCAAACCCGATATGGGCATTCTTGAAGCGCTATGTCTCATTGCCCCTTAATATAGGTAATACCCACCGTCATAGTCAAGGATAGAATATTTGGTTCAGCCGGATTATCGCTATTTTTAAGCGAAATGCTTTCAATCTGCAGTATATCTTTCTGAGACTCTAAAACGCTTATAAATTTAGCCAGGTTATGATAACTGCCTTTAAGCGCCAGCTCAAACAATGCCGCGCTGGAAAAATCACTATTTTGCTCTTTAGCGGGAGAAACAGAGGCCACCTTCACTCCGGCTTTAGACGCGAATTCGTGAAAGGACTGCGCGCTCCAAGCCGGCTCTTTCTTAAGATACGGCCCGGCGTCCTGAGATATTTTCTTATCCAACCCGGCCAACTCCTGAGCCAACTGAATCCTTTGCTCTTGGATGGCTATCTCTTCTTTTAAGGCCGCGGTTTTATCTTTTTGGATCTTATATATCCGCGAGGCCGCCAGTAAAGCCAAAATTAGAATCACCAAAAAAATAAGCTTATCCTTATTTTTTAATATTGCCTGAAGATTTATATTATTAATTGAAAAAGCCATAGTCTTTACCCGTAGGGGCGGGTTCGAACCCGCCCCTACCCCCGATAAGGGGAGGATTTCTTTCCGCCTGCCCCGCCAGCGGCGGTGGCCTCCCCCTGATAAAGGAAGTTTTCTTATCCCCTCCTTTACAAGGAGGGGTAGGGGAGGTATTTTTTTAGCTGCCGGAAATTTCAAAAACCGTAATCTTGTATCCACCGCTCTGGGTATTGCGGGTAGAGGTTATCTCCAGGCGGCTTAAGCCAGCCATAAAATCAGGGCTCTCTTTAAGCTTTTTTAAGAAATCAGCTATTGCCTCTTCCTCTCGCGCCTTATCCCCCAGATAAATCGCGCCTTTAAGTAAAAGCGATTTTGCTTTATCCTTTACCCCGGCCACAAGGTCAAACTGCTCAATCCACAAGCCGGTGCGGACTGTCTCAGGCAGGACATTAAAAGACACAGTCAAGGACACCCGGGAAGCAATTAATTCCTGGATAAATAAAAGTTTTTTCTTATATTCCACCCTTCTCTGACGCAGGCCATCCAAATCCAGAATGCCTAAGTTCGCCGGGGCCAAGGCGCTTTCAGCCTCAGATTTTATGCGCTCTAAATTCTTAGCAGTGCTGAACTGTTCGGGCAAAGGAAAACCATAGGCCGCGGCCACTACTACCGCCGCCAGCACTAAAGGCCGCTTAACCGTATCAAAGCTAAGAGTGAATGCCGGAGCGGGAGCTGATATGTCTTTAGGCGCGCTCAAGCGGTATTCTTTGCGCGATTTTAATAAATCTACAGATAAATTTACCTTTATGGTATCTCTGAGGCCTACGGCACAGGCCTTAAACGCGTCCAAGTCAGTCAAGGTGTTTAAAGCGCTATTCTGATCTAATTCCAATAACTGCACCTCTATACTTAAGTTTTTGCTCAATTCGGAGATTAGCCCGGGATTAGCATTTTTAGCCACCAGGATAATCTTATCCACCGAAGAGCCGGAAAATTGCCGGCGGAAATAACCTAGGGAAACCCTGAGCTCGCTGGTTAAGCGTTCCTGAGAAACCACCTCCGCGCCGCTTCCTGTGGAAGGCGCGTCCTGGGCCCGGGCGAGCCGGACATCCCGGCTAAAACAGGGAAAACCCGCGTTCACTATGGAAAACTCCATATCCAAATCATCATCAATAGCCATAAACGCGATAGACTGCTTAAGGTCAAGCTGTTTAGCGGCTGAAATTATCCTGAGCAAGGCAAAACTGGCCGATTCAATAGCCTTTAACTGAATACCCATTTGCTTAAATAAGCTAAGATAATAATCAAAGTTACTCCTGGTAGCCGCCACATAGAAGATATCCATCTTGTCTGAACCTTTATTTAAGCGATGCTGATAGTCAAAAACCAGGTCCTCGGTTTTAAAAGGGAGATACTTCCTGGCCTCAAAGCTTATCCCGGAGGCAATTTCGGATTTTACCAGAGAAGGAATCTGAAAACCCCGGATAAAAAGGTCCTTGCTGGTAAGGCCAAGCACTGCTTCCCGAGCGCTAAATTTATTCTCTTTAAGAAATCCCTTGATCTCCCGCGACAAGTTGGCCTGAGCGCTGTCTTCGGCTGTCGGAGTGCCGGTTAAAGCCTTATCCGCCGCAACCGCTATAGCTAAGCTGGCCTGCCGGATAATATCCTTGCCCCGCAGTTCAACCGCGACAATCTTATCTTTGCCAAAATATATTCCTAATTTATTTCCCATTATATTTAGTCTATGGCCTACTGACCGATTTATTTAGCTTGCTTTCTGCTGTTTACTTTTAATCCAGATATTAACCTCTTTGCGGTCAAAACGCCAAACCCCTCCCACTTTAATCCCGGCAATCTTCTTTTCATGCAGCCAGTTATAAATGGTTTGACGGCGCAATTTAAGGTAGCGCGCTAATTCATCAACATCCATTAATTCGTTCATTCTTGACCCTTTCTGTTAAAGAAAATCATATCTTATAATTAATCTTCATATTCAAGATATGATTATTATAACTGATTAATATATATCATAACAGATTTACTTTGTCAAGTAAAATCTGCCTCTGGCGCTTAGATTTTACTTGATTCTGAGCTCTGCGAAGAATCTTAAGGAACAATCTGCCTCTGGCGCTTAGATTTTACTTGATTCTGAGCTCTGCGAAGAATCTTAATAATTTTGTTATGAAACGCATAAAATAATACCGCGCGCGAAAACTCAAAAAAAAACACCAGCAAGCCAAACCTGTTTTGCTGGCGGATACCATAGCTCATATATAATTAAAATTATTTCATAACTAACTGCTATAAATATAGTTATAAAGAGTTCCTATTTAAACAGCTCATCAATAATCGCGAAGTGCTTATCTAAGGTGAGAATTACTGCTTTATTCTCTTTGGCCAAAACTGCTAAATAACAATCAATTAACGATATGGTTTTACCCTGTTTCCTGAGTTTGTTCGCTAAAAACCCTGCCTGTTGCCAGGTGGAATCACTCTCGTTCAAAATTTTAACTACTGAAGCTAAATCCGAGATAAGCTCAGTTTCTTTTTCAGACCTAACCCCCTGGATCAATTCGGCCAGGACAAGCTGACAAGTGGCGGCAACATTAAGAAGGAGGGCTGATTCTATCTCTTTAGTTATGGGGTGAGAAGTTTTCTTAAGATACTCTATCCAGGCTGAGGTATCAATAAGAACTAATTTAGCGCTCATTATGGCGGGCCTTCAAGATTGTCTTATCAAAAGAGAAATTACCCCTTAAAAGATCTATTTTTTTTAGTCTTTCTTTTCTGAGAAATTCCTCGATAGCAATTCTTACCGCCTTGCTTTTATTTTTTAGATGTGTAGCAGTGAGTAACTGAGTTAATTCCTCTTTTTCTAAATTTATGGTTGTTCTCATTCTTATTGCCTCCGGATAAATTATACAATGATAATCATAACAAGTCAAATATTTTTATGATTCAGATGTATTCATTTTACTGCTGTTTTCCTGAAGTTATAATCCCTATTCCTACCAAGTGAGCCCAATCTATTTTGCTGGCGGATAACGCAGCCATCAATTAATTCATAACTAACTGCTATAAATATAGTTGTAAAGAATGTCCCTGGCTCAACTAATGATATTTACTGACAGGTGCTTCCTGTAATTTTCAAAGTCGTTATCGGTAGTGAAAATTATGAGGTTTTCCAAATGAGCCACAGCGCAGATTAAAAAGTCTGTTGTAGAACCTTGAATCCCCCTGCTTCTGCAGATATTGCTGAATTCCGCCGCTTTCTCAAAATGCTCTTTTTTAAGAACAATATCTTCAAAAGCGGAAAGTATGTCTTTTAACTTATTGAACTGCTTGGAATCGGGGATCCCGGATAGAATTTCCTGCCTTACGGGACCTATTATAAAGACCCTGCCGTCATTGATGAGGCCTTTTAACCTGGAGGTTAATTCTGCGTCAGGATTTCTATGCCGCAGGACAGCTGACCAAACGCAGGTATCAACCAGCACCTTCATCGCCTTCTAGCTTTCTTGTAATCATAATCTTTATCAAAATCAACACTGCCGAACAAATCGGCAATCTCCTGGCGCTTCTTATGCGCGATATACTCAAGCATAGCGGCAGTTACCGCCTCTTTTTTAGTCCTATGATGCCCTATCTTCTGAGTCTGAATAATCAACTTGTCATCTAAGGCCAGATTGGTCGCCATCTTACACACCTCCTTACACATAAAGGATAACACCTACTATCGCGCCGGTCAAGCGCGTTTTTATAGACGATTGAACGCTTAATTCTAATAGTTTCTAAAATTGAGGCCCTTACTTCTCTCCAACCTACAGACAATTATCGCGACTGACACTTTTCAGCCAATTAGTTTACCAAAAGCTTATCTTGGCACGCCAATGGGTGACCCCTTGTTCCGATCATTACACCTTTTTATTTATCAGCGCTGACCGTTATGCTCTCAACGCCTGTAGTACTATTTATCGCTACTGTAATATTTGAGGTTATATTGACTATGTTGATACGATCACCATCGGAATCAACTGTATAAGTAAAAAGGGATGTGGTGGTGTTAGTATTAGGAGCTATTGTTGTGTTAGTATTTAAAACACCGGCGCGCAAATAGACATCACCGCGCTGCATTGCCTCCAACTCCGCGTTTTGAATGGCCTTGGAGACAAAATCCTTATACGTAAGTTTATACGCATTGGGGGCAAAACCGATAAACACCGCGCTCAAGGCAAAGCAAAACATCAGGATTATGGAAACTATAAAAATCATTCTTTTACATTAGTAAACCAAAGGCGCATACTTTCCTTTTTAGACACCTGGGTATCCGAACGCCCGGTTGTGATATTGGCAGTAATAGCCACAGTGAGTACATTAGGCTCATTCATAGGCACATAACTAAAGGTTATTCCGGGCTTATATTTACCATCAACCAGGGTTTCAGTAATCACGCCGGTAGTATTCGTAGCATTAAGCATAAGATTACCGCCCGCGTCAAGATAATAACAATAATCCAGATTATTACTATAATTGTTAGGGGTGATATTATAGATGTCTCCCTCGCCTTCAAAGCAAAAATCAGTCCGGTTTAAGCTATCAGGAAGATCATCTTCATTTAGAGTGTAACCATCCTTTACCCTCACCGCGCTTAAGGTATGCAGGCGGATATTCTCCATGGCATAGGCAATCTGCAGGCCGGCATTGCCGCGTTCCATATTGCTCTTGATTTGAACAAAAAGAAAATTATATCCGGCCATTGCCGCGGCCATTGCCACACTACAAAGCACAATCGCTATAATCAATTCCACTAAGGTCAGGCCGCTTTCTGTTTTTATCCGCATCGAGAAACTTAAGGTTAATCGCTCTCAGTTGCTATTATGCTTAAGGCGGCCTCTCTAAGACTTATAGTTCCCGCTTCAGTATCTTTCAGCCACCGGATATCTATAGGATGAGGCCCGCTAGATACATCATCTATTTTAACCATATGACTGAATGTCGGCTGAGTAATTATGGGGGTGCGCGCGGTTAAGTTACCTACCTGCGCCCCATCAAGAAAACAAGTTGAATATATAGTATCGAGAGAAGTTAAGTTAACAAGGGGGCCATCATTAACATTGACCGCAATAGTATACATCACTAAAATATCCTTTTGCACCTCATAATTAATATCAATACTTAATTTATCCGTATTCCCTACAACAGCGTAATCATCAGGATCCATAGGATCGCTACTAGGAACAAAGGCAGTAGTATCTGTGGTTAGTTTATACTTGCTATGCACCTTAGGATAGGGAACAATATTGGTTAAACGGATATGTTTGGTGTCTAAGCCGCCACTGCCGTCTTCCTCCGGGTAAGAAACCACCACCGTAATATTCTTATAGGGTATAGTTTTGGTGTTGGTAGCGTTCTGAGTAACCACCCTGGCGGTCCAGTTATAAGAGCCTTCCTGAGTAATCGGCACCACGGTATCATTTAATACACCATAAGCCCGGGCTGAATATTCTTCTATTTTGCTGGAAGCTAAACTCATAGCCTGGCTGCGGTATTCCGCCTGCCTCAAAAAACGTTTTCCGGCCACCACCGTAACCCCCAAGGCCCCCAACCCCACCATTATCAGCAAAGCGCTGATCATTACCTCCAGAAGAGTAAACCCTTTCTGTCTAAACATTCTTGGCTTTTCCTTTAATGGAAAGGAAATTATACCCTACTGGTTCGGCTGTCACTCATTTTCCTCGTCCTCAATATCAGTAATCGGCATCAACATCGCGACCACATTACGCTGATTTGCCAGACTCTCTACTACTAAAGGAGAATCGTTATGCCACATTAGTTTAAAATAAATTATGGGGGGTAAGGTGTTTTTACCTGTAATGGAATTTAGAAAATCATCTTTAGTAACTATGTAACTACCGGTGATTGTCGGATCACCGGGTTCATTTACTACCCCTGGGGGTCCAGCAGGGACAGTCATCGAAGCAATAAAATCAAGAGGCGCCCATCCAGCACTATCACTATCCGCATTTTTTGCTATTATTGTCCCTGATCCCTTAATATAAAGCTGAGTTTGAACCTGACCTCCGGAAAAATCCTGAGTGATTTTTCCGTTATGCCAGGGATGACACAACAAAGGCCATATCGCTAAACCATTGAGTTCTTTTCCTCCATTACGCGAACATTCATTTGGCCTATTTCCTACTACCCGCACCGTCCAGGTAAATAGCACCTTGGCTATATTCCTATATCCTGCAGGTATATTAATACTATTCACTGAGTTTGAATTCAATTCAAGCGAAACATATTCCTGGTTACCACAGTCTATGCTTCCACATTCCTCAGGTGCGCTTATGCCGTTTTTTATACAATCATATTGACCAGTAGTCTCATTAAATTCATTGTGATATCGACAATGCTTGTCCTCACTCCTGCCATAGCCAGGAAGTATCCCGCTCGCGTTGATGTAATACGCACGATCAGGCAGTGTGTCTGGATCACTACTCATGGTAAACTCTAAGTACCGCGCACACCTTTTATTATCAGAACTGCCATTAGAAAATTTCGGAAACTTTGTCGGTGAAAGATACACAGTCGTGTTACCGATAAATTCGCCGATAGTTGCCTCCGGGTTGACCTTTACCGCTGACTCTGAAAATGCCAAAGCTGCTATGGCCAGAAAAACAAACATCATTGCCACTACGCCTATTTTTCTTTTCATAGCAAACCCTCCTCTTTATTCCTTTATCTTTACAACATTTAAAGACAGGTATTCTACATTTACTTCAAAATCATCATAAAGCACACCGCAATATTCCACTTTTGGAAGGAAATAATAAAGCCTTGCCTCGTAAGTCTTGCCCGGAGCTAAAACAATAGAGGGAACATAGGTCGTGCCAAGTATTGAGAATGTCGCGGACAGACTCCTCACATTCATCATGCTTTTATGTACCGGCACACCTGATCCTTTCTCTGTAATTCCAACCAGGGTATAAAAATTTATTCCTTCATCAGTAATGTCGTGGTTAATTAATACCTGCCAGATAATATTCAAAGCTTCACCGGTCTTAGCTACAAATTCATAGGTAACCCCTTCATGTGTAGTGTCGGGGTAGGTACCTTTAATTTCTCTAAACAGCCCTGGGTTATCAACCAAACACGAAGTAACATCACTGGCATATCCGGCACATTGGCCAGCAGTGTATGCAAGGCTATCACAACCCGGACAGGCAGTCCTCTCCTCGCACTTACTTTCAGTACAATTTTTATCGAAACCTGGGTCTCTTGTTGTTTCCCCATCTTCAAGCATTACACCAGAGCACACATTCTCTTCGCAGCAGGACTTACTGTCCTCGCATCTCTCATAATTATTGGCATAAGCGCTACAAGCACTAATGCAAGTCTTAAACGCATCTTTGAGCTTGTAAGTATAGGATGCCACTTTCACCTTGGCGATGCATTCTACATATCCGTTACAAGTACAAGTATCGCAGGTAGTAACATAAGTTGTACTGCAAGAAGGAGGCGGCGGAGTCCAGGGAGGAGGCGGCGGAGTCCAAGAAGTACAAGTAGTTACAGGAACACTAACACAGTTACAACTATACGTGCAAGAGTCAGACACATTATCTACTATATTACTGCAAGAAGTAGCACTACTACTATTGCAATCCCCAGCCGGATCCCGAGAAGGACAACTATTGTCTAAGGTACAAGAAGAACATCCGACTGGTGTGCGAGATGTTCCGTCATTTTCCCAGACATAGGTTACATCATAATAAGAAGTCAAACCATCGCATCTGGGCGGGCCCGAATTCTCGGAACAGGCCTGAAAAATAGGGCTGAGGCTTGGCCCGCAGGTTGCCGGACAACTCCAGATCCTATACCCATCAATATCGGTTCCTGTTACGGTACAGTCATCAGAGCAGTTTGGCGTCAGCTCATCGCTATCCGCGTCCGGACAACCTCGTCTCTGCAGGCCATAAGGAGAACCTGATGAAACTGAGCCAGAACTACAGGTAAGATTTTCACAATAAGTAGAATCGTCGCTTGATCTCGAACCGCCAGTACCTGTTGTGCCTACACCACATTCAGTTTGCGCGCAATCATCAACCTGAAAAGGAGGCTCAGTGCAATTATAATTAGCCAACGTATCATGATCACCTGAACTGCACTTAATTGCTTTGGGAAAAGAAGCAGTGGTCAAACAGCAATCCGGACATTCCTTCTTAAGCTCAACACATTTATTACATTCTGAAACACTGCTAAGTGCGGTCGAACAATCTCCTCCGGTTAACAGATCTTTTCCGTCTAACTGGCTAAGAATTATTGGGTCAGTCCCGTAATCCTTGCTCTCTGTATCAGAAGTATAATTAGACGGCAGGTATTTTATGCGCTTATCCTTAGGATAGGCTGGGCTATTAAAGAAAGCCAGAAATAACAAGAGTAGAATTAAGGCCTTTTTATTTTTTACCATTGGTCACATCCAGTTCTATTAATAAGGCCGCCTTGGTTAGTAATAGTCATATTCCTACCACTACAGGCCAAACCGGAAACCGCGCGGGTAGCCGTGGCAGTAAAGCTTGGGCTGGTGGTGGCGTTAATAGAATAAGTAAAACTGTCTCCTTCTAAATCAATCCCTAAATTCTCAGTATCATTAGTATACTCTCCCTCGTTCAAATAATACCTCTGCTGGGCAGAGTAGATTAATTGCAGGTTAGCCTCGGCTTCTTTGGCCTTATTTTTCTCTGAAGATCGGCTAAAATTACCCATATTCAGGCTAACCAAAATCCCGATAATTACCAAAACCACCAGCAACTCAATCATAGTAAACCCCGTTAGAAGCCTCTTGCCTCTTACAGGTTGCTCATTAACTTCTAACGGGGCAGGCCCCATTTTCACTTGCAAATCTCCTTATAAGTGCGATAAATCGCACCGCTACGCAACATGAGATAAATCGCCTACCTGCGGTAAGCAGGCACCGCTACGCGACATGAGTGACCCACGGTAGGCGGAGGTAAAACCCGCGCCCTTATCACTCCCAAGGAGCAACTGCATCTCAGAGTATCGGTATAACCAACTCAAGAACAGACTTTTAAAAACTCCTGCTATAATAAAAAACCAAGCTCTACTTTTTAAGGGTAGCTTGGCTTCGCACTCTAAGAATAAAACCGAGTGCTCTTTTCTTGTTTGAGCTTAACAACTTGGCTTTATTCTGGTTTTAAAGTTAAGTTGTCGGTGCGCCAGGCTACCTTATCCAGAGGGCTTTCCCCTCCTTTACTTCTGGTAAGACTTAGGTCCTTTAGCTTTGCGCCCCGCGGTTTCCCGCGGTTTGCCCCGGCCTTAATTTCCTGTGCCGGCCTACCGGTTTCCTGTTTGCGCGGTAGATTTTCGGATGTGGTAATTAAAGTATACACCATAAAAGAACTAATTACAAGGGTAAAACCGCCTTTTCAGGAAAGCGCTTTCTTGGGAGGAATTTTATCGGTTGAACTCTTTGGTTATCGCTTAGCTTTACCTTTCCCGCAGGAAATTCTCCTTTATGAAATCAATCAGGTATTCGTAAAGCGGCTGGGAGGTTTTTATAAATCCCTCTATCTGCTGCCAGCGGATATCCAGATATTCATGGGTAATCATATTCCTTAACCCCGCGAACCTGCCCAGCTTCTCGGCAGTGTTTTTATCAAAATCTTTCAGCAAAGACAGCGATTTCAGGATCTCTTTATATTTCTCCGGCAGGCGGATTTTCTCTGAGGCCAGAACAATCTCGGCGATGTCAATCGAACAAAGCGCGATGCCTTCCGCCCAATGCTCAACATTTCTTTTTTTGCCGCGATCAGACTCATAAAGGGATTGATTAAGCTCCCGGAATTCCTCGTAAGATTTTAATTCTTCTTCCAGGAAATCAATCAAAACCTCCAACTGTTCTTTATCTTCCAGGCTTAATGATTTTGACCTTTCCCGAATCCGCCTATAGTCTTGAATAAATTCTTTAAAATCCGCGGACGCGGAATTAATGGTTAGGAAGAATCGCCAATACAGGGAACGGTCTTTTATAAATATGGGCAGGCCGGTCTTTAGAACCTTGGAAGCCATCGTGCTTGCTGCCCGGTTTAAAACCAGAAGGTCAACTTCTCTATCCAGAAGATTTTCCAGTTCCCGCCATATCCGGTCTTCTTCGGGATAAAAGGTGTCTTCTTCCCATTCAAGAGCCCTGCCCGCCGGATTAAAATAAACCGCGATATCCATATCAGAATCCGGCAGGTGCTGGCCTTTGGCAAAAGAGCCGAAAATAAAGGCCATAGAGATATTTTTTTGGTTTTTGAAATACTCTTTTAACTCTTGGATCTTGACCTTTACCGGCGTTATCATTTTATTCTTTATTTTTTTCGCCTTATTTTATCTCCTCAGGGAAATATTATAATCACTGCCCTCCTGGCTTAAGATTATATGGCCTTCCCTGGCCAGCCAGCCCATACTCATTAAAAGTAAGTCCTTGGGCTGGTCTATGTCTTTGCATAGGCGGCTCAAGACTGCGCTTCCATGATGCTGATCCAGATAATGCCAGATATCTCCGGCGGTAATGCCTATTTCAGTAATCATATCCACCCCCTTTTTTTTAGTTCTGTGGTTCTTAAACTATTAGCTATTAAAGAACTTGCGAACTAACGAACTGGCGAATTTATAGCCTGTTACTAACAATATATACCATACTTTTGACTTATTTCAAAATAAATTTTGTCTGCCCGACGGGGTAGTCAGGGTATTTTAATCCCGGTCGGTGGCGATATTTACCTGTTCAACCCCTAAATCCCGGGCCATATCCCAGACCTCAACCACCCGGCCCAGCCTTGCTCCCTGATCCGCCATAATCAAAACCGGGCGTTTGGTTTTCTTGGCCTCATTAAGAACAATCTTAATCTCTTTGGCAGTTAAAACCTTTTTATCCAAATAAATGACATTTTCCCGGCTGATAGTAATAATAATGGTGTCTCCTTCGCTGGCCTCCGCGCTTACCGCCTTGGGTAGATTCACCTTGATTCCCGACTGCACGATAAAACTTGAGGTCAGCATAAAAAATATCAAAAGCTGAAACACCATATCTATCAAAGGGGTAATATCAATCTGGCGCAGGCCATGCTCCAATTCCATATGTCTTTTAAAGCGCATTTTTACCCCTCCCCGCCTCCCTTTGTTAAGGGGAGGATTTCTCCCCGTAGGGGCGGGTTCGAACCCGCCCCTACTCCGTAAGGAAATTGACTAATTCGGTTGCCGCTTTTTCCATCTCTAAAATCACGGAGTTAACCCGGCCTACCAGGTAATTATAAGTGATAAAAGCCGGTATGGCCACCACCAGGCCTGCCACCGTGGTTAAAAGCGCCTCCCAAATTCCCCCGGCCAGGTCTCCCGGGCTGACCGGGTGGCTGGCGGTAGACTTGACTTGAATAGTATTAAAACAAGTAACCATTCCGGTAACCGTGCCTAAAAGCCCTAAAAGAGGGGCAATGTGGGCAATGGTGGCCAAAACGTTTAAATTCTTTTCTAATATCGGTATCTCATACAAAGAGGCGTCTTCAATAGCCTCCTTAATATCCTGACGGCTCCTGCCATGCTTTAGTATCCCGGCCTTTAAAATCTGGCCTACCGGGCTTAAGGTTTTATCACAGTCATAAATTGCCTCTTTTATCTTCTGTTGTTTTAACTTCTCCAATACATTCCTCAGGAAATAAGTAGAATTTATTTTTATCTTTCTCAGATACCACAATTTCTCTATAGTTATTGCCAGGGCCCATATTGAACTGATAAGTATGGGCCACATAACCGGCCCGCCAGCCAAAAAAAGCTTCCAAAAATTCATCTGCCAGATATTCATTTTCTTACCCCTCCCCGCCTCCCCTTGTTAAGGGGAGGATTTTTTGCCTCCAACAAGTTATTAAACTCTAAATCCTAAATTCTAAACTCGAAACCCTAAACAAATCCCAAACCCAAAACATTATATTTTTAGTTTTGAGTTTATGATTTTGCCTGCCTGCCGGCAGGCAGGAGTTTGTTTAGGATTTAGGGTTTAGGATTTAGGGTTTTTTGTATTTCCAGGAGCCTCTCCTGGGCGAATTTAGACTCTTCAACATCAAGGCTGACTATTTTTTCATACATCTCAACTGCCTTCTGAATATCTTCTTTGTCCTCATAAATCTTGCCCGCGCGCAGTAAACCTTTTACCAATATATCCTTATCGGCTTCGGAGCTGATAGCGCGATATTCCAGGACCGCTTCGTCCAATAAACCCGCCTCTTCCAAACATTCCGCCAGGCCAAACCGCGCCTGAGCCTTGTTTTCAGAACCGCCTTCCTGAAGAACCTTCCGGTAGTAAGAGGCCGCGTCTAGAAAATTACCCGAAGATTTATAGATATCGGCTATCTTAGGATACACCTTTTGCTTATCGCGCTCTATCTTTTTAAACGCCTCCAGGGCTTCTTCGTAGCGGCCGTCCTTCTCGAAAGCCCGGCCCAATAAATAATACGCATCGTCCCGCGCTAAAGGATCCTGCCCGCTCTGAATAATATCTAACAGATAGCGCCGGGATAAGTCAAGCTTATTTTCCTGGAAATAATGTTCGGCCAGGCGCCAGAGAACCGCGGATGAAACCTCAGAACTGCTGTATTTAGAGCGCAGATACTCCAGCTTGCTTAAGGCCTCCTCAATCCGGCCCAGAGAATACAAACAGTCCGCCATCTCAAACTCCGCCCTGGCCGATAGCTTCGCGTCTTGAGCGTCCAGCTTAGCCGCCTGCTTAAAAATCTCGTAAGCATCCTGAAACCGGCCCAAGGATTTAAGGCTTAACCCCTGAAAGTTAAGCGCCCGGGCCTTATGGGCACTCCGGGGATAACGGGTTACAAAACTTCTCAACTGCATATAGCTGTTTAGAAAATCACCCTGTTCGTAATAAGCCGTTCCCAAATAAAAGTTGATTGTCTCTCTCGCTGGCGATTCGGAATATTTAGCTATTGCCGATTTTAAAACTTCTATTGCCCGGCCGTATTCCCGGGATTTCAATAAAGCTAAACCCAAACCGCTATAGACATAGCCGCAATTCGCGCAATCAGGATAGTCTTTCAAAATACCCTCGTAAATACCAATGGCCTTCTTGTTATCCCCTGATTCCAGGAAAACCTCGGCCATTTCAGTCAGCGCCGAAACCTTAAGGCTATCATCCTTGGAATTCTGGGCCAATAAAGAGAATTCTTTTAAGGCCTGGCCAGTATTTCCCGACTTTAAGTAACTTAGGCCCAGACCATAACTTATCCTATCCGAAAATGAACCGCTCACCTCAGGATTGATTCGGCCCTCTGCCTCTTTATACGCCGAGATTGATTGAGAATAGTCTCCTTGATTGTAAAGCGCCTCGGCTTTTCCTATATACGCCTCTAAGACAATAGCGGCATCCTTAGAGCGGCTGATAAGCTTATCATAGTTTTCTATGGCTTCAGGAAACTTTAAGCTCATCCCCAGGGCCAAGGCCCGGCCTAAAAGCGCGTTTTCAAAATAACCGCCGCTTTCGGCAGAAAGAGGTTTATCAAAATTCATCAGCGCCGAGGCATAATCCCCTGATTTCAAATAACTCCATCCCAAGCCTAAATAAACCGGGTTCTTGAAATCGTCATCACTATCCTGAGCCAAGGCCTGTATATAGTTATCTATAGCATAAGGATAGTCTTTTAAATAAAAACCGCTTTCGGCTAAATAAAATTTAATTAATCTTTTCCCGGACGCGTCCGAAAGAACCTCCGGAATATTCCCGGATTGAGCCGAATTTGGCCTTAAATAATAGTTCTTTTCCAGATATTCAGCGTAACTTTTAAGCTGAGAGTAATCCTTTAAGCTGTAAAGACATTCGGCAATCTTATAATCCGCCTCTCTTACCAGAAGATTCCCGGGAAACTTATCCTTGAAAGCGCTGAATTTATCCTGCGCCTCTTTAAATTTACCCTGTTCAAATAAACACCAGCCCAGGGAATAATAGGCCTGAGCCAAATAAGCTGAATCCAGACACTCCAGGGTTAACTTTTCATAAAAATTTAACGCCGAAGGCATATCCTGGCTTCTAAGATAACTCTCGGCCAGCCAATAATAAATTTTATCCTTAGATACTGCCGCATCCTTTAAATTTATGGTTCGACCGCGCGGTTCACCATCAAGCAGACGATTAAATTGTTCTATTGCCGGAGCGTATTTTTTCTGATTAAAATAACACCTGCCAATATATAAATCCGCTTCCGGTGAAAGCGCGCTTTGGGGAAATCGCGAGATAAATTTATTTAAAAGGTTAAGGCTGGTATCGTAAAAACCATTCTCGAAAGCGCCCACAGCCAAAGAAAGCTCTTCTTGTTCTTTTTTGTCAGAATCCGTCTCCTGGGCACGCGCGGCAGAGAACGAAAAACAAATAACGGAAAGTAGAAGAAAAGATAAAATTAATATTTTTGACTTTTTATTTTTCAACATTACTGTCTAAATTAGTTGTAACATGTCATTCCCGCAATCTTTAGGCGGGAATCCACGACGATAGAAGAACCTAGATGCCCGCCGCAGCCTGCCCTCGAATGTTTTAATCGGGGGCGGGCATGACAGTTTTGATATCTCGAAATGATTTATCGCCGACAGATAGCGGTTTATTTGGACACGAGTGATTTTTCATTCCTTACGCGTCCAGCACCTTCTTCAAATAGCTTCCGGTGTAAGACTTATTTGATTGAATAATATCCCGCGGCCTGCCGCAAGCAACTACCTCACCGCCCAAATCCCCTCCCTCGGGCCCTAAATCAATTATATAGTCGGCTCCTTTTATCACATCCAGATTATGCTCAATCACAATCACGCTGTTGCCTTTATCAACCAAACGGTGCAGGACTGATAAGAGTTTATCCACATCGGCAAAGTGCAGTCCGGTAGTCGGCTCATCCAG
The DNA here is from genome assembly GCA_030674475.1 of Candidatus Omnitrophota bacterium. Taxonomy (GTDB): domain Bacteria; phylum Omnitrophota; class Gorgyraeia; order Gygaellales; family UBA12090; genus UBA12090. The sequence goes on from JAUSCZ010000035.1 coordinate 116,219, forward strand.
GACATACAGGGTATTCCCGGTTGAGCGCTTGCTCAGCTCCGAGGAAAGCTTAATCCTCTGGGCCTCGCCTCCGGAAAGGGTAGTCGCGGACTGGCCTAACTGAATATATCCTAAACCCACGTCGCTAAGGGTATCCAGGATATTTTTTATTTTGGGGATGGAGGAAAAAAACTCTCCCGCCTCCTCAACCGTCATATCCAGGACATTGGCTATGGTTTTTCCCTTGTAGTTGACCTCCAGGGTCTGCTGGTTAAAGCGCTGTCCCTGACAGACATCACATTTCACATACACACAGGGGAGAAAATGCATCTCAATTTTCTTTATCCCGTCTCCGGCACAGGCCTCGCATCTGCCGCCCGGGACATTAAAAGAGAATCTACCCGGACGGTAACCCCTGACCTTAGCCTCAGGCAGGCTGGAAAAGATATCGCGAATATAAGAATAGACCCCGGTATAAGTAGCCGGATTGGAACGAGGAGTCCTTCCGATGGGTGATTGATCCACCACAATCACCTTATCAATAAACTGATGCCCCTCTATTCTTTTGTGCCGGCCGGCTTTAAGTTTACTCTTATAAAGCCTTTGCATTAAAGCCGGGTATAAAATATCATACACCAGGGTGGATTTTCCCGAACCCGACACCCCGGTAACGCAGACCAATAAACCCAGGGGTATTTCCACATCTATATCTTTAAGATTATGTTCGGCGCCGCCGATAACCTTAAGCATCTTTTTAGTATTTATAGGCCTGTTACTTAATTTAGGACCTATTTTCAGCTCTTTGTTTAAATACCGCGAGGTTAGGGAATCTTTATTTTTTAGCAATTCCCCAACCGGGCCGCTAAAGATTACCTTGCCTCCATGCCTACCCGCGCCCGGGCCCAAATCCACCACCCAATCCGCGCTACGGATAGTTGCCTCATCGTGCTCAACCACTATTAAAGTATTGCCTAATTCTTTAAGCGCTTTAAGGGTAGCCAGAAGCTTATCATTATCTCTTTGATGTAAGCCAATACTTGGCTCATCCAAAACATACAAAACTCCTACCAGGCCCATTCCCACCTGAGCCGCCAGACGAATTCTCTGGGACTCCCCTCCGGAAAGCGTGGAGCTAAGCCGGTCTAAACTTAAATAACCCAGGCCCACATCAACACAGAATTTTAATTTTAAGATTATCTCCTTTAAAACCTGGTGGGCGATAAGTTTCTCTCTTTCCTGAAGCCGCAAAGTCCTGAAAAAATCCATAGCCCGGACCAGAGACATCTTAGTTACCTCGTATATGGATAAGCCGTTTACTTGAACGCTTAAACTCTCAGCTTTAAGGCGCGCGCCCTTACATTGAGGACACGGCTGATCCGACATAAAACGGGAAATCTCTTCCTTTAGATAATCCGACTTGGTTTCTTTAAACAGCCTTTCCAGGTGGGGAAGGACCCCTTCATAGCGCTTGCCCCAAATCAATTCATCAGTGCCATAGAGAATTATCTTTCGCTCCGAAACGGTTAATTTTTTAAAAGGCTTTTCTATGTCGATCCTCAAAACGCGGCATAATTCCCTCAAAAAGCCGCGATAATACATACTATAGCCTCTGGGGCCCTTTCTCCAGGGCTCGATTGCCTCAATCACCGGCCTCTCTTTATCCGGAATAATAAAATCCGGATCAAATTCAAATTTCACCCCCAAACCATTACAAGCCGGACAGGCCCCGTAAGGAGAATTAAAAGAGAAAACCCGCGGCTGGACCTCGGCGTAACTTATGCCGCATTTCAGGCAGGAATATTCCTGGTTGTAGAGTTTATCTCTTGAGCCTGATGAAACTATAACTACCCCCTTGCCGACTTTCAGGGCCGTCTCCAGCGAATCCGCCAACCTCTTCTTATCCTCTTCCCTGACTATAAGCCTATCCACCACCGCCTCAATATTGTGGAGCTTATATTTACCCAGATCCGGGAATTCATCTAATTCATAGATGTTCCCGTCAACCCTGACCCGCGCAAAGCCGGCCTTACGCACCTGAGCCGGAATTTCCCGGTATTGGCCCTTCTTGCCCCTGATTAAGGGTGTAAGTATTTCTATTTTCTGATTCTTAAGCCCGGATAAGACATCAGCGCTGATTTCATCCAAGCTCTGACGGGATATCGCCTGTTGGCACTTATAACAATGCACGATCCCAATCCGGGCAAAAAGAAGCCTTAAGTAATCGTGGATTTCGGTCTGGGTGGCCACGGTGGAACGGGGGCTTCCTCCGGCAGTCCTCTGCTCAATAGAGATAGCCGGCGACAGGCCCTCAATAGACTCCACATCCGGCTTCTGCAGCTGCTCTAAAAACTGGCGGGCGTAACTGGAGAGGCTTTCCACATAGCGGCGCTGGCCTTCGGCGTAAATAGTATCAAAGGCCAGTGAAGACTTGCCTGAGCCGGATAAACCGGTAATCACAATCAGTTGGTCGCGCGGCAGGCTTAAGTCAATATTCTTCAGGTTATGGACCTTGGCCCCGCGGATAATTATTTGGTCAGTGGGCATCTTTTAAACAACAACCTTGGCCCCAAAAAAAACGCCTCCCGGACTATTTCCCGGGACATTTTTGAGGAACCGGCCCTGCGATCGGTAAAGGTAATCGGGATTTCTTTCAACGATAAACCTAATCTTTGGCACCAGAAATTAACTTCAATCTGAAAGGCATAACCATTAGATTTAATTAAACTTATCGGCAAGGCTTCTAATGCTTTCCGGGAAAAACATTTATAACCGCTGGTTAGATCGGTTAACTTTAGTCCGCTCATCAGGCGGGCGTAGATATTTGCCGCGTAACTTAAAATAAGCCTGGATAACGGCCAGTTCATAATCCTGATTCCATCCAGATAACGCGAGCCGATAACCACATCCGCGGATTGGACAGCTTCCAGGAAAACCGGAATCTCCCGCGGGTCATGAGAAAAATCGGCATCCATTTCAAAAATATACTCGTAGTTATCGCCTAAGGCAAACCTAAATCCTTCAATATACGCCGAACCTAATCCTAACTTCGCGGGGCGCTCTATCAAAAATACTTTTTCTTTATATCTTTCAATCAGGCCGGAAGCTATCTCCCTGGTCCCGTCAATAGAATTATCGTCTATTATCAGAATATCCGCCTCTAGCCTCAAACTTACAATCTTTTCAACAACCCCCTTTAAATTCTGAGCCTCATTATAAGTCGGCAAAATGATGAGTACGCGCATAAGAATTTTTGGTTCATTCGTAAATAATATAGAGTATTCTCCACACACATTACAATACAAGATGAGACATCAAAATGACATTACGTAACGAAACTAATGGTTTTTGAGCGAATGACGATTTTAGCCAAAGCAGCTTGAGTATTTTGGGAATCCCAGTGGAGCGAAGCGACAACACTGGGACGGCGAGGATGTTTGAGGGGTATTTGTGAGAACAAATACCCCGAGTTCCGCAGCCGCCAAAATGCGAAAGACCTTTGGCGTTAAAAAATCGTCTTTGAGCGAAAAGACCATTAGTTTCGTTCACAGAACTCTCCACAATAATTACGAAAGAACCGGATTTCATAATCCTGACACTTTAGTTTTAAAAACAAGGACAGTGCCCATTCCTTAATTTACGCGGATTACTAATGGACACTGTCCTTATTTTTTTATTTTTTGGACTTCTTCTTTTTCTTGCCGCCCCTGACCATCTTGGCGCAGGAGATATCACCCTGTTTATCCACAAAATAGAGATAACCGGATTCCTTCTCCACCCCTACCTTGGCCACCTTCTCAGGCTTACCGCCTTTTTTGCCGCCCCTGGCCATCTTGGCGCAGGAGATATCACCGGCCTTGTCCACAAAGTAGAGATACCCATCTTTCCTCTTTATCCCGGCCTTTGCTACTTTTTTTTGTGCCATATTTTTTCACCTCCCCTCTTTTTTTAGTTTTCAGCTATCCGCTTTCGGCATTCAGCTTTTTTATTTTTGCTGACGGCTGACAGCTGATAGCTTTTTTTACTTAGGTTCCTATTTTTATCGGGTTAAAAATATCCTTTAACACCGCGATTGCCGATAAAACCGCCAAATAGCTTGTTTTAGGATTATCCGGACAGGGGCTGTTTTCACAACGGATAAAAGTTTTTCCGGCGCTGGATTCAATTTCTATCTCGTGAATATTCTTGGAATAACCCGGCGAACAGAAAATCTTTACCCGGGTTTTTTCTTTGCCTATTCCGGCCAGGCTTAAGAGCGCGGCCACATTTATGTTCTGAGGAAAAAAGGTAACTGCCTTTTGAGCGCTTCCTTCAAAAATCATGGTCTCCTCTTTTATGTTATCCAGATCTATCTTTTTTTGAATTACATAAGGCGCGCCGGAAAGTGCCTGAGGGGATTTACGGGTTATCAAAATTACCCTCTTGATATTAGCTAATTTATGCGCCTTTAAGGCATCTATCCCGGCAATGGCCCCGGAAGGCACATATACGGAACAGTTTTTTTCCCTGGCTAAGTCAAATATATCCTCGGCCCCAAGTAACCCCCCCACACTCATTATCAGACAATCGCGCCGGTTTCTAAGCGCCTCGCGGGCGATATCCGCCGCGGCCCCGGCTGATGAGGCCTCAACCACAAGGTCAGACCTTCTGATTAGCCGCGCTAAACTCAAAACAATTATGTTTTTCTTTCTTAATTTACCGGCTAAATCCCGCGCCTTGGCTGAGTCAATATCATACAGCGCGCTTAACTTAGCCTTATCTTTTAAATCAGAGCTTATGGCTTCGGCAATCTTTGAACCTATGGCCCCACAGCCAACTATCCCGATTCTTTTAAGCTTCATCTTTAGCCAACAATAATGTTGTCAATGAGCCTGGTCTTTCCGAAGTATACCGCTAAGGCAATTAAGGCCTTTTGCTTAACATATTCCAACGGTTCCAATGTTTCAACATCCGCGATTGCCGTATAATCAATTCTGGCTGATTTCTTCCGGCTGATTTCATTTCTCATCGCGGCGATTATTTTCCCGGCTTTTCTCTCTCCCCCAAAAATTATCTCTTTAGCCTTCTGTAAAGATCGGGACAAAACCAGGGCGTCGGATCTTTCCTGAGCGCTTAAATAGACATTGCGGGAACTCAAGGCTAAACCGTCGGAATCTCTCACAATCGGCATCACCTTTATTTTTAAAGGCATATTTAAATCCTTTACCATCTTCTTAATTACCAATGCCTGCTGAAAATCCTTCTGCCCGAAATAGGCAATATCCGGCTGGATGATGTTAAATAACTTGGCGACCACCGTGGTTACCCCCCTGAAATGTCCGGGCCGGGAAGCGCCGCAAAGATAATCGGTTTTTTTCTCCACGTTCACATAGGTAGAATATCCCAAGCCATACATATCTTTGGCCTGAGGATAAAATACGCAATCACCTCCGGCAGATTTGGCCAGGATGCTGTCAACTTCTAAATCCCGGGGGTATTTTTTATAATCTTCCTGGGGCCCGAATTGAATAGGATTGACAAATATGCTTACTAAGCAAATATCGCAGTCTTTTTTGGCCTGGCGGACTAGAGAAAGATGCCCTGGATGCAGATAACCCATTGTAGGAACAAAGCCGATAGTTTTACCGCTGGATTTAACCTTGGCGGCATATTTACGCATTGCCTCAATGTGAGAAATAACCTTGGCTTCTTTAGCTAAGGATTTTATCAGGGAAGGGGCGATTTCTTTTAAAGGCTTAAGAACAAAACTTCTTTCCTTAAGACGAGGATGGGGAATTTTTAAACGGGGTGAATTTATTTTTTTATTGCCGTAAAACAATATATCCAGGTCAATGGGCCGGCTGGAATTTTTTCTCTCATCTTTCCGGCCTAAGTCCGACTCTAGGACTTTTAATTCATTCAAAAGGGACAACGGGGACAAATTCGTCTTTATTTTGGCGGTTAAATTCAGAAAGCGCGGGCTTCCCGGAGGACAATTACACGGATCAGTTTCGTAAATACCGGATATTCTCACTAATTTAGTGTTTTTTAAACTCCCGATGTGTTGAAGCGCCAATCTTATATTTTGCTGTCTGTCGCCTAAGTTTGAACCCAACCCAAGATAACAAATAATCATACGCGCTTCTGGATTCGTTCCATAGCCTCCTGAACGCGTTCTTTAGAAACGGTAAGAGCAAAACGGATATAGCCTTCACCGCACTTCCCAAAACCTACTCCGGGGGTAACCACTATATCGCATTTCTCAAGCAGAAGCGCGGCAAAACCCCGGGAATCATAACCTTTAGGCACCGAAACCCAGACATAAAAGGTGGCTTCGGGTTTAAGGAAATTCCAGCCTATGGACTTTAATCCCGCGCACAGGACATCTCTTCTTTCCTGATAAATCGCGCGCATCTTCTGAATATGCTCCTGGGGGCCGCTTAAGGCCTCAACCCCGGCAATTTGAATCGCGCTGAAAATCCCGGAGTCAATATTAGACTTAACTTTGGCAATACCTGATACTACCTGGGCATTTCCGCATACCCAGCCGATACGCCAGCCGGTCATATTATAAGTCTTGGACAAAGAATGAAATTCCACACCCGTATCCTTTGCTCCTTCAGCTTCCAGGAAGCTCATTGGCTTGTAACCATCATAAGACATCTCAGAATAGGCCGCGTCGTGAGCAATGATAATATTATACTTAGAGGCAAAGTCTATCGCCTTACGGTAGAATCCGGCGTCCGCGATTGCCCCGGTGGGATTATTAGGATAATTCAAGAACATCAACTTTGCCTTTTTACGCGCCGGAAGTGGGATTTTCTTGAAATCCGGCAGGAAATTATTCTTTTCTAAAAGCGGCATATCCTGGACCTTGCCGTCAGAAAGAATAGTAGAACCCCGATAAGGCGGATAAGACGGATTGGGGGCCAGCACATAATCTCCCCGGTTAACAAATGCCAGAGGCATATGGGCAATTCCTTCTTTTGAGCCGATAAGAGGCAGGATTTCAGTTTCAGGGTTTAAGCTGACGCTGAAACGTTTTTTGTACCAATCGGCAATTGCCTGACGCAAGACAGGCATGCCCTGATCCAAGGCGTACTTATGATTCCGGGGATCTTTAGATGCGTGATATAATTTCTCAATGATGTTGCCTGGCGTGGGCAGGTCCGGGTCACCTATTCCCAAATCAATTAAATCCCTTCCCTGCTTTCGGACTTCTCTTTTAGCCTTATCAATCTCCACGAATAAATACGGTGGGAGATTCTTCAGCCGTTTAGAAAATCTGATTTCCATTTTTTATCCCTTCAACACATCTTGCATGGAATACAATCCCACAGGTTTGCTGGCAATCCATTTAGCCGCCTTTAAGGACCCCAGGGCAAAGACATCCCGGGAATGAGCCTGATGCTTTATTTCAATCCGCTCGCCTCCTCCAGCATAGATAACCGTATGGTCTCCAATGATATCCCCGGCGCGAATAGCGTGCACCGGTATATTTCTTCCGGTATCATTGGCAATAACCTGGGCCAGCTTCTTGGCTGTTCCCGAAGGAGCGTCTTTTTTAGCCTTATGGTGGGCCTCCACCATCTCAATATCATATCCGGGGCCAAGCTTTTTGGCAATTTCGCCTACTATGCCAAAAAGAAGGTTTACTCCTACGGACATATTAGGAGAAAATACTATTGCTATGGATTTGGCGGCATCCCGGATTTTAACCGTCTGCTCCTCATTAAAACCGGTGGTGGCTAACACCAAAGGTTTCTGGTATTGCAAACAATAAGCCAAATTCTCCATAGATGCCTCGGGAATGGTAAAATCTATTACCGCGTCGGTAAGAAATATACCATCGGGGCTGGAGGAAATTTTGACCTTATCTATGTTCTTGCCGATTAAATGGTGGCCTTTCCTTTCCAAAGCCAGGATAACCTCCAACTCCTTATCATTAAGGGCAAGCTCAATAATCCGCCTGCCCATCCTGCCGCCCGCGCCCAAAACCCCTAATTTAATCATCAGTTACTCCAGTTCATTGCTGTCCCAATTAACTGTCCTGCCCGTGAAAACGGGCATCCAGAGATACTTAATCCGACAAGGCTGGATTCCCGCTTTCGCGGGAATGACACAGTTGACCATTGACTATAATAGCCCGTAATCTTTTAAGGCCTTTCTTAACTTCTCTTGATTTTCAGCCGACAACTCGCACATCGGAAGCCGTAAATCCGGCTGGCAAAGCTTAAGCAATCCCATCGCTGTTTTCACCGGAATGGGGTTAGTCTCAATAAACATTGCTTTTATCAATGGCAGTAATTTATAATGCGATTCTTGAGCTTTTTTTAAATTTCCTTTTTCAAAGGCCTCAATCATATTCGCCACATCCTTGGGCACGATGTTAGCCACAACCGAAATAACTCCTGTCCCGCCAATTGCCAATACCGGTAAAGTCAAGGCGTCGTCTCCGGAAATAAGGGCGAATTCCGCCGGGCAAAGCGCTCTGATCTTAGACATCTGTTCTAAGGAACCGGAGGCCTCTTTCACCCCCACGATATTTTTACAATCCCGGGCTAATTTGGCTATTGTTTCCGGCTCAATATTTACCCCGGTCCGGGAGGCAATATTATAAAGAATTACCGGTATATCCGCGCACTCAGCTACTGCCTTAAAATGCAGATATAAACCTTTTTGAGTAGGACGGTTATAATAAGGCGAAACGTGCAAGGTGGCATCCGCGCCGGATTTAGCCGCCTGTTTAGTCAGCATTACCGCCTCATCGGTAGAATTTGAGCCGGTTCCGGCAATCACCGGGACCCTTTTCTCCACCGTCTCAATCACCACCTCAATCACCCGCTCATGCTCAGCCCAGGATAAAGTCGCGGATTCACCGGTCGTGCCGCAAGGAACAATGCCGGAAGTTTTATTTTTAATCTGAAACTCAACCAGCTCTTTTAATTTCTTCTCATCAACCTTACCGTTCTTAAAAGGAGTAACCATCGCCACCATTGAGCCCTTAAACATAATATTCCCCCCCATACACAATTCTCACCTTGCCCTCCAGCCAGACATCGCTTATTCTGTCGGCTTCTTTATTGAAACATACCTTTAAAGTCTCCCCGCCTTGAGTAATAACATTAATTATCTCACGAATACCAGAGGATGGAGATTGAAGGCTAAAGATTATCGCCGAGGCGACAGATCCGGTTCCGCAGGCCAGGGTTTCCCCCTCAACTCCGCGTTCATAGGTGCGCAAGCGGATAGTATCTTTATCTACGACTTCCACAAAGTTTACATTGGCGCCTTCGGGCGCGAAATTCTTGTGATAACGGACTGCCCTGCCGATTTCGGCGGCATTGATTTTATTTATCCCCGCGACAAATATCACCGCGTGCGGCACACCGGTATTGATGAAATTCACTTTTAATTCGCGGTTATTTATTTTTATACTCAAATCCGGCCGGTAATTCTCGGGCTTCGTCAGCTTTATCTTCGCCTTTTCACCTTTCACTTCTGCTTCAATTATCCCTGCTTTCGTTTCTATTCTTAACCTGGAGCCTGGAGACCGGAGACCGGAGCGTGCATAAAAAGCGACGCAACGCGCCCCGTTCCCGCACATTTGTGCCTCAGTACCATCCGCGTTAAAGACGCGCATTCGGACATCGGCGATTTTTGACTTCTCTAAAACCAACAATCCATCCGCTCCCGCGCCAAACTTCCGGTCGCAAATTTTTTTCGCTAAATTTATTAATTCCGCGTTCTTAGCTCTTAGTTCTGTAATTATGAAGTCATTTCCTGAAGCGACAATTTTCGTAAATTTTATTTTTTTCATTTTCGCGGTGTTATCTCAAAAAATCCGGAATAACATCTTTTTTCACTAAATCCAGGTAGCTGTCGCGCTTACGCGTGGTATAAAATTTATTCCCTTTAACCATTATCTCGGCTGGCTTCAGACGGCAGTTATAATTGGAAGCCATGGAAAATCCGTAAGAACCGGCGCTCATCACCGCCAGGTAATCGCCTTCATTAAGCTCAGGCATTTGCCTGTCCTTAGCCAGGAAGTCCCCGGATTCGCATATCGGGCCCACCACGTCAAACCTTTCCGCTTTCCGCTTTCCCTGCCTGCTCGTCCGGCAGGCGCTTTCTGCAAAGGCAAAATATCGTGATGCGCGCCATAGAGAGACGGCCGGATTAAATCATTCATCCCGGCATCCACGATTATAAAATTCTTCAGCGGAGTTTTCTTGATATAAAGAATTTTGGCAACCAGTATACCGGAAGGACCCACTATGAACCTCCCCGGCTCTAAGATAATTTTCAATCCGGTGCTTTTCAATAAAGGAAGTATTTTCCCGGCGAATTCTTCGGCAGTCTGGGGCTTCTCATTATTATAAATAATGCCTAATCCGCCGCCAATATTAAGATATTGAATATCTATCGCTTCTTCTTTCAGTCTTTTGATAAATTTTATCATCTTCTTGATGGCCAAAATATAAGGAGCGCCGTCAATTATCTGAGAGCCTATATGCATATGCAGGCCGCTAAACTTTAAATGAACGAATTCAGCCCGGTTTTTAAAAATGTTATAAGCGGTATCTAAATCAATGCCAAACTTGTTGGTGAGCTTGCCGGTAGTTATGTAGCTGTGGGTTTTGGGCTCAACATCGGGATTTATCCTTAAAGCGACTGAGGCGTTCACCCCCAAATCGCACGCCACCCTATTAATCAGCTCTAATTCCGACAGCGACTCCACGTTGAAAAAGAGTATCTGTTTGGCGATTGCCTGGCGGATTTCCTCTTCGGTTTTTCCCACTGACGCGTAGACTATTTTCTTTGGGTCACAGCCGACCAGAAGCGCCTTATACAACTCGCCTCCGGAGACAATATCCAAGCCCGAGCCCGCCTTTACCAGCGCCCGCAGAATAGCCAGATTAGAGTTTGCCTTCATTGAGTAGCAGATAACCGGACTTAATGCCCTAAAGGCCGCGGCTAATTTACGATAATGGCTCAAAAGGGTATTATAACTATAAAGATAAAATGGGGTAGAAACCTTATCCGCGATATCGGCTATCTTTACCGCCTCGCAATAAAGCTCATTGTTTTTATATTTAAAGTCGTGCATTTTCTCTTGGGCAATTATCCAAAAATTTCTTTTATTATTTTGTGATTCAGGTGCGCGGAAAATGTATTCAACAAGCTGTCTTCCATATCCTTTATCTTACATTTATTATCTTCAGCATAGCGGATCACTTTCCCAATAATCTCGTGGGCCTGGGCAAAAGGGATTTTCTTCTCTTTTACCAGATATTCCGCCAGATCAACGGTATACAAACTTTCATCTTCTAGCGCCTTTTCTATAACTTTCTCGTTAAGTTTTATTCCTTTTATAAACCGGGCCAGGATTTTAAGCTCGTCCTTAATAATATCCACCGAAGAAAATAAAGGCTCTTTATCTAACTGCATATCCCGGTTATAGGTTAAAGGCAGGCCCTTCATTATGGTTAACAAAGCCATAAGGTTACCGTAAATCCTTCCGGTATAGCCCCTGACCAATTCCAGGAAATCCGGGTTTTTCTTATGCGGCATAAGACTGCTTCCGGTGCAAAATTCCTCCGGCAAATCCACGAAATTAAACTCTTGGGTGGAAAACAGTATCATATCCTCAGCAAAACGGGATAGATGCATCTGCAATATAGAAAGAATACTCAAGAACTCAACAATAAAATCCCGGTCGCTTACATGCTCAAGAGGATTTTCCACAGTTTGCAGCTTAATTGTTTCATCTAGAGCGAGTTTTTTAATAATTCCCTGTAAGGCGTTATCATAATGTTTAGTTAAAATTGTTCCTTTAAAAGCTCCTGAACCAAGGCTTGCGACAATTTTATTACTAAAATCATCACATCTTTTCCGGTCTCTTTCAAAAATACAGACAAAAGAACCTAAGTAATCCTTGAAGTCAACTTTCTGGGCCCTTTGGGTGTGGGTATAGCCCACAATAGAAAAACCAATGTATCGTCTACTTAATTCTAAAAATGATTTTATGACTTCTAAAATTAATTTTTCAATTTCTAATGATTGTTTTCGGCAATAAAATTTCTCATCAAAGGCAATCTGGTCATTTCTTGAGCGCAAGGTATGCAGTTTATCGGCTAACTTTCCCACTTTTTTTTCAACCCGATTTTGAATTTCCGTATGTATGTCTTCGGATTGTAAGTTTGGCTTAAATTTATTTTCTTTTATTTCTGTATATATTTCTTGTAAAGCAAAATGCAATTTCTTCTCTTCCTTAGGGGTTAAAATGCCGGCATCTTTTAATGCTAATATATGTATCTGAGAGTGCGTAACATCATAAAGGGCGAGCCTATAGTCATACTGTATAGATTTCTGGAACTCAAAGAAATCTATATCAATTTCTTTCTTAAACCTTCCGCCCCACAATTTCTTGGCCATTTTCTTCTCTCTATTTTTTACTTTTGATTTTTGATTTTTGATTTTCAAACGGCATCCCAAAAATCCGGATAAACCCTTCGGAAAGTTTCTGGTCAAATTTGTCTTTCGCGGTATAGGTGGCTAATTCTTCCCGGTAGAGCGAACGCGGCGATTTTCTGCCCACCACACTGCAATTTCCCTTATACAACTTAAGCCTTACCGTGCCGCTGACTGTTTTTTGGGTTTCTTCAATAAACTTATCCAGGGCTGTCCTTAATTTGGAATACCACAGGCCGTAATAAATAAGCTCCGCGTATTTAAGGGCCACGGTTTCTTTGTAATGGCAGGTTTCCCGGTCCAGAACTAAAGCCTCTAATTCCCGGTGGGCGATATGCAGAATAGTCCCGGCCGGGGCCTCATAAATCTCCCGGGATTTTATCCCTACCAGCCGGTTTTCCATCATATCACTTCTGCCGATACCGTGGATTGAGCCTAGATTACACAGTTTATCAATCAATTCAAGAGGAGAACAACTCTTTCCGTTTATCTTTTTAGGGATTCCTCTTTCGAATTCTATCTCTACGTATACGGGCTTATTCGGGGCTTCTTCCGGCGAATTGGTCCACTGATAACAATCCTCCGGCGGACTTACCCAGGGGTCTTCTAAAACCCCGGATTCTATGGAAACCCCCCATAAATTCTTGTCTAAGCTGTAAGACTTTTTCTTGGTAACATCAATGGGAATTCTTTTGGCCTTAGCGTATTCTATCTCTTCTTCCCGGGATTTAAACTCCCAAATTCTTACCGGGGCGATAATTTCTAACTCAGGGTCAAGAATCCTGGAGGTAACCTCAAAGCGCACCTGGTCATTGCCTTTTCCGGTACAACCATGGGCAATCGCGGCGGCCTTTTCCTTATGCGCCACCTCAACCAGATATTTGGCAATCAAAGGCCTGCCCAGCGCGGTAGCCAGGAGATATTTACCTTCATAAACCGCGTCTGCTTTTAAGGAAGGGAAAATAAAATCCTCAACAAATTCTTTTCTTAGGTCTTGGATATAAACCTTGGAAGCCCCTCCTAAAAGGGCGCGTTTTTCTATCTTTATAAAATCCTCGCCCTGTCCTAAGTCGGCAATAAAACAGATAACCTCATAACCCTTATCCTTAAGCCAATGCACCGCGCAAGAGGTATCTAAACCGCCTGAATATGCCAATACCACCTTTTTCATATTCCTCCTAATAACTTTAAAAGAATCGCCTTTTGCGCGTGCAATCTGTTTTCCGCTTGGTCAAAGACTACCGATTTTGAGGAATCAATCACCTCATCGGTTATTTCTTCTCCCCGGTGCGCCGGCAGACAATGCATAATCAAACAATTTTTCTTGGCGGAGGAAACAAGTTTTTGATTAATTTGATAATCCCGGAATATTTTCCTTCGCGCCTTGGCCTCTTTTTCCTGGCCCATGCTCGTCCAGACATCAGTATAAATCACATCCGCGTTTTTGCAAGCTTTTAATGGGTCGCGGCTTAAGCTGATCAAGGCCCCGGAAATCGAAGCCATACCCAAGGCCTCTTTAAAAACTGTCTTATCCGGCTCAAATTTTTTGGGTGTGGCGATATTCAGGTTTAAGCCGATTTTCGCGCAGCCGTAAAGAAGAGAATGGGTAACATTGTTACCATCGCCGCAATAAGTTAAGGTCCTGCCTTTAAACGAGCCGAATTTCTCTCTTATGGTATATAAATCCGCTAAGGCCTGGCAGGGATGCGAAAGGTCGGAAAGCCCGTTAATCACCGGCACACTGGCGTATTTTGCCAGTTCTATAATATTCTTATGCTCAAAGGTCCGCAGAACTATTCCGTCAACATAGCGAGAGAGCGTCTGAGCCACATCCCTGATTGCCTCTCTCACCCCTAAATTTATTTCCCCCGGACCCAAATAAATGCTTAACCCCCCAAGCTGAAATATGCCCACCGCGAAAGATACCCTGGTCCTGTTGGACGGCTTCTGAAAAATAAGGGCCAGGGTCTTTCCTTTTAAACTCTGGGAGTATTTTTGCTTGTTTTCTTTAAGCTTGTCCGTAAGCAGAAAAATCTCTTCTATTTCCTTCAAGCTTAAATCCTTAACTGATATTAAATCTTTTTTCATTCTCTGGTTGCTGGTTACTGGTTTCTGGTTACTACAGTCAACACCATATCCAATATCCCCACTGCCTTATCAATCTGCTTGCAAGTTACATTTAAGGCCGGCATCAGCCTTAAGACCGTTTCGTGAGTGCAGTTAATCAATAAACCTCTTTTAATACACTCCTCGACTACCGGCTTCCCTGCCGTATTCAGTTCAATGCCAATCATCAACCCCAGGCCGCGGACTTCTTTGATTATAGAATATTTCTTAGCCAACTCTGATAATCTCTTTTTTAAATATTCCCCCATTTCCCGGGCATTGGCAATCAGCTTTTCTTTACGCAGGGCCTTAAATACCCCTAAAGAGGCCCTACAGACCAGAGGGCTCCCTCCAAAGGTAGAGGCATGTCTTCCCGGGCCCAGGATATCAGCAATTTCTTTTCTCGCCACCATTGCTCCGATAGGTAAACCCCCTCCCAGGGCCTTGGCTAAGGTCATTATATCCGGAGTGATTCCGTAGTGCTGATACGCGAACATCTTGGCAGTCCGGCCTAGGCCGGTCTGGACCTCATCCGCGATCAAAAGTATCTTTTTCTCATCGCAAAGCTTTCTTAAATATAAGACAAAATCCTGATCGGCAACATTTATCCCTCCTTCGCCCTGCACCAGCTCAATAATAATTCCCGCGGTTTTATCCGATAGCGCGTTTTTCAAGGCATCCCTGTCATTATAGGCAACGCTTTTAAAACCCTCAGGAAGCGGTTCGAAGCCCTCTTGATATTTGCTCTGACCGGTCATAGTCAGGGACGCCAGGGTCCTGCCGTGAAAGGAATTCTCAAATGAGATTATCTCATATCTGCCCGCGCCATACGCCCGGGTGAGCTTTACCGCGGCCTCATTGGCCTCAGCCCCGGAATTGGCAAAAAACACCTTACCGGGAAAGGAGTGATAAATTATTTCTTTGGCTAATTTTGCCTGGGGAATAGACAGGTAATTGTTAGGCAGATGAATCAGCTTATCTATCTGGTCCCGGACCGCCGAGACCACATCCGGATGGCAATGCCCCAAAGAACTCACCCCCCAGCCGGGAAAGAAATCCAGGTATTCCTTGCCGTCAACATCAATAACCTTCATCCCCTTTCCTTTGACAAAAATCAAAGGTATCCGGGTATAGGTAGGCATGATGTAATCCTGATAGGCCTGAAAGATTTCTTGCTTCTTCATCTAATTTTTAGATCGTAATTTTGCGTTTTTAGTTTTAACTTTTAACTTATTTAATGATTTCGGTGCCGATTCCCTGCTTGGTAAAGATCTCTAAGAGCAAGGCGTGGGGAATCCGGGCATCTATAATATGGGTCTTCTTTACCGTGGCCTCTAAAGCGGATATACAGCTCTTCACCTTAGGGATCATCCCTTGATGCACTGCCCCTTCCTTAATCAAACCATTGGCCTCGGAAATAGTCAAGGTGGAAATAAGCGAACTAGTGTCTGAGGTAGAGCGCATAATTCCCCGCACATTAGTCAAAACTACTAATTTTTCCGCGCACAGGCTGGAGGCAACCCTGGAGGCCGCCTCATCAGCATTAATATTATAGGTTTTTCCGTCTTTGCCTTTTCCCATCGGACACAATACCGGGATAGAGTAATTCTTAGTTTCCCGAAGTATCGGCTCAGTATCTATCGCTTCCACCTCCCCCACCAGGCCCAAATCCTTAGCCTCTTGTCTTTTACGGGCTAAGATTACCCCGCTATCTTTACTGGAGAACCCTGTCGCCTTTTGGCCTAATTCCTGAAGCTCCGAAACAATTATCGCGTTAAGCTTCTCCAGCTCTTCCTCGACCACCGCCAGGGTCTTCGCGTCAGTAACCCGCATCCCGTCCACAAACTCGGTCTTCATACCCTCCTGCTTCATCCTCTCGGATATATTCGGCCCGCCGCCGTGAACCAGGACCGGGCACAAACCCATATAGCTTAAGAAAACTATATCCTCCAAAACCCCCTGGCGGATTTTTTCATCGCCTAAAATGCTCCCACCATATTTTATCACCATCACCTTGCGGTGAAATTCCTTAATATAAGGCAAAGCCTCAATCAAAACATCCGCTTTTCTAATCGCGTCTTCCATGTGCCCTCGCTCCGCTCGGGAGAAACCAGAGGCCAGTTGCCAGAGACCAGATTTTTCTGGTTACTGGTTACTGGTTTCTGGTTACTTAGTTATATTTCGCGTTTATCCTGATATATTCCGGGGTCAGGTCTGAAGTGTAAACTACGGCCTTACCTCTGCCAAGTCTTAAATCTATCTTGACTATTATATCCTTTTTCCGGAAAGAATCACCCTCTATTTTTATTTTTTCTCTTACCTCTACCCCGGATGCCCCCACCGCCGCCACTATCCTTCCCCAGTTAGCGCCTCCGCCGTAAACAGCGGTCTTGAAAAGATTGGAATTGGCCACGGCCAAAGCCGCTTTTTTAGCCTGCGTATTATCCTTGGCTCCGGATACCTGAATAGTTATAAACTTGCTGGCTCCTTCAGCATCCAAAATAATCATCTTGGCTAAACCCAGGCAAATTTCACTTAAGGCAGTTTTAAATTTAGAAAAATTACGCGTGCCTAAACAGACTTTCTTGTTTTCCGCTAACCCGTTAGCCAAAATAATCACGCTGTCATTAGTGCTCATACATCCGTCAATAGTAATCATATTAAAAGAATATTCAACTGCCTGCTTCAAGGCCTCTTTTAATGCCGAATACTCGATCAAGACATCCGTAGTGATAAAGCAAAGCATCGTAGCCATATCCGGAGCAATCATTCCCGCGCCCTTGGCAATTGCCCCGATAGTTACTTTTTTTCCGCCTATCTCTAACTCCCGCGCTAAGGCCTTGGGCTTAGTATCGGTAGTCATTATAGCCTGGGCTGTCTTATTACCGCTGCTTCTATCTAAAGAGCCAACCAAAGACGGCAAGGCCTTCTTTATCTTGGAGAAATCAAGCGGACGGCCAATAATTCCGGTTGAGGCAACCAGCACCATTTTTTTATCTATTCCCAACAACTCCGCGCTAAGGCAGGTGGTGTTCTTGGCCGTTTCCATTCCCGGCTTTCCGGTATAGCAATTAGCATTCCCACTGTTGACTATTATAGCTTGGGCTTTTTTTGATTTCAGATATTCCCGGCAAAGCTCAACCGGAGCCGCGGCAAACTTATTTTTGGTAAACATACCACAGGCGGATGCCGGGACATCGGAATATATCAAAGCCAAATCCAGGCCGCTGGATTTCTTTATCCCCGCCTCTATTGCCTGAGATCTAAACCCCTTAGCCAGGGTTATAGCGTTTTTATACTCTTTCATACCCCTCCCCGCCTCCCCTTGTTAAGGGGAAGATTTCTTAACAGGCCCTCGGTTTCTTTAAAGCCGCAGAGCAAATTCATATTCTGCACTGCTTGAGCCGAAGCGCCCTTAAGCAAATTATCTATCGCGGAAATTATAATAATTGTTTTCTGATCCGTACTAATCTTAACGCCGATATCGCAAAAGCTGGTTCCCTGAACATCCCTCAAACAAGGAAATTCGCCTTCGTTTTTTATCCTCACCAAAGGCTTATCCTTATAGTATTTTTTATAAATATTTATTAACTGGTGGCTGGTGGCTGGTGGCTGATGGCTGACTTTCATATATATCGTTTCCAAAATTCCCCTTTCTATGGGCAAAAGATGGGGAACAAAGGTAACCTTTATCTTTTTCTTGGCCAGCTTAGACAGCTCCTGCTCTATTTCAGGCGTATGCTGATGGGCATCAACCTTATAGGCCTTGAAATTGTCCTTTAGTTCGAGCCAGAAAGGATCATCCGCCGGCTTTCTGCCGGCTCCGCTGTAACCGCTTTTGGCATCAATAATAATCTCTCGCGGGCTAAGTTTTTCTTTTAATAAGGGAGCCAGGGCCAAAATCGCCGCGGTGGGGTAACATCCGGGATTAGCTATAAAATCCGCCTTTTCTATCTTTAAACCGTTAATCTCCGGCAAGCCATAAATTGCCTTTTTAATATTCGCCTTATCCTTATGCTTGACCTTATACCAGGCTTCATAAAGCTCCCAGTCATTCAGCCGGTAATCCGCGCTTAAATCAATAACCTTTTTCCCTCCCCTTAGCAGGACGGGAACCACATCCATAGAGTTGGTATGCGGCAAGGCCAGGAAAAACAAATCCGCGGATTGGACGGCCTTAGTTAGATTAAGATTATCGCAATACAGATCCAACCGGCCCTTAAATTGAGGAAAAATTTCAGCTATCGGAACCGGCTTATCCAGCCTGGCCGTGAGATAACTTATCTTTACCTGGGGATGTCTTAACAAAATCCTGATTAACTCTTCCCCGGTATATCCCCTTACCCCGATTATTCCTACCCTCACCATAATAATTTCCTATTTTCTTACTCTCGCATTCTCTTACTAATCAATCCGCTTAACTTTATCAATATATCATAATCCGTAATGAAATCAATGTTTTTTTCGTCGGTAAAATAAAAAGTCCCGCTTAAAACAAGCGGGACTTTTCCATATCTTAGCTCTGAGCTCTTAACTCTTAGTTCTGTTTTTACCTCTTAGTCCACTGGAAGCGTTTACGCGCGCCTTTTTGGCCGTATTTCTTACGCTCCTTCATCCGCGAATCCCGGGTTAAGAAATTTCCTTTTCTAAGAATTGTCTTGTAGGCAGGATCAACATCAAGAAGAGCCCTGGCAATTCCTAAGCGCAAGGCTCCGGCCTGGCCGGATAATCCGCCGCCGCAAAGGTTAGCAAAACAATCAAATTTATTTAAGGTATTAGTTATTTGAAAAGGCTGTTTGATTAAAATCCTGTCGGTTTCCCGGCCAAAGTATTTATCTATGGAAGATTTATTAACTACTATCTTTCCTTTTCCGGGCATCAGCCTGACCCTGGCTATGGCCTCTTTACGCCTTCCGCAGGCGGAATAAGTAACTGCTGAATCCATTATTTACCTCCAATGAACACGTAACTTATAGAACAAAGTGCCCCATTACCCACGAGCGGATTTCGAAGAAATGCGCGAAGTTTTTTGGTAATCGGGCAATGCAATCGGCTTGATTGATGTATAGGGATGTTTATCCTGGGCATAAATCTTAAGTTTCTTGAGCAAATCCCTGCCTAAGGGCCCTCCGGGGAGCATCCTTTGCACTGCCAATTTTATCACCTGGGTAGGCGCCTTTTTTAGCATATCCTCTAAATAGACCTCCCTCAAGCCAGCGGGATAACCGGAATACCGGCGGTAGACCTTTTGAGCCAGCTTTCTTCCGGTAACCTTAATCTTAGCGGCATTGATGATAATAACATTATCTCCGCAGTCAATGTTGGAAGTGAACCGCGGCTTGTGCTTGCCGCGTAAAACCTTGGCCACCTCAACCGCCAGCCGGCCTAAGATTTTATCCTTGGCATCAGCTATATACCAGCTTCTTTTAAAATCGCCTTTTTTGGCTAAATATGTCTTTTGCATAAGATATTAATTATATCTTATTTTTAATCTTTGTCAATATATTTATGAAAATTATTTTGGAAGGCTCTTTCCTCAGAAAACCACCCCATGTCAAATCATTTCACATTTCAAAAGCTTTTGCTTTACCTACTTTCCTTGAGGTCTGACCCCCGCTTTTATAATCTTTTCCGGTTTTCTCAATTTATCAGTAAAGACCTCTACATTCTTATTAAAAATAAATATCGCGGTGTCTCGGGGAGAATTCTTTACTGCCTGATTAGCCGCTCTAATTATATCTTTTGCCTTCAAGGAAAATTTCCCGGCTATAAAAAGAGAATCATTCAAATCCGCTTCAGTGCCCCGTCTAAGCTTGGCAATAACAAAATCTATTGGGGAGAGCACCTTTACCTTTAATTTATCATCCGAATAAACAGTTGTTGCCCTTTTTTTGTATCCCGGAGGCAAGGAAATAAGCGACCATCTGGATATGTCTTCGCCGATATCAGAAGGGATTCTATTCTTTCTTAAGAAATCTGAGAGCTTGTCCACATCGCCTTTCACCTCGGCGTCAATATCCAGGGTAGCTTTACCCCGCAGGCCGTAATATTCCAGGCTTAAACCGCCGATGAGAATAATCTCCAAGCGGCTATCCCTGGAGAATTTCTTCAGCAATTGAATAACATTATCTAATTTAATCCCGGACAAAGTTTAAGGCCTCCTGGAACCTTCTATACTCCGCAAAATCAACTTTTCCCCTTCTAAATTCCAACGGCTCCCTCTTTAGGCAGCCGTTAATCAAACTCTTAAAGCTATGATACCACACACAGGCCTTTACATAAGCTTCTTTTACGGCTGAATATTTTATCTCCTTCCAGCAAATACCGTCGTTAAAGAGTATCTCTAACCATAGAAGCGAGCTACTCTTATCATCCTTAAGCGCCTGCTTAAGGGTTTCTTTCCCAGTATAAAAGGGAATTATCTTTAATTTATTTTTTACTATTTCTTTTCTTTTAACCGTAGGCATAATATTTTAAACCATCGAACAAAGGAACAAAGAAGAACAAAGAAGACGCTTTATATAACTTATTAATAGGCAATAAATTACCTATTAACTATTTCTCTTCGCGGCCTACCATTCCGAGGCATAAATACTCCTCGCTCTAATACTAATCTTCTTAAGAATTCACCTGAACCCAGCGGTTTTTCAAAATCATCAAATAATTCCTCTTCTTTTTCATCAAATTCCAGTAGAAAACTCTGATATTTCAATCTTCTTCCTTCAGCCGTTAGTCCAAAAGTGGCAAATAAAGGATTCTCCTCTGTAAGACTGTCCACTTTACCATAAATATAATATGCCGCGCTGCTAAACGGATATTCAGCCGCTGACTGAACAAGCCCGGCATTAATCGGATTTCTCTCAATATATCTTCCGCAGGTTAATAGATATTCTTCCTTCTCGACAGCCTGGCATTTAAATCTACCCTGAAAAAGATGCCCAACGGAGTTATATTTTTTATGATAATAGTAAACATAAGAACGCGCGATACCGGCCATAATGGACGATATTTCTTTAGGATTATCCAACGCCAGCAGGAGATGGTAGTGATTAGACATAATGACCCAGTGATGAATCCTTAAGTTACGCTGGCGGGTATATTTAGTTAATATCTCAATAAAACGGTTATAATCTTCGTTATCATGGAAAATATTATTCTTGGCGTTTCCTCTATTAAAGATATGATAGATCAGCGACCCAGTTATACTATAAGAACGGGCTGTATAAGGCATAGATTAAACTATATTGGAGAATGATAATGTTGTCAAATAGTTTTTGTGTATCTATAAGGTATTCAATTTGTTATGTAAAGCGTCTTCTTAAAACTTTAAAAATTTGTTATGTAAAGCGTCTTCTTAAACTTTTAAATTTTAAACTTTCTTAAACTACCTTATTCTGTAAGACAACATTTTAACTCTATAGCGTGGGTATCACCCCCGCAACCCTGGCCTGTTCTAATTGCAGTCACCACTGTGTCTGCTGGACAACTTATTTGCCTACCGCCTCCGGTCAAACACATTGGACCAGTCCAGGTACAGGAAGAGCTTAGTATTCCTGCTCTACTTGCCCATCTAGCATTACCACTCCTTGGTGTTTTTAAATAAATGTCGTCTACCGCCGCATATCCTCCTACATCAAATTTTGCTTCTTTACCATCATAACTCCCGGGATTTGTTATTCCAATACCAACATCACCGTCTCGTTCTACGACTAACCTATTCTCGCTGTTGGTTAAATCTCGGACTACAAACCTGCCCGGCAACGCATCAGCTGTCCCTCCTACCCTCACGCTGTAGCTATGATTGTCTGACTCAAGCCGCACAGCAACTCCCCGATTACCTGCATTATAGATGCTCGCCGCGGTAGAGGCAGCATTATCTGTTCTCTGTATATCCAAAGCGTATACAGGATCAGTATTTCCTATCCCCACGTTCCCTCCTTCTGTCGCTAGATAGGTGCTGTTTGTGGTGGTCAATTCGCTATATATCCCATACGGCGCGGGATAATAGGTTTCCAGGGTAAGACTCTCATCAGAGGCTTGAGCAGTCCGGCTGAACATAAGAGATACTACGCAAGATATCAAAACTCCAACGCCGAAGATAAAATACTCTTTTTTACGCATCACGCTTCCTCCTCTTTAAGTATCTTTTTTTCCGGGCCTGTTCTGTAGTCTTCAACTATTCATACCTTAGGCTAATGAATAGATTGAGAGAGCGCGGCGATTCTTGTTTGCAGGACTACCTCGGGATTAACAGCGCTGGGAGGACTGGTATCCGCCGCATCCCGCCGCGCGGTTATGGCAATAGTAACCCAAAGGTTTTTATTGAGTGAAGTAACTTGGGCGATAGTAAAACTGCAGCCGGAAATATTATTGGCTAAAGTCTCTGAGGCTCCCCAAGTATTACAGGCAGATTGACTTGCAGTGGTACAATATTGCCTTGTAATACGGAAATTAGGTGCTGCCTCATAACTATACCTAACCCAGGTATCATCACTAAAATCATCATACGTCGGCGCCGCGGCAGGATCGAGCTGCCGAATCTCCACCCTATCATTTATCGCTGACACAATCACCCCGGGATTATTAGCGTTACCGTAGCCTCGGGAAATATCTTTAGCTATCATCTCAAGTATTGGCGCGGCTTCATTCTGCACCTTGCTTTCATAATAAGTGGTATTTAAGAATTTACGGGAGACGATGTCCACCGCGGTAACAGACAAAAGAACCATACTTACCAGTATAATCGCGATAAACAATTCCACTAAGATAAGGCCCGCTTGAGAGTTTATGGAGTTCTTAGAATTAGTTAAGCTCATGGAGTTCAATAACCAAACTCAGGAAGGACAAAGATAGCTCCTCTGTATACCGCGCTATCAATCCGGTTCGGTCCAATTAGCAGTTACCGATACCGGACGCAAAGCTGTATTAACAGTATTGGTAACCGTGTAATTAAGGAGTCCACTCCAGGTACTGCTAAAAGAAAAAGGTTCTGAGTATGGCTGAGATAAATTTTCTGGAGCATAAAGCAAATTAATACCAGAGGTTGAGTTTGTCCAGGTATCCTGCCGGACATACGGCCTCAACTCTTCAAGCTTCTGACGGGCAAAATTGACCGCGGCAATCCGCCGCTTTGACCTTAGCACATAGTTTTGGGCGGCAACAAAACTGGCAAAGATTCCCGCGGCTGTGGTTAAGAGGATGAGCAGTGATACTATAACTTCAACCAGGGTAAAACCACCTTGCTTATTTTTTTCCATAATTTTAAGGCTTAAGAAGGGGGGCATACGTTAGACACGCAAGAAGAGCCGCAGGTTGACGCGCAGGATAAAACTCCTGAGGCGTCAATTGACCACTGCCTGCTCCAACTTGCTGGTCCGTTCCTCGCGGCTACGGCATTAAAGTTTACTCCTCCTGAGCCGATGTCAGTGATTGTATACTCCCAGGCGCTGGAAGATAAATCTAATTGCAAATTATTCTCAATATCACTTCTGACCACAGTGCCTGAAAAGGGATAGTAGAAACTTATTTTTGCCCGGTACATTTTTTCTCCCGCCACGATAAGGTTTAATTCTATCTGCGCTTCCTTATCAAAAGCTCTTTCTTTGGTGCGGAAAAAGCCTGGTATGGCTAAAGAAGTCAACACACCGACTATTATCAAGACTACCATTACTTCAATAATCGTAAAACCCTCATTAGGTGTTCTTTCCTGTGTCATTTAGGCAAAATTTGGAATAATAAAGGTGTTTTGGCAGATCTAATAGTCAACGGTTACATTAAAGGCGCGGGTATTCTTGGGCCCGCTGCCGGGAGCTCCCCAAACCACCTTTGCCTGATAACCACCATTAAGGCCTCCCGAAGGCAGCACATCTGTCCAGGTCTCGGCACCGGAAGGAGGGCTTTTTGCCCCGGTTCTCAGTTGTTCAAAAACATAAGTATGCGCGGCTTCCGCGGTATAAAATGCCCTCATCCGCTTGATTTGATATTCAGCAATACGGGCCTGGTTGGTCATAAGCCCTATTACCACTGCCGCGGTAATTGATAACACTATAATAAAAATAAGAGCTATCATCAAGATTATTCCTTTTTGGTTAGCCATCCTCTTAACTTCTCCTGATGGAAATTTTGTTATTGCTCGCCCCTTGCAAATAAAGCTCCGCTTGTTTCTTGCCGGGTTAAATGAGGTTTTCTTTAGTTCCTTGACGGTGTTGAGCACCCTGAAATCGCGGCAGTTAAGCAGGCGCGAAAGCTCATCAATAAAAATGCTTAGCTCTTTCTTAGCCTTGGCGTGAACCATGGTGTAGAGACTGTAAGGCCAGAGCCGATGGGGCTTTCTTAAATAGATATGGCTGAGATATTCTTTTTCTTTGAGGGCCGCGCTCAGCTTATTACCCGGAGAGCTTCTTTTCCAGGCAATAAGGGCATTATGGCTAAATTGCAGTTTCTGGTGGCTGACAATCGCCCCGAAGCGACGGAGCTTTCCCGCCTTCAAATCGCGCTTTAATTTCTCTAACTCTTCTTTAGTGAAAGGCTCAGACTTTATTTCTATGTCCATTTAATTTCCAGAAATCCCCCTCACCCTACCCTCTCCCCCGTCGGGGGAGAGGATTAAGGTGAGGGGAAAATTGCGCTATTTTGAACAGCTATGATTTTCTAAGGTTGAAAGACAGTCTTTATTTTTATGGTCCTGATTGTGGGCAGGCTGATTATGGTTTTTATCCGGCTTTTCTCCTTGATGGCCTGGATTATCCGCTTGATTTTATTTTCGGATGGGCAGATCAAAGTAAACCAAAGATTAAACTCGGGGTCATCCCGCAGATAGTTATGGGTTACCTCGGAGAAGCTATTAATTAGGCTCGCGGTTTGGCCTATTTTTTCCGCAGGAACGCGCATCCCCACCAGGGTCCGCTTAAATTTAAGGTTCTCGGAGCTGTGCACCGGGCCGATGCGCTTGATCAGGCCTAAGCCCTTAAGGCGCTTGGTTCTTAAAATGACATCCTCTTCGCTTAAATTCAAATCTTTGCCTATCCGTTTAAATGGCCTTAAAACCAGAGGAAATTTCTCTTGCAGGTAAAAAAGTAGTTTTTTATCTATATTGTCTATACCGATGGATTCCCGCTTTCGCGGGAATGACATTTTTAGACATTTTGCAACAGTCCCATCAAATGCTATCGAATCTTTTTTAAGCATATAAATAAAAAATCCCTTCTCAGCTTTCTAAGAAAGGATTGTAACATACTAAAATACTTCTGTCAACCAAGCCTATTCCACAATAACTTCTCCGCTCATATGCAGATGCTCGTTAGAGCACCAAACCGTGCAGAAAAACGGGAATTTTCCCCTCTTATCCGGGGTAAACTTCACCACCTCTACCTCTCCGGCTTTTATCTCTCTGGCTGAAACATTAAACTCCGGCAGGGAAAAACCGTGGCTGACCGTCTCCACATTGCGGATATAAATCTTTGCCTCTTTCCCCAAGGGAACCTTGAACTCTTTAGGATACCAGTTGCCGTTTAGAGGCGAGCGGGCAATCAGCTCCACGGTATAAAACTTCTTACGCCTGGCGCCTTCAATAACAAAAACCCCGATAATGGTCCCCACGGTCGCCAATAACATCAGAATAACCGCTATAGTCTCGTTTATCTTTTTCATCTGAAAATCCCTTTACAGGTGCGATAAATCGCACCGCTACGCGACACGGATGATCCAAGCTCTATTTTCATACTCATTGGTGCCGGCTTTTGCCGGCATGAAAGTTTAACTTCTTTATCCTATATACAGCCATAAAAAAGCCAAGGTCGCCAGGGTCAAGAAAATCAAAATGGGAATCCAGCCCCGTTTGGCCTGTTCCTCGGTAGGATAGGTCTGTCTGGACAGCCGCGCGCCGTAAGCAAGGGAAAACAAATAGAACACTATCAGCACCGCGCCCTGCAGGTGTCCCAACGCCCCGGTAAATACCGGAGTCCAGGGAACACTCCTGGTGCCGAAAAGGTTCCAGCCCCAGGCAAAAGGATCCGAAATAATATGTAAAATGTAGCTTCCGTTGGGCAGGACAATCCCCACGCTAAAGGCAATCCAAACTCCTAAACCTAAAGGCACCAGGGTATAAGAAAAATTAGTGAATATCTTTTTTAAGGAAACCTCTTTTGCCCCGCTAAAAGACTTGGACAGGTAACTAAACACCAAGAATATTGCCGGGACAATCAACAGGCTGAAAGCGGTATGCAAAGAAATAAAGGTCAGATACCCCTTTAAAGAGGTGCCCCTGACCCAGTCCTTGAGAAAACCCCAGGGCCCCTGCATAGTCAGGAAAAAGACCATGGCAATCCCCAACATAATAAAGGCCTTCCAGGCCTCATCCAGACCGCGCTTTTCATCTACCAGAAGATCCACCCCCGGCGGCCGCAAATTAAAAGCCATATTATCATGAGGACAACTTTTAAAACATTCTAAACACATCCCGCAGTAGGTATTCTTAGTAAAATTAAAAGGAGTAAGCATCCAGGGACAGCCATAGCCGCATTCATTACCCACATAGCAGGTCTTGACCTTATGGTTCTTACAGATCTCCGGATCCTTCCTTCTGACCTCCGCCATGGCAAACTGGGAATATAAGCCCTGGAAGCCGGAAACCGGGCAGACATAAAGACAGAAACTGCGCTTCTCAAAGACAAGTCCGATCAAAAAAGCCAAAAGAATTATCCCGCCTAAAAGAATAAAAGTAGCCAATGGCCGCACTGTAAAGAAGCCGGAGAAGAATGTGGTAACCAAGAAAAGTATATTCATCACCCACATATTCTTTAAGGCCTTGGGCCATTTCAGGCCTAATCCTTTTAACTTTAAACCGGTAACTACGAATAACGCCCCTCTCTGCAGCCAGTCGCTGAATACCGGAAACGGGCACATCAGACACCAGGCCCGGGAGAATATCGGTACCAGGATAAACATCAGCATTACCCACCAGAGTATCCAGACAATCATAATCCCGAAATTATAATTCCCGGCGGAAAAACCCCCAATCAAACCGGAAATCAGGATAATCACAAAGATAAAGAGGTTAAAAATTATAGCCAGGAGGGGAAACCAACGGGACTTAAATAGATTTCTGATGAGTTTGAACTTAGTCAGCTCAAAACGCCAATTTAAATCTATTAATCCGAATAATTTATCAGCCATTTGTCTTTCTCGCGCGATTAAGAGTAATAAGACTTCCTATGCCGATTACCAACACTATTGCCGCGTACAGCCAAAAGCGTGAATTTGGCCCTACCACCAGATACCCCACCATATAAGGATGAAACTCCCCGCAGGTTACCGAACAGCGAAAGGTATATCTACCCGCTTTATCCGCGATGAACTTCAGGCTGCCCTCCATCCCTGGATGGGCCGAGGTCTTTATCCCGTAACCGTCCACAAAAAACCCATGATGCACATCCTCGCTAAGCAGACGGATTTTTACCGTATCCCCCCGGTTAACATTGATGATATTGGGAGTATAAGAAAATTTCTTGGCCTTGATCTCAAAAAACCTCTCCGCCGCCTGCGCCGATCCTGGCATAAACCATAAGCCATAAACTATAAACGAACTGATTATTAGTATATTTTTGCGTAATTTCATTGTATATTTAATTCTACCCAATCCGATATGGACTTTCTTCCGCCCCGGTCTTCTTGTGAGCCGTTCCAGATGGCTAAGGCGGCTAATTTCTTTCCCGCGGCAAAATTTACCCCGTTCTCAGCCTCCAGGGCCTCAAGCGGCCGCTTAAGCACTATACTCCAAACCCCGTTCTCCCAAACACCCTTACCCATTACCTCCTGATTGTCTTTAGGGGTTATGGTGCCTACCCGGATAGCCAGCAAATCATTCACCGCGGATTTAGTGACGTGTTTGGATACCGGAAAAAGTTCCTGTTCCTCGAAAGGATAGTAAAAATCCACATAGGCGTTGGTCTGGGGAGATTCATTCTTCCAATATTCCCGATCCTGATTGGCCTTCCACTGCCAGATATTCACCCGGCCCAGAAAACCCATCATAATGGTATGCGGCTGGGCCTTTTTCTCCAAAGGAAACATTATTGCCCCGGCATCAGGCCAAACCGCGGTTTCATGAAAGCGGTCTTCTGTGTTATCCGGCCAGCTTAGATAAAAGTAAATATTCTCCTTATTGTGAAAGGCCTTAAAGGTTACCTCCCCCAGCCCGGCCTTTATCTTCGGCCAGGGCAGGACAGTTACCTGATACATCAGCTTAATTTCCTGAGGCTTGATGCCCTGCCAGAGCTCCGGAGAAATCCCCTGGGCCAGGTCTATGTCCTGGGCAATAAAAGGCACCTCCGCCAGCGGAGTTACAATCTTCTCAATCTTTACCGGTGTCCCCCTGGAATTAGTTACCCCGTAATAAATCAAACCGGCAAAGGCCGCGATCAATATAACCGCGATTAAAAAGGCAGTGGATTTTTTCATTTGGCGTTAAAGAACTCCTCTTCTTGGCTCAAGAAATCAATCAATTCCGAGGCCGCGTTCTTATAAAAGGTATTCTCCGTGGCGGCAACAATCTTTTGGGCAATAGCCTTGGCCGCCGGGCTTAAGTGTTCAGTGAAGAATTTTTTCTGGGCGTTAAGACAGATCTCCGCCTTTTCTTGAGTCGGGGCCTTAGCTTCCTTAAAAATCAAATAGTGCATAAATTCTAACTCGGCGTTCAAGGCATCCGGACGTTCGGAGTTTACCTCCACCCCAAAGGCCTTATAGAAACCGGAGATATCCGCTAAATAATTACTTCTCTGAAATTCATGTTCGCTCATATATTCCGTGCCATAGAGCCAGATGTCCTTGGCCCGGAAAAGGCGGTCGTATTCCCGAATAAGCTCTCCTTTTTCTCCAGAGGACTCCGGAAAAAAATCAAAAAAGCTTCCTTCCGGGTAAGAAAAGGCCACCGCCAAACTCTTATATTTACTTAATCTCTCTTTATTTAACTCTAATTGTGCCACCATATTTTAAGCAGTGGTCAGCGTCCGCTGACCTTATATAGTATTTAACTGATGCTAATCCTATGCACATCCCTTTCCTGGTCATACTCCTTACGAATAATGATTGGCTCCTTTAAAGGCACCCGGGCTATTTCCTGGCCGTTTTCAGTATAACCTATGCAATATCCGTTATTGATATCCCCTTCCACCTTGAAAGTATAGGGTATCTGTTCAGTAGCCCCCATCAACATAAGTATCCCAATCAATTTCAAGTCCTCGTAAGCCTTTTTATACATCTCCACCGCGTTCTTGGACCCCGGGCCAAACAACTGTTTGTTAAATCCATCAGGCACATTTATCGGCGGGATATAATACACATTAGGCTCAGTGCCAAACTGGGGATATAAAGGCAGGGCAATCTTCTTAAAATGCACCAGATAATCTATCGGGTTATCTTCCCTGGGCTTGTCCCAGGGGTTCTTAAAACCAAACATCCGGATTCTTCCGATACAATTCACCGTGCACTGGGTCTGATTACCCTGTTCCGCCGCCGGATAGCAGGAGATGCATTTCTCGGACTTACCGGTAAACTGCCGGAATATTGCTTTCTTGTAAGGACATCCACGGTTACACTCCTGATAGCCCCGGCAGCGATCCTGGTCAATCAAGACTATACCGTCATCTCTCTTATATATTGATTTTCTGGTGCAGGCGGCCAGACATCCGGGATAGGTGCAGTGGTTGCAAATCCTCTGCAGATAGGCCATCCAGGGCTGATGTGGAATCTTGATATATTCACCCTGCTTTACCGGCTCAGACACCTCATCCTCGCCGATATTAGGGGAAAGCCAATCCTCAACTTCGGGGGTCCAACCTAATACTTCTTCACCTGACTCAGGATGCTCAAAGATTGTCTTACCCGTGTATTTATCGCCATCCCAGGACTGGGTTCCCATCATCTCCAAGAGACGCACATCCCAGCCTAAAGGATAAAATCCCCAGGGTTTGGTTTCCACATTATTCCACCACATATGCACCTGGCCCTTGCCGGAGGTCCAGGCGTTCTTACAGGCCATAGTGCAGGTCTGGCAGGCAATACACTTATTGGTGTCGAAAATCCAAGCCGCCTGTTTTTGAGGCCGGGCCTCGGGATATTTATACTCCATATGGCGTTTTAACTGCCAGTTGTAAACTTTATGCGAGGTGCTCATGATACAAATGCTCCTTTAAGGAAGTTCTTCATTGCCGCGTTCTCGTAAGTCGGCCTCAAACCCAATTTAACCGGTCTCCAGAGCTTCTCCGGGTTAATCCCGCCGTCTTCAGCCTTGGTGAATTTGACAAAGCTTTCCTTGGGCGCGCCGGTAGGACAATGCACATCCGGGGCAAAACCCTTGCTGATTACCTGGCCTACAGTATCCTTGCGGACTAAGCTTTCGGTCATTAAGGTTGGCTTAAGCCAGCCACGGGTGCAACTCTGGTGCGAGCCGAACCTATACATTGCCTGATAGCCGGTGCGGGGGTTTCTGGCCAAGCCGTCCTTATTCTCCAGATGCCCCTGAACCGAGCCATAAGTAGCTCCATACATATTAAACCAGGAACGGCTGACAGTTCTAGGTATGCCATAATAATACCTGGCCCGTAAGCATAGCCTAGACAAGCGGTAATTTTCACTACCCGGTATCTTTTCCCCGTGATAAGGCCGGTCCTCGGGATCAGCATCTACCCAGACATAATCCCCATCTTCAATGCCTAATTCCTTGGCATCCGCGGGATTGATATCCACATAGCCTTCGCCCACCCAAGGAGTGCGTTTATCTCTGCGGGTAGGGTCGCCAAACGGGCCGAACCAGATAGCGATAATATCCGTATCAATAGGGGTGGTATGGGCGCCGTGGCGGTATTTAGGGGTGATATAGACATGGCTCCAGCCATCCTTGCGCAGGGGATGATTAGACTTAAGTAATTCCTCCGGAGTCATCATCACATTCCTGACCTGGCGCACATCCGTGGACAAATTATCTTTACTTAATCCGTATTGCTCCGGCTGGGCCGGTTTTATGGCCGGATGGGGTTTAGCTACAATCACATTAGGCTCAAAGATGGTCCCGTCAATCGGCTCGCGGTAAACCGGGAGATTCTCCCCGGCTTCAATAAACTCATCTTCCTCCCGGTAAAACTCCAGCCTCCCGGTCTTGGTATACCACTTCTTATTCTCATTGGCCTGCTCCCAGCCCATAATCTTAGGATAGGTGCGGCTCATCAATAAGGCCGGGATACCCTCTTTAGCATCCTTCTCTAATTCCAAGACTTTATAGCCCTTAGCCATTGAGCTGGCGCTCATAATCCTCTGCAGATAGACATCCACCCGGCCATCATCCACAAACTTCCAGAAATCCGCGAAACGATTATCGTTAAGCAGACGGGATAAGGCCTTGGCCACTCCGGAGTATATCTCCATATCCGACCTGGTATCATGCAGACGTTTCAGGGGCGTAGTCGGATACATCTGCAGGAAGGGATTGGTTACCGCAGCCGTGGCATCCGGGTATTTAAACTCGGCCCAGGAATCCACGGGAAAAACCACATCCGCGTATTCGCAGGAAGCGGTCCACCACCAGTCGCTGACGGTGATCATATCTATCTTAGGTAAAGTGTTAATTACCATATCATAATGGCCTTTAAGGTTGCCTAAAATAGAATTGGCATTGGCAAACATCAGAGACTTGGTCGGGGTAGGCATATGGGACTTGCCGGTAAAAAGCTTGTTGCCTATTCTTAGCGGCTGGTCGCCGTGATTGTAATAATGCGCGGACTCAAATTTAAAATACTGCCTGACCTTGGCGGGCTTAGACTCGTCTAACTCGGGATTAAAAGGATCCTCGCTGATGTATTGGCCGATCCCGTCAAAATAGGCCACCCGGTAATTACCGGCAAAACTTCCGATATTTCCGCCGTGGGTGCCGATGTTACGGGTAAGAGAGCAGACCAAAAAGATTGCCCTGTCCTTGAGGTCATTATTAAAGAAATGGTTCGGGCCCATCCCTACGGCGATCAGGGTTTTGCCCTTATTTTCCGCTATCTGGCGGGCCAGACTGATTATCGCCTCTTTAGGGGCCCAGGTTATCTTGGAAACAGTCTCCGGGTCAAAATTATCCTTAATATATTGGGAAAGGATGCTGTATACAGTCCTGACCTTTAGCTTATTACCTTTGATGTCAACAACCTCATACTCATCCGCGTCCAGAACCGGTTTTACGCCCTTTTCAACAAAATACTTCCCAACCTCATCACGGGTAACCGCTCCAAGGGCATTCTTGTCCTTATCCCAGACCACAAAACTGCCGAATTCATTCAAAAGCTCCTGAGATATATGCTGCTGGCCTCCCTGCTTTATGGGAGCAGGGGGTTTTTCACCCTTATTGACAATCTTAACTTCCCGGGCACCTTGCGGCGGCTTAAAATCCGCGAAGACCTCTTCCGCCCGCAGGAGCTTTAAGGTATCCATCCGGACTAAAAAGGGCAGATCAGTGGAGCTGGCAACATATTCCTCATCATAAAGTTTTTCCTGAATAATGACATTAGCCAAACCCAGAGCAAAGGCCGGGTCGCTACCGGGACGGATAATCACCACCTCGTCGGATTTGGAGGCAACCGAGGAATATTCCACGGTTACTGATATAACTTTAGCCCCCTTAACCCTGGCTTCCGTAAGCCAGTGGCCGTCGGGCATCTTGGTGGAGATCCAGTTCATACCCCAAGGAATAATCAATTTGGAGTTCTCGGCATCTACGAGGTCAAAGTCAATAGTCTGCTGTCCGGTAACCATAGGATGCCCAGGCGGGAGGTCAGTATGCCAGGAATAATTATCCCAGCCCTTGGCTCCCACTGCCTCATCAGGAGAGAGTCCGCGAATATGGGAATCTAAGATAGCCATAGAGTTCGCCGTGCGATACATCCCCAGGAGCCGGGTTATCCCTAAGAGGGGCATGCCCCCACGAAACTTTAAAGCCTGAACCCCCGCGCCCTTCATCGCCTCAATCATCGCCGGGTCATAACCTTGTTGAGTAAGCAAGGCCTTGCCGCTGTCGCCGGAATAAGTGGTGGCGATATTGATTAAACCCTTAGCCGCGATCTCAAATATTTCATCCCAGGAAACCTTGACAAAATTCTCTTTACCGCGCTGGAGGTATTCTGAAGACGGCTTTCCGTCTACGCCTCGGGGGAATCCCGCCTCTACCCACTTCTTAAAGCCCTCCCGGACCATCGGGTATTTGACCCTGCGCGGGCCGTAAACCCTGCGGTTTAAAACCAATCCCTTATTGCACAACCTGGGCTCCCAACGGTGAGAAGCCTGATTGCCGTAAACATCCTTGGCCTTGCCATAGCCGTAGCTTGGTCCGATTCTGGTAATAATATCGTTCTTGACATAGGCCCTAAGTAGGCAGTTATGGGTATCATTGGGGGCGCAGAGGAAATGAAAGGTGGAATCAAACTTAAATTGGCTGCGGTAGATTTTTTCCCAATCCCGGTTAGGATAGAACTCCAGAGGATTATCCACCTCCGGGATAAACTTTAAAGCCGCCAGCAATGGTTTGCTCGCGGCTAGACCGGCAATAGAAATTAAGGAAGCTTTTAAAAATTGCTTACGGGTAAGCTTTTTCATAGTTCGACTCGCTTTGCTTGCTCACTATGATCCTGAGCAAATGAAATGCGTCGAAGGATCATGTTTTACTTTTAATTATTTATATGTGAATATTTTCACATCAACCTGAATAAAAAAAGTAGTAAGCGCGTGAGGCTTGCCTTCTAATCATTACATAAATAATTATAGCCAAAATGAAAATCTTGTCAAGATTTTTTTATAATTTGTTACGCGAAGCAAGGCTCTTTCTTCTTTGGGCTTCTTCTCGAAGTATTTTTATCACCTCGACATCTTCCACCTGGAGAAACTCATTATAAAATTGGCTGATGGCTCCAAAAAAAGCCGGCGCCCGAAGGCAGATTATTTCATCCGCGTATTCGCTTAATCTTTCTATTGTATCCGGCGGCCCTACCGGTAAAGCCGCGATCAGCTTTTGGGGAGATTCCTGAGCCATGGTCAAAAGGGCGGACTCAATAGTAGCTCCGGTAGCCACGCCGTCATCAACCACTATCGCGGTCTTTCCTTTTAAGGAAATCTTAGGAATAATCTTACGGTATTCCAGAGCCCGAAGTTTAATCAAAGAAAGCTGTGTATTCTTTTCCTGCTCAAGATAGGCGCTGTCTACGCCAAGAGAATTCACCAGATCCTTATTACTACACGCCTTTCCTTCTTCGCCGATAGCTCCTATCGCCAGTTCCGGATTGCCCGGCGCTCCGAGTTTACGGGAAAAGACAACATCTAAAGCGCAGTTGAGCCTAAACGAAATTTCCCGGGCTATGACTATTCCTCCGCGGGGGATTCCCAGAACTACCGCGTCCTCTGCCCTTATACCTTTTAACTCCCGCCTCAGGAGCCTTCCCGCCTCACTACGATTCTGAAAAGGCTCGCTACTATGAGCGATAATTCTTATTTTTCCCATAAAAACTCCCACAATAATTAGGGACAGACACTGTTTTCTCTAAAATAATGGTGTCTGTCCTTAATTATCTAATTATTGTTTATTTATCCAGCCGTAATGTCTATTGTCCGGGTCTGACCCCTTTACTTTATTCGATGGGCGGTTGCGCGTTCTGAGTAACTACAACCGCGGCCTCTGGTTTTGGGATAACCGCCTCCGGCTCTACCGGCGGCAGGACTTTAAGTTTTTCTATAGGGATATCTCTTAACTTGGAGCGCATATCCGCGATCACTTCTTCTATGCCTTCTTCCATAAGCCCAACAAAACTATTCATATTCTTTCCCCAGTTACGATAAAGCCCCTGGATGACTATTTTTTCTTTATTTAAGTCATAAGACCACACTATCTGCGCGGTATCTATTTTCTTTAGATAAAGCGATATTCCTAATTTTTTGTAAGATGAGCCGGCCGGTAAGCCCAAACACCAAAGCGCCGGCCCCAGGAAAGAAATTCCGTAAGAATAGGTCTTTCCTTCATAAAGCGTGGAGTAGATATCGCCGCTTAAAATCAAATCCGCTTTTGATTCCAGGGGAGTATGGGTAATGATAACGCTATCAAACAAGCCGCTTTTTTTCACCCCGTCCGCGGTTATCTTCAGCAGGTTTTCGCTCATATTAAATTCAACCTCATCCTGGACATTAAACATCCGGGCCTGATCCGGACGCTCATAGCGAATAGTGCCGTAAGGAACTAAGGGAATCAAATACTTATACACACTGCCGTAGCTTTTCGCCTCCCCCCTTTTCTCGGCAAAAGGCACGACCGCGATATTAAGCTTGTTCATTTCTTCCCGCTGAGTGAGCTTCCCTTTTAAAACCTTATCTGAAGAAGAAACTCCTGTAGCAGTTTTAGCTATTGTCGCGCATCCGGCGAAAGAAAATAAAATCAAAAGGCATAAAGCCTTTAAATTTCCCTGAAAAAATACCTCGCGATTTTTCATCATTCTTCTATGTTTCCTATGGCTTGTCCGACATTCACGTTTTGGCCTTCAGGGGCAAGTATCTCAGTCAACTTTCCCGAAACCGGACTGGGTAGATTAAAAGTGGCTTTATCCGTGGTAAACTCAACCAAATCTTCCCCTTTTTTCACCGCTTGGCCGGCCTGAAAATACCAATAGGACACTACCGCCTTGGTTATCCCTTCGCCTAATTCCGGCAATATAATCTTAGTCATAAAATTATCCTCCGCGCGTAAAAACCTGTTTAAATTTATCGGCTAATTTTATCTTAATTTCGCTAACATTCAAATCATTAGAATGTATGAATCGCGCCATTGATGTCATTATTATATCCTGGCCGCAGGGCCTAATCAAGGAAAATAAATCTAAATTACAATTTATGTTTAAGCTTACGCCGTGATAGGCTACCCAATTCTTAACCGCGATTCCGATTGAGGCAATCTTCTTTTGCTCTACCCAGACTCCGGTTGAGCCTTCTAAGGCCGTTGCCTTGATCCGGTAATCATTAAGCAGGGATATAACCGCCTTTTCCATATTCCTTAAGAATAAACCGATATCCCTTCCCAGGTAGCGCAGGTTGAAAACCGGATAAACCACTAATTGCCCCGGCAGGTGCAAAGTTACATCTCCTCCGCGATTAGTAGCAACAACTTCAATTCCTAAAGACTTTAATTGCTCGCCAGGCTTAAGCACATTTTCTTTTTTCGCGCTTCTTCCTAAGGTAATCACCGGACTATGCTCACAGAATATCAGGACACCCTTTCTTTTTCCCGAGGCGATTTCATTTACTGAATCCTGTTGCCAAGAAAAACCATCCTGATAAGCAATCAGGCCTAAATCCAACACCTCAAAGTCAAATCCCAAAGACATTGGTTTAAAAAAATAGGGACACATCCCATTTTTATGGGTCTATCATCGCTCAAGAAAAATGGGATGTGTCCCTATTTTTTAAGGGCTTCAGCTATCGCCTCGGAGATAGTAGGATGGGCAAAGATGGTGTCCCGGACCTGGGCTAATTTCATCCGATTATTCAAGGCTAAGGTTAGCACATGAATAAGCTCCGAGGCTTTTGGCCCGATAATTGAGGCGCCCAGCAGGAAATCGTCCTTATCGGAGATAATCTTGACAAATCCCTCCACCTCATCCAGGACATAACTCATTCCTAAACTCCGAAAGTCAAACTTTTTAATTATTATTTCGCCAAAATTAGCGGCCGCGTCTTCTTCACTCAGGCCCACCACGGCAATCTCAGGATTGGTAAATATGGCTGAAGGCACTGCCCGGTAATTTGTTTTCTCTTTATCGGCGCCAAACATATTTTTTACCGCCAGCCGGCCTTCGTAGCTGGCTATATGGGCCAAAAGATAGCCACCGGTACAATCGCCGGCGGAATAAATATTAGGGATACTGGTCTGAAGATACTCATTAACCAAAATCCGATTGCGTTCTTTTTTGACCTCAACACTACCTAAGCAATCGCTATGAGGGGCCCGGCCTACGCAGAGTAAAATTTTATCGTAAGCGCCAAAATCCAAAGTCGTGGCATCGGTATTCAGGGATATTTTAACCCCTTTCTTCTTTAAAATTATTTCTAATTTCTTAGCCACCTCTCTGTCTATCCCCGGCAGAAGTCCGGGAGTAAGTTCAACCACCTCAACCTGTGAGCCTAAAGAGCTGAATATCTCGGCAAACTCACAACCGATTACTCCGCCGCCGATAATCAAAAGCTTGCCTGGGACATTAGAAAGCTCTAAGGCCTCGGTACTGGAAATTATCTTTATCCCGTCAAATTTTATCTTGGGCAGTTCTATCGGCCTTGAACCGGTAGCGATAAGTATATACTTGGCCTCTAAAACGCTTCCCTCAATCTTGACCTGATTAGGATTAATCAGCTCGGCAGGACTTTTAAAGAAATCAATTTTCCGGGATTTCAGACGAAATTCCAGGCCGCTTCTTAACTGGGAGTTTATTTCTTTTACCCTTTGATTAAGGCGGATTAAGTCTATATCTATCTGGCTGCAATTTATTCCGAATTTTCCGGATTTTTTGAATTGGGAAAATAGCTTAGTGGTGTTAAGGATGGTTTTAGTGGGAATACAGCCGTAATTCAGACAGGTGCCGCCTAAAAGGTCTCTATCTATCAACGCGGCTTTAAAGCCTTTTTGCGAGGCGTATTCAGCCGCGCTGAAACCCGCCCAGCCGGCGCCGATTACTATTAAATCATACATTGAGACTGGCCAGTTGACCGCGAATAGATTCCGCTGAATCTAATAATTGT
This sequence comes from Candidatus Omnitrophota bacterium, assembly GCA_030674475.1. Taxonomy (GTDB): domain Bacteria; phylum Omnitrophota; class Gorgyraeia; order Gygaellales; family UBA12090; genus UBA12090. Next base: position 154,550 of record JAUSCZ010000035.1, read on the forward strand.
TTTTTCTCGTGCTCACTCAACTCTATTTCAATTACCTCTTCTATGCCTTGTTTTCCTACTCTGGCCGGGACTCCCAGATACAAATCTTTTATAGTATACTGTCCATCTAAATAAGCGCATACTCCAAGGACGCGCTTTTGATCCTTAGTTATTGCCTCGATGATATCGCAGGCGGCGGCGGCCGGGCCGTAATAAGCGCTGCCTGAACCCAGATGGGCTACAATAGAAGCTCCTCTTTCCACTGTTTCCCGGGCCAATTTGGCAATTATCCCCTCACCGACAAGCCGCCCTATCCGCACCCCCGAAACCTGGGTTTGATTAGGCGCGGGCACCATAGCCTGTCCGTGGCTTCCGATCACCACCGCCTCAATACTGGTAACCGGCACTTTCAACTCCTCGTGAATAAGGTTAGCGAATCTGGCCGAATCCAGGCTTACCCCCATTCCAAATACCTGGTTTTTAGGAAATCCGGTTATCCTGGCAGTCAGGCAAGTCATTAAGTCTACCGGATTAGTTATCACCAAAACTATTTTTCCAGAAGCGTATTCCTTGATTTTCAAAGAAATATCCTTAATAATCTCGGAATTCTTTTTTAAAAGGTCATCCCGGCTCATTCCCGGTTTGCGGGCCAGGCCGGCAGTAAGAACAATTATATCCCTGTCCTTTAAAAGAGAAAAGTCTTCGCTTCCTTTAATAACGCAGTCCTGCTTTAACACGCTGGCGCAATCTTCTAAATCCAGGGCCTTTCCCTTGGCCAGCCCCTTTACCACATCCAAAAGTAACACATCAACCGGGCCTTCTTTAATCAAAAACGCCGCTATCTGGCCGCCGACATTCCCGGCTCCGATTATCGCAATCTTTTGCATATCGCCTCAGCCATTTCCCGGGTGCCCACTGCCGTGGGGTCATCCCGGCGCTCTTTTAAGTCATAAGTTACAAATTTGCCCTGGGCGATCACCTGGCGCGTGGCTTCCTCCAGCCGGGCGGCCGCTTTTTCTTCCCCCAGGTATCTAAGCATCAAGACCCCGGAGAGGATCATTGCCGTGGGGTTAACCTTATTCAGTCCGGCATATTTTGGGGCCGAGCCGTGCACGGCCTCAAAACAGGCGATACCTTTTCCGATATTAGCTCCCGGGGCAATACCCAAGCCTCCGATTAGACCGGCGCAAAGGTCAGAAATTATGTCCCCGTAAAGATTAGGTAAAACCAGGAGATCAAAATCCTCAGGATTTTTGACTAACTGCATAGAGAGATTATCCACCAGGCAATCATTAAATTCAATTTTACCGGCGTATTCTTTAGCTATTTTTCTGGCGATAGCTAAGAATAATCCATCGCTAAACTTCATAATATTGGCCTTATGTACCGCGGTTACTTTCTTGCGCTTATTTTTTAAGGCGTAATCAAAGGCGAATTTTACCACGCGCTTAGTGGCGGTTATTGAAATAGGTTTAATGGATATCGCGGAACATTTCAGTATTTTCTTAGGTTGAAGCTTATGCAGGACATCTATAAGCTTTAGAGTCTCTTTCTTTCCCTGCTCAAACTCAATTCCGGCGTAAAGGTCTTCCGTATTCTCCCGGACTATCACCAAATCAATATTGGAATACCGGGATTTGACGCCCGGGATAGACTTGGCCGGACGAAGACAGGCAAAAAGATTTAGCTCCTGGCGCAGGGCCACATTAACCGAGCGAAAGCCTGTCCCAATAGGGGTAATAATCGGCCCTTTTAGGGCAATTTTGTTTTTACGGACGGATTTTAAAACATAATCCGGTAAAGGGGTGCCGAATTCTTTAATCGCCAGGCTTCCGGCGATAACCTCTTCCCATTCAAACTTTATCCCGGTTGCCTCCAGACATTGCCTGGCCGCTCTCGCCACCTCCGGGCCTATTCCATCTCCGGGAATCAGGGTTATTTTATATGGCATATCATTTATGAATATCGAATAACGAACAAGGAATAATGAATCTCGTAGTAGGGGCGGGTTCGAACCCGCCCCTACTACACGCTGACCACTACTTTATAACTCTAACTTTCCCTGATGTTTCTTAAGGTGGCGGACAATTCCTCCGTCGGCGAGCAATTTCTGCATCACCGGGGATAGCGGCTGTAGTGTAAGTGTAAGTTTTTGGCTCATATCTTCGAGAAGAGAATTATCTAAATCAATAAGAAGCGCGTCTTTTTCTTTTATCTTGGAGGTATCCGCCTGGATAAGGGGAAGCCCGATGTTAAAACCGTTACGATAAAAAATCCGGGCAAAGGACTTAGCCACCACGCACACGATTCCCGATTCCTTGATAACCAAAGGAGCCTGCTCACGGGATGAACCCATCCCGAAATTCTCACCGGCCACGATTACGGAAAGGCCGGGTTTTAATTTCTGGGGGAACTCGGGGTCAATATCCTCCATAATATGCTTGGCCAATTCCTTCACATCGGTAATGGAAAACTTATACCTGCCCGAGATTATAAAATCGGTGTTGATATTATCACCCAATAAAACCGCCTCGCCCTGTATCTTCATATTCTCTCGCTATCTTTAGAAATTCTTTGCGTCTTTGCAACCGCTGAAACGCTGAATTAATAGGATAAATTACTCTGCGCCTCAGCGGAAACATTTATTTTCAAAAAACATTCTGCGTTCTCTGCGATTCCGCGGTTACAAATTCCTGAATTCATCCGGATGTTTGGCCTTCTCTAAAGCCACCTCTAAGCTAATCTGGTTATTCTGAAACAACTCCTTAAGCGACTTATCCATAGTCTTCATCCCAAACTGCGCTCCGGTCTGCATCAAGGTGGGGATTTGCTCAATCTCCTGTTCACGGATTAAATTGCGGATACCCGGAGTTGCCACCATAATCTCAGTTGCCATCACCCTGCCTTTACCGCTGATATGGGGAAGCAGAAGTTGAGAAAGTACCGCCTGAAGGCAATCGGCAAGCTGTAATTTTATCTGGGTTTGCTGATTAGCGGGAAAAACATCAATAATCCTCTGGATGGTCTGCGGGGCATTCGGAGTATGCAAAGTAGCTAAAACCAAATGCCCGGTCTCTGCCGCGGTAAGGGCGGTAGAAATAGTTTCCAAATCCCGCATCTCACCCACGATGATGACATTAGGGTCCTCACGCAGGGAATGGCGCAGGGCGCTGGCAAAAGACTTGGTATCCGAAAAAATCTCGCGTTGTTTAATAATGCTTTTTTTATTACTGTGGAGAAATTCTATCGGGTCTTCAATAGATATAATCAAAGCCTCTTTCTCCCGATTGATTAAATCCACCATCGCGGCTAAAGTAGTTGTCTTACCTACACCGGTTGGGCCGGTAACCAAAACCAATCCATTAGGCTTACGCGCCAGGGTCTCATAGATTGGCGGAAGCCTCAAACTTTCGAAAGTAGGGATGACCAGAGGGATTCTCCTTAAGGCCGCTTCCACTGAACCCCTTTGCATATGCACATTCACCCGAAAACGGTCCAAATCAGGCAGGGCCAGAGAAAAATCCAGCTCCAGCTCCCGCTCAAACTCCGTCTTCTGCATATCAGTAAGCACGCTGTAAATAAGCCGCTTAAGATCATCCTTGGACAACGGTTCTCCGCTGGTTCTCCGCAAAGCTCCGTCAATGCGTAATAGAGGCGGCTCATTCTCGGTAAAATGCAGATCAGAAGCCTTTTTTTCTATAACTAACTTTAAAAGTTCCCGGATTTCCATAGCTCTTCTCCTATGTCAAAAATAGTGTTTCGTTTACCGTGTGCCGTGTACCGTTCACCGTATCGGTAAACGGTTAGCGGTTAACGGTAAACGCAGCATTCATCAGTGCTCATCTGTGTTATTTGAGATATTTCCTGGGATCAGCAATTTTGCCTTCGATAGCCGAAGCCGCTACTGTGGCCGGTGACCCAAGGTAAATAAAGGCTTTAGGATTACCCATCCGGCCTAGAAAATTACGGTTGGCCGTGGAAATAACCACCTCTCCATCCGCGGGCACGCCTTGATGCGTTCCCACGCAGGGCCCGCATCCCGGATTAAGCACCACTGCCCCGGCATCAATAAAAACCTCCAGGTATCCCCGCTTTAAAGCCTCTATATATATTTCCCGGGAAGCCGGGGCAACTACCAGCTTAATTCCTTTCCCTACCTTTCTTCCTTTTAATATTTTTGCCGCTATCTCTAAATCTTCCAGCCGGCCATTGGTACAGGTTCCGATAAAGGCCTCATTAATAGCCGTGCCTTTAACCTCTTCAACTCTGGCGTAATTATCCACACTATGCGGCCTAGCCACGCCGGGAACCATCTTAGAGGCGTCGTATTCCTTCACCAGGCAATAGTGAGCGTTTTTGTCCGCGGAGTATATCTTATATTTCTTATTGGTCCTTTTACTTAACCACTTCTTCACCTTATCGTCAACCGGGGTAAAGCCGCACTTTGCCCCTAATTCCACCACCATATTACAGATAGTAAATCTGCCTTCTAAGCTTAAAGAATCTATTGTCTGGCCGTAAAATTCTAAGGCCATATAGGTGGCTCCGTTAGCAGTCAAGTCTCCGGCAATATGCAAAATTAAATCTTTGGCTAATACCCCTCGAGGAAGCCTGCCGTTAACTATTATCTTGGCGGTCCGGGGCACTTTAAACCAGTTTTTCCCGGTAGCTAAGGCTATTGCCAAATCAGTTGAGCCTACCCCGGTAGCTAAGGCTCCTAAAGCCCCGTAAGTGCAGGTGTGCGAATCCGCGCCCAAAACCAGATACCCGGGAAGGATATGGCCTTGCTCAGGAATTACCTGATGACATATTCCACAGTTTATATCGTATAAATGAACACCCTGCTCTCGGGCGAAATCGCGCATCTTCTTCTGCACAGTCGAAGCGCCCTGATTAGGGGCCGGTGAATTATGGTCAATCACCATGCAAAATTTCTTTTTATCAAAAACCTTGTCTACCCCAAGCTCCTTAATCCGGTCAATAATAATAGAGCTGGTACCGTCCTGGCCAAAACAAAAATCTACTTTACAAACAGCAAAATCATCGCTTTTAAGATCGTATCCGGCGCGCGCGCTTAAGATTTTTTCGGCAATTGTTTTATCCATTTCAACGAGTTCCCTTTTTCATCAAGCGAGTTGAACCCGCCAACGCTTTGTGGCGGGTAAATCATATCTTCTTTAACCAGCTTTCCAGTTTATCTATTCCTTTTTTGATGGTATCTAAATTCAAGGCAAAGCTCAAACGGATATACTCATCACAGCCAAAGCCATCCCCGGGGATCACCGCCACCTGAGCCTCATTCAAAAGGCGCGTTGAGAAATCCTGGGATTTGAGGCCGGTTTTGGAGATATCGCAGAAAAGATAAAACGCCCCCGCGGGGCGGACATAACTTAAAGAAGGGATTTTATCTATCCGGCTGATCAGGTAATCCCGCCTCACCTGAAATTCCTCGCGCATCTTTTTGGTCCATTCATCCGGATAAGTCAAGGCCGAAAGAGCGGCCTTTTGCGAGATTGAACAAGGGTTAGAGGTAGAATGATCCTGAAGATTTTTCACCGCCTCTGCCAGTTCAAGCGGCCCGGCGAAATAACCGATACGCCAGCCGGTCATCGAATAGGCCTTAGATACGCCGTTTACGGTAAAGGCGCGCTTATAGATTTCGCTATTCAGACTAGCGATTGAGATATGCTTCAAGCCGTCATATATTAATTTTTCGTATATCTCATCAGAGATAACATATATATTACGCGCGACGCACAAGTCAGCGATATCCTCCAACTCCTGGCGATCATAGACCGCTCCGGTCGGATTAGAGGGGCTGTTAAGAATCAGCAGTTTTGTTTGCGCGCGCAGGGCTTCTTTGATTTCCTTAGCGGTAATCTTGAAAGAATTTTCTTTCCTTCCTTGAATAAAGCGGCTTACCCCGCCGGCAAGCTTAACCATTTCCGGATAGCTCACCCAGTAAGGCAGGCCCATGATAACTTCATCACCTTCATTAATAAGCGCCAATATGATATTGAACAGGCAGTGCTTGGCCCCCGAGCACACAATAATCTGCTCCGGAGAATACTGAAGATTATTTTCTTTCTTGAATTTTTCCTGGATGGCTTTCTTTAATTCTGGCGTGCCGGTAGAAGGGGTATATTTGGTAAATCCGCTTCGAATAGCCTCAATAGCTGAGGCCTTAATAAAATCCGGGGTGTCAAAATCAGGTTCACCCGCGCCAAAACTCACCACATCTAAACCTTCCAGACGCAGTTTATTGGCTAAAGCGGTAATCCGTAAGGTGGAGGAAGGACTCAAATCTTTAACTCTATTGGAAAGAAACATTATAAAAAATAGTTTATAGCTGATAGCTTACGGTTGATAGCAATAAAAACAAACTATAAACTATAAACTATAAACTATTAAAGGGAGTCTCTTTCTTTCTTAAAGAAACCGCGCAGGCCTCCGAAGAATTTCTTAGAAGGTTCTTTTTTCTCGGGCGCTTTGGGTTTTTCTTCAACTTTATGGGCATGCGGCTTTTCTTCAGGATGCGCCGGATGCGGCAAAGATACCGCTGAGTGCTTTTGTTTTTTCGGCTTAACTGATTTCTCGGTAAGCTCTAAAATAGCCATCTGCGCGCCGTCTCCCCGGCGAGAACCTAATTTCAAAACCCGGGTATAACCGCTGTTTTTATCCTTGAATAAAGACGCGGTCTCGGTAAATAGCCGCTTGACCAATTTGTGGTCGCAAAGCGTCTTATAGGCCTGACGCCTGGCGGCAAGTGTTTGACTTTTAGCCAAGGTTATCAAATGCTCAACTATAGAGGCGGCAGCCTTAGCCTTATCATGGGTAGTCTTTATAGACTGATTTATGATTAGGGCGCGAGCCATGGAATTAAGGGTAGCTTTTCTATAACTGCTGAATCTTCCAAAACGATTAGTTTTTATTTTATGTCGCATACGCCCTCGCTTTGCTCGGGAGTAACCAGAGGCCAGATTTTTTCTGGTTATTGGTTACTTCTGTTTTAACTTCTTCAAATCAATCTTCATCCCCATGCTAAGACCCATGCCGGCAAGCAGTTCCTTAACCTCAGTTAAAGATTTCCTTCCGAAATTACGCAGAGACAACATTTCATCTTCGGTCTTCTTAACCAAATCAGAAATTAACTTAATCCCTTCCTCCCTAAAACAGTTGGATGATCTCACTGAAAGCTCTAATTCTGAGATAGGAAGCCTTAACTTCTCATAGAAGGAAATTTCCTCAGAGCTCATCTGCGGCTCTTCCTCTATCTCTTCTTCGGGAAGTTTACCGAATCCCACAAACACATCCAGATGTCTTTGCAGGATATTCGAGGCGTAAAGAAGGGCATCTTTAGGATTCATCGCCCCATTAGTCCAAATCTCCAGGATTAAACGATCGTAATCAGTCCTCTGGCCGACGCGGGTATTTTCAGTAGAGAAAGCTACCTTGATTACGGGGCTAAATATGGAATCAATGGCGATAACTCCGATGGGTTGATCTTCTTTCTTATTTAATTCCGCGGAATAATAACCCCTGCCCTTAGCCACTTCCATTTCCAACGAAAAATCTACATCGCGGGTCAAAGCGGCGATATGCAGATCACGGTTAATTACCTCTATAGTCTCATCGGTTTCTATATCTTTGGCGGTTATATTCCCCTTCTTGTTCTTCTTGATGCTGATCGTCTTGGGAGTCTTTGAATTAGAACGAAGCACCAGCCTCTTGATGTTTAATATAATCTCCGTCACATCTTCGGCGACTCCCGGGATAACGGTAAACTCATGCTGAACCTGGGCAAATCTGACGCTGGTAACCGCCGCTCCTTCTATAGAAGACAGAAGCATTCTTCTTAAAGAATTTCCTAAGGTAACTCCGTATCCTCTCTCAAAAGGCTCGGCGCTGAATTTACCGTAAGTATTAGTATAGGTAGACTCATCGCACTCAAGCCTTTTGGGCATCTGGAAATCTCTCCATTTAATTCCCATATCTTTACTCCTCGCTTTTTGTAATTTTATTACTTAGAATATAACTCCACTATCAGCTGTTCTTCAATCGGCATACGGATGTCTTCTTTCTCCGGAAGCCGCAATACCTTGGCGGAAAACTTTTCCCCATCCACGCCAAGCCAGGCAGGCCTGGAGCGCTCAGCGGCGATTTTCAAATTCTGGCGTAAAATTTCCAACCCTTTTGATTTGGCCTTAATCTCTATCTCATCGCCGCTTTTAATCGAATAAGAAGGCACGGTAACCCTCTGACGATTAACTTTTGTCCAGCCATGGGATACCATTTGCCGGGCCTGATCCCGGGAAAGAGCAAAACCCGCCTGATACAACACATTGTCTAAACGTCTTTCCAGAAGCTGTAAAAGTATCTTTCCGGTAATACCCTTAGTCCGGGAAGCAATGCTGAAATAACGTTTAAACTGTTTTTCCAGCACCCCATACATTCTTTTCACCTTCTGCTTTTCCCTTAACTGCACGCCGTAGTTGGAAAGCTTGCCCCCCCTTTTTCCTCCGGCGCCATGCTGGCCGGGAGCATAAGCCCTTCTACTAAGAGCGCATTTTTCAGTATAGCAGCGCGTTCCTTTAAGAAACAGCTTCAACCCTTCCCTGCGACACAATCTGCAATCCGCACCTGTATATCTTGCCATGAATATTATACTCTCCTCTTCTTTTTAGGACGGCACCCGTTATGGGGCATAGGCGTAGTATCTTTAATTAAAGTTATATTTAATCCGGCTGCCTGCAATGCCCTAATCGCGGATTCTCTTCCTGAACCCGGACCCTTAACATAAACCTCCAAGTCCTTCATTCCGACATCCCTGGCCTTCTTGGCGGCATCGGTAGCGGCTATCTGGGCCGCGAAAGGAGTGGCCTTTTTAGAACCGCTGAATCCCACTATCCCGGGGGTAGACCACACCAAAACATTACCCTGCTTATCTGTAATACTGATAATGGTGTTATTAAAGCTTGCCAATATATACGCCACTCCCTGAGTGATTCCCCTGGCTATCTTCTTTTTTCTTGCCTTATCTTTTGTTGCCATTTTACCTCACTTTATTCTGGCGATTAACTATAAACTATAAACTAATTATAAGCTTATTTGGCCTTGGCCGCCCTTGGTTCTTCTTTTTTCTTTACTGCCGAGTGTCCGCCTTTACGCGGACCCTTGCGGGTGCGAGCGTTGGTCTTGGTTCGCTGCCCTCTTACCGGAAGGCCTTTCTTATGCCTCAGGCCTCTCCAGGATCCGATATCCATCAAACGTTTGATATTGGCGGAAATCTCGCGGCGCAAATCTCCTTCAACCTTATATCCGCTTTTCTGAATATAATTATTGATCCTGGAAACCTCCTCTTCCGTCAAATCCTTAGTCCGCTTATTGATGTCTATGTTAACTTCTTTCAAAATCTTATTTGACAATGCCCTTCCAATGCCAAAAAGATACATAAGGGCAATTTCAACGCGTTTTTCCTTAGGTAGGTCTACTCCTAGAATTCTGGCCATTTTACCTCACTCCGTTCGGTAGATTACAGAGAACAGTTTACAGAGAACAGAAAGATAATTCTCATTACTATAAACCATAAACTATCAACTATAAGCTAACTTATCCCTGTCTCTGTTTATGTTTAGGATTAGTGCAGATAACCCTTACTACTCCGCATCGCTTAATTATTTTACAGCGGTCGCAAATTCTCTTTACTGAAGATTTTACTTTCACTGCGCACTTCCTTTTCTAATTAGTTCTTACTGAAAAAACCATCAAGAATTTAGTTTCCAGGATTTTTCAGTGGAAACTAATCATTTCACCCTAAAAGTTATCCTGCCTTTGGTTAAATCGTAAGGTGATAATTCCATTTTTACTTTATCACCGGGAAGAATCCGAATAAAGTGCATCCGCATCTTACCTGAGACATGGGCTAAAACAACATGGCCATTTTCCAATTCCACTCTAAACATCGCGTTCGGCAAAGATTCTTTTACTACCCCCTCAACCTCAATCGCTTCTTCTTTGGCCATTTTACGTTTTACGGATTAAACCTTAGTCAATATTTCAGGGCCGGCGGCGGTAATCGCCACAGTATGCTCAAAATGAGCGGATTCTAAGCCGTCTTTAGCCAGCGCGGTCCAGCCATTTTCGCTGATTCTCACCTGCCAACTGCCGGCGTTAACCATCGGCTCAATCGCTAAAACCATGCCTTCCCGCAGTAGAGGTCCACTATGAGGCTGGCCAAAATTAGGAACCTCAGGAGGCTCATGCATATCCCTGCCAATACCATGTCCCACGAAATCCCTCACCACGGAAAACCCCTGCGATTCTACATAACTCTGTATGGCCCAGGAAATATCAAAAAGGCGATTATTCACTTTGGCCTCACGAATGCCCAGCTCCAGGGCCTTTTTCGTTGCCTCTATAAGGCGCCTGGCGCGTCCGCTGATATTGCCTATAGCAAAGGTAAAGGCGTAATCTGAAAAAAAACCGTTAAGACTGATACCTATATCCAGTTTAAGCAGGTCGCCATCCTTCAGGCATCTGCCCGAAGGTATACCATGAACCACTTCTTCATTGAGCGAAGCGCACACACTCGCCGGAAAACCGCGATATCCCTTAAATGCCGGAAGCGCGCCCTCTCTAAGAATCAGCTCCTCGGCAATCTTATCAATTTCTTCGGTAGATATTCCGGTTTTAATTTTACCGCGTATCTTGTCAACTATCCTGGCCAGCAATACCCCGGCCTCCCGCATTGCCTTAAGCTCATAAGCTGATTTCGCAGGAATCATTTACCTTTAAAAATTTTAATATGCCTGCTATTACTTTGTCCGCCTCATTATCCGCGGATATATGAAGCAACTTACCCTTATGAGAATAATAAGCCACAACCGGAGCTGTCAGCCGCTCATACACCTGGAGCCGGTTTTTTATAGTCGCTTCACTGTCATCAGGGCGCTGGTAAAGCTCCCCGCCACAGGCGTCACAGACGCCTTGTTTATTAGAGGGCGCGTTAATCAAATGGTAAACCGCCTGACAACTTTTGCATATCCTGCGCCCGGTAAGGCGTTTAATAATAGTATTCTCGCTTGTTTCTAAGTATATAACCGAATAATCCAACAAACCATTACTATTAAAAAACTCATCCAGAGACTCTGCCTGGGCAAGATTGCGGGGAAAGCCGTCTAGGATAAATCCTTCTTTTGTATCATCACAAGACAACCGCTCCCGGGCCATCCTGGTTACCAGATTATCCGGAACCAACTCGCCGCGCTCCACATATTTAGCCGCCTCCTGCCCTAAAGAAGTATTGGTCTTAATCGCCTCTCGCAGGATATCCCCTGTGGATATATGAACTATCTTTAATCTTTGGCTTAAAGTTTTCGCCTGGGTGCCCTTACCCGCGCCCGGCGGCCCCAGAAGGATGATTATCATTATAGTACACCGTTAAATTAGTTTTTGAGCAATAGAGCATTAGACCGCAATTGAGCTTTTGCTTGTCTATTGTTCTATTGTCTATTGCTCAATTGCTCTGCGCGCTGTCTATTAAAAATTAATTTAACAGCGCGCTACCGTCGGCCATGAATACGTCCGCTCTTGATAAAACCTTCGTAGTTACGCATCAAAAGCTGAGATTCAATCTGCTTAAGGGTGTCCAGCATTACTCCGACCACAATAAGAATACCTGTTCCGCCGAAGAATGAAGCAACTAAATAAGGAACTTTGAGGGTAGCCATTACGAAATCCGGCAAAATAGCAATAACCGCGATAAATATCGCTCCGGCTAAAGTAATCCTGGTCATTACAAAATCCAGAAACTCCGTAGTGGGCGATCCCGGCCTGATCCCGGGGATAAAACCACCGTATTTTTTTAAATTATCCGAGATATCTTTGGGATTAAAAACAATAGCCGTGTAAAAATAGCAAAAGAAGATTATCAAAAGAGCGTACATTATGGTATAGACTATATGCCCGCGCATAAGGAAATTAGACATTCTCTGGAATGCCGGATTGGGAATGAAAGAAGCCAGAGTTGCCGGAAACATAATAATAGATTGGGCAAAGATGATCGCGATAACCCCTGAGGTGTCTACCTTTAGAGGTATGTAGGTTGACTGTCCGCCAAAGACCTTTCTTCCCACCACTCGTCTGGCATATTGCACCGGAATCTTACGCTGGCCCTGAGTAACAAAGATAACCGCCAAAACCACAAATACCAGCAAAGCCGCCATAACCACCAGAGTCGCCGGATGAAGCTGACGGGTTTTAGGTGAAACATACATAATTAACTGCTGAACAGCCGCTGGGATGCTCGAAATAATCCCGGCGGTAATAATCAAAGAAATCCCGTTGCCGATACCCCTTTCCTGGACCTGCTCGCCTAACCACATAATAAAAATAGTGCCGGTAGTCAGGGTAATCACGGTAATGAATCTAAAGCCTAATCCCGGGTCAGTCACAATACTTAAGCCCTCTAAAAGCCTTCCCGGATGCTCCAGCCATAAGGCGATAAAATATGACTGAATTATGGCCAGGCCCACCGTGGCATAACGGGTATACTGATTTATCTTTTGATGTCCGGCTCTTCCTTCTTTAGAAATTTTTTCCAGGGCCGGAATAACCGCGGTTAAGAGCTGAATTATAATCGAACTGGAGATATAAGGCATTATCCCCAGGGCGAAGATAGTCAATTTTTCCAAAGAACCCCCGGAAAACATATTCATAATGCCTAAGATTGACCCGCCCTGGCTTTTGGCAATTTGGGCAAAGAACTCAGCTAAGGCCTGAGAATCAATTCCGGGAACAGGGATAAAGCCGCCTACGCGGTAAACCGCTATTAAGGCCAAGGTAATTATAACCTTGTGTTTTAAATCCTGAATCTTAAATATATTCTTAAAAGCTCCCAGCATTGTGAGTTATTGAGTTTGTGAACAATAGAACAATAGAGCATTAGACCGCAATTGAGCTTTTGTTTGTCTATTGTTCTATTGTCTATTGCTCAATTGCTCTGTGCGTCGGTCAGACTTCGTCGCCCAGACGAGCTGTCTTATTAAAAATTAAATTAACAGCGCACTCCCGCCGGCCTTTTTTATTCTTTCACCGGCACCCTTAGAAAACTTATGGGCCTTGACCGTCAAAGGATGAGTTAAATCACCATCCCCCAGTATCTTTACCAAACCCATGGCATCTTCTATTAAACCACTCTTGAGTAGTGAGTCCGCGTCTACAATCGAATCTTTGGGAAATCTATTTAAGCTATTGATATTTACTATCTGATAGTTATTTCTTTTACGATGGTTGAAACCCCTTTTGGGAATCCTGCGAATCAAGGGAGATTGGCCTCCCTCAAATCCAAGATAAAAATCCCTTCCCGAACGAGACCTTTGCCCTTTATGGCCGCGAGTTGAAGTTTTTCCGTGTCCTGAGCCCGGGCCGCGGCCTACCAGTTTTTTTCTTTTTTTAGCGCCTTTTACTGATATTAGTGCGTTTAAAGCCATTTTCCCTCACTTCCTGCCTGCTCAGCAGGCAGGCGTTCGGAAGATTACAGATTACAGATAACAGATAAAATAATTCTTTATTACTGTTCTCTATCAACTATCAACTATCAACTATCACCTGTTCTTTTGTTTCAACAGCCTTTTGGATATTTACGGCTTCATCGACCTTTATTAACTGCCTAAGCCCCTCGACCGTAGCTTTCACCACATTTATAGGATTATTGGACTTAAGGGATTTAGCCAGGATATCTCTTATGCCCACAGCCTCACAGACCGCCCTGACTGAACCAGCGGCAATAACTCCGGTCCCTTCGGAGGCGGGTTTCAACAAAACCTTGGCCGCTCCATAATGTCCCATCACTTCATGGGGAATACTCGTGCCTTTGAGATTAATCTTAAAGAGGTTCTTCTTGGCGTGATACAGGCCTTTACGTATGGCATCGGCCACCTCATTAGCCTTACCTAAGGCATAGCCTACGCGCCCCTTAACCGGATCACCCAGCACTATCAGGGCGCTAAAAGACATTTTCTTGCCTCCCTTGGTAACCTTGGTGATACGGTTAATGCTGATAACCTTTTCCACAAACTCCGAAGCTTCTTTTCTTTTGTAATCCATGCTTAAAAAACTAACCCTCCTTTACGCAAAGCCTCGGCAATGGCTTTGACTCTTCCATGATAGGCATAACCGCATCTGTCAAAGATAATCTCTTGGATGCCTTTTTTTACCGCTAAGGCGGCAAAGGCTTCACCTAATGCTTGCGCCGCCTTAATATTGCCTCCGAAAGATTTTTTTTCCTTCACCTCTTTAGCCAACGTGGATAAAGATAAAATAGTAACGGACTTAACGTCATCCACAAGCTGAGCCTGCATATTCTTTAGACTGCGATGCACGCAAAGCCGAGGGCGATCTGATACTCCGCGCAGTTTCTTCCTTATTCTTTTATGGCGGGCTGTTCTTTTTGTTTCTTTAGTCTTTGGCATTTTCTTTCTACGCTAATTTAATAATTCGCGTTAATTCGTGTTTATTTCGTTGTGGATTTTCCGACCTTTCTACGCACTATCTCACCCTGATAGCGGATACCTTTTCCTTTATAAGGCTCGGGAGGATATACCCTGCGTATCTGAGCTGCCGTCTCGCCAACCCTCTGCTTATCAATACCTCTGACAACAATCTGGGTTGGTTTTGGCGTCTCAATCTTAATATCCGCGGGGATGGGAAAACTAACCGGATGAGAGAAACCCATGATTAAAGTCAAAATATTACCCACGCTCGCCGCGCGAAAACCCACGCCTTGAATTTCCAATTCTTTGGTATAACCGGCGGATACGCCGGTAACCATATTGGCGATAATACTGCGCGTCAGGCCATGTAAAGATTTATCTTCAATGCTGTTTGAAGGAGATTTTATCAGGACCTGGCCGTCTTTGACTTCACAGCTTATCCTTCCGGGAAGCTTAAATTTAAGCTTTCCCTTCTGGGCCTCCACAGAAACCTCACCGTCAACTACGGTAACCTTAACCCCTGGTACTGCTGTTATTATTTTTTTTCCAATCCGTGACATAATTTACCCTTACCATACATAACAAATAACTTCTCCGCCTAATTTTTGCTTTCTGGCCTCTTTATCAATCATTAAACCGCGGGATGTGGAAATTATCGCCCGGCCAAACCCTCTTAACACAAAAGGTATTTTGGAGGCATTAGCGTAAACCCTTAAACCCGGGCGGGAAACCCTCTTTAAACCTTTCACCAGCGGTTTCTTATCAGAGTTATACTTTAAATACACTTTGATTTTTTTAGCCGCGCTCAGTGCCGCCTGCTCTTTAAAATTTTCAATATATCCCTCGGCCTTTAATATCTCTAAAATAGCCCTGTTTATCTTGGATGCCGTAGCTATCGTGGAATCTTTACGCGCCATTACCGCGTTGCGAATCACGGTCAACATATCTGCTATTGGATCTGTACTTGCCATTTTACCTCGCTTCTTGCCTGCCGGGGTGAATGATTAACCGGTTCACCAACTTGCTTTCTTTACCCCCGGAATCAACCCCTTCCAAACCATTTCCCTAAAACATATCCTGCACAACTGAAATCTTTGAAGATAGCCGCCTGAACGGCCGCAGACATAACAACGGTTGTATTTACGGGTTGAGAATTTTGCCGGCCGCTTCCATCTTGCTATTTGTGATTGTTTTGCCATTTACCCTCGCTTCGTTCGGGAGTAACCAGAGGCCAGTTGCCAGAGACCAGATTTTTTCTGGTTACTGGTTACCGGTTACTGGTTACTTTTATTATGTCTTAGCCTGAAAAGGCATACCGAATAATTTCAATAACTCGTATGCCTCTTTATTATTCCGAGCGCTGGTTACTATAGTAATATCCATACCCTGAACCCGGGGAAGCCTATCTATATCTATCTCCGGAAATACGCTTTGATCTTTTAATCCCATGCTATAATTGCCCTGCTGGTCAAAAGAATTTGCCGGAATGCCTCTAAAATCTCTGATTCGAGGCAAGGTAGCGTTAATTAACCTATCCAGAAATTCATACATCATCCTGTTTCTTAAAGTTACCTTGCAGCCGACAGGCACACCCTCTCTGGTCTTAAAATTAGCAATCGCGGCCTTGGCAACGCGCCTAATAGGCTTTTGCCCGGTAATCATAGCCAGCTCCTCCTGGGCCTTATCCAGGATTTTAACATCAGCAATCGCCTCCCCCACGCCCATATTAACTACCACTTTTTTGATCGCCGGAACCTGCATCGGGCTTTTATATCCGAATTTCTCCCGCATCTGGGGCACGATTTCTTTACGGTATTTTTCTAATAAATTAGGTATCATATATTTTGTTTACACCTTTTACAAATTCTCGATTTAGTAGTATCCTTATTTATATTAACACCTATTCTCACCGGGCGGTTGCAATTTTTACAAAAAGGCATAACATTGGAAACAGAAACCGGCCTCTCGATCTGGATAATCCCACCCTTCTGGTTCTCCTGAGTCCTGCGCACATGCTTCTTCGCCAGGTTTATTCCTTCAACTAAAACCCGGCACTCCTGGGTAAAAACGCGGATAATCTTACCTGTCTTACCCTTGTCTTTCCCGGAAGTTACCATCACAATGTCGTTCTTTTTTATTCTTAACATCTACCCTCACTCCGTTCGGGAGAAACCAGAGGCCAGTTGCCAGAGGCCAGATTTTACTGGTTACTGGTTACTGGTTACTGGTTACTGGTTACTTTAAATGACTTCGGGGGCTAAAGAAACAATCTTCATAAAATTTCTATCCCGCAATTCCCTGGCTACCGGTCCGAAAACGCGGGTGCCTCTGGGATTACCTTGAACATCCACAATCACCGCGGCATTGCGGTCAAACCTTAAATAAGAACCATCCGGACGCTTTATCGCTTTGACGGTTCTGACAATAACCGCCTTGGCCTTTTCACCTTTTTTTACGGCGGCATTCGGCGCGGATTCTTTAATATTGACCGTAATCACATCGGCAATATTGGCAAAGCGGCAATTCTTCCTACCGGTCACGCCTATCATTGATGCCTTTTTAGCGCCGGTATTATCCGCGACATCCAAAATTGTCTTCATGTATATCATAGCTTCGCCTTTTCAATTATCTCAACCAATCGCCAGCGTTTTTCTTTAGACAGCGGACGGCTTTCGATAATCCTTACCTTGTCGCCGATTTTAGCGCTGTTATTCTCGTCGTGGGCCTTGAGCTTCGCGTATCTTTTAATAATTTTTTTATACAGCGGATGCTTGGTCGTTCTTTCAGTTTTAACCACAATAGTCTTTTTCATTTTATCACTGACTACCGTTCCCACTCTTATCTTTCTTCTGTTTTCAGCCATGTCTTTTTGAGTTATAAGTTAAATTACAATTTCTTACGATTTACGAATCTGTCTTATCGCGGTCTTTATCCTGGCAACATCTTTCTTGATTAAAGAAAAGTTATGCGGTTTTTCCACCCTCCCGCTATAACGTTGGTAGTTTAATTTATAAAGCTCTTCCTTCAAGGCTTTTTCTTTTTCTATTAATTCCTGCTGGCCTAAGCTTGATAAATCTTTATATTTCATCTAATGGGCCCTTTTAATAAGTTTTACCGGAAACGGCAATTTATAGGCGCACATCCTGAAAGCTTCATGGGCAATAGCCTCAGGCACCCCGCCTAACTCAACCAGGATTCTGCCTCTTTTAACTACCGCCACCCAATGATCGAGATCGCCTTTGCCTTTTCCCTGACGGGTTTCCGCCGGTTTCTTGGTAACTGATTTATGCGGGAAAACCCTCAGCCACATCTTGCCGCCGCCATGCAGCCTCCTGGCTAAAACTACGCGAATAGCCTCAAGCTGATTATTTTTCAACCAGCCGTTCCCCAGGGCCTTTAAACCAAACTCACCAAAATTAAGTTCTGACCCCCGGGTAGATACGCCATCCCGAGCGCCTCTTTGAGTCTTGCGGAATTTTACTCTCTTAGGCATTAACAGCATTTTTAACCACCTCGGTATCTCGTTTTAATTCTTCTGTTTTAGGAATAATCGGCTTAACTTTGGAAGGAATAAATACCTCTCCCTTATATATCCAAACCTTAACTCCGATAAGCCCGTAAGTTGTAAGAGACTCGCTAAATCCATAATCAATCTCTGCCCTTAAAGTGGAAAGCGGCAATTTACCCTGCCTATACCCCTCGGTTCTGGCAATCTCTGCTCCTCCGAGCCGGCCTGAAGCTGAAATCTTAATACCCTTTGCCCCCGCTCCCAGGGCCTGCTCAATCGCCCTCTTCATCGCCCGGCGAAACGCGATTCTTTTCTCAAGCTGGAGAGCTACATTCTCAGAAACCAGCTGAGCGTCAATAGCGGGATTTTTTACTTCAATTATATCAATGGCTATTTCCTGTTTAATCAAAGCTAATAAATCCTGGCGCAGCCTTTCAATGTCCTGCCCATGCCTGCCGATAATTAATCCCGGCCGCGCGGAATGTATCTTTACCTTAAGTTTATCTGAAAGCCTTTCAATTATAATTTTGGAAATAGAGGCCTGCTTAAAACGCTTCTTTATAAGTTTACGGATTTCATAATCCTGCTGGATAAATTTAGGATAATCCCGCTTCTTAGCAAACCAAATACTACGCCAATTTTCAATATAACCTATTCTTAATAATAACGGACTTACTTTATGTCCCACTTTATCCTCACCTTCCTGTGGGGGTCAGCGTCCGCTGACCCTTCGATATCGTTGCCTTACGGCAACCGCTGCTTACTTAGCTTTAAGGTCTAACTCTATATTAATATGGCTGGTGCGCTTGAGTATCTTTGATGCCCGGCCAAAAGCCGCCGCCTTAAATCTCTTCCACATCGGACCCGCGTCAGCGTTAATTTTAGAGATATACAGCTGTTCCGGAGAAAAACCCTTAACCTTGGCGTTAGCCGCCGCTGATTTTAAAACCTTTTGAATGTATCCCTTGGCGCGTTTACCAATGTTAAGCAAAATTCCTTCGGCCTCTATCACGCTCTTTCCCCGCACGCAATCCATTACCTCTCTGAGGCGGCTGGGCGATATCCTTATAAATTTAGCGCTTGCTTTTACTAACATTTTAGGTCTTTTCCGCGGCCTTTTTGGCCTTTACGCCGCCATGCTTCCTGAAAATTCTGCTGGGAGCAAACTCTCCTAATTTGTGTCCTACCATATTCTCCACGATAAATACCGGAATATGCCTTCTTCCGTCGTGCACAGCAATAGTTAAACCCACAAAATCCGGGCTTATGGTAGAACGCCTGGACCAAGTCTTAATCGGCAGGCGCGAACCGCTGGACCTTATTTTCTCTACCTTCTTTAATAGCTTTAGGTCTATATATGGACCTTTTTTTAATGATCTCGGCATATTACCCTCACTTCCTGCCTGCCGGTAGGCAGGCGTTCAGGAGATTACAGATTACAGATAACGAATAACGGATTACAATATGAAATTATTTTCTTTTTTTGGCGATAAATTTATTTGAATACTTGTTTTTATTACGGGTTTTGAAACCTTTTGTTGGTTTGCCCCAGGGAGTAACCGGATGAGGATTTCCTTGGCCGGATTTACCTTCACCGCCGCCATGCGGATGGTCAACCGGATTCATTGCCAAACCCCTGACAGTAGGCCGTATTCCCAACCACCGGCTTCTGCCTGCCTTACCTATGACTAAAGACTCATGATCTATATTAGAAACCTGCCCGATAGTAGCCCGGCAGTCTAAATTAATAAACCTTACCTCTCCGGAAGGAAGCCTCACCTGGGCCATATCGCCTTCTTTTGCCGTAATGTTGGCCAAGTTGCCAGCGCTTCTGACTATCTGGCCGCCTTTCCCTTTGGCAAGCTCCAGATTATGAATAGGAACCCCCAGAGGAATATGCCTTAAAGAAAGGCAATTACCCGGCTTTATTTCTATATCCGGTTTATAAGAACTTACAACCTTATCTCCAACCTTTGTTTCTAAGGGAGCGATACAATAACTTTTTCGGTGATCCGGATATTCAATTAACATTATTCTGCTTGAACGGTTAGGATCATACTCGATAGTTAGAACCGTAGCGAATTCATCAAGCCGGCCGCGCTTGAAATCAATCAAACGATACATCCGCTTATGGCCGCCGCCGTGATGCCGAACAGTTATCCTGCCGTAGACATTTCTTCCTCCGCTTTTCTTCAGCGGCCTTAACAACGGCTTATATGGCTCATCCGTGGTCAGTTCTTTAAAATCTGAAGTATGCGTCCACCTTAAACTCGGTGTGGTCGGCTTATGTTTTTTTATACCCATTGCATTATAATGACAAAGGACAAAATTCAAATGACAAAAACCTTCGTTTCGGTATTGGTGCTTTGAAATTATTTTGAATTTTGCGCTTTGACATTTGAATTTATTAGGTGGTTTCTATTTTATTGCCTTCTTTTAAGGTAACTAACGCGGTCTTCTTATCCGGCTCGTATCCGGCCTCCCGGCGCACTACCCGCAACTTTCCAGGAGATATCAGCGTGTTAACTGAAGAAACCTTAACCTTGTAAATTTCCTCAACCGCTTTTCTTATTTGAACCTTATTCGCTCTTTTATCGACGAGGAATAAATATTTTCTCGCCGGTTCTAACTGAGTTGATTTCTCTGTGCGCAACAAAGTTTTAATTATATCATACGAATTAGTATTTGTCATCATTTTTTTAATTATTTTTCTAACCGCTTGCTTAATAACCCTAAAGACTCTTTTGAGAAAATAATCTTTCCGGCTCTTAGACAATCGAGCGCGTTCAGGCCTTCTGCTAAGGCCGACTCTACATCCGTCATATTCTTAATCGCGAGCTTCAGGTTATGATCGGCTCTCGGCAAAACCAAAAGGGTTTTTGCTTTTATATTAAGATTGTCCAATATATTTTTTATCTCTTTGGTTTTGGGCTTTGCTATTTCTAGTTTTTCCAAGACTAAGATATCGCCGTTTAGGCTTTTTTCATTCAAGACTGAACGCAAAGCGGCATTCTTAAGTTTTGCCGATAGAGTATAATGAAAATCTTTCGGGTGCGGACCAAAGACAACTCCTCCGTGCCGCCATAGGGGTGAGCGGATTGAGCCGGCCCTGGCCCGGCCTGTTCCCTTCTGTTTCCAGGGCTTTTTTCCGCCGCCTGAAACTTCACCGATTGTCTTAGTCGAGGCCAACCCGCATCTTTGATTGGCCAGATACATCGTGACGGCTTGCGATACTGCCGCGGACTTAAGCGGACCATTAAAAATTGAAGGAAACTCTTCAATCTTTTTACCCTGCATATCATACACTACTAAGGTTTCTGATATGTCTTTTTTGTCTTTGGATTGTCCTTTTGATTTTTGCATTTTGATTTTTTATACCACACTACGTTGGCGGAGTGCGCCAATTTTTGTGGTGAGAGTTTTTATTTTTTAGCCGCGGCCTGCTTCTTGGCGTCTTTCTTTCCCGCCTCAGCCTTCTGTTCGGCAATTATAGGCTTAATTACCTGACGCTTATGTTTAGTGGTCTTACGGATGACCAAATAATTATTTTTAGGCCCCGGCACAGCTCCCTTTACTGCCAAGAGATTATTCACGCTGTCTACCTTTGCCACCTTAAGACCAAAAACAGTAACCTTATCATTCCCCATATGCCCCGGCATATGATGCCCTTTGAAGACCCTTCCCGGAGTAGTGCTGGAGCCGATTGAACCTACCCGGCGGTGACTGGTTGAGCCATGGGTCTTAGGCCCGCCTTGCCAATGCCAGCGCTTCATCCCGCCCTGAAAACCCTTACCGATGGAAACCCCAATAACATCTACTTTCTCACCAAAAGTAAACATGTCTACCTTCAGCTCTCCTCCTAAAGTATACTCTTGACCGGACAGCCTGGGAACTTCTTTCAACATCCTGCGCGGACTTACTCCCGCTTTTTTATAGATACCTAACACCGGCTTAGTTAAATATTTTTCTTTAACCTCATCAAAGCCTATCTGAATATTCCTATCCTTAATTGCCACAATCGGACATGGCCCGGCCTCAATTACCGTAACCGGAGTTAACTTTCCCGACTCATCGTAAATTTGAGTCATCCCTATTTTTTTACCAATAATATAATTAGACATTTTTCGGACACGGATGCGCGCGGATATTCTTACCCGGATTAGCACAGATATCCTACCCGTGCCTATCCGTTTTCTTTATCCGTGTTTCTCCGCGTGTTATTTGATTTCCACATCCACGCCTGCCGGAAGATTGAGCTTACGCAAAGCGTCGATTGTCTTGGCGGTCGGCTCATTCAATTCCATAAGGCGCTTATGGGTAATTAAATAAAACTGCTCCCTGGATTTTTTATCAATGACCGGCGAACGATTCACCGTGTAGATCTCGCGCTTAACCGGAAGAGGAATAGGCCCGGAAACCTTTGCTCCTGTTCTCTTGCCGGTTTCCACTATCTCTGCCACTGCCTGATCTAATAAGCGGTGATCGTAGGCCTTCAATTTTATACGAATTTTTTGCATTCTCTTTTTTTAGGCGCGGATTTCCGCGAATCAATACCCGCTCCTACCTGACGAACAAACAGGAATATTCGCGAATAAAAATTAGCGTGAAGTACGCGTTTTACTTTATAATCTCCGAAACAACTCCCGCGCCGACGGTATGACCGCCCTCGCGTATAGCAAAACGGGATTCTTTTTCCATGGCAATCGGTATTATCAACTCCACCTCAAGCAGAATATTATCCCCGGGCATAACCATTTCCACGCCCTCGGGAAGATGACAGTCCCCGGTAACGTCCGTAGTCCGGAAGTAAAACTGCGGACGGTATCCTTTAAAAAACGGGGTATGTCTTCCGCCTTCTTCCTTAGACAAAATATAAATCTGGGCCTTGAATTTGGTGTGCGGAGTAATTGAGCCCGGAACCGCCAAAACCATCCCTCGCTCTAAGGTTTGCTTATCCACGCCTCGTAAGAGAAGCCCGACATTATCCCCGGCCAGACCCTCATCCAGAAGCTTACGGAACATCTCAATCCCGGTAACCACGGTTTTTCCCACCTCAGGCCTTAAGCCCACGATATCCACGCTCTCGTTAAGCTTGACCTTACCGCGCTCTATTCTTCCGGTGCCGACCGTGCCGCGGCCTTCAATAGAGAACACGTCTTCAATCGCCATCAGGAACGGCTTATCCAAGTCTCTCTTGGGAAGCGGAATAAAAGAATCCACGGCCTGCATTAACTCTAATATAGGCTTACAATTCGGACAGTCATCCTTAGCGCAGGCGCAGTTCATCGCGTTCAATGCCGAGCCTTTTATGATGGGGGTTTTATCTCCGGGAAAATTGTATTTGGTGAGCAGGTCCCTGACCTCCATCTCAACCAGCTCAATCAATTCCTTATCCTCAACCATATCCACCTTATTCAAGAATACCACCATTGAGGGAACATTCACCTGACGGGCCAATAGGATATGCTCTCTGGTCTGGGGCATCGGGCCGTCAGCCGCGGAAACCACTAATATCGCTCCATCCATCTGGGCCGCGCCGGTAATCATATTCTTGATATAATCAGCGTGCCCGGGACAATCAATATGGGCGTAGTGACGGTTTTCAGTTTGATACTCCACGTGGGAAATATTAATAGTAACCCCTCTTTCCCTTTCCTCAGGGGCATTATCAATGCTGTCATAGGCCCTGGCCTCGGCAAAACCTTTTTTATGCAAAACACAAGTGATTGCTGAAGTCAGGGTAGTTTTTCCATGGTCTACATGACCGATGGTTCCGATATTTACATGTGGTTTTGATCTTACAAATTTTTCTTTAGCCATATTTAACTCCTTCCGTATTTAGACTTATTGTTTATACGCCAAACCTTTGGACAGCGACACCTCTTTCAGTTATCTTCTGCGCTATATGTGAAGGCACCTCGTGATAAAAGGAGGGCTCCATCGAATAACTCGCTCTCCCCTGGGTCATAGAGCGGATAATCGTGGCATAATTAAATATCTCCGCCAAAGGAACGGTGCACCTGATAATTCTGGCATTGGCACGCTGACCCAAAGAAACTATTTTTGCCCGGCGTGAATTCAAGTCACCAATAATAGTGCCCATAAATTCTTCCGGAACAATAACCTCCATATCCATAATCGGCTCTAGCAAAATAGAAGAGGCCTTTCTCATGCCGTCGCTGAAAGCGATAGAACCGGCCATCTGAAAGGACAGCTCGGAGGAATCCACATCATGATATGAGCCGTCAATTAAAGTAACGGCCACATCCGTAACCGGATATCCGGCTAAAATCCCGGTCTTGGCGCT
Source organism: Candidatus Omnitrophota bacterium (assembly GCA_030674475.1). Lineage (GTDB taxonomy): Bacteria > Omnitrophota > Gorgyraeia > Gygaellales > UBA12090 > UBA12090. Next base: position 178,836 of record JAUSCZ010000035.1, read on the forward strand.
GGCCATAACCCCATTCCTGACTGCTGGAATATATTCCCGGGGGATTACTCCGCCCTTAAGCTTATCTTCAAAAGTTACCCCCGCTCCGGGAGTTTCCTGCGGCTGCATTTCTAAAACACAATGTCCGTATTGCCCGCGGCCTCCCGACTGCTGAACAAACTTACCGGTTGAAATAATCTTCTTGGTCAGGGTTTCTTTATAGGCAACCTGGGGCTGTCCCACCAGGGCCAGCACGTTGAATTCCCTCTGCATCCGGTCTATGATAATATCCAGATGTAATTGCCCCATCCCCGACATTATGGTTTGCCCGGTTTCATGATTATACTTGACTTTCAGAGAGGGGTCCTCATCCATCAGCTTCCTTAAGGCCATACCCATCTTTTCCTGGTCGGATTTGGTTTTTGGCTCAACCGCCTGAGAAATAACCGGCTCAGGAAAATGCATCGCTTCCAACACTATCTGGTCTTTCTCATCACAGAGGGTATCTCCAGTCTTGGTGTCTTTAAGCCCTACCAGGGCGCAGATGTCTCCGGTTGCCACACTATCAACAATCTCCTGTTTATTGGCGTGCATTAAAACTATTTTGGTTACTCTTTCTCTTTCCCGCTTGCTGGAATTATAGATATAGGTTCCGGCCTTTAACATCCCGGAATAAACCCGCACAAAATTAAGCTTACCCACATAGGGGTCAGAAGCAACCTTAAAAGAAAAACCGCAGAAAGGGGCATCGTCACTCACTAAACGCTCTTCGTATTGGTCGGTTGCCGGATCTATACCTTTGATATTCACCCGGTCCGAAGGAGCCGGCAAATAAGCGCACACCGCGTCTAACAAAGGCTGAACGCCTTTATTTTTAAAAGAAGCGCCGCAAAACACCGGAACGAAAGCATTATTAACAACCTGCCGGCGAATAGCCTTTTTAATTATATCCTTGGCAGGATATTTATTCTCTACATAATACCGCATTATTTCTTCGTCAGCCTCAGCCAGATGCTCAATCAATTTACCTTGCGCCTCTTTTACGCCTGCCCTTAATTCCTCAGGCACATCTAAGATACTATACTCTTTTCCTATCTGGTCATCATACAAATAAAGCTTATCCTCAATTATATCTACCATTCCCTTCAGGTTATCTTCGATGCCATAAGGAATCTGCACTGCCGCGGCATTCGCCCCCAAGCGATCATGTATCTGTTTTACGGTTTCGCTCACGCTTGAGCCGGGCCGGTCCATTTTATTCACAAAGCATATTCGCGGCACGCCGTATCTATCCGCCTGGCGCCACACTGTTTCGGATTGCGGCTCAACGCCGTTTACGCCGTCAAATAAGACTACCGCCCCGTCTAAAACCTTGAGTGATCTTTCAACCTCAATAGTAAAATCCACGTGTCCCGGAGTATCAATAATGTTGATCCGGCAGTCCTGCCAAAAACAAGTAGTGCAGGCCGAGGTAATGGTAATGCCCCGCTCCTGCTCCTGAGGCATCCAATCCATAATCGCGGTCCCCTCATGAACCTCGCCAATTTTATAGGTTTTACCGGTATAAAACAGAATGCGCTCAGTAGTGGTAGTTTTACCGGCGTCTATATGGGCAACTATCCCGATATTTCTTATTTTATCTAAAGTAAATTGTCTTTGCATTTTTTTATGCGGATTACCTTGCTATCCGCGTTCATCCGTGTTCTACCAGCGGAAATGGGCGTAAGCCTTATTGGACTCGGCCATCTTATGCATATCATCACGCTTTTTTATCGCCGAACCTTCACCCTTATAAGCTGAAACCAACTCATCGGCCAACCTGTCAACCATAGCCTTGCCTTTTTTATTTCTGGCAAAGTCTCTTAACCAGCGCATTGATATTGATGTTCCCCTATCCTGACGCACCTCAATAGGAACCTGATACGTGGCTCCACCCACCCGGCGCGGCTTCACTTCCAAGCGCGGCCTGACATTATCTATGGCCTTATGAAAAAGTTTAAGCGCGTCCTGGTCATTAAGCTTCTGCCTCATTATCTCAAAGGCGCCATAGACTATTCTCTCGGCAATCGATTTCTTACCTCTGGTCATCACCATATTGACAAATTTAGTAACCGTCTTACTATTATACTTGGGGTCTAAACTAATTTCTCTTTCCGGGGCTTTTCTTCTTCTCATGAATCCTCTCGTTCCTAATTAAAAATGTTTTTAAATAATTTTTTACATTTCTTTTGAACTTTGATATTTGCTATTTGATTTACTTAGTTTTAGCCGCTCCTGAAGCGGCTTCCTTAGGTCTCTTAGCGCCGTATTTTGAGCGTGATTTTCTCCTGTTTTGCACACCGGCAGTATCCAAAGTACCCCGGACAATATGATACCTTACGCCGGGCAAATCCTTAACCCTGCCGCCCCTGACCAAAACTATGGAATGTTCCTGTAAATTATGTCCTTCGCCGGGAATATAAGAAGTAACCTCGATACCGGTGGTGAGACGGGTCCGGGCAATCTTACGTAAAGCTGAATTGGGTTTCTTGGGAGTCATGGTCTTCACCTGAAGGCACACACCTCTTCGCTGAGGACAATTTTTAAGCGCCGGAGATTTAGATTTTTTTATCTTTTTGATTCGTCCAAGCCTGATAAGCTGAGAGATTGTGGGCATTTTTTATCCTTAATTTGTAGGAACAGAACAATGTTCTGTCCTTGCGTTAGCTTCCGCCGGAGGCGGACCCGCCTTCGGCGGAGAAAGCTGATCTAAACCGCCGCGCCGTGCGGCTCTTCCTTTACCGCTTTAGCTTCCTTAACTACCTCAATATTTTGATGTATCTTCAATCCAGTTCCCGCGGGAATAAGATGACCTACTATGACATTCTCTTTCAAACCTAGAAGATTATCCTTCTTGCCGGAAGCCGCCGCCTCAGTGAGCACCCGGGTAGTCTCCTGAAAACTGGCGGCTGAGATAAAACTTTCGGTAGTCAGTGAGGCCTTGGTGATTCCCAAAAGAAGCGGGGTTGCCGAAGCTGACTTCGCGCCTTTTTTAGCCACCCGGGAATTCTCCCTCAGGAACTTAATTTTGTCTATATGCTGGCCAGAGAGAAAATTCGTATCTCCGGCGTCTTCTATACGCACTTTCTTGAGCATCTGCCGGATAATTACTTCTATATGTTTGTCGTTGATACGCACACCCTGGAGACGATACACCTCCTGAATTTCATTGACTAAATATTCCTGTAAAACTTTATCTCCGGAAACCCGCAATATATCCTGCAAAACCACCGGCCCATCAGTGAGTTGCTGGCCCGCGCTGACCCGGTCGCCCTTATACACATTTGGATGTTTGCCGTGGGGGATAGCGTATTCGCGTTTCATGCCGGTTGAACTTCTCACCACAATCTCTCTTTGGTTTTTCTTGCTCTCGCTAAATTCCACAAAACCGTCTATTTCGCTGATTACCGCCGGGTCCTTAGGCCTGCGGGCTTCAAACAACTCCGCTACCCGGGGAAGACCTCCGGTGATATCGCGCGTCTTTCCGGAAACCCGGGGAATCTTGGCCACCAGCTCACCCGCCTCCGCGGTCTCGCCGTCCTTAACCATAATGTGCGCGCCTATCGGCAGAGGATATATACCCAAAACCTCGTCCTTGGAATCAAGAATGATGATCTGAGGATGATATTCAGTTTTATGTTCAACCACTACGCGCTCAGTAACTCCGGTAACCGGATTGAGTTCCTCGCGCATGGTCTTGCCTTCTCCCATATCCTCAAATTTAACCCTGCCTTTTACTTCAGTAAGTATTGGTGAAGTGTAGGGGTCCCAGCGGACAAAAACCTCTCCCTTGTTTACCTCTTTACCTTCAGCAATACTGATAAACGCGCCCTGAGGTACGGAATACCGCTCTAATTCCCTGCCTTGCTCATTATTAACGCTTATCGCGCCGTTACGGTTTAAAACTATAAATTCCTTATCTTTATGGACTACCCTTAAATTATGATATTTAACACTGCCTTTGTTTTTGGCTTTCAGTGAAGATTGCTCTACCACGCGCGATGCCGTCCCTCCGATATGAAAAGTCCTCATGGTCAACTGGGTTCCCGGCTCGCCGATACTTTGAGCGGCAATTACTCCCACCGCCTCACCTATTTCCACTAATCTTCCGGTAGCCAGGCTCCTGCCGTAACATTTGGCGCAGACTCCCCGTTCAGACTCGCAGGTCAAGACGCTGCGGATACGGATTTTTTCAATGCCTAAGCGCTCAATCATATCCGCCTTTTCTTCAGTAACCTCGCTTCCGGCGTCCACCACAGTCTCATCAGTAATAATATCTACTACATTATCCAAAGCCGTTCTTCCCGCGATACGATCCTTCAAGGAAACCACCATCTCATCGCCCTCGGCAATCGAAGCCAGGGTTATCCCGTTAAGGGTGCCGCAATCTATCTCATTTATAATAACTTCCTGAGCCACATCTACCAGCCTGCGGGTTAGATAACCGGCATCAGCGGTCTTTAAAGCCGTATCCGCCAGACCTTTTCTGGCTCCATGGGTAGAGATAAAATATTCCAAAACTGTTAATCCTTCGCGGAAATTAGCGGTTATCGGATTCTCGATAATCTCACCCGAAGGCTTGGCCATAAGCCCGCGCATTCCGGCCAGCTGTCTGATCTGTAAGCGCGAGCCTCTGGCCCCGGAATCAGCCATCATAAATATGGGATTGAACGGCTCCATTTCCTTAAAAAGAAGTTCAGAAATCCTGTCGGTAGTATGAGTCCAGATATCTATGACCTTATTATATCTTTCACCATCGGTAATGATGCCCTTACGGTATTGCCCGTCAACCTTGGCCACCTCCAGCATAACCTCTTTCAGGATTTCGCCTTTTGCCTGAGGGACTTTCAAATCATCAATGGAAATAGACATTCCGCCCAGTGTCGCGTATTCAAAGCCTAATGTCTTAAGCCTGTCTAAAAGCTTGATCGTTTCCATATGTCCGAATCTTTTGTAACAATCCGCCACCACCTGCCCTATACGGTTTTTATTCATTTCTAAATTAACAAAACCAAAACCGCCAGGTAATGTATCATTAAAGATAACCCTTCCCACCGTGGTCTCGATTATCTGTTTTTCTTCAATCAATTGAGTTTGAGCTAAGTCAAACACCGAGCTGATTCTCACCTTTATCCTGGCATTTAAATCTACGGCATCATCACTGTGAGCCGTCAAAACCTCATCGCAGGAAGAGAATATCTTTCCTTCTCCTTTGGCGTGGGGCTTTTCTTTGGTCAGGTAACAGCAGCCCAAAACAATATCCTGGGTAGGACTGAGAATCGGACGTCCGTCAGCGGGAGAAAAAACATTGTTTACCGAAAGCATCAGCAGTTTAGTCTCAGCCTGAGCCTCTAAAGACAGCGGCACATGCACCGCCATCTGATCTCCGTCAAAATCCGCGTTAAAAGCGGTGCACACCAAAGGATGTATCTTGATGGCTTTTCCTTCAATAAGAACCGGCTGAAAGGCCTGTATGCTCAAACGGTGCAGAGTAGGAGCGCGATTTAACATCACCGGATGGTCTTTAATCACTTCATCTAAAATATCCCAGACTTCTATCTTGGCTCTTTCCACCATCCTTTTAGCGCCTTTAATGCTATGAACAAAACCTTTTTCCCGGAGCTTCTTGATGATAAACGGCTCAAAGAGTTCTAAGGCCATCTGTTTGGGCAGGCCGCACTCGTTCATCTTCAACTCCGGCCCGACCACAATAACCGATCGCCCGGAATAATCCACCCGTTTTCCCAGGAGATTCTGGCGGAAACGGCCTTGTTTTCCTTTGAGCATATCCGATAATGATTTTAAGGGCCGGCTGCTTGCCCCCATAACCGCCCGGCCGTGCCTTCCGTTATCCAAAAGGGCGTCCACCGCCTCCTGAAGCATCCTCTTTTCATTGCGGATAATTATCTCCGGGGCATTTAATTCCATCAGTTTCTTGAGACGGTTATTACGGTTAATTACCCTGCGGTATAGATCATTCAAATCCGAAGTGGCGAATCTTCCGCCGTCAAGAGGAACCAGAGGACGCAGATCCGGAGGAATAACCGGAAGGACCTCTAAGACCATCCACTCCGCCTTATTACCGGAGTTTTTAATATCCTCAACTAATTTTAGAATCTTGGTAGTCTTGCGGTTAGAAGGAGTGTCTTTGCCCTCACCTAAACTCTTGCGCATTTTGACGCAAAGTTCATCAAGGTCAGCTTCTTTGAGCATGTCCCGGATTGCCTCCGCGCCTATCTTAGCCTTAAAACTAGTGCCGTATTTTTCTACACAGGCCTGGTATTTTTCTTCACTAAGTAATTCTCTTTTCTTTAAAGGTGTATCCTGAGGGTCAATAACCACATATTCTTCATAATAGATTACCTTTTCCAGATCCCTCAAGCCTAAGCCTAATATAGCGGATAAACGGCTGGGCACCGCTTTAAAAAACCAAATATGAGTAACCGGGCAAGCCAGCTCAATATGGCCCATCCTCTCACGCCTGACCGAAGAACGATCAATAGTTACCCCGCATCTATCGCAGGTAATACTTTTAAACTTTATCCCCTTATATTTTCCGCAGTTACACTCCCAGTCTTTCACCGGGCCGAATATCTTTTCACAAAAAAGTCCGCCCTTCTCAGGTTTAAGGGTACGATAGTTTATAGTCTCGGCCTTCCTAATCTCACCCTTTGACCAAGAGTGAATTACCTGGGGTGAAGCTATTTTAATTGTTATAGAATCAAAATTAACTATTTCTTGTGCCATTCATCCTCGCTTTGCTCGGATAGATTACAGATTACAGAGAAAACATTTTACTGTTATTTGTGCTCTTTAGAGACCTGGGTTTTTATGTCTAAGGCCAGGCCTTGCAATTCTTTTATTAGGACGTTGAAAGATTCCGGAGTGCTGGGATCAAGCCTCTGTTCACCCTTAACTATATTTTCATAAATACGGGTTCGGCCCTTGACATCATCAGACTTTACCGTAAGCATTTCCTGGAGGGTATAGGCCGCGCCATAGGCCTCCAGGGCCCAGACTTCCATTTCACCAAATCTTTGTCCGCCAAACTGGGCTTTTCCGCCTAAAGGCTGTTGAGTAACCAAAGAATATGGGCCTATTGAACGGGCATGGATCTTTTCATCAACCATATGGTTTAATTTCATCATATAGATATAGCCTACGGTTGCCTTCTGAGAAAAAGGTAGCCCGTTATAACCGTCATACAACTGAATCTTGCCATCCTCAGGAAGGCCGGCCTTTTTAAGCATCTCTTTTATCTCGCTTTCGGCGGCGCCGTCAAAGACCGGACTGGATACTTTTATCCCCAGGGCCTTAGCCGCCCAGCCTAAATGAGTTTCTAATATCTGGCCCACATTCATCCGCGAAGGCACACCCAAAGGATTAAGCACTATCTCCACCGGAGTGCCATCCGCCAGGAATGGCATATCTTCTTCGGGAAGTATTCGGGCGAGCACGCCTTTATTGCCGTGGCGCCCAGCAAGCTTATCTCCTACTGCCAGCTTTCTCTTGATGGCGACATACACGACTACCCGCTTAAGAACTCCCGGAGGAAGCTCATCTCCGCGGTGAACCTTTTCAATTTCCTGTTCCTGCTCAGTCAACAATTCCTTGATCTGCTCCTCGAAAGAGGTAGTTAAGGCAATCGCCTCCTCATTGGAGCTATAATCAATACGATCTAATTTATTTTTATCCACTCCCAAAAACTTACTCAGACGGAGAATTTTTTCTTCTTCCACAAATTCTACTTCCTGTTTATAGTAAGCCTTGATCTCGCGGATTTTGGCCAATTCCTGCTTCTTTTCTTCCTTAGATTTCCTGCCCCGGTCTTTACGTTGGAAGACATGAACATCCACCACCACGCCTTCCACTCCCGGGGGAACCACTAATGAAGTATCCCGGACATCCCCGGCCTTCTCGCCGAATATCGCCCTTAAAAGGCGCTCTTCAGAGGAAAGTTCGGACTCAGTCTTAGGGGTAACCCTGCCCGCCAGTATGCCGCCGGGATGCACCTCCGCGCCGACGCGAATAATTCCGTCCTTATCCAGGTCTTTAAGGCTTTCTTCAGAAACATTAGGGATATCCCGGCTAATCTCTTCGTTTCCTAATCGGGTCTCGGTTGCCTCAATTTGGAATTCTTCAACATGGATAGAGGTAAAGATATCTTCTTTAGAAATTTTCTCGGAAATAAGAATAGCGTCCTCAAAGTTATAACCGCGCCAGGGCATAAAGGCAACCAAAAGATTTTTGCCTAAAGCCAACTCTCCCTGGTCAGTGCTCATTCCATCGGCAATAGCCTGGCCCTTTTCTATCTTTTCCCCTAATTTAACCAGCGGCCTTTGATTTATACAAGTATCGGCATTGGAGCGCTGAAATTTCTTCAGCTTATAAGTGTTCTTTCCTACAGTAATGCTTGAGCCGTCAAAGGCGCTAACCTTGCCTTCTTCCTTAGCCACTACCACCGCTCCGGAATCAATCGCTACCTTATATTCCATATCCGTAGCCACCAGAGGAGATTCGGTAATCATCAAGGGAACAGCCTGTCTCTGCATATTTGAACCCATCAGCGCGCGGTTGGCATCATCATGTTCTAGGAATGGTATTAACGCGGCGGCTACCGAAACTAACTGTTTAGGGCTGACATCCATATACTCCACTTTCTTAGGGTCAGCCTTGGGGAAGTCGCCTTTAAGGCGGCAGGAAACCCCTTTCTCCTGGAAATGTCCGTCAGGGCCAACAACCGCGTTGGCCTGAGCAACAAGCTTATTCTCTTCAATATCAGCGGTCAAATATTCAATCTTGCGGGTAACTTTACCGTCTTCAACCTTACGGTAAGGAGTCTCCAGCAACCCTAAATCATTTACCTGGGCAAAAGTGCTTAGAGAAGCGATTAAACCGATATTCGGTCCTTCAGGAGTCTCTACGGGACAGACCCTTCCGTAATGCGAAGAGTGAATATCCCTAACCTCAAAACCCGCTCTTTCCCGGGAAAGGCCTCCCGGCCCAAGAGCGGAAAGCCTGCGCTTATGAGTCATCTCAGCCAAAGGATTCACCTGATCCATAAACTGAGAAAGTTGGGAACGTCCGAAGAAATCCTTGATCTGGTTAGATAAAAGTTTGGAATTTATCAAATGATGCAGGCTCAAGGTATGAAATTCGGACAAGACCGCCAGGCGCTCCCGGATAGATTTTTCTAAACGGGTCAAACCTATGCGCACCTGGTTTTGAACCAGTTCACCGACACTCTTGACGCGCCTGTTTCCTAAATGGTCAATATCGTCAATCTGTCCGATTCCCTCTCTTAATTTTATTAAGTATTCAATTACTTTAATTACTGTGGGGGCGTCAAGTATCCGCTTATCCAGAGAAATATTAATGCCGAGTTTACGATTTAAGATGAACCTGCCGGCGCGGGAGAGGTCATAACGGCGGGGGTCAAAAAATAGCCGATAGAAAAGATTTTCCGCCGCTTCGGGAGTTATTGGTTCAGCCGGGCGCATCTTGCGGTAGAAATCAGCTAAGGCTTCTTCTTTATTTTTAGTATAATCTTTCTTCAGGGTATTGAGAATCTGCGGGTAAGGTTTGGAACCAAAGGCGTTTAAAATATCTTCATCGGTAGAATAACCGATAATCCGTAAAATCTGGGTCACCGGAAAATTACGGCGATGGTCCACATAAGCCAGGATCACTTCGGAAATATCATACTTAAACTCAAGCCAGGCCCCATGATACGGAATTACCCGGCCATGGAATATTTTTTTCCCGGTAGGATGCATCTCCTCTTCAAAGGAAACACCCGGCGAACGTTGAAGCTGAGAAACCACCACCCTCTCATCGCCGTTAATAATAAAGGTCCCGGTATCGGTCATTAGAGGAATTTCTCCGAAATACGACTCCTGCTCTTTAATTTCTCCGGGGCTGACCAGCTTGAATCGGACCTTCAGGGGAGCGGCATAGCTCATTGAACGCCGGCGGCATTCATCCACATCGTACTTTGGTTTTCCTAAATTGTAGCCGATAAAATCAAGGCGCACCTGACGGTCAAAACTTTCCACAGGAAAAATCTCGTTAAAAACTTCCTGCAGGCCGATATTCTTACGCTGTGAAGGAGACACTTCTATCTGCAGAAATTCAGCGTAAGACAAACGCTGGATATCCAACAGATGCGGCATATTATAGACTTCTTTGATTTTGGCGAAATTTTTACGTTCTGACATTTACCCTCGTTTCACTCGGGAGAAACCAGAGGCCAGTTGCCAGATGCCAGATTTTTTCTGGTTACTGGTTACTGGTTTCTGGTTACTTTAACTCTACCGTCGCTCCAGCGGCCTCTAGCTTTTTCTTTATTTCTTCGGCTTCCGCCTTGGGGAGGCCGTCCTTAACTGTTTTAGGGGCGCCGTCAACTAAATCCTTGGCCTCTTTTAGTCCTAAGCTAGTGATAGTGCGCACTTCTTTAATAACCGCGATCTTATTCGCTCCGGATGAAATTAACACTACGGAAAAAGCGGTCTTTTCTTCAACCGCCGCGGCAGGGGCCGCTGTGCCGCCGGCCGCGCCAACAGCCACTTGCGCCATCTGGCCTGAAACCCCAAATTTATCCTGAAGCTCTTTGACTAAATCAGCAAGCTCCAGCACATTCATTCCTTCAATTGACTTAATTACATCATCTTTAACAGCCATTTCAAAACCTCCTGTTATTTAGTTAACGCTGAATAACCCGTCATTGCGAGCCCCGAAGGGGTGAAGCAATCCCACTTTTAAGATTGCTTCGGTCGCTTCGCTCCCTCGCAATGACACAAAAATGGGGGTTTTTCAATGTAAACTATTTATCTTTTTTCTTTTCTTTTATCTGATTAAGCACGATCACTAATTTATTTAAAACGCCCCCAAGGGTAAAAACCAAACCTGCCAGCGGAGACTTCAGGGCGGATACCACCTGGGCTATCAATACCTCTTTAGAGGGAAGCTTAGCTATATTTTCAATATCTTTCTGCTTAAACAGGCTTCCCTTATAATAAGCCCCCTTCAAGATGAGTTTCTCGTTCTCTTTGGCAAATTTATAAAGGATTTTTGAAACAACGGCAATATCATTATCGCTAAAGACCAGGGCCGCCGGCCCCTCAAAAAGTCCGTCTAAGCCATCAATCTTAGAATCTTTAAGGGCTATCTTCATCAGGCTGTTTTTGGAAACAAAGAGCCTGGATTTCCCATCCCTGAGCGCGATTCTCAGCTGGCTCATTCTAAAGCTGTCCAGCCCTAAATATTGAACCACAAAAAGGCTGTCAGATTCACTGATATCCTTCTTTAATCTGTTAACAGCCGCGTTACGAAAAAAACTGCCTAATTTCATAGGGTAAGCCTTACTCCCGGGCTCATACTGCAAGAAAGAAAAATAGACTTAATAAAATTTCCCTTGACTGTCCCCGGCCTTGACTGGGTAATGACCTCAATAACCTTGGAGGCATTCTCAAGAAGCTGCGTCTCGCTAAAGCTAATCTTTCCCGCGGGCGCCTGGATTCCCGATTGCTTATCTACTTTAAATTCTACCCTGCCGCCCCTGATCGCTTTAACCGCCTGAGCGACATTAACAGTTACGGTTCCGGTTTTGGGGCTGGGCATCAGGCCTTTTGGCCCCAAAATTTTTCCTAAGCGGCTTAAATCTTTCATCATATCCGGGGTAGCCACCGCGGCGTCAAAATCAAGAAAACCGGCAGCCACCTTATCAATAAGTTCACTGCCTCCCACGAAATCCGCCCCTGAAGCCTTGGCCTCTTTTTCCTGTTCGCCTTTACAGAAAACAGCCACGCGCACCGTCTTTCCCGTGCCATGGGGAAGGCTCACCGTGCCCCGGACGAGCTGATCTGATTTCTTAGGGTCAACATTGACGTAAAAATTCAAATCAACCGTCTGGTCAAATTTGGTTGAGGGAAATTTCTTTAAAATAGCAATTGCCTCTTTAAGGCCGTAGGATTTATCTGCGTCAAAAAGTTTTAAGGCCTCTTCATATCTTTTGCTTCTTTTTTTTGACATTTATCCCTCAACCGCGATGCCCATGCTTCTGGCCGTGCCCGCGATTACCTTGAACGCCTGTTTTAAATCGGTGCAATTCAAGTCTTTTAATTTTAGATTAACTATTTCTTCCA
>JAUSCZ010000038.1 GCA_030674475.1 Candidatus Omnitrophota bacterium
GGGAAGGCATACATCAGAAAAATCATCGGCTTCAGCTTTATACTTTAACGAGAGGATATTTACGCCTGGTGATATTTTGTGTGATTTATTGAGTATCCGCGCCCCGCCCGCGCGCAGCGGAAAATCTTCAGCAAAATCCAGTTCTTCCGCCTCTTCGCGGGGCACTATCAGAGAAGCCTTTTCCCGCCGCTCGGACGGGAAAGGCAATGGAAGCCTCTTTGGCGGGGCATTGCCGGTTAATACCAGCTCTGCGGCAGTTGATAACAATAGAAAGATAACATCTTCCGTAGGGCTTGGAATATTGATTTCCTTAGGCTGTGCGGCGTTGGTAGCGTTTAAGCCATTTCTTGCTAAAAACCTTATAAAATATAATGTTGACCCCCTGGTAATACAAGCAAACTATTACCTGCAGGCTTTTGTTGTGCTTTTAATTTGTAAGGCTATTGGGTTTGTGAGGGATGGCAGAAAAGGCCTGGCAAACAAAATCCGCCTGGGTGCTTCATTTACAAAAGGTGAATTAGGTATTTTAGCGGCAGGCGTGTTTACTTCTCAAATGTTGGCATCCCCGTTTTATTATTTATCTCTAAAATATAATTCCGTGTTGATGACGGAGATTATCGTAAGGAGCTCGCCTGTTTTTATTATCCTTTTATCGGTGTTGTTGTTGGGGGAGAAGTTACCCTGCAGGAAGATTGCCGGCATATTTATAACTCTGTTAGGAGTTGTGGCGGTTATTTTTGCTTTAAAAAGCAGAGGGTCGTTAGGTAATATTACGGTTATGGGTGTTATTTTTGCTTCTATTTCGTCCGTATCTTATGCTATTGCTGACATAATAAGGAAAAGGACGCGTGATTTTATACCTGCCTCAACGGTCCTTTTTTGGGCATATTTGGTATCTTTTCCTATAATGATAGGCTTTACCTATATCTTCGCCGGAGGGTTTACTTTTATTTTTAGCCTGCCTATGATGTTGATATCTATTATAAGTATGGTAACTGTATGGTTGGCTTACCGTGCGATGGATTTTATTTCACCCGTAGAATATAGGAATATTATTAATACGACTCCGGTTTTTACTTTAGCGATAATGAGCTCTATTAGCCATAGTTTTCCGGATATCGCCTCAATATTAGGCGTAGGTCTGGCGATAACAGGAGTTGTTTTAGCTACAAAAAATAATAAGGCTTCTTCTGCAATCACCTTAGCGCTTAATTCCGCGGAAAACGACTTATCTAAAGACGCGGTTGTTTTTGAATTGTTTTCCCGGTTGCCGCAATACGCGCAAGATAAAATAAAGGAAATGCTTTCTGTGTTTCAGGGTGATGGAAAAATATTCTTAGCCGCGAAAGAACAATTGAAGAATATGGTGACCCAGAACGCGGGGGATGCTTCTGCCCGGCAAGAGATATGGGAAATAATTAAGCAATTAACGCAAGTCTTTCACCGGGCCCAATTACGTCAACTTAAGAGCGTTACCGCGTTAGATGCGGAAACGGTATGGGTTAGCTATGCCGACAGGGATTTGAAAGAGCATAGCGGTGGAATAATAGGCCTTGACGTCCAAGAAGTTTCTCGATGGAAATATCCCCGATTGATAGAAGAGTTTTATCAGCGTCTTAATCGTTTAAATGAGACTCTTATGCCTGATGACCGGGTGTCAATGAGCTATATCTCCCAGGATGCTATGCTTATTTTTCAATTAATGAGCCTTATCCAGGAAGACCCGGGCGCGCGCCGCGTCCTTTCAGTGGGTATTGGCAATGCTCCCTGGGAAATGGCCGCCGGGGAGCATGGGCATACGATTATAGGCATTGATTTGAATTTACAGAGCCTGCTATCTATAAAGCAATCAGAGATTTCTTTAGTGAAGGCGGACGCGCATTATTTGCCTTTTAAAGAGAATATATTTGACGCGGTGGTATTTTCGGAATCTATAGGCGATATGGATATTGAGATGGCACTTAAGGAGGCCGGCGCCGCGCTTAAGCCCAAAGGAAGAATTATCATTACCACCTATTCTACCCAGCAGGTAAAAAGGATTAAAAGCACCTTTTATATAAAATACCCCTTCCAAATGATTAAAGAGGCCCTCATAAAGCAGGGTTTTTATCACATTGAACAAAGAGAGCTGGTCAGCCAATTTGTGATAGATCTGGTTGCTATCATAGGGGTAAAGCAGAATCTGTCGAAGAGGGAAATAGTTTCTTCTGGAAACGATAATGTTAGAAAAGGCAATTCTGAAAAGAACCCGGGAGAGGATGAAAAGGGGCATTATATAGATTTCATTATACCCAAGGCTTCGAGTTCATCTATAGCGCCACCGGAACAGTTTTTTATTTTACCTGTGGGGAAAGCGCTTGCGCAGGCAGGTTTAGCCTCCTCCTCAAGCGCGATAGAAAAAGATTCGGTAAACAAATTGAAAGAGGCATTTAATAACCTGCCCTGGGATAGCCGGGCCTTGGCGTATCTTGAGAATTCAAGCTTGAAAGAACGCCAAAATTTGGCGGATATGCTGGAGAAGGACAACGGCTTTATAAAACTTATATCGAAGAATAATGCCATCAAGGCATACGGAGTAAAGAAAAATAACACGATGTATATGCTTTTGTTAGCGCTTACTGAGAATAATGGTAAGGAATGGGCGGATGTAATAATTCCTGAAAGGCTTAAGGAAGTATTCTTTGGTAAAGGCGTGAGTAACCTTATTTATATGGTGAGAGATGCTATCACGGAAGAGGATTACGGTTGTAATTATGGTTTTACGTTAAGAGTGGGGGTGGCGCGCGCGCAGGTAGTATACTTTCTGACGCTTGGCGGACAATGGGGGAATATGCCCCAAGGGACAGACTATTGGTGGCTTGAGAAAAAGATGCCTGGAATGCTCTGCCCGTTATTTTCTCTGCGCGAAGATTATGATTTGGGCATCGGTAATTTAGACAGCCTTTATAAATTTATTGATTATATGGTATTAAAAGATTTTGATATGTGGTTTTCTCTTCCCACGACACAAATTGCTTCCGGTGACCCATGTCCATACGCCAGCCTAAGCGTTTTCGCGCACAATGATCTTTATCTGCCGCTTAACAGCCTTATAGGCCCGGAAAAAATACAACAATACCTAAAATCAGCGCCCGAACTAGCGCGAATACTGCCTGCCGCTAAAAACTCGCCTAAAATTGATTATTCGTCAGTATGCGCGGTAACCGCGCATATCCTCAGGAGCGAGTTTATTAATGAGGCATATCCTAAGATAATGAAGGGGGAGGCGGGGTTTGATGATTACCGTGAAGAAAATAAATATTGGATAGATGATTATGCTCTTTTCCGCGTGCTGCTTAATTATTTTAAGGGAGATCCTTGGTGGCAGTGGCCGGATGAATACAAGAATAGGGACATCAAGGCTTTAAAGAGTTTCGCGAACATGCATCAGAAAGAAATAATCTTTTATCAATGGCTGCAGTGGATTTATGGTGCGTGTTGGCAAACGGTGAGAACATACGCAAAACAGGAGGGAAAGCGTATTATCGGGGATTTACCAATTTATCCTGCTCCAAACAGTGTTGAGGTCTGGGCTTGGAGAGATTTATTTGCTACTGATAAAAGCGCGGGAGCGCCTCCGGATCGATTGTGTCCGGAAGGACAAAATTGGGGATTATATCCTTATCGCTGGTTGGATAATTATGAAAATGTGCTTGAGTTCTGGATTAAACGTATCCATTATAGCGCGAAATTCTTTGATGGAGTAAGGGTAGACCATTTGCTGGGATTTCTTGGCGAATGGCTTATTGAGAAAGGGGAAAAAGCATCCGACGGCGCCTTTTATCCGGCACATGAAGATGAGATGGTTTCTTGGGGGAGGAAAATCTTAATTAGCTTAGCCAAGGCCGCCTTAGAAGACGGCATTGTCCTTATCGGTGAAGATATAGGCGAAAGACCGCCAAAGGTGAGGGAGATGCTGGATGCGCTTTCCGAGCAATTGCCTAACCTGTTTTTATATAATGTGGTGGGTTGGAGGGAGAAGGAAATGGCAAGACAATCTCATACCTTGATTTGCGAGGCAGTCTTTGATAGCCCTTCTACATTTATTACCCGCTGGCCGGAATTATCTTATTCTGATAAGGAGCAGGTGAGAGGATTTCTGTCTGATTATGGATATGCTATTCAGCAAGGAGAATCCGCGGAGTCTATAGCCCTAAAGGTTATTGAGGCGATGAAGAAATGTCAAAACCTCTTTTATTCTCTGACGCTTCAAACTGTAGAGGGCTGGGTAGATGATTCCCGGATTAATATCCCCGGAACCGTAGGGCCGCACAATTGGACATGGAGAATGCCGGTTACCATTGAGTCATTGATAGAGCGGGAGAATCTTAATTCCATAAGACAAGAATCCAACAGCAATCCGCTTGCCCGCGAAGGCAAAAATGGAACTGCCCCCATTATTCCTCTCGCAGCAACTATGGATATTTATACGGCATCTCCTATTGAATACCCTCGGTTTAAAAACGGAATAAACATTGATTATCAGCCACAGGTTATTATGCCCGGAGACATCAGGATGGATTCTCCTCAAAGATTGGTAGTGGGAGATATAAATGATATTGTTGAGGGAGAAAGTGTGGTTCTTACCATGCATGATAGTCCCTTAGCATCCTGGGGAATAGGTGTGGCTAAAGAATACAAAGGATTACGAAATCAGGTGTATATCCCGCGGGCGCGGTTATTTGTGATGGATAACGATGTCCCTTTTTATCATTGGCACTACGCGGCAGAAATAGGAATGATTAAGCAAAAAGGGAATATCTTGGTTTATCATGATTGGCATGAAGATTTTAATCCCGCGGCACAAGTATACGTAAAGGCGTTGCTTGAGAATCAGGAAAAGCTGCGAAAATATCCTGAACCTAGCGTTGCTTCGCCGGTGCGTTCTGGCCGCGGCGAAAAAAAGAGAATACCCATTACTGAAGAATCGTTTAATGCCTATTTTTTTAATCCGGTAATGAACAATACAGATACTATTATCGCGATCGCGGCTAATTTAAAACTGCAACAAACCAGGCTTACTAATAATGACTATGGCAATATTTACGCGCCTTTTGTTATTGAGCAATTTTATAATATGCGGCAGTTAAAGGAAAAATGGGCGGCAATGAAGGTGAAAATAGAAAGCCATGTTCAGGGCGCGTTTGAGTATCAGGTTGATAAACCCGATTTTGAATCCCTTTTCACCGTCTATGATATTTTTATGGCTGTTCCCGAGATAAAAAATGCCATAGAAACCAAGATAAAAAATGTCATTATGCATTACCTGAACTATCACCAGATAACCTTTACCCATATCAATGTGCTTAACAGACTCTTCTTTGAATATCTGCACCCTGAACTTGTGGTTGAGGCGTTATCCCACATCAGGCTGTTTCGTAATGGCGAGAACTTCAATTCTGAGGATATAGACTTCGGAAATCTCCAGGTGGTGGCCAAGAATACCTTTGCAACCTCAAATGAAGGGCAGACAAAGAAAGATTTTTTCCAAGGACAACATAAGAAACTCGAAGAAATACTTCTCAAATTGCTTAAGGGAGAAGCAAATGAAGCGATAAGGATTAACAGCGTCATCGTCTTTTTGCGTTTGATATTGATAGAGAATGATTATAAAGAGCGGTTCAGTAAACTGCCCCAGAATTATAAAGACGATAAAAACAAAGAGGCCATTATAAGCATTCTGAAATATTTTCTTACGGAATCCCGTAATCAAACATATATTACGGGAGAAGCATTAAAACGCTTTAGGATGAATACCTTTACAATTTACCAGCAGCTTATTTCAACAAAAAAAACGTCTTCTCCTGTTGTCAATAGCAGTTCACGCAGAGTAGTGGGAGGTGATTCTCAGCGGGAAGATAAAATGAGTTCGCCGATAGAACAGGAGATTAACGCGGAAAGTAAACGCATTACCTTGAAAGAGGCTATTGAAGCGGACTTTAACAAAACCATTGACCCGAACCTAAAGATGGTAACGGTTAAAAAGATATACCGTATTGTTTCTAATATTGCAAAAGAAGAGATAGATATGCAATCGCTCATGGTGGATAGGGATAATCCTTTAAAAGAATTGCTGTGGGGTTCGGTCAATGTGATTACCCGTCTTATCATGCATGGCTTGAAGTATTTCGTTGATAATGGCAATACCATTAATGAGGATAGGTACCGGGGGGCTATGGTGTGGTGGCTGAGGCGTTTATTGAATAATCGGGATTTTTCGCTTGTGGTTAAGGCTTCAGAAGGTCCGAAAAAAGGACATTCACTTATTGTCCGGCCAACCTTAGTGCATGGAGAGCATTTAGGATTTGGAGAAGAAACCCTTGTGGATATGGTGCTCAATATACTGGAGATGGCACACGGGATTACTAAGAGAGGAAAACAGGGGACAGTTGCTTCGCTTCTTTTTGCGCCGGTGAAAAAAGGTGAAGAAGCCATACCCTATTTGCCTGATGACTATATGTTTAAGATAGTGCTGAATAAGCATTTCGCGGATATTGATCTGGATGCGATCATAGAGAAATCTCTTGATAGGAATAGCGGAAGATTAAATGTGCGGCTTATGGTGAAATTGCTTGCCGATGAATTTAAGAAGAGAAAAAAAGATCCGAAAGATATAAAAGTGATGAACCTTGACCGTGACCGGCATGAGGATTTATTTGATGCATTCATAGAGAATGGTTTTACCATGGTAACTAAGGATTTTAAGAAGTTAGGCGAGTATGTGCGTAAAAGCGCAGGAAGGTATACAGATGGCAATATCATTTGGCGGGAAAATGATGATTGGTCAGACGGCCTTGCCCTGGCATTAGGGGAAATGGACCTTATTATCGGCGCGGGAGGCATGTCTGAGGCAGTCAATATCGCCGCGATAATCAGGAAACTTGGCGGAAAATTAAGAGGGATTGCCGTTGCTTCTGAATATATGCCTCATGGAGAAACGTTGAGCCATTTTGATCATATATGGAATTTTTCGCCCAGTGAAACACGCAGGCATAAACGGTTTGGGCTTGACCCGCGCCAGATATTTACCGAGAATACCTTGCTCAAGGGTAATCCTCATGAGTCAGTCCTTGTCATAGGTATTATTAGAGATTATCCGTGGCTGGCCGATAAGATTGATGGAGTGAGAATAAAACCTGATACGGGTAAGGCCACGGTAAATATTATTTGGCTGGCTGACGTTGATAACATTTATAATCTGGAAATTGAGGTAGAAACAAGTATCGCGCGATACCTTACGCAGGTTGCCGGGGCAAAACCACCAGCTGAAAAAGTCAAAGCCTTATACGAATTAAGCTTAGCCTACGCGGAATTCGGATTGTGGAAAAAGGCAAGGGTAAAAATCGCGGACGCGTTAGATTTATGCAAACGGCATACCTTGGAAGAGTTATGGATGATTACCATAGCTGGTGAATATATAAAAGGGCTTGAGCAATTTGGCATAGGTGAGCCTGTGAACGCGATCAATGAAGCGATAAAGATATTTACCAACGCCTTGGAGATTATCAAAAAGCACAATTTGAAAGACACCCTGCATATTCAGCGGATGCTCAGACGTATCCATATGTACCTTATGGAACAGAAGATAAAAGAGGCAGAAGAGAATATGCGGTTTTTAGCCAGAGAAAAGAGGGAAGTCACGGCAAAACTATTTGATGAAGCGCTTGAGTTATGGAAAAAGGCATTTTCTTATGCCGGACACGAAGTGGATTTATTAGAAAGATGGAATAGCCTTCATCTTTGGCAGGTGCGCCAGGCATATCAGGAAAGAATGCGAATGTTGTGGGAAAAGGGCACTAAAGAGCCTGATATTGCTACAAGGATAAAGATTGCCTATGCGGCATTTAACGAGTTCAGGGATGAACGGTTAGTAAAAGAATATGAGGGCTGGCAGAAGAAATATAATGGAGATATTTTATTGTGCGTATTGTTGGATACGGCTTTCGCGGAGTATCCTCCGGCGCGGCGTAAGGCGCTTATAGAGGCATGGCTTGATTTTAGGGAACAGGTTAATGATTCCCTTTTTTACGCAAAGCGGTTCTATGCCTTTTATCGGCCCTACGGTTTGACCAAGAAAATGGCATGGAGCCTGATTCGCTATCGTAATAATAAAAATACAAGAAAAATTGAGACAATCGGTGAGTTTTTAGCACTGCCTCACCTAAAGGATAGCAGTAGGATTATAAAGTTTCTGCTAAATATTATTCCTACAGATGCAATGCTGGAAAAAAGAAGAGATAAGTTCTATCTCCTGCAGAAGAAAGAGCTGCTGCCGACTACCGCTACACAGGAAGAGCTTCTCTGGATCAGGCTTGAGGCAATGTTGAAAGCGGTAGAGAAAAAATTATTGCTGACAGGAAAAGTTTTCTATGATGATTCAGGTGATTACGCAGGCGCCCAGCGCCTTGCTGGGTATATTGCAGGGGTCTACAGTTATAACGCCCTTATCTTTCTTTCTATGGGGCATCCTCAAGGCGCAAAAGAGCAATATAAAAAAGCAATTGAATCCTATCTAGAAATACGTAGCAGGTTTGGCGGGTATTACCCTTATGAGTTTCAGCGTCAGATTGTAGATATATATAAGGAAATGGGCGGGAGATTTAAGAGTAGCGAGTTTTACCAGAACGCGTTAGGTGCCTTGGAAGATTTGCTTAATAAGGAAAGAAGAGAAAAAATATTTATTGACCCTCGTAATTTCGTGGCTATGGAAACGGCTGTTTTCTTTAATAAAGAGCGGCTGGAAAGAAAGAAATCGGATATTGAAAGGTTAATCAACTCTTTACCGCAAGCGAATAGAGCCGATACTCTTTTAGGGCTGGTGTCTTCCGCGATAGATTCAAACCCTCACCGCCGCGCGCAAAGCCCCGCGGTGAATTCCTCATCTATAGAGTATGGGGTTTCATATATTGATAGAGAAAACCTTGAGAGTGAGGTCCTTCAGGGATACGCGAGATTGTCAGGGCTTCCTCGCGAAAAAGCGCGGGAAAGCATAAGTAAACTTTTAAATAATATTAATGAAATAAGAGAAAAAGAATCTGTGATTAGACAAATAGAGTTATTAGAGAGCGCTCAGTATAAAATATTTCAAATCCAGGAGCCTTTTGGGATAAATGTCTATGTGTTAATCTATCGGAATAAGGATGGTAAAACACAAGTAATTTTAGTTGATGCCGGCCCCGGGTTTTATTTTAAAAAGCTAAAAGAGCAGCTGCGGGCGCGATTACGCGTCGCGCTTAATGATATTGATACCATTATTATCACTCACGGACATCCTGAGCATATCGGGGCATTAGGATATTTCCTTGAGGAAAACCCCTCAATTAAAGTTATGGCCCATCCCGCCATAAAAGAAGTTATGCGTAATATATTCCCGGAGGATGAAGCAAACAGGGAGTATTATGAAAAATTAACCGGATATTATCATCTGGTCTTGGAGAATAAATTGCCGTCAGATATAACAATCGCTCCATTTGATAGTAAGGAAAGAGGTGCTTATAAAATCGGAGAACTTTCTTTTTCGCGCTTAGGGGAGATATGTATCGGTAAAGAAGAGTTGATTGTTTTAACTTCGCCAAGCAAGGGCCCTCCGGCCCGGCACAGCATAGATTCACTCTTCCTATATTTATTTTCTTCAAAAGTACTTTTCAGCGGAGATATCCTCTTAGAAACCCCCAAAAGTAAAGCTATCCTTAATATCCTGCGCCTTAACCGTAAAGCCCATTCTTCAGAAAATGTTGATAATTTTGTTACCGCGCTAAAAAACAATCCCGGGATCAATATCGTCCTTTCCGGACATGGCAGTGTTTCCTCCGCCTGGACATCTGCAAGCCCGGTTACTATTTTATTAGTGGATAATAATAAGTTTAGCCTGGATTCGCTCCTGCACTTTTTTTCCCGAAGACTTCCAGAAGCAGTTGTTTTAACGGCGAAAGATGGGATAGAAGCGCTTAAGATGCTTGCAGAACGCAAGGATATAACGCTTATTGTTATGGATGTGAAGATGCCACGGCTTGACGGCATAGGCTTAGTAAAGGAATTACTAAAGTTAAATAAGAAAATACCGGTAATTGTTATAAGCGCATTACCAGATGATGCGGTAGACAGGCTTAAAGAAGAAAATATAGAAAAAAACGTGAGTGTGGTTATAGATAGAATGGATTTACTTGATTTTCTCATTCCTTCCATAGAAAAAGTTTTACAGGAATTAAGCGGCCCAGGCGAAGTTAGCAGCGCTATTTTCAATAAGGAAATAACCTTGTTCAAAATAAAAGCCGAACTTAATTTAAAGGGGAGTTCTCCCGTAGGTGATGAAGAGTTTAAGGGGCTTATGCACGCCTTATGGAATCCTTTGGTTGTTACAATGCCCGGATGGATAAGGGTTATCAGGAGAGATTATGGGCAGTACGCGGCAAATGAAAGGATGGGTAAATTTTTTAACGCTGTTGAAGAGTTCAAAAGATTGCTGGAAAAAGACCGGAAAAACAAACTATCCGAGAAAGAAGTAAGGAAAATTATAAATGATAATTTTCTCTCCTTTGTCTTGGCGTTTCAGGAGTTTCGAAAGGTAGATATGGATTCTTTTCCGGATACACTAAAACAGCTGGTGAATGAAGTGTTGCCTGAAGAGTATACAAAAGCAATAAAAGTTATGGATTCTTTGCGTTTTTGGGTCCCTTATTCAATGTCCCGCGTATGCGTATTCGCGATTATACAGCAAAGGACTAAAGCGCTCAAGATGAAATATCCCGCGGTGAACTTTGAGTTACGCGTCAGGCATTCCTTGAAGAAGGTTATTACTACCCAGGTAGATGTATTTGATATGGCTTTTGATGAGTTTATATTAAACGCGATAAAGTATAGCGGCACAAAAAAGATAATTCTTAAAGCTCGTCAGGAATGGGGAGAGCTTATTGTCAGCGTCACGGATTTTGGCAAAGGCATAGCAGCCAAGAGAATGGATACCATAGTAGGAGGTGATACGGAGGCCAAAGATCTCTCGGAAGGCAGCGGCAGGGGGCTGCCTTCAATTAAAGCAGCCGTTGAGTCGGCAGGCGGAGAGTTATGGATAAAAAGCAGGGAAAAACAAGGAAGCACCTTTTCCTTCAGCTTGCCTTTATTGCGCGAACCATCGCGGATAAAGAGGATGGCGATGAAACTGCTTTTTAAACAGCAGTTTATTATCGTGGTCTGCGGCCTTATGGGCTCGCATCGTAAAGCGGTAAGCCACGCCTTGAGCGCTTTCTTTGGCTGCCGCTATATTAATGCCGGGTTTCTTATGGAGTCAGCCGTTTACTTGCTGTGGAAAGAAATGGAAAACAAGGCGATAGATCTTGATAGCCAGGATGAAGTGGCACAGCTTATAAAAGAACTATTGCCGCGTATAGACTATGCGTGTGAGCCGGTAAAGATTGACGGTGTTGATACCTCCGAGATTATGGAGCGGAGGGGCCATTCCTTGCGTAAAGAGATACGCGTAATTATTGATAACCGGAGGGAAGAGTTTTATGCCATAGCCTGTTATCCGCGGGTAAAGCAGGCCATTGAAAGCTATCTGCGTATAATAGTAAAGAAAACAGTCGCGTCCGGAAAGTACGCGGGAGTGGTTGTTCGTACCAGCGAGCCGTATCCCTGGAAAGAGGCAGTTACTCTTGTGCTTACGGCACCGCTTGAGGTGAGGGCAAAGAATACAAAACGCGATCCGGAAGCGATACGCGCCTGGGATAAACTCACGGGAAATGAGGATTACGGCCCCTGGCGTTTCCCGGAAGTGCGTATGTATGAAATACCGGTTGAAAAACTTACGCATCGTCAGGCATATATGAAGGCGCGCGAAACTGTAGCGAAAGAAACAAAGAGCCTCGCGGCAATTATCTACGCGGCGGCTAAGTCTGTAAGCGCATTTTTATCGAAATTAAAAAAGTATCAGAAACAGAATAACACACCGGATCAAAATAACGATTCCCGCGGCACTTCTTCACCGTTAACCGGTATGCAATCATCACCAAAAAGTGACGCTAACTCACATCATAGTGCTTCTCCCGTGGATGGTGTTCCTGTTCAGGGGATTACTCCGCACGGGGTTGATGATTTTGTTTCTCTCAAGACCGTTGCCTCAGCGCTTGAGCGTAGAGACCGGGAGGCGCGTTTGAGGTTTTATTTCCGGGAGATAAGCAAGCTGTATTTGAGTTTAATAGGTTCGCTGTCGCGGCGGATGTGTGCCAAAGTTGATGAGGGTTTATTAGAAGGAGCGGATAATAAAAAAGGCGAAATTATCAATAGGATTAATAATCTTATGCGGGATAGCTATTTAAACGAAAGAATACAAGACGCTCTCAAGAGCGCGGTGAAGTTAATTAAGGAAAATAATGAGACAGGGGCACAGCCTGTGCTTTTGATGATACTTAACAGCTTATCCTTTGAAATAAAGCATTTTGCCGGCTGTCAGAGTTATGGTCAGAAAGTTGTTATATGGTTTGATGAGAAGGATTTATTCTGGAAGATCCGCCAGGGACAATTAATAAATTATGAATTAGTAGGAGGAAGCGGTGAAATTTCAATGCGGGTGTCCGTGCCTAAAAAATATAGATTTTTTAATGATGCTTTCCGGGCCACTGACCATCAGATAGACAATCAATTAAAAGAAGTCGCCTGGATAGATAAAGCGTTAAAAATCATAATACGCAATTTAAAGCAAAGCGATATTGACGAATTAACTCTTCCCTTGAAAAAAGCGCGGGTTTTAGAAAAAGACATTGCCTATTGGGGAATATGTGTGCTTTCAGAGCAGATTAAAATTGAAGATGCCGGGCGTGTTGCAAACACAAAATATATGGTAGAGAGACTATTGAAGGCGCGGAAGAATTCGCTTCTTGAAATGATTAATACTACCCAAAGCGGAAGGCTGGGAATTTTAAGGGAAGTTTTTAAGCAGCGTAACAAAATGCTTAAAGCTTTTATTCAAAAAAATATAGTTTATCTGGAGCAGCAAAATAAAGAAGCGGCCTGGCCAAATATCCACGGTATTTTAAATAGTAAAAGAATGGAGTATTGCTTAGGCGAGCTGGTCTTTGGTAATGCCTGGCAGCTTTTAGGAAATTGTCAAAGGCTCTTAGAAGAAAATAACCTTAATTACGCGAAGAATAATTTAAAGAGTGTCTCGCGTAGGATAGATGAGGCTGGGTATGTTTCCTTTTTCAAAGCGCATTTTAGAGATGAGTTTGTTAAGGTAAGCTTAGCCAGCCCGAAAAAGGCCATTTCAAAGGAAGGGGTATTTGATAGCGTGTTCAAAGTTTATCTTAAGCGCGCGGGCCTAAATAAAGCCTCACCTAAAAAAAGGATCGCCAAAGCCCAGATGTGGCTGACAAGATTTTGGCTTTGGGCTTTTGTGCCGCCGCGAATAAAAAATCCCCTTAACCGCCGCGAAAAAATCCCCAATCCTGATTTTACGGTCATATCAGAATACATTACTATCCAGGAAAAAATTTATCTAAGAAAAGCAAAAAAATCTTATAAGAAAAATCCTTCTACCGCGGGAGCCCTTAAGCAATTCATCCAGGATAAAAAGAAAAGCTTTGGGCGATTGACCCCGGAAGACAAAAAAGCATTAGTTAATGCTCTATGCAGTGATTATCCGGCTAAGCTTTCTTCTTGGTTAGATAGAAATACTGTTGAAAAGGCTTGTCTTACGGACATAGGAAAGTTTTTGAGCGCCTCAAGCCCGCTTGAGACAGGCCTTGCGAATAGGCAGGTGTTACTGCCACTGGCAGCGCTATTGATTGAGACGCGTGTGAGCTCGCCGATAACCTTACTATTAGTTGGCAGGGGGAATCAATCAAGCCCGCGAATTTTAATGCTTACACCGGAACAATTGCAGGAGTTTTATAGGTTTTATCCTTCCAATTTCATGGCAGGATATTATTTGAAGGCAGAACGTTATACTGATGAAGAAGTTGATGAATATTCTCAATTGTTTGATTCCGAGCAGAAGACTGCTCGCGAGGCAATAAGTCAGGATGTGAACGCGCGCCTGGCTGAATTAAGGAGAGCGGATTTAAAAACACAATTGAAGCTATTGTATGAGATTATGATAAACCGTTTTTCGCTCTTATTAGGCAAGAGTGGTTATGGTGTTTTTGTTTCAATGACGGCCATTAATGAACTAAAGAAAATAGGGCGCACCACGGGTTTTTATGAGATAAAGACTATATCTTCGCGATCCGGCAATGTGACAACCGGGCCGCATTATTTTATCGCGGTAGAGGATAATGCTCATAGGCCTGTTTGTTATATAGATTTCAGGCTGGAGCAGTTTTCGCTCCTTGGTTTCTTTAAAGAAGTTGAAGGATTATTGGCCTGGTCATTCTTGCATGAAAATGTTTCTTCCCCTATTTTAGATGATGATTCAGATTCTAGAGAAGAATTAATCAACCCTTCAAGAAAAGATAATAAATATCACGCGTTGCCTAAGAACCCTTACCGGCGGGAAAAGGAGTTGAGAAGAAACGACCAGCTAAAGAAAAAAATAAGAACTTCTGATAAGGCGGAGAGTTTGCGGGGTATTTTTCTGGCAACCATGAACCGTAAAAGAGATGATTTAGATTCAACGATATGCCAAGCAGAGCAAGCGATTACCGGCCTGGAGAAACTGCTGGATGAAAATCAAAAAATGCCGGAGCTTGAGCGGTTTAGAAATTTAGTGATATGCGGATTAGTCAGGTTCGCGGAATATTATCAAAATAAATTCAGCCGAAGCCGGGATATTAAAAAAGGAGGCCTTTACATTGAGCGGTCATTAGGACTGCTTAAAGAGGCAAAATCTCTGAGGGCTCAATATTGGGGTAAGAATAAAAATCCGAATTCAATCGCGGCTATCGCGGCCATTATCGCGGCTTTTATTAAGGCCGCGGATATTTATTTTAAACAAGGCGAAGTTGATTCGGCTCAGCAGGTGATCGAAGAGCAAATTTATCCGTTTTTGGCGGATGAACGCTATTATGGGTGCGTGAGATATGATACTGCCGCGACTTTAAGCGCTCTGCTCAATAAATTTAAAGTGAAGAACCACGGGATAGAGAAAATAGAAGCCGCGTTACACGAGTTCTATGATTATCCTGATGAGCGCTTTGACCTGGGTTCATTAGACCCTCAAAAGGTAAGTAATGAAATTACGAAGCGAAGAAATATCAAGAACCCGGGATACATTGATTACTTGGAAAGAAAGATAACGTCAGGAAACAGAGGAATACGGGAGGCGGCTCTTTGGGCGATAGCCTGCGAGGTAGTGGGCGGTGAATATTCGCGGTTAAGGCTTAAGGCCTTTAAAAAACTCCTGCCGCTGGTGTTAAAGGATGTGGCTGCTGCTCCCCGGCCGCCGGAAGAAGGATGGGTTGATTTACACCGCCATACCGATGACTCTGACGCGGAAGATACATTTGAGGCAATGTTTATCGGTCTTATATATAAAGGATATTACACCGTGGCCATAACCAACCATAGTGTAGTTCCGACAGATGAAGCCCTGGAAGCGGAAAAGCTGCTTTATGAGGCGATAAAAGAATATAACCAAGAATACGAGAAGCATATTCCCTATCTTAAGCTTATTCCCGGAATTGAGATTACGGTATTATTGCCGAAAGAAGAGTTATCCAAGAGCGGATTAGGCAACGGCGAGGATAAGATAATTCACCTGTTGGTTTTTCTGCCGCATAATTTTCGGGAAAAACTTAAAAAGCCCGGGAAAGATTTGGAAGGGTTTATTCAAAAGCTTGGCAGTCATAGGAAAATCTACGAACAGCAGTTTGAGAGGACTCTCGCGGGGCTAAAAACAAAAGAACCGCGTTTTGAAATCAGCGCGGATGACATCGCCAAGGTAAAACGCAATCATCTTTATCCCCAGCTTTTATGGGATATTTTATGGGATAAATATAGGCGAGAATTGCGGGAGGCCGGGTGTAATAATCATTATGATGTAGAGGTGAGGTTAAATAAGGGCTGGAATAAACTGACAGAAGAAGACAAGAAAAATTGTCCCTCCCTTAAGGAGGTTGTAGAATTTGCCCGGCGGACCGGTTCTTTAATCGCGATACCCCATCCCCATACTTTACCGGTAAAAGATAAAGACAAGATGCTTTCCTTTCTGCTGGAGCAGTTGAATGAAATATCGCGCGAAAGAAAAATTTCTATTGAGCTTTGCAAAACTAATAGGAATGACTCTTCCTTTATCTCCGACGGAGCCAATGCCTTTGTTGTTCCTATTACAAATGCAAAGCTCAATAAGAGACTTATTTTGGGAGTCAGTATCTATGGACCAACAATAATGAGAAACCCCGAAATCCAGAAGGGAATAACGGCCGTGGTGGAAACATTTAACGCGCGAGACGCTCTCTATCAGACATATCCGCTTATCGGGCTTTTTGAGACCGACGCGCATTCCAGAACCATTTATTATAAACAGCGCGAAAAAGTTTTTGCTGATCCGGAAGAAATGGCAAAAGCGTTTGAAGAAATGGCAAAAGCGCTTGAAGCAATGAAAGAGAAAGACTTATTCCCGAAAGGTGAAATCGAGCCTTACATTCAACAATTAAAGGAACATCAACTTAAAAATAGCCCGAGTTTCCGCCCGGAGATAACGGCAGTATCCTCAGCGCTTAGCGGAGCTGTTTTTTCTATCGCAAAAAGAACCTGCGGGGCGGCGGTAAACACCCTGACCAATAGCGTTCTATCCAGTCCGATAACAATGGAAAAAGGCCTACTGAATGTCAAGTCCGCCTATACCCGGGCCGCGGGCAGCGCCTTAGTCAAAAGACTTGAACTGATAGTGCCTACCTCTTCATCATTATACACCAATGAAATAAGCTTGAAACCCCTGGAAGCCTCATCAAGCGTTACTAACAAAGGCCCGCCCTGGTGGACCTTAAAAGCATTTAGTCTTATTTTTAATGGCTGCAGCTTCTTGCTGTCAATATTAATTATCCCGCCTGATTTTATTCCCGCAATAAATTTGATTGTTATTGGACGGATAACGCCTCTCAATGTCTTACCCGCCGCTTATTGTCTTTTTTTCTCCCCCCAAAGCCCGCGTGGAGAAGAAAATAGAAGCGTTCCCAATCTCTTCACAAATCCGGAAAGTTTAACCGGGGAAATTTCTTCTTCGGCAATATCAATGGAAAAAGCAATAGTAAATGTTGGCGCAAAATTTAGTCTTGCTGAAATTAGAAAATACGTAGACAGTATTTATTTTCGGCAGAATATTGACTATTGGGATAATTTTGAAAATGAACGTCAGAAAATAAAATTAAAATTCGCCCTGAGAGAACAAGATGCTATATTTAGTCAAGGAACAGCCATTTTATTCTCTGCCCCGGCACAATCAGGCGAATATTATTACCTTCTTTCTGCCGGCCATGTTATTAACTGGGTTAATATTCCCCAAAAAGAATTGAATCGTTCTTATCGGATTAGGCTATTTAATGGAGAAGTTGTTGATGGCGAACTTGTATTCAGTATTTGTAATAGAAACATTGATATTGATATTGGGGTGATAAAATTTAAAAAAGGATGTTTCTCGGGGGATGAATTTTCGGTTATGCCTTTTGGCGATGTCCGTCTATTACGTGAAGCCCTGATGAGTGAGATCGTTATGTTAGGATACCCTAATGGGAAATTTCGGAGGGCTGAGGGTAAGTATGCGCGGGAATTGCCGGGGAATAAGATGGAGATAGAATCGTCTCTGCCATACGGCCATTACTCTGAGGGATTTAGCGGAGGCGCTGTTGCCTCAGAAGGTAAACTTTTGGGAGTAATAACCGCGAATAAAAAGCAACCTTCAATGGATAGAAGTATAGCAACGCCGTATTATTATAGCTTCTCATCTCTGGCGGTTCTTAGTGTCTTTCAGCAGATTTTGCAAGGGGAAGGGGTAGAAAAATACCCGGGATATGAATCTTGTGTAACAGAAGATGATAAAAATATTTTCAGGGAGATCGTAGAAAAGATGACGCGTAAGCCTGTTCCTCCCGGCAGCAGCCCGCTGGGGGCAGGGGAAAAACGGCCGCTGTCCCTCTTCCTCCGGGGTAATAAAATATCTTCCTCCGCCTTAAGCGGCGCGGATTTGCTAAAGTTAGTATCCTCATCTGAATACATTGGCGGAGGCTCTCAATTTAAAGAGGTGTATGAGCTTTTTGATCAAGAGGGAAAAATGTTGCCCTTTGTGATTAAGCTTCCTTCCGAGCTTACGATTATTGAGTGGCAAGGGTATGTAAAAGTATTACTAGAGATTAAGAAATATATGGGCGGTATCTACCCGGATTTTAATATCTTAACCGGTGAAGATGCCGTATTTATGGATGAACACTATCCTTTTCTGATTATACAGAAGAGGATGCCGAAGACATATCATAAGGTCTGCATATTACCCGATACGTATAAATTATCAGATGGCACAAAGATTAGCCTGAAAGATAAGAAGAAAGAACTGATAATGACTCTGATTAAGAAGGGGATTGTTTACTACGATCTAAATTATGACCAAGAATACGGTTTAGACATTGCTTCTAGAATCCTTTATTTTCTGGATTTTGGTTATACTATGCTTATGGAAAATGGTGAATGTCTGGAAGGTACGTTTGATAGTTTTCTATCGGATGTCAATAAGGAAATTGGCGTTCCCAGGGATGAGCTAAAGCGCCTTTGGGCAACAGAACAAGACAAGTGTTATCCTGTTCCCGATGTAACTTTAGAAAATAAGGAAGCGGTCAATTTATTTAAGGAAAGCGGCAGCAGCCCACTGGGAAAAAATGACTCTGACCCCTTTATTTTGGAGGATGAGTTAAGGTTAGCCGATAAGATACGAGAGGAGATAGCGGGAATATTTGAGAAACATAAGGTTAATTTTGACAGGGTAAATACGGTTTATGAAACGGCAAAATCCGCGTATGCTGCCGTTCAAAAAATCCTTAAGCCTGATAGGCGGCTGTATTATCACACGCTTCTGCACGCGGTAGAGACGGCTCTATTTGTTGCCCGGGTATTAAGCCGTTCCGGAGTAGGCAGAAGGAATCCCAGCCGAAAGGCCCTTGAGCTGTCTGTAATTGCCTCTTTGGTCCATGACAGCGGTTATTGGAGGGAAAGCTGGCGGGAGGAAGGGCATGAGGAAATATCTAAGGAGTTCATCCCGGGTTCGCAAGGCCTTAGTAAGCTGTTTGAGGAGAATGAGATAGCTATAATGAACAGCATGATAGACTATACGAAATCATTTGTCCCGGTCATAGATATAGAGAGGAGCGGTTTGAAGGGTAAGATGAGGTTTGCCGGGCGCATTTTAGGCATAGGCGATACCATGATTATGTACGGCGGCAATGAGCTGGCCGCTTGTTTAAAGAGATTATATTCGGAATTCCAGGTGAGCGGCAAGGCTAAAGAACAGGGCTGGCGCAGGCTGGGGGATTTTTACGCGGATTCATGCCGTTTTGTCCGGGAAACACTGGAGAGGCGCTATAACGATTTCGGGAAGACCTACAGGTCCCGGCATATCAAAGAATACAGGGATAACTACATAAGAAATAAGAAACTGTTGCATAATTTTTCCGTAAGCTACAAACTGCTTGCCCCTGAGGAAGCTGAAAGTATTATTAACTGTTCCTTATATGATGAAAAAGAGCTTTTCGCGCTTTTGGTAAAGAAGAACGGTTCTTCTGATAAGGCGGCCCAGCGCAAGATAGCTGAATATTTCTTAGGCCTTAATAAAAGGCACATAGAAAAGCTTGCTGAAAGACTTGCTGATGAGGCGTCCTTTGATAAGGAAGACTTGGTTCAGGGGGGGGTGGTCGGATTCTTAAAGATACAAGATGCCGAAAAGGCAATCGGGCCGCGCGGAAACTTTGATGCCGCGCAAGAAGCCCGAGAGAGAGAGGAAGAGATAGATAAAATATTGTCTAAGCTGAAGCCCCGGGAAAAAGAAGTGGTAAGGATGTATTTCGGCTTTAATCCTGAACAGGGGAGCCTTACCCTGGAGGAGATAGGCGAAAAACTTCAGTTAAGCAAAAAGAGAATAAGACAGATAAGAAAGGAGGCTTTGTCTAAGCTCGATGACCCTTCTGTGGAACAACTATTGAGAGATTTATGTCATACGCGCGCCAGCAGCCCGCTGGGGAAAAATGACTTTGATCTCTTCGCGCGGTATGAATTTCAGAAGCTAGGTCAAGTTTTCCCGGGCGCTTTCAGCCAAAAAGCGCGAGATGAGAGCTCGTCAAGTTCAATTTCAAAGTTGGGCAGGGTCATTATTTCCAGCCTGGCTTTAGCAATGGGGACATATGGCGGATATTCTGTCTATTGGCAGAAACAATTAGGGGTTGAAATAAAGCGCGCGCAACAAGGCGATCCGCAAGGATTTGAGTCATTAATGAAGAATATGCTTCCCCGGATAGATACGCCCTGGTCAGGCGCCTGGACAAGAAATAACCTGCAGAAACTGTTTCAGATAAAAATCCCAGGCAATAATGAAGAATTTGTTTTTAGCTTATATAATCTTTATAAGCAGATTATTGAGCGCTATGTTGATAAGCCGGAGATCTATTTACCGATACTTGAACATTTCTTGCGCTGTGACATGAGGGACGGTGAATTTATTATTTATTATGAAAAAGACCCGATGCATCTGACTCCGGAAATTTTTGTTCCGCTCTATATTTATCAGAGAAGGAATAATCTCCCTTCCCGGGATATTGAATATACCATAAGCGTAATTTCCCGCTATGTCTACGCGAGAGAGACGTTTGATCCTTTAAGTTATGGCCTTTCGGCTCTACAGAAACTCGCAAACTTCGAAGTGGAGCAGGCTATAGCGCATCCCGCGGCGGTAAAGCTGTTTTCCGGATATTTGCGCGCGTATTTAAAACGAGAGCAGTTAACGTTTAAAGAATTATATGATATATATTTTTTCATCATTACCTATAATTCCGGCCTGACTCTTCTGGAGAATGATATCCTGGATCTTTTTGCCAGCCGCCTCTTTGAGCATATGCCTATGGAAGATGTTTTTTTTGAGTTACCGGACTTTTATGTTAACCAGGAAAAAATATTCTTGATTCCTCAAATGGTTGGCTGGCTTAATGGGAATCATTTTATTAAAGTTAAAATTCCGGCTTCCCGGATGAGCCGCGAACGCCTGGAACTGCTTAATATCGCTTTGGAGAGGTTTGGTAAATATGCCCAGCCAAAATTTTTCCCAGTCTTTGTTTTTCCGTTTGAACTTTCTGATGGAACAGCGATTGAATTTGATCAGGATTTTATTTCTACCCTTAAAGAAGATGATAGGCGTTTTAGAAGAATATTCGCGGTGTATCTGGTAAAGAAATTATTCATTCTTGGGAAGATCCGGCAGTTGGCGGATGCCGGTAAATTTATCCCTGCTATTATTGAGAAGATAGGGCAGACGTATACTTCTAAAACCGCTCTTTCAAAAGACGAACTGCGGTTTATTGTTCAAGCGATGATTGCCCGTTATTGGGACAAATTAAAGGATAAACCCGAATTGGCTCAACCAAACATAACCGGAATAAAAGTGGTTATTAATCCTCCATGCTTTGAGTCGACTCCGGCCAGCCATAATGTCTTGGGAAATGAAGTGCATAAGGATCTTGAGCGGGTCTATCTAAAGCTATTTTTTAATCAGGAGCACGCTAAATTTATGCCTTTTTATGCTGACGAATGGCCGGAGCTTGAAAAATTGGAGGTTTATGTGTTACATCGTATGCCTCACAGGCCTCTTTCAGAGGATGATTTAACCAAGATGCGTAATATATTAGATTCATTGAAAGAACGGATACAAAAAAACAAGGATAATTTAGAAGATACTCTTTTCGCGATTAAGATTTTAGTAAACTACGGATTATTAGACCAATATCCGGCCTATATGCTCCAGGCCATAGAGATTCTCTTGGCAATCAATCCGGAGGATTACCAGAACATAGAAGACGGGCCGGAGCATATGCAATATATGATTGAGAAATTAAGCGCGGCTATCCCGGCAGTTGAACAATGGCTTATGCAAAATACGGGCAGTTTAGAGGAATGGCCTTTAAAAGCCGTTCCAGAGACCTTGGTCAAGCTTTATCAGAGGACAGGTTATAAGCGCGAGGATGCCGCGTTTCAATATTTCTTAAAAGATTTTGAAGCGGCCCGGCGCGATGGTCTATCAAATGACGCCCTGCGCGGGAAACTGCGGGAATATTACCGGACATCCAAACCTCCAAAATCCGGCAGTCCGCTGGGGAAAGAGAATAAAGAAGATGGGAGTTTCATAAGCCTTATTGATACCGGATTGATAAGGAATAGGCCCTGTGTGTTGGGCGTGCATATGAAAGGTTTCCGGGATATGAAAATTATTAAAGATTTGCCTGTAAACATGGTTGAATTAAAACCAGAAGACTTCCCCATAGAAGAAAAACCGTTGTATTTTGATAAAGGCAGAGATTATTTCGTTGAAAATTCTAATAATTTAAACAGGCTTGCAGATTTTCTTAGGAGTAAAAGCCTGACAGCCCAGATGCATTTTCCGTCTCTAGTGGATATGAATGATGGCGAAAAGAAATTCTGGTCCATAGGTAATCCTGAAGATTGGAAACGTATCCTTCAATATTTTGAGCTCTGGGAACAGGTAAGAATGAAATGGGATTTATCCGATGAGTTGATAGTGACTATACATCCGCCTCAGCCCCCTTGTGAAATAGGGGCAAGCAACCATACGCTACTGGACTTAAAATATAAAGCAGAGATAGAGAAGGGTCTTCTGATTAATGCCAATAAGTTTTTGATTGTGCTTGGTAAGGCTATAATTGATAAAGATTGGAAGATAAAAATAGGATTAGAAAATCAAGCGGATTCGTCCTGGGATTCCTGGAATCTCGGCAATAAGTTAGGGCATTTTAAGATTATGCTTCAGGATACTCCTTGGAGCATTCAGCTCACGTTTGATACCGGACACAGGATTTTGAGCGAAGGAAACCTGGCATTTAGAACTGTCGCTGATTTTGCCCGCAACTGCGGTAAGTATTTTGTCAATATTCACTTCCATCAGAATGAAGGCTGGAAAAAAGACCCTGAAAAAAGGAGTTATAAAGCAGACAGGCATTTGTTTCCCGCTGCGAAAGGGGTCCCCGGATTCCGTTTCTATGTGGAGCGAGCCGCCAAAGAACGGGTTCCTCTTACCTTAGAAGTAAAAATTCATAAATATCCTAAGGAAGAATTAATCCGCTTAGTTGATAATGTGAGGAAATCGGTCGCGGCGATAGAGGTAAAGGTTAATAATAGCAGCCCGCTGGGCTCTGTTAAAATTGGGCCTTTGCGAATGGGAGGTTTATCAGTTATCTCTAAGGAAGGATATGAGGGGTTCCTTAAGCCTTCTGTTTTCAGCTCTGGGGTGGATGTGGTCTCAATTGATATAAATTCTGCCGCCGCTTCTTCATTAGAAAGCTATAGTAGGGATAAGTTTTCCAGGATGGTGCGCCATAAATTTAAGTTGATAGTTACGGATATGGACGATTCATTGATCAAGTCCGCCGGTAAAATTCACTCGGTTGAGGCCGACCATAAGCTTTCCCCGCAGTCCAGGACTTTGATAAGCCTGTTGCGTGAAAAAAGGGTTAGGTTCGCGGTTATAACCGGGGCCAGGCTTGAGAGTGCCTTATACCGCTATGCCAATGAACTCTCCCCAGAGGACAGGGCCGGGCAATATTTGTATGTCTGCGGTGGAGGAGAAGGTTACCGCTTTAACCGGCAGGGAAGCCTGGATCAGCGGTCCCCTATTTTATATATGCCAATC
Organism: Candidatus Omnitrophota bacterium; assembly: GCA_030674475.1. GTDB lineage: Bacteria > Omnitrophota > Gorgyraeia > Gygaellales > UBA12090 > UBA12090. Next base: position 23,858 of record JAUSCZ010000038.1, read on the forward strand.
AGTGAAGATGCAGGCGAGGTTGATCGGCTGGTTGTCTTGATGGAGGAATCCGTGAAGAAAATCCTGGGTGGCTACGGACTGGATGCCGGTGATTTTCTCCCCGTGGATCGCAAGCCCCAGAATGAGATGCCTGTTGAGCTTACTGTAAGCAAAAAGTTTAATGAGGTGGAAGATAAAATCCGCGAGGAGGTCGTGAATGAAATCCGCCGCCGTATCCTGGCTTATCCGGAATTTAAAGGCATCAAAGCTTTCCGTTCCTCAATGGCGGTTGAGGCCAGCCGGGCGGATAAGGGCGACGCCCTGCGGAATCTAATTAATTTTACCGGAATCAGCCCTGAAGATATCCTTATTATCGGAGACAGCGAAAACGACCTGCCTATGTTTAGGGCTGTTACGAAAGCCGTTAAGCTCTTCGTGGGGAATAAGCTTAGGTTTAATCTCCCTAAGGAAGTAATTCTTTCTCCTGTGGCCGGCCCTGCCGGGGTGCAGGAAGCATTAAAATTAGTCTTAGGGGCTTACGGGGTTTCGGTTTCCAGCGCCGTAAGCGAGAATATTTCGCGGGAGAATATGTTTGTAGAAAAAGGTAACGTCTCTATTTTTCATCATTCTAGAATCAATGTTTCCGCCGCCTCACCGGTGGATATTGAATATTTAGATCAACTGCCAAATGATTTTATTCCTGGCAAAACCTTTTTGGTGCGGGTTGACTATAATGATCAGCACTGGGATGCGCTTACCGGAGAATTGACCGATGCCCGTAGATTTAGAGCGTCATTGCCAACCATTTATTTGATTACCCGAAACGGGGGAAAGGTAATTTTATTAACCCATCAGGGTAGGCCTCAAAGCAAAGTGGTGGAGGAATTAAGGCTTAATCGTGTAAGGCTGGCAATCAGTGGTTTGCTTGGGATGCCTGTTCGACTGTTAGAGGGGAAGATAGGTAATGAGGGAAGTTTTCATCTTATTGCTGATGAAGATAGAAGATTAATTAAAGCCATGCGTTCGGGAGTGGTAATGCTGGATAATACTCGTTTTGATCTAAGAGAACAGTCAAAGGACTCCGTAGCGCGTATGTCGCTGGCTCAAGAATTGCAATCCTTGGCGGATTATTTTGTCCTTGACGGCTTCCCCGTGGCGCACCGTGATGAAACATCGGTGACTGAAATAGCAAAACTGCTTCCCAGCGTAAAAGGTTACTGGGTGAAAAATGAAGAAAAGTTACATAATAAATTTATGAAAAAGATAAAAAATAGCAATCGCGGGAAACTGGTTGCTATTTTTGGAGGAGCAAAGGAGGATAAATTAGCCACGATAGAAAAGTTTATTTTATTGATGCGTAAAGGAGATATTGTGTTAATCGCAGGAAAAATCCAGAATGCAATTTTGCCCTCATTACGGAATACCATAAGCCTTTCAGGCATTGATATTCTTTTGCCCGTTGATTCAGCCGGCAATGGGCGGGATATTGGCCCTCGTACAATAGCGCGATTTAAAAATGTGTTAGATAGCGGTGAATTAGTTTTCTGGAATGGCCCTCTCGGTGAGTTTGAGAATCAACCCTATAATAATGGAACCAGGAAAATTGCTTTAGCGTTAAATCAGAGGGCAGTGAGCTCCAAAAAATTTCAGGCCTTTATTACCGGAGGAGAAACCACGTTCGCGGTTACAAGGGAAATAGGCAATAACCGCAATAAACGCATAATTATCTCTACTGGCGGCGGCACCTCAACGGATTTCTTCGTAAATAATGGTAAATTAATTGGTTTTAAATATCTGTGTTATTCTTCTTCCGCCTCGCCGGTATTCTTAGGTTCAAGCCCGCTATTAGTAGACAGGGAAAGCAGGAGCAAGGTAAAAAATAAGGATGGTTCCAGCAGTTCGTTGGAAAGAGATGTAAAGGCAGGAGAAACATCCCTGTTTAAAAACAATCCGGGAGGCTTAAAACCGCGTATTGTCGGAGTTTTTCCCAGTTTCGGGAGCATTGGTTATTACGAAAATTTAGACAGCCAGCTATATGATGCGGGGATACCAGCCATTCAATCGTTATACAGAGATGCCGCGGTTGCATTAGGATTTGTAAATGACGGCGTGCCGGCTCCGGAGAGATTGTTTTTTAGAGAAGCTAATTATCCTAAAGATATTATAAGGAGAAAAGGGTTTCTCGCTGCTGCCTTTATGGTGCATAATCTTGCTCTTGATATGTATCTTAAGTTTTTGGCTGAGCGCGCGGATATGCCTTTTGATATCCTGGCCTATGCCGGAGAAAGCTTCGGAATTATTACTGCCGCGGTGGCGACAGGGGCCATTTCAGTAATTGATGTAGTTAAGTTGACGCGGGTCATAGTGTCCGCCATCGCGAAGGAATCTGAAAGGCAGCCGCCTAACCATATCTTCGCGCTTAGGGGTCCAAAGGCCGATATTGTACTTTCTAAATTGCTGGAGTCTTTTGGCAAAGGCGTGGAAGTCTTTAGGTATTGTGCCGAAGGCCAGAGTTTTGGATATAAACTATTTGTGGCAGATGAAATTCGCGGCCGGTTTGAAATATTTATGAAAAGTATACCGGAAAATGCCGGCGCGGACTTTAAACTGCTTAAGCGGAACAACCGTTTTTTTTCACATGCCAAGACTATGGATGCCGCGCGAGTGATTGTGGAACGGTTTATGGATGAAAGAATTATGGTCAGGGATCCGGGCATTAAGATCATTTCAAATAGCAATACAGGATATCTTACCACTGCCGCACAAGTCAGGGAGGCTATTCTTGCCGCAATCAACCTCCCCGCGTATTCGAGTCAGACGGTAAAATTGACGGAGAATATCAAACCGGATGCTATTGTAATGCTTGAGGTTGGCGGTAAAGCGCTTCAACTCTTTAAGGATAATGGGGCCACAATTCCATATTTCGGTTTCGATGGGAGGGATAACAGTTTTCCTTCAGTTCTTCGTGAGATAACTTTAGAATTTAGAAGTAAAAAATTAGCAGTATCATCAGCGCTTCGCGGGCCTGTTTCCTTTATCGCGAAAAGAACCTTCGGGGCGGCGGTAAACACCAATACCAACAGCACCCCGGCCAGCCCGATAACAATGGAAAAAAGCCTGCTGAATGTCAAGTCCGCCTATACCCGGGCCACGGGCAGCGCCTTAGTCAAAAGGCTTGAATTGAAAGTGTTTCCTTCTTCATTATACGCCAATGAAATAAGCTTAAAACCTCCGGAAGTCTCATCAACCATTACTAACAAAGACCCGCCAGGGCTTACCTTGAAAGCATTCAGTCTTATCTTTAATAGCATCAGCTTCTTTCTGTCAATAGTAATTATCCCGCCTGATTTTATTCCCGCAGCAAATTTGACTGTTGTTGGACGGATAACGTCCATAACCGTCTTGTCTATTCTTTATTGTCCTTTTCCCCTGCCGCAAAACCCGCGCAAAGAAGAAAATAGAAGCGTCACTATTTCTATACTCAAAAATGCAAGCGATGCCATCAGCAGCCCGCTTGATGGTAGGGCGGGAAAGGATAACAAAATCATCATTCCTTACGCTGACTTACCGCCGGACATCCAGAGGCTTATAAGAAAGATACTTAAGGTTCAGGTCTTGCTTGCTCCTTTAAGAATACTGTATTTGTTTCTATTTGGTTATCAAATAGCCCTGTTTCCTGAGAATATGCTTTCGGCTATATTTTTGCAGCTAAGTGTTTCTCTTATAACCAATATGCCGGTGGTCTTTTTTGAATATCAGATGGCTGACAGAATTGAGAAAGATTATGACGGAGGAAACGGGTTATTGAAAATTTACGCTGAAAAGCCGGGTTTGCGCGGTAACCATAATAACGAAACGGTTAAAACTATTATATCTTCCCACCGCGGCGTCGAGGCCTTCGCGGTTGATATAAGAAAGAATCTTATCCTTTATTTTCATGCCAATCGCGCTGAGTGGTTCACGCGGTTCTTTTTCTGGCCGTATCCTTATGTGATGTATCCTCTGAGGAAATATTTTAAGGATAAGGCGCCCGCATTCATTAATTTTGTGAGAAAAGGTAAAACCTTCCTGCCTGAGGTGAGCAAGCTAAACCATAAGGGTCAGGCCTTGAAACGCGATAAGGTGGGAGGTTTTTTCAGCTCTTCGGCAAATAAAGAAACAGAACCGCCCCCACCTGCTTTAACCAGCAGCCCGATATTTGGTAGAAAAGAATATAAGCAAAAGGATAAGGATGTTTTCCCCGGCTATCTTAATGTGAATGGCGAATTTGAGGGGATCCGCTATCTTTATGAAGACGCGCTTATTGATTACATCGAGTCAAGAAAAGGACAGCGCGCCAAAATGCTGTATATTGGCGCGGGCAGAGGCAAAGCAATTGTTGAATTATTGCTAGTGTATCCATCTTTGGCAATCTTCTCCGTAAATAGGCAAAGAGGATTGCTGTATGATAAGAAGCATTTAAGGAGCGAATTTTCTCATTTGCCAGAGGATACCCTTACTACCCTATATTCGCGCCTGCACAAAACTCATATGGTTATGGATGTTGCCTCCGATAAGGCTTTAGCGCGCCTACCCGATAATTTTGACTGTGTGGTAATGGGTAAAACCGTGGTTATGCATATTCCCAATCAAATCGCCTTCTTAGAGAAGCTTTATATGAAGGTTAATGCGGGAGGGCGTATATTTACTGAGATAAATTCCGTGGTTAATAGGGAGAAGGAATTTATCCATCAGTTTGTGGTTAAGGAAATAAGAAAGAGCATAAAAAGTGAAAACCTTATGGTTTTTACGCCGCGGGCAATGGGAGTTTCTTTAGTAATAAAGAAAGATGCCCACGCGGTATTGAAATTGTCCGCCTTCAGGCATATTCCCTACTCTTACTCCCTTTTTGATATGTATGAATATGACAGCGCGGCTTTGCCTGAAGTTTCATCCGCGATACAAGATTCCGCTTTGGCGCGAGAGATTATTGAGGAAGCCTTGGCGATTATGAGCGAGAAGGGGTATTGGCTGGAGAAGTTCTCCCAGGGCTTTAAGGATAATTTAGTTAAAAAAGCAGGGCGGCTCAATTTTGATAAAGAAGGTTTTAAGGCTGCGATAGGGATAGTGATAAGCTTAGCGAAAGATATACAAGCTAACTGTATGGAAGAATATTTCAAATATGCCCCCGCGGCAATTGAGGCCTGCAATGGCGATATTAAATTATTAAGGCATGTAATTCAGCAGAAGGAGTGTTATATCAGCCCTTATACTAAGCCTATAGGCAGGCCCAAAGGAAAGATTCTTTATCCTGCCGAAGAAGAGCTTAAGAGATTAATTATAGAATGTGAAGCTAATTGCAAACTAATCCGGGATAAGCTTGAGAAAGATTATGGGTTAGACCGCGCCCAGCAGACCATATCAGACAAGATAAACAGCCATCCGGAGTTGAAAAGGCTTGCTAAAAGAATAAGGGAAAACCGCTTATCAAGGCCGCATAAGCAGATAGATAGCAGGATATTTAAAGAAGTCCTGCGTAAATATTCGGCAAATGTAACCTGCATGGAGAAGGCGTTGAAAAGCAGGGGAAAGGACGTCAGCACATTTTGGATTAGGGACAGGATTGAGAAGAACCCGGAATTCAGGGCTATTGCTGATGAGTTAAGGGGTAAGAGTAAAAAGACGGGAGTGGACAGTTCTGTTTTGGGTATAAAAAAGTCTGGTAGCAGCCCGCTGGAGGAAGGGGAAAACGGCTACTGTCCCTATTCTTCTCTTAAGATGGAAATATCCGCAGATAGTTTATCTGTAACCAGCTTATCAGTGAGTAGTTACATAAAGCGTCTTGAAGATTCTTTAAAGCCGGAGATTATTCCAGAGCCGAATCTACTCAGACCTTATAAAGAGAAATATCCTTGGCATAAAAGGATATTACCGAAAGCTGTCTTTATTTCCGGCTCAGCTTTTCTATTTATACAATTATGGAATTTGATTACCAGTGTTTATTCAATGGGATATGCGATAGGTCTGTTATTTTTCGCGGGTATTGTGAGCGGCGGCGGGTTTATATCAGGCAATTGGTTTGCCAAGAAGTTGGATAAGTATAGCAGCGTAAACTCGGCCGCCGATAAAAATTCAAATAATTTTATTGATAGAAAAGAAGGAAATGATAAGACCTCCGCCAGCCCACTGGGGAAGGTAGGCAGGGCGCTCCAATATGAGAGCATACTACAGGATTTAACCGCCAAATTAGGGCCGCTTCAAGGCAGGAGGATCGCCGTCATAATAAGCGCGGGGCCAAAGGCTTATCAGGCAGTGTATCTTGTGAGCCGGCTGGTGAAGGAGAAGGCCGAGGTTGGTGTCTTTATGAATGAAGGCGTTGAAGACTATATAAGAGAGCAGACTTTTCGCGCGATTTCCCAGTGTCAGGTCAAGCCGGCAAAAGAGCTAAAGCTTTCTAAAGCTCAGACCTTTGATGAAATTATGGAATTGGACGGAAAAAGCGAGCTTCTGGGAGATTTTGCGGATTGGAAAGAAGCGCGATTATTTAAAGATAAGAACATTATCATAGGCATTACGGGAAGCATAGCGGCTTATAAGGCGTTGGAGCTGGTAGAGCGTCTCATTTCTGCCAAGGCCCAAGTGAGAGTGGCTTTCACGCCCACGGCTTTAAAGTTTATCGGCAGGGCCGCTTTTAATGATTGGGGTGTGGAGGCAGTAGAAGATGAATTTAAGGAAATTAATGGCTGGAAGGCCGGTCATATCGCTTGGGCAGACTGGGCCGATATGGTGATTGTCGCTCCCGTAACAGCCAATACCCTTGCCAAAAGGGCTAGGGGGATAGCGGATAATTTTTTGACTAATATTCTTTTAAGCGCGGATAAGCCTGTTCTTTTTGCCCCGGCGATGGAAACGCAGATGTATAAAGATGAGGCAACGCGAGACAATATTCGCGCCATCAAGTCTTTTAAGACAAAAAGGCATTTCTTTATCGGCCCGCAAAAAGGTTTACTGGCTTCCGGAGAAATGGGTTTAGGACGTATGTCTGAACCCGCGGGGATACTTTCTTATGCCGCTTTGATATTGTCTCATCAACCTTTATTATCCGGAGAAAACCGGAAAGAAGTTCTGTGTCGTCAGGTGCGGGAGCTATTGTCTCATTCACGGTGCGTAGAGGCTTCAATGAATAATAGTACTGCCAGAGATTCCGCGGGTCTTGTAATTATTACTCGTAAAATGGGTAAATACTATATACCTATGATACAGCGTAAAAAACAGCTTAAGGAATGGCCAGGGTTATGGGCTCTTCCGGCGGGCAAGAGGGATAGCTCTGATAAGGACATCCTGGAAACGGCTATCCGTGAGACAGAAGAAGAAATAGGAGTTCGTATCGCGGAAGGTGATATATTTGGCAGATTCTCATGCGTGTTTACAGATGATCTTAGATATAAGATCACTTTATTTATGGCTATGCCTGAAAAAGAGCCATTCTTTAAAGTAGATAAAAATGAAGCGGATGACTTTGCGTTGGTTCCTTTGGAGGATTTCTTTAAGGACAAAATGCATGTTCGGCGCCTGGTTGTTGGGGAGCGGTTTAAGAAAATGGCCGTCGCGTTGGGATGGGTAGCGCAAAAAGCGGCGGGAGTTCTTGAGGGTTTGCCTTTCATATCAGGCCTGCTTAAGGAGTGGCTCACGAAGCGGACAATATTAAAAGAGATGCGATTAGGGCCAGCCAATCAGGAGATTAAGAAGCAGATAAGGAAATTGATTGCCGCCGCGTTGTGTGTCAGGATTTATGGCTGGCCGATGATGAGTTTTGATAATACCTTACTTAGGGGTATGTATAGGCTTTTATTGAGCAGTCCGGAATTGGTTACGCGGATATTGGATTATCTGGATACACCCAAAGACCTGCGAGGCTTGACCGTTGTGGTTACCGCGGGCCCTAATCAGGAAAAGATCCCAGGCTACGAAGAGTATATTACGAATTTATCTTCGGGCAAGCAGGGTTTTGCGGTGGCCATGGCCGCGGCAAACCGGGGGGCAGGGGTAATCTTGATCAGCGGGCCAGCGGATTTAGAGACGCCTTTTGGGGTTGAGCGGATTGATGTCCGCAGTAACACCCAGATGCTTAAAGCGGTGGAGCAATATATAGGAGAAGCGGATGTGTATATTTCTACCGCGGCTATCGCGGATTTTCGTCCTGACGCTATTAAAGAATTAAATGGTGTATTTGAACTTCAGATGGCGGCTAATCCGGATATCTTAAAGAAAATCGGAGAATTGAAAAAGACCATGAACCGGAACCTCTTTAGCGTGGGTTTCGCGGCGGAGACTATGCGCAAAAGCCTGATCGTCAGAGAGGCAAGAAGAAAAATGGCAAATAAAAATACCGATATGATTGTCGGTAATGATGTAACAGCCGCCGGAGCGGGATTTAGGGGCGACACCAATAACGTAGTGATGATTTTTAGTAAAGATACAACCTTGTTGAATATGGCCGGCACAAAGCTGGAGATAGGCCATAAGATTTTGGATATGGTTAAAGAAAAAGGCAATACCCTTGCTCACGCCCCGCCGTTTACCCCGTTAGAAAGCCCCGCCATTTATGGCGGGGTAAAAGTCCCGTCTTTTCTAACGGGGCTTACTTCTCAGGATACCCTTGAAGCTGCAGCGCGGCTTACTCAATCCCTAGAACCCCTTTACAATAGGCCTGAAAATAAAAAAAATCTCTCCTTACCCGGTATTGCCGGTAATAAAATTCTTATTACCGTCGGCTCCACCCGGGAACACATTGATCCCATCCGTATTTTAACTCGTCAGTCAGAAACCGAACTGCCTTTAGCCATTGCCCGCGTTGCCGCGTATAATCAGGCCGAAGTTATTCTTATCTCTGGCCCGGATGTCAATGTCTCATTGCCAAATATTCCCCATCTTAAGGTGAATACAGCCCGGGAGATGGTCGAGTTAGTGAGAAAACATTTTACGGACGTGGATATGTTCTTTTCTCTGGCTCAAGTCCCCCTCTTTAAACCTCTGGCTGCCGCCCGGACGAAAATCAAGAAGGCCGGAAAATCCAATATGGCCTGGACGCTTGTTCCTAATGACCGGATACTTTCCGGTGATTTCGCGGTGAATCCAAATGTCATTATTAAGACTTGGGATGATTTTCCGGAAACGCCATCAGACAATTTGGAAGCGGCCGCTTTCGCCCTGCTTGAGGCGCGTGATGATGACCCTCGGCTGTATATGGGCGTAAGCCGATTGACTAATTGGGATCATCCTGACATTCAACAAAAAGCCCGGGAGCTGACAAAAGGGCTTAAATTGGTTATGGACAAGGTTAAGGCTGTCTGCGGGTTTATCCATAAAAATATTCCATACCGCATTGACGGCTGGGATACCCCGGCATCGGAGACCCTGCGCAAGAAATACGGCATGTGCGCCAATGTGACAAACCTGGCTGTTGCCTTATGCCGCAGCTTGGGTATTCCGGCGAGATTCGTTAGCGTGGGAATCCATAAAAACGCCTTTACGCAGGATGTGGTGCTCAGTTACTTTGATCGGATGCGGCCTTTAACGCGACATTATCTTATGCAGGTTTATCAGGCCGGATGCTGGCAGGATGTGCATGTGGATTTGGTCAGCGACCCCGGGGCGCTGGTGAAGGCGTATAAGAAAATATACGCTTCTAAAGATGATATTTTAGCGGCCAGAAAAGATACGAAGTCGCAGGGATTGGGTAATGACGGGGCCTTCCGGTATCTGAACCGTCTTTACTGGGAAAAAATAAACGCGGGGCACGCGCCGGAATATCTGCCTTCCTGCCCGAAGATTATTTTTATCTCCGGCCTTATCGGCAGCGGGGTAACGGCTGTGTCGGCTATGGTAGAGATTTTTGCTTTAACCGGCGTCAAGGTGATTAGTCTTGATGAAATCCGGCGGGATATTTTTAATGAAAGAAAGGCTGAAGCCTCGCGGATTACCGGTAAGGATATTTCGGCTGATGATGGCTCCGTTGATTATTCTTGGGTAGAGTCTTTGATGATCAAAGACCCAGAGGTTAGGGATGCCCTGATTTCCGCGATTAGCGCGCGCGTTCAAGAAGTTGTTGCTACACAGGTCAGCGAGGCTATTGATGCCGGTAATAAGTATATTCTCATTAAGTCCGGGCTGTTCCTGGAAATAGACTTCAAGGAAGAGATTAAGGAATTATGGATTGTGGAGACGATAGAAGAAAAGCGATTCAGCCGCCTCAAGGAGACTCGCCCGGTATCCCACGAGGATATCCGCGCCCTTACGCAATATCAGAAACCGATTTTAGAGGAGCTAAAATCCAAGGCAAAAATTTGCCGTAGTATCAATAATAGCGGCGAGATTCAGGAAACATCGCTGCAGGTAGAAAAATTGCTTAAGGAGCAGGCGTCTTCTTCTTTGGATACGCAGGATAGGAATGAAATTATGTATGGGCGCTGGGATAGGTTTTGCGATAAACTCCAACAGCATTTTGCTATTGAAATTCCGCCTGTCCTGCGGCAGGGTATTTTTGATCTCCTGTCTAAAACATATCAGTTGGAAGATAGACATTATCATGTTTTAGAGCATGTAGCCGGGATGCTGGTTGAATTGGAAGAACTGAATATGCAAGCTGATGACGCGCTATCGTTAGAATTCGCGGTTTGGTTTCATGATTTTATATATCGGCCTCGCCGTGTGGATAATGAAATGAGAAGCGTCAACTACGCCGGAAGGATAGCTAAGATTATCGGCCTGCCGGATGAATTTATTCAGAGAGTTAAAGGGTTGATCTTGGGAACTAAGTCTCATATCGCCCCGGAAGATGATGCTTGCGCCCGGATTTTGTTTTGTCTGGATCTTGCTATTTTGGGCGCGGCGGCGGAAAGATATGATAACTATCGCGGGCAAATTAAAGAAGAATTTAGCGCTATCCCCCGGGTCCTCTATAAACAATGGCGGATAAGGGCGTTGAGAGGATTCTTGAAAAGAGAAAAAATATATTCTTTGCCGTACTTCTACGAGAAATACGAGAATCAGGCGCGAAGTAATATTGAGAGAGAAATTAAAAGCCTTAAGGTTGAGCCCTGGACGCATTTAGAGAAAAATCTCGTTGAAAAATTAATCCTGCCGGAAGGCTCTTTAACCCCCTATCCTTATCAATTAGGCCGGCAGACATTGGCTGTGTATCCGGGATATTTTGATGGCCTGGAGAACGAAAATACCATGGGTAAGCATCTGGATATTATCTTAAAATCCCTCAAGATATTTGATAATTTAACCGTTTTGGTGATAGACAAGCAGCCCGGCCAGCCGGATATTAATGTAGTAAAAGAAAAAGTTAACACTATGTATGCCGCGATAGACAAAGAACGCCTAAAGAACATCCTGGTATTGGGGCTCACAGATAACGGCTTACTGCCTTTTCTTCTTGAGGCATTAGGAGCTAAAACCATTATCCGCAAGCTAAGCGCCTTACCGACCGCGGAAAAACTCTCGCATGAGTCTGGGATCGCCAAGAAGAATTATGATGCCTATGGCTTAGAGACAATTTTTATCTTGCCCGATAACAAACATATAAATATCGCTGTGGAATCGTTACTGGATTTTGAGGCTCAATTCAGAAAAGACCTAAGCAAGTCTCACATTGTAATTCCCGATAGCGTGCGCATTAAGGATGATAGTTTTAGGAAATTGGTTTTAGATTATAATAAAATTCGTAAAGCGCCAAGGCGGGCGGTTGACGCCCGGGCCGCGGTGTATCCGGGTAGTTTTGATCCGGTTACCGCGGGGCATATGGAGGTGATTAAACGTTTGTCGGATAGTTTTGAGAAGGTGTATGTGGTGGTGGGATATAATCCGGATAAAGAATATGCCATTACCGCGGAAGAACGAAAAGAATGGGTGGCTGAGGCGGTAAGCTCGCGGCAGCTTAAGAATGTGTTCGTGTTTGCCTATTCGGGTTATATCGTGGATTTCGCCAGAGAAGTCGGGGCGGGCACGATTGTCCGGGGCGCGCGCTCCATAGATGACCTGGGTAAATTGGAGTTGGGGTATAAATATGCCAACGAGATATTGGACCATGGCATTATCACGGCAATAGTGGTGCCTTATCAATACGCGGACATCAGTTCCAGCCGTTTCCGGAAGACACTTAGGCAGGAGGGCAGTATTATTAATGAAATCCCTCTTAATTTGAAACGGCATTTGACTGAGCCTCCTTATGGCGCTTTCTGGCGGTATCTTAAGCCGCATTTACAGATAAAAAAAGATAATTTGGAGACCAAAATCATTGGCTTGGCAGGAGGTATCGGCAGCGGCAAGACAACAATAGTGGATATACTTGAGGCAGAAGGGGCATATTGTATTAAATACGATATTATTGGCAAGAAGGTCCGTGACGGAGAAAAGAAGGCGGAGGTAATAGAGGCATTTGGAAAGGAAATATTAGATAGCGCGGGCAGGATTGATTCTAAGAAACTGCGCGGGATTGTTTTCTTTGACCGAAATAAACTTCAGGAGCTTAATGATTTGCTTTTTCCCGCGATGAACAAGCTGGCGTATCAAGAGATCCTTATAGCCTTAGAAATAAAATATCACCTGATTGTTATTGAGGGGGCTATCTTATTTGGGACCGGTGTTCAGGAAATCCTGGATTGTGTGTGGGGGGTAACGGCTAATGAGAGTGTGGTGTTTGAGCGGAAGAAGAGCGAATACACTCCTGAAGAAATCCGCGCTATCAGAAAAATACAATATTCTCCCGAGGAACTGAAAGAAATGGTGGATAAGGTAATTGATAACAGCACCACAAAAGAGAAGCTTATTGAATCAGTTAAAAATTTGCTCCAAGAGATAAAGGCGATAGATAACCTTAAGGTCAGCAGCGCTCTCAAGGAAAAGGAAACAGATTCTTCTTTAAATTACCCTGAATTTAATCCAGTGGTTAAAGAGGCCGGCGGCCACATCCTGCGATTAAATGAAAAACGTAACGGCCAAGGAGTAATCTTTGGCACTGATGGCTTGCCGGGGTCAGGAAAATCAACGCTTCTACGGGAGATCGGCAAATATCTGGCTTCTCAAGGATATTATAATCTTATGGTTGGAGGGGATATCTTTGTCAATTTGCCGCTTCTTCGCGCTACGCGCAAGAAAGTCCTGGGATTGCCTTTACCTGAAGAGTTGAACGAGTTTAAAGCACAGGTGTCTTCTATTAAAGAAAATATTGAATATTATGAGGTGAAATCACTTTTTCATCAAGACAGGATTCAAGATTTATTCCGGGCAATGTCTGGCTTTTTAAAATCATCAGAATCAGAAATGGAGTATAAAATTGCCGAAGCCTATGACCCAAAGGACTGGCAAAAGAAAGAGTTCACGTTGCTCTTTAAGAAAAATATGATTATTGGCTTTGATTGGATGTTTGCCTTCACGGACTATTTAAAAGATTATTATGATATCTGTTACCGTATGGAGGCTTACCCGCGAGAAAGTATGGCCGCGTTTTGTAAGAGAGAAAAAGAAAAAGGCGCGGATGAAGAGCTTATCACCGAGTTAGAGCTGTTTTATTACTTTGGCTTATTATCCAGCTATGAGCTCTACGCGGAGGAAACAAAGGAAGTGGTTAATTATATAATTGATGCTAGAGAGAAGAGAATAGAGATACAAAGAGAAATTCCAGGCCGCAAGGCCGGCAGCCCGCTGGGCTCCATTAAGATTAGTCCTTTGCGAATTAGGTATAGCCAGGCGCAACATCTTCTTAAATATGGTGATTTCCGTAATTCTAAGGAAATTTTTGAAGGCATACTAAGTGAATTAAAAGCCGCGGAAAAAGACGGAAAACTTTGCCAGATAGGAATAACTTTAAAACGTAAAGTAGAAAATCGCCTACAGGAAATAGAAGCGGATAAAAAGAGGGAAGGGATTAAACAGGAAGTAAGAAATACACGTTTCAGGAAAGAGCGTGAAAAGAAAGGAAATAGCAATGGAAAAGAAAGGATTGATGTTCGTAACCCGCATAAACAGTTAAAAGAGGATTCCTTGGGCGACAGCAGCCCGCTGGAGGAAATGGAAAAACGGACGCTGTCCCTATTTATATTTAAAGCAGGTTATGCCGCACATCACTTATTTTACAAGCAGATATTTAATTCTTTCGCCAGCTCGCCGGTTATCCAAAGGATAGCAGCTCAAAGAATGCGCGATAGGGGAAGTTTAGCAAAAGAATTGAGTAGAATCATAATCCGCAACCATGCGCAGGATAGAAATACAACAAATATCTTTGCGTTCCCAGGAAATGCAGGCGCGGGGAAAGAATATATTACTGGTTTATTGCGTGGAGAAATAGAAGCATTGAGCGGAGAAAGTGTGATTGTTTTTCCTGGTGATAGGCTTATGATTCCTTTGGTTTTAAGAGATAGAGATGCGCCTTATCCTTTTCAGGTATTTGAGATGGAGAGGATGCATGATATTATTCGTAAGCTAAAAGGCAATGAAACTATCCTTGTCCCGTTTTTTGATCAAAAGAGTAAAAAGCGGATTCTGGCAGCAAATGGTGAGGGGTTAGGGAGCAGCGTTGAACCCCAAATTATGAGAGAAGCCTCTTTGGCCGAAAGAGAAAAATATATTAATTTGTTAATAGAAAGAAATAATAGGCTTTTTATAGATCCGGTTACAGGTGAACTATTGGAAGAAATTAATCCCAGGGGGGGCAATATTCTGTTTGATTGGGCGCCCTCTTTATTGTGTGGTTGGAATGAATTGTATTCAGCCTCGGTATTTATTTGGGCGGATAGAACTACTCGTGAAAAAAGATTTATTGGGCGCTGGTTAAAAGGTGAAAGATATGTTGGGTTCTCTCATGAACAGGTTCTTGAGAGAATTAAAGATGTTTTTGACGGGGAAAGAGAGCCGTTAGTATTTTCAACTATGCAGTTTGCAGATTTTATTTTAGATAACAATACAGATGATTCAGTGAGTTCGCCCATTCTGCTTCATGGTGGTGGAAGTAGTGTTGGCTTAAAAGAAAACAGATACCATTTTATAATTGATAATGTAGAGTTATTCCCTTTAATTTCACCGACAGCTATTACTCATTTAGATAGCAGGTATCAATGCGCCACAATATTTACCGAGGATGTCTCAGCAGACCTTATTGTGCAATCTGCTACTCAAGCTTTAGTTTTTCTTCCGGCAGACGTAGAGATGCTAAGGACAACCTTTACTTTAGAACAAGCAGAGAATTGGATTAGCGGGGCTAAACTCGGAGATGGCTTTTGCGAGTTAGGTCGTGCAGGCAGCCTAGGCACTCTCCCTGAAGTTATCCAGATTCCATATACTCAGGCAATCCATACCAAATTAACTCGTTTAGAACAAACAAGACATTTTATCATTTTAGCAAATACCAGTAGATGTGAATCAACAGAGGATGCAATAATGATGGCAGGATTCGCGTTCAAGATTTTAGAGACTCCTTATTTGAAGCTTGAAATCAGAAATAAAGAATTAATGACGAAGAATGGCGCCATATTTGATACGGTTAAGCGGCTGGTAGAGCTCAATGATAAGATTAAAATTCTTGCTTTAATAGGGAAAAGAATAGAAATAGGAATGTTGGATAGTTTATTAGATGTTAAACAAGTTGTCGCCTTACGCATTGAAGGGACTCGCCCGGGTTCCTGTGAAGGTTTAGGGACAGAAGAAGAGAAAAAGCGGATAAGAATGGTTATTTCTTCAGCCAGGAATAAAAGGCCCGGTATTCAGTTGTTAGCTGAATGTGGAATGGGTACGCCGGAACATGTTAAGGAGGCGTTAAGAATGGGATTTAATGCTGTTTTGGTAAATGCAGCTATTACTCAAGCCAAAGATCCACTTAAAGCCGCTATTGATTTTCGCGCAACTATTGATGAATATATTTCTGTTACTTCCGCCAGCCCGCTGGGGGGAAAACGGCCGCTGTCCCTATTTTCTGTATCAACTATCGGGACGACAGCAAGAAACATCATTTTCAGAATGTTTCTTGCCTTGTCCGCGATCACAGGTTTTCAGGGGGATGCCAGGAGTGGCAAGAAACCGTTATCAATGGAGCAGGAACTAAGATTGAGTTCCGAAGAATTTGAGAAAGCACTAAAATACAACGAATACTATTGGAAGATTCCGGGAAGACGGGAAAAGCTGGACAATATACTAGAAAGTAACCTAACTCAAATTCTGGACGGCAATAAGGTTGAAATCAGTTATCTGCTTTTGCACATACAAATGGCAGGCCTCAAGAAATTTGAACGCATTTTTAACTTGTTATCGGATCTTGCGGGAGGAAAAGAAAAGACAGTGTCTCTGCTTAGAAATGAATCTCTGAGTTTTGCAACAATTATTGGGCATCTTAACCGCCTGGATACGGATTTGGAGCAGTTTAAACAGCATATAAATACAATAAGAGACTTCGTCACCAAAGACCGGTTTGAGAAAAATTTTAAGGCTTATTGGTTTCTGGATATGGTTCGTGGTTTTTATCAAGCCAAGTTTTCTCATGGGATTAATCTAAAGCAGATAAATCTTCAGGCATCTTTAAAGGTATTCAGTGATAGTGTGGGGAAAGAGGTTGTTCTAAATAAGTTGCTGGACCAGGATGGAGATATTTCCGAGACGGTCGTTTCATTGCTTAAAATTCCGGCAAAGATTAACCCTGATGATTTCCTGTCGTATGCTCAAGAGCTGGCCTTGTTTTGGGAAGAGGAGGAGATGGTTAATCAATTTAAAAGAAGCATATTACGGTTTATGCATCCAATCGAAATGATTGCTCGTTTGGGGCCTGAACAATTCCGCAGGTTATATCATGAGGTCGGAGTGATCTTGCCTGACGGTGTCCTTAAAAGAGCTTTTTATATGAATTCCATCTGGGCTTCCAACGTTATGCAAACCATTTCCGAAATGGGCCTGGATGAATTCCAGGAATTTGTCGATTTTATAGAGAAGACCCGGGTGGGTGAGACTTTCATCGGCGGTCATAATTCATTTTCTCTCACCGCGGCCTACGCGTTTGATAATGTTTTAAATGCTGTTTCCAAGATGGGGGTCGCAGAGTTCAAGAGTTGGGCGAAATATCTCGGAGAGGATGAGGTTAAGAAACTTTTTAAAAAAAATCCTTATGCCTTTGGCAACATATTTAGTCATCTTCACGCGATCGGAGAAAAAAGGTTTAAAGAATTAATTGTCCTGCGCGGAAAAGATAAATTTGTTGAGGATCTTCTAAACGAGCCGTACACTGTGGAAACAATATTAAAACATATTAGATTTGATATTAAGGATGGCCGCATAGAGGATATTGTTCAGAAAATCAGGAAAGAGCATCCATTTCTTTTTGATATCAAAGGCAGGCTTAATCAGCAGCCTTCAGAAGAAACACAAAAGATATTAAATACTTTGCCTCTATTAATGGAAACAATTTTGGACTCTCCTCAAGCTGAAGAGATTTTGCGAACATCTGTTTTGGCGGTTCTGGCCATGTTTCAGGAAACCTTTTCCTTCTTAACGCAAGAAGAGTATGCGAATTTAACGGGTAAATTTCTTCTTTACCCTCAATTTAGAGATTTTAATTCAGGGCAGACACATGATGCTGATTACCACATAGATATAAATAAGCAGTCTGTAAGAAGAGCCAAACTTTCCGATTATTTTATCGGAATATTGGGCCACGAGGTGACGCATAATTTTTTTCCTTACGCTATTAATCCTCTCATTGATGAGTTTGGAGCGGAAGCAGGCGCTATTACTATTCATCATTTGAGAAACCGGCATGATGTTTTACGGAAAGCCCTGCAAGTCTTGGATTCTCTTGTCTATGCCGCAAACAAGAGTAACCCGCCGGTTATTACCGAAACAGCTCTGAAGGCCAAAACCCAATTGTTATGGATCATAGAAGCGTTTCAGGAGAAAAGTGATTCGATTGATTGGAGCAAATTTTATAAATTAACTGTTCATCTGGCGCGTGAACAACCTGATTTAACTTTTAGAAATTTTATTATTAAATTGATGGCGAGCTATTTGCAAGAAGCAGGAAGAAGCAATATTACATGGGAAGGCATAGATTTACTCCTTTCTCCAGAATCAGGTGTGGATATGCTTACGCCTAAAGAATTAAATTTGATTATAAATGCTAATAGAAAGGAAAAGGGGAGTTCGCCTCTGGAGAATAAATTTGAAATAATAGGGACTGAAAATAGGGGACAGCGTCTTATTTCTCCATGGAAAGATTTGGACTTAAGTCAGGGCGAAGCCGGCAGCCCGCTGAGTTCGTTTTCATCTTTGCTCAGGGCCTCGTCATCTTTAGAGAAAGAGGTGAGTTTCTTTGATAATCTGGGCCGGATAAGTTTTAAGGCTAAAATTAAGCCGGAAAGGATAGATTTTATTAAGAGTGGGCTGGAAAGCATTCTTGAGGCTATGCCAAAGAATATCATCGCGGATTTGAAACTAAATATTTCTGCCGGAGGAGCTGAGTTAAAAGTAGTTTACGAAGACGCGTTAAGCCAAAGCAGTTTGCTTAAGAATTATAATGGGATATGCCTGAATATAGGCAAAGATGTCCTGCCTAAGATATCCGATAACCTTGATTTGCTTTTACTCTGGGATGTGCTGTCCGAGGGAATAGCTTCTTTAATACTTAGTGATTACGATGAGTTAAAGCATGCCTCCCGGACTAACGAAAACGCTTATTTTAAGATAGAACTGATTAAGGCCTTGTTGAATTATAAGGCCTATTTATACATTTACCACAAGACGCTTTATAGGCGCTTCTGGAATCCTGAGCATTACTGGGACAAAAAGACGCCTGGTGAGCAGGACAAGCTTATTGACAAATATCGTCAGGAATTAGACGAGAGTACTCAAGAGATGGACGGCATTTATCAAGGGAGAATATTCTTTAATGTTATGGGTGATTGCGACCCTATGTTCTTGGTAACCTATTATATTCATATCCTTATGAAGAATATTTTCTTCAGCGAAAAAACCATCTACGATAATATTATTAAGATACGAGAGCTGGAGGTTTTAAATAAGCTCAGCTTTACCCGGTTAAGGAATGTGTTTAAGGAATTATTTTTTAACGGAATTATCAGGCTGCCTTGGCGCGGTAATAGCTTTAAAGAAAGGAATTCCTTCAGTCATTTTGACGATACCGGGTATCTTGCTGAGTTAAAAGATATGTTGTTTACGGCAAAAGACATAAATGTCTTCTATCGTGGATTGCGCCGGCTTATCCAACATCTCCTGCCTTTGACGGAAAAGGGTTTAGACGACGAGATAAAAATCCTGTTTGCTGAAGATATATTTTTATCTACCGATAGGGAAAAGGCGGTAAAAAAGGCAATCGGCGAAATACTCATCCGCCGTTTAGGCGAAAATGCTCTTAGTTGCGTAATGAAATTCCTTAGCGGGGATAGAAGTTCAGCTTTTGTGCCCTATATGGATATATTACCCATAATTTTAAATAGAGGGGATAATGCCGATAATTATGAATCATTAAGAAGCCTGCCAGGGAGAGATA
This sequence comes from Candidatus Omnitrophota bacterium, assembly GCA_030674475.1. Lineage (GTDB taxonomy): Bacteria > Omnitrophota > Gorgyraeia > Gygaellales > UBA12090 > UBA12090. The sequence goes on from JAUSCZ010000038.1 coordinate 43,365, forward strand.
TTAATTATAATTTTGTTTCCGGCGAAGATGGTATGGAAACAATGGACTGGGTGCCTCGCCTCTTTTTAATCCTGCCCAAAAAAGATTCTTCGGATGGCGGATATATTCAGTCCGCCTCGCCGGTGATGGTTAAAAGGGGACAGTTAGAAGGAAACGGTTCAGGGGATACTAATTTACACTTGTCGAGTCAGCGGAAAGAAATCCTTCTTTTCGGAGACAAACACTCTCCTTCAGATTCCGTAACAGAATTTTTATCGGCAGTTTGTGATTTAGAACATAAGTTGAATTCTTACGGGGATTCCGATTTAGATGAAAGACAAAAGATAATTAAAGAATATGAAGTACGATTGAAAGAGTTGATAAAAGGTTGGTCAGGGGAAATAGCAAACTATAAATATAATTTAAATAAAATCAAGAAAGTGTTGTCCTTAGGTAATATTAAGTTTATTGCTTTGGAAATGTCTCAAGGAGAATTGTTTAGCGAGAAAGATACCGTAAAAAAACTTAAGGGGAAGTTAATAAATAACTTTCAAGCTTGGGGCATTGATATTTCCCAAGAAGGAATGGAAGATCTTTTGTTGTATTTATTTGGACCAATATTATACTTGGCTGCCCATGAGGACCCATTAGTGAATGATAGGGCTTTAATATTAGCGGATAGCTATGAGTTTAAAAAAGAATCGCAAAAGACCCGCGATGAATTTCTAGAGAAAGTCCGAGAGATAGAAAAGATATCTTATTTTTATGAAACAATGGAGAGTTTCTACGGGTTTTTCCGTAAAATATATGATGCTAATGAATGCCCCCCTAATGAAGAAAAAGATTATTTATTAGGACTGTTTAACGGCAAGGATAAAGAATTAGCCCGGAAGGCTATAGATAAATTTATTGAGCATTTTGAATATTTAACAGTAAAGAGAGAAGAATATATAATTCAGCAATTAATTGTTTTATCCGATACTGTTTTGTTATACATTGGCGATAGGCATATTAAAAGCATCGCAGCGGGATTAAAAACAAGGAATATCGCTTATGAGATAATCGAGAGCGCTAAGGATCAGGCCTTGAAATGTGAAAAGAAAGAAGCCTCTTCAAAACCTCCGGAAGTCTCATCAAGAGGAAAAGAGGACGGTTCTATTTCTTTGAGCAGCCCGTTGGGGATGGAGCAAAAATTTGGACATGGAGTTACGAATTATTATTTCGGCAGAGGCTCCTGGGGCGATAGTCGCGAAAGCGGGATGAATTATAGTTGCGAGGCAGTGGAAGCATCATTTTTACCTATTATTGAGCAGCTAAAGCGCTATTTCCCGAAATTCATTGGCGTGCGATTATTGGAAATTGGCTGTGGGACAGGTAATCTTCTAAAATATCTGGAAAGCCACGGGATGCATGTCCGTGGTATTGATAATGACGCAGATACGGTTGCTATAGCCAGACAAAAAGTAAAAAACGTGTTTTTTCTTAAAAAAATATCCGGAATTAAAAAAGCTTTGCGCGGGGAGGTGTTTGATATTGTTATCAGCAGTTTTTTACTTCAAAAACCAACACTGACTGATACCGAAATAGGAAATGTCGTGAAATATGCCAATGCCTTATTAAGAGAAGGAGGTGTGCATATTCACGCGGCAGCCCATAAGATCCCTCTTAAACATTTTCGTTCGCGGGGAATTACTATCATAACGGATATCTCTTGCGACTCCAAGATATATCCCTATTATCATCTTATTGTTGGCAAGAAACATTCTAAGGAGAGCGTTTCATCGGGGATAGCTCGGGGAGTTCGGGGGGCGCAAAACTTATTTCTGGTCACCGGGATTGCCGGTAAGGCAGGCATCCCGCTGGAGGATGAGGAAAAGGTGATGCCAGTTTCTAATCTGCCTGAAATATGCAGCACCTTTTTGTGGGACAGGCTATTTACTACAGGTAAATATTTAGGCGTGTACGTGCACAGGAAGGTTGATATTGAGATGGCCAAGTTCTTCTATCGGCAGGCGTTGGCTTACATCAAGAATCTCAATTCCGTAAAGCTTCCCGTTTTTATCCATATCTATGAGGATTCCGTCGCGAAGCTTAAGGGTTTCCTTAGCCTTGCCTGTTTGAAATTGGATGTAGAGGGCATCGGCCTTTTCATCAAAACTTATATTCATAGGTTATACCTCTTTCAGCCAATAGGCGGTGATAATGATTATCTCAGAGTCAAGTTTTTTATAAACAACTTCCAGGGTTTTGTTTCCAAACATTTTTTGAGCAATAAGGCGCCTGCCAAAGCTATGCAACTGTCTATCGGTATGCCTTATGGTATTTTCTATTTCCTTTTTACTGAGATTCCTTTGACTTATCCTAAGTTCCGCATGATGGGTATATATGAATTTCACAATTCAGAATATAGCATATCATTAATGATGTGTCAAGGTGTGAGAAATGTATGTGTGATCTTATCTGTCGGCAGTCCGCTGGGGGAAGGGGAAAAACGGCCGCTGTCTTTATTTACCCAGAAATTAAACTCCAGTAGCGGCTTGATAGCGTTTATTACAGATGTTTTGGTAGAGTTTATAAAGAATTGCAGGCTTTTTATTCTCATAAAGGTCTTGGGGATTGATTGGCGGGGGATTTCTCAATATGCCCAGAGGAAATTACAGGCTATCGGTAACCGGGCCTACGGGCCGCTTTGGTATGTTTCTCAATATAGCTTAAATCCCTGTGTCCGGGCGAACGCGTTACTGCCGTTACTCCATATCGGTATTTCTATTGTCGGAGCATTAAAAAACGGGCCTTTTCCTGTTTTGATAAGAGCCCTGAAAGACCGGCACCCTGCTGTTCGAGAAAAGGCGGCTGAGGCAATTGCGATTTTTGTCAGGTATGACTTTCGAATGCGGCCCAAGAAAGCAAGCCGGTTAGTGGAAGAAACATTAGATAACTACATCAAAGACCTGGGAGAAACTAATCCGGATATGCTGGTGCACATTATTGGTTTGACAGGGAAATGGACCATTGATGGCGCGGTTAATTCCTTGATGCGGTGCGTCGAGCAGGCAACAAGCCGGCGAGATGTCCGTGTTGCCGCCATTAAAGCCCTTGGCGGGTTCAGGGATTTCAGGGCATTGAGAATACTAATGCCACTGCTTGAGGAAAAAAATATCGAGAAGTGCCAATTTTGGAGTTTAGAGCGGATCCAGGTTGCGGCTGCCAGGGCCATCGGCGCCCTGGGTATTGCCGATATCATCCCAATGCTTGAGGTCGCAGGTGAGTTCTGGTCTAAAGCAGGTTATGACCTAGCTGTTGATGATCAGGAAACTTTAAGGAGCATTATTGTAGAGATTAAGATAGCGGATGCCGCGGCCAAAGATGATCCCAAAAATATTGCCTTAGCCCTGCGTTATCAGCAGAGTCCAGATGGAAGTATTCATCCCTGGGTTCAGGTGCTTGCGGATAGATATAAGTTATCCATGGATGTGGCCAAAGAGGTCTTGATATATTTGATTAAACCAGATGAACGCACAACAGATATTTCTTTGCGCGAGATCATCCAGGAATTAGAGGTTATGGATGATCTGGCGATCATCACCCGCTTGCGGAAGATAACGCAGGGGTTTAGAAAAGAAGAAAATAATATGAAAGAAGCGGTTAAGAATTTATTCCCTAAAAAAGACACCCGCCCCCATACATGGCTTATTCATATAGATTGTATAGCGTGTAAGCATGAGCACACTTTACCGAAGTTAAGGGCAGAAATAGAAGGGTTGGTAAAAAGCCTGGTGGCTAAAACTAATATAAGGCGCGAAGAAGATTTCTGTCCTGGTGATTGTTCAAAAATAGGCGGGGTCCTTCTATATAAGCTTTTTGATGAACCTAAACACGAATTAAAGACTCATGAGATTAACGCGCTCATCAAAACATTGACCGGAAGAAAAGAAATCGAAAGTTCAGACGTTCTCACCTTTACTGATTTATTGGAAGTAATCAAGAAAACCACCTTGTATGATCGTCACCTTCAGATGCTTATGATCTATGGGCTGGCTGAGGAAATAAGAATGAAAAAGCTGATTTTCTCCGGCTCTGACCTTGATAGTTTACTAAAAGAAATTAAGACGGTCATAGAAAGCCAAAAACAAACCAGCAGCCCGCTGGGCCAAGGCAGGAAAATAGAAGCGTCCCCATTTACTCAATTAACAGTAGCATCGGCGCTTAGCGGGCCTGTTTCCTCTATCGCAAAAATAACCTTTGGGGCGGATGTAAACACCCGGACCAACAGCACCCCGGCTAGGCCGATAATGATGGAAAAAGGCCTGCTGAATATTAAACCCGACTATATCCGGGCCGCAGGCAGTGCCTTAGTCAAAAGGCTTAAATTGAAAGTGTTTCCTTCTTCATCATTATACGCCAATGAAATAAGCTTAAAACCTCCGGAAGTCTCATCAACCATTACTAACAAAGGCCCGCCCCGGTGGACCTTAAAAGCATTCAGTCTCGTTTTTAATGGCTGTAGCTTCTTTCTGTCAATAGTAATTATCCCGCCTGATTTTATTCCCGCAGCAAATTTGACTGTTGTTGGACGGATAACGCCCATAACCGTCTTGTCTACTCTTTATTGTTCTTTTCCCCTGCCGCAAAACCCGCGCAGAGAAGAAAATACAACCGTCCCCATTTCTACCAGTGTACTTAGTTCTTTTGTCTCCAGCTCGCCGGCGAAGCATAATAATAGGACCGTCTCCAATTTTTCCAATCATCCGGCTGAAGATTTCTTCGCGACTTTTGAAGGGCCGGTCTATTATCCTGCCAGCGAACTGGACATAGAAAGTATTGTTCTGTTGACGAAATTGTTTCCGAAGCTCAGGAAATTGGTGTATGCCGATGTTTTAGATCCGGATGAAATGAATTCGGCAACTATTTTTAAACCATGGGAAGATGACGATCTATGCGCCTATTCAGCTTTTCGATATTATAGATCCGATGATATGCCATTGCTGCAGCGCCAAATGCAAAATAAATTAGCCCAATTTCAATATTGTGAAGAGGCGGTTATTAATCAAAAAAGCACTTCGGTGAGTATTGTTTCAGCTGAAAGGATGAAACTGTGGCTTCAGATAGCTTTTAAGGAAAATATTAAAAGCGCGCCTTGGATTAACGGTAGAGTTATAGAGATCAACTTTTTAGTTCTTGATATTTTTGATTATAAGAAAACATTTGACGTAATTTATGTCAATTATCCTGGATATTGCGGTACATTAGCCGAAAGCGAAAGATTTTGGGAAACGATGCATAGACAAACCTCTGCGCGAGGGTATTTATTAGAAACAGATGTGCATTGTAAAACGAATGAAATCGAGGCCTTTAAGAATGGGTTTTTTGTTAGGCTAGCTCAGACGTCTGTCGAGTATGAACATCGTTTTTATAGTATAACCATCTTGCAGCCGCTATCACGGGATGATAAGCGCCCGCTTACCGGCAAGAAGGGCAAAAATTGGGGCGGTTCTGTTTCTAGCTCACCAGTGGAGGAATTAAGAGAGTTATTTAAGAAGTCTCAAGAATTTTTCTATAGTGAGATTAGCGTGACGAATAATGCGCGGGGAAAAACTGATGGTCCTATTTCCGGCAGCAGCCCGCTGGGGGAGCTTGTTAAGAAGGCCTTGCCGTTTATGGTCGCGGCTGTGTGCGAATTTTTGGGGCTTTCTTTGGTTTTCGCGGATAAGATAAATAATCCAGTCCGAATTATGCCCAAAAATGAAAATATCAGCCTCCGGTTTTCTCCGGAAGAAGTTAGCAGGCGTATCAATAAGAAAATACTAAAGATATTTCCTGATGCGGTAATTGTAAGGGATGGGAATAGATATATTAAAGAAATTTACATATTAGGGGCAAGCGATATGCCTATAGAAGCTTATAGGAAAGAGGAAGAGAAGATTGTTCTTGCCGATATAAAAGAAAACGCGGCCCGAAGAGCGCAAGATTTCATAGGCCATATTAGTAACCTGGAGAAACTTTGTTTAAATTATAATATAAATACGGATCATTTGCTTGATTCTTGCGGGAGGGATAGATTATTCCGATTTGCCGAAGATTGCCGCGCGATATTGGATTCTCGCGCCGCGGATAAAGAGAATGACGGCGCGCTTGCGTTCGCGGATTTGCCGGATGCGGATATAAACGCGATTTATATTATTGATAATTTAAAGCGGACTATTTCATTTGTGGAAAATAAGTTAAGTGCGGTAAGGCCGGATTATCCCGGGATAGGAGATCCGAGCTTTTGGCCTTATTATTTAGCTGAACAGTGCTATGTGGAAGTTCTCCTGAACGGATATTATAAGGGGATAGTGCCGGATAAATTTATATTTTCACCCGCAGACTGCGTTTGGTTGGAAGATGCCGGCCGCGTATTCTTAGGATGGTCTTTGGAATTGATGTATAGCCTGCCGCAGGAGGCCGAGAGCAATAATCCTGAAACTTCGGAAGATTATTTTTATCCCCACAAACCAGGTTTCGCCCAAGAGGTTAAGGTGGTTAGCCGCGTTGTTGGTTTATCTGCCCGAAAAGCGTTTAAGATGATTAAGCAGATAGTTGATGATTGTGTGAAAAACGCCGATAAGTCTAAATCAATTCCCAATAAAGGCAGCAGCCCGCTTGAAAAAAATGAACCCGTTCCCTTTTCTTTGAGCGTGCATTTTCAAGGGTTTGATGATCGTAAGATAATTTCATCGCTGCCGGTGGGGACGATTGAGGTAAAACCCGATAAATTTAACCGTAGTGAACAGTTGATTCTTTGGGATGATAAGAGAGAGTGTTTTATCGAAGATGAAGCTTATATGACGAAGCTGGCTGATTTTATGCGGCTGAAGAATCTAAAAGCGCAGTGGCACTTCCCCGAGCTGGTTGCCATGGCTCACGGAAAAACAAAAGAGTGGTCTATCGGGGATACGGATGAATTTGGCAGGTTATTGGTATATTTTGAATTCTTAGAGAAAATGAGGCAAAAATATAGTTTAGCAGAAGAATTAATTGTTACCGTGCACCCTCCCAAGGAAATACTTACCTATAAATTCTCAAGCCTTATAAAAGAATACAATCTGCCTGCCACCATAACACACCATAGTCAGATACCACCTAAAATTAAAAGACAAATCGAGCGTGATATCCTGAAAAAGGCTAATCAGTTCCTGGTGCTTCTGGGAAATATGATACAGGAAAAAGGTTGGCGGATAAAAGTTGGGGTAGAGAATATGCGCCCTTCTACGCAAGAATTATGGCGCATAGGTAATAAAATTTCTGATTTTAAACTCTTGTTGCCAGATACCAATGCATGTATCGGGCTGACCCTGGATACCGGGCATATGCTTTTGACAGGTGAAACATTGAATTTTGAGAATTTTCTTCGCTTTGCCCAGCGGCATAAGAAACGTATTTTTAACATCCATTTTCATGAGAATCGCGGCAAAGCCGATGACCATATGTTCCCGACGCCCAGAGGCCTCAAGGGGCTCTACGAAAAGACCATAACTTTAGCTTTGATAGAAGGGATCCCCTTAGATGTGGAGGTAACACGAAAAGCCTATAAGCAGAAAAAACTTATTTTATTATTTAATGCTTTATCAAATGAACTTAAACAAAGGCAAGGTAAATTTTCCGGCGGCAGTCCGCTTAATCAGCTGAGCCGTAGGGTATTGCGGATTGCCAAAAACAGCCGTCTGCTTGCGGTTTTTGACGTCCACGGCACCTTGCTTGAGCCGACCTGGAGGCAGGAATACGTGAAAGTCTATCCCCGGCTCACCGCAAAAAGCGAGAGAGAGGCTGTGTCCTGGGTCAATGGCCTGGCTTCTGATATAGGCGAATCAGAAGTTATTAAGATGCTTTCTGAATTATCCGGATATTCTCTGGAAGATACGCGGAAATCTTTCACCGCCCTGCGCGAGGATATCCGGAAAAAGCTTACTCCCCCGGTCAATCCGGGGGTTTTAGGGTTTATCGAAGCCTTGCGTAGACAAAAGATACCTATAGTTATTGTCAGTGGTTCAGAACATTCCTTGATTGAGTCCCAGCTCAATCATCATGGGCTCCTGGAATACATCGGCGCCGAGATGGTTATCGGCAGGGATGACCTGGAGCAGGGAACTCCCAAGGATAAGATGGGTTTAAGGGCCGCGGCCATAGAGAGCGTAATGGCCCATTATTCCGGGTATACCCTGCTGTATTTTAATGATTGGCTTGACGGAATTAAGGAGGTTAATTCCATGGGCGGGATAACCTTTGGCATCCTTAACGGCGAAGGCAGGGAGAGGGAATTTAACCGTGAATCTTTGACTGGTCAGGGAGTAGATTTTATCCTGGAGGGCTGGCATAGCTGGCCGGAAATATTCGCGGTCCTAAACATAGGCCGCAAGGAGAAGAAAGTAAGGGGATATTCGTTTTTAGATGCCCGCGCCAGGCGCAAGCAAATAGAGGATAAGATTTATACCAATACCCGAAAGATGGTAGAGGCCTTTCAACCGTTTCTTAAGGAGAAGGCAAACGGTCAGGAAAAAGAGCTGAAACAGTTATTTCCGGAAATCCACGGCTATTTATATCAGAGGCCGCAAGAGACAAATTATGATTCAGTCCTCGTGCCGGTTATCGGCGGACGGAACTTATCTCTCCTCAAGCATATTGTTGAACGCGGCCTGGGCCGTAAACTACTGGGGATAGAGAGATATGACATCGCTTTATTCCAGGACACCCCCGGCATATCCTGCCAGGAGTTTAGGCGGCTTTCTAAGATAGTCAAGTCTCTGAATAAACAAGGCATCCTGCCTTATCTGCGCTGCGCCTTTCTCTATCATGATATTGCTAAGGCCGGACTAAAGCGGCTAAGGCGCGTCTGGCAGGGAATAAAAGGGCTGGACCTGCTTATCCCCAACAAGGCCTCGGCCTTAATCTTGCGCGATAAAATTTATCCCGGAAGCCTAAGGAGAGGGCTTTTTGAGAATATCGCCTTGTTTGAGGGACATCCTCACCGAAATATCTTGAATGAATTATTTTATCGGATAATTGAGACCCGGGGTTTGGCCGGCCAGTGGATAAGGGGCGAGGTTAGCTATGAGGTCTTTGAGGATTTCACCGGCTGGCTGCGCACCCATCTTTATTCCCTGGCCGCGGCCTTAGGCTGTAAAGACGACTTGAATCAGGCGGCCCAAAGGATAACCGATACCGTGTATCTTTTTAACTTTCTGGATACCTCCAGTATCCGCGAAGGCTTGATGGACAGCCGTCTGAACCGTGAATTTGAAGAATTCTTCGCGGATTTCCGCAGGGTAATCACCCCCGGAAACGGAAAATTCCTGGCCAGCTGGCAGGGGCAATTACTTTCCCGATGGGATGATTTCCGCTCACATAGAGAGCGCCGGGAGTATCTAAAAGATCGCTTAGGCCGCTTCCGCAAGGAAAGAAGGGATATCGGCGAGCCAAGTGAGGAAATAGACCGGATCATAGATTCGCTAAGCCCGCAAGCCTTATCGGTATTTTTTTACAATATCCGCTATCTCCAGGGTTGGTATGTGGAGAGCGCCACCTTCGGGCTGATGGCTGATGCCCAGCTAAAGCTTATTGCCCTGGCCCTATCTATGGCCGGGAGAAAAGGGCTGGATATGGAAAAACCGTTCCATATCAATTTCTTTAAGTTGATGCGCCTCTTATCCGGCGGCCGGCATGAGTTTGATCCCTATAAGACCCGCATCCTGGAGGCGATGTTAAAGGATATCAGCCTGGAAGATATCCTCTTGAAGTTGGAAACGGCAGAGCCGTTTGACCGGGAGTCTTTATCTTATCAGAAAAAACAACCGCTGGGGGCGGTGTCTATGGTTATAGACGGGCAAAAGGCCATTTCTTTTGATTTCTCTTTCAGCGATGAGGCAAATAAACTCTTGGAGCTTATTCATATGTATGAGCGCAGCAGCCTCCTCCGGCATCAGCAAGCGTTGAATATGCTCTTGGATCTCCTGGGCTTGCGCCGGGACCAGTTTGACCGGGTGGGTAATCAGGATACCTATATGAAGGCAATGGCTTCTTCCTGGGATGATAAGGCCAGGCTTTTAAGCTATGGCAAGGGCCCGGTCTGGGTGGATATTGGCCCGGCTGACGGTCCCACCCTGGAGATAGCCCAGAAACTAAAGTGTAAAAAAGGGATTGAGAGGATATTGGCCATAGAAATATCCCAGGAGGCCATAAAGGCTTTAAATAAAAGAAAGACGGAACATAATCTTTCCCTGATAACGGCTGTAAGAGGCGATGCTAGCGAACTGCGGGAATTATTAAAAAAAGATGGAATTGCTTTGGCTGATACCATTGTTTTCTCCTCTGTCCTCCACGAAATTTACAGTTACAGCCGTAAGGACGGCCGGATTTTTAACCTGGATTTGGTAAGAGATGTTTTGCGCGAGGCGCTCCTGGCCTTGTCGGGCGGCGCCCGTCTACTTATCCGTGACGGGGTAATCCCCGAGGATGGGGAAGAAGAGCAGATTCTTGAACTTAGCGGCGAAACCAATAAAGAGGTGTTTGATTATTTTGTCCGGCATTTCCCGGGCCGGGATTTGAAGGCGGCTTACCGGGTTATAGATGAGGACCGCCAGAATCAGCTCTGGAAGATTGTTATCCGGCGCAAAGACGCGATGGAATTCCTGTTTAAACTTACCTGGTGCTGGCGGCCGGAGTTTAACCCCTGCACTTTCTGGGATGAGGTCAAAGAGCAATACGGGGTTCTGACCAGGAGAGGGTATCTGCGATTGCTCTATGAGATTGCCAATGAACAGTGTATTGACCTAAAAGAAATCCTCCTGCCTAAAGAAGAGCGGTCGTATCTCCAGCCGGGATACATCAAGAACCTTAAAGGCAAGGCCAGGTTATTGGATTTGGCGGGTAATCAGGTTTCCTTGCCGGACAGCAATATGATGATAGTGATGGAAAAGACCGGGCCGGGAATCACGGACCGGGATGTTGATGAGGGCGCTCTTAAACATTTGCACGGAAATATCTTTACCGGACTTAATCCGCGAACAGCCAGCCCGCTGGCAGGCTTAACAAAGCTTAAGGGTTTAATTATTGCCAAGAGGAAGGAATTGGACGGTGCCGGCGATAAGAGGCCGGTGCTGGTACTTGTTATGGGGAATTCCGGGGCAGGAAAAACAACGATATTAAGAGCGATGAGCCCGGGTATTGGCGATATCCTGGAAAAAGAGATGCAAGTGGTTGATGCGGATGATTTGTACGAATATTTCTTAAGGGAAACTTCTGGCGATAGGATAGCGGCTGAAGAACAGCTTAGGGCTATTCTTCAATTTACCGGCTCAGAAGAGTTTTTCAGCAAAATGACTAATAAGGGTATAAAAGTTGTAGTCTTGGGGGGGATGGTTGGGTTGGGGCACCAGGTGGATATCCTGGTTATTGTTGAAGCCGATGAAATAACGAGGGAAAATAATTTGAAAAAGGCATATAAAAACGATGATAGAGTTAAAAAGATGCTTCAAATCAAATTTAGCGTTAAAGAGCTAGCCTCAAAGACGGAATATGAGCAATTAATTGTTATAAATAACGCGGATAACTGCCGTTTAAACCAAGAGGCTATGCGGAAACTGTTTGAAGGTAAAACGGATGATATAAAAGGGATTGTGCAAAATAGGGACAGCGCCCATTTATCCGGTAGTCCGCAAGATAAGCGTCTTGAAGATTTTGCCTCCTCGCCGGTGAATATTATCTCTGGCGCGCCAATTGCCGAAGCGATTCGTCAGGAGGCCAGGCAAGAGGTTGAGGGAGCCAGCCTTAGCGGAAGATTTGCGCCTATCTTAACCAGTATTGTTGTGGGGGATCCCGGTCCAAGTAAATCTTATCAGAGGGGCATACAAAAGATTGCTGATGAAATAGGCGTTAATTTTAAGGTG
>JAUSCZ010000013.1 GCA_030674475.1 Candidatus Omnitrophota bacterium
AACCCTTCCCGGCCCAATTCCTTGCCAAATCCGCTTTGCTTAAATCCGCCGTAAGGAACTTCGTTATAAAACATCCCATAGGTGTTGACCCAGCAGACCCCGGAATTGATTTGAGAGGCTAACTTTTGAGCCAGGGCCGTATCCGCTGACCAGATAGCGCAGGCCAGGGCAAAATCCGTGGCATTAGCTAATTTTATGGCCTCATCCGGATCTGAAAATTTGCTCACGCAGACTACCGGCCCAAAGACCTCTTCCTGAAATATGCTCATCCGCGGCAAAACATCGGTAAACACCGTAGGCTCAAAGAAAAAACCGTTTTTTAATTCCGCGTTTTCCGGAACTTTCCCCCCGCAAAGCAGTTTTGCCCCCTCTTTCCTGGCCTTTTCCACATATTCAATTACTTTCTCGCGCTGGGCCCGGGAAACAAGCGGCCCCATCTGGGTTTCATAATTCAGGCCGTCGCCTAATTTAATCTTTTTTACCTTAGCCGTAAACTCCTCGATAAACCTATCGTAAATATTATCTTCTACCAGTATTCGCGACATTGCCGTGCACATCTGGCCTTGGTTAAGAAAAATAGAGCACAGAGAGCCGTTAACCGCCAGTTCCAAGTCCGCGTCTTTTAAGACTATTCCCGCGGACTTGCCGCCCAGCTCCATAATCAGCTTTTTGACATTCCAGGAGGAATAGCCGATAATCTTTTTCCCCACCTCCGGGCTCCCGGTAAAAGAAATCATATCCACCCTTTTATCCGCGCAAAGCAATTCACCGGACATATCTCCGCTGGCATTTATAATATTTACCACTCCTTTTGGCAGGCCCGCGGCTTCAACAATCTTAGCCAACTCCAAAACAGTTAAAGGAGTTAGGCTTGAGGGCTTCAAAATAACCGTATTCCCCGCGGCCAGGGCCTGGGCCAATTTCCAGCAGGCAATCAGAAGCGGATAGTTCCAAGGCACAATGAGAACCGCCACACCGTGTGGCTCTCGGACAAGGCGGCTCCGGGCGTTTTCTAAATCCCTTGTTTCTTCCTTAAGATATTCCTCTAAGTGATTGGCAAAATACTCAAAAGTCTTGACGCTGGAGGGAATATCCATAAAGGTAGATTCCTTGATTGGCTTGCCGGTATTCAAAGTCTCTAATCGCGCCAATTCCCCCGCCTTATCAAGAATACCCTGAGATATTTTTAGAAGGAATTCTTTGCGCTGAGCCAAAGTAATCTTCGGCCACACTCCCTCATCAAAAGCCCTGCGGCATGAATTTACCGCAAGTTCTATTTCCTTATCAGAGGCTACCGCCACTTCAGCAATAGCCTCGCCATTAGAAGGATTAATTACCACCTGCCTGCTTTTGCCTTCTACAAATTCGCCGTTTATGTATAAAGGATAAGAGGAAACCATTTTTAGCACTTTAAAAAGGGTAAAAACACTTTAATTTTCCCTTGACTATACCATACTAGTATGGTATACATTTATATATAGGTATATATAAATGAGCGGTAAGCCCGTTGCGGGTTGTTCCAAGTGTTCCCTTCCGTATGGTTGGCCATAGCTTGGACACTTCAAGCCTGCAGGGAGCGCTCAGCGTAAAATACATTTTTGTTGGTAAGTAAGTCCTCATTTGTGGGGTTCCGCAGGGTTCCTCGTAAACAGCGAATGAGGCATTATCATTTTTAGGAGAATAAGGGGTTTTCTTCAACAATTTTACTTTTAATAAGGTTGTAATACGAATCATCCCCATGCTCTAATCTGCGGAATATCGCCCACGAAATAAAATCAACTGCCTGCAGGGATTTTTCTTCTGCAGGCGTTTTTATCTCTATATGCAAATCAAGCCGGTGCGCGTTCTTTATCTGCCCCTTCAGGTATTCACGAAAATTCTCATTCAGAAACTTATTGGTCTCCCTCTTAGAGGCAATCAGATAGACTCGCTCGGAAATCGGGATAAGCTGTTTAGTCATTATTCTATCCAAAAGAATGTTGGCGACATAGTTATACAGAACCGCCTTCTCATTTTGAAGCTTCGTATATACCCGCCTTTTATTCAGGTAGATTGTCATGACAGCGCATTCTTTTTCGGATACCTTACGCAGTATTCTTTGGCGGGTAATCGGTTCTTCCTTAAAAGCGTGAAGAACGCTTTCTATCTTTTTATACTTCTGCCGAAGGCCCCGGTGCACCGTTCTGACGCATTTTTCAAGAGGCCGTTTGCTGATAACAAACAAAACCGTTATAACAAAAAACTTTGATGTCTTTTGTTTGCTGAAATCAAACCCCAGATCCCCCGATTCATCCAAAAAGATGTAGGCCATAACATTAACTTACCCTACCTTCTGCACAACCACGCTTTCAAATCCGAAGGCATTTATACTGCCTTGGCACAGACAATATGTACAATTGTAGATCATTCCGTCTGTCTGCTTCTGCCTCTACAAATTCGCCGTTAATGTATAAAGAATAATATAACACCATTAAATATGTTATTAGCGAAAAGCTTCATAATTCCATTACCTTATCGGCTCTGGCATCTCCATAGACAAATGACGCACAAAGCCTTCTTCAATTGATTTACCACCATGCTTCCTAGATAGATTAATTTTATCCCACGCTTCTTTAAAATTCTTATTCATAGCAAGTATTACAGCCCATTGATAATAGATATAACTCAAATCATCATCAAGTATTGCTAATTGAGCCGCATTTTCATACAAGTTAGCTGCCTGCTTAAAATAGTTGATTGTTTCTTCCTCTTTAGCTAAACCAAAATTTCTGGCAAGCGTTAAAGCCTTATCTTTATACGCTCTGCCTAAATTACACATAGCCATTGCATATTTGGGATTAAACTCTAATGCTTTCTTAAACATATTTATCGCTTCTTCATTATTTCCTTTCTCTGCCATAATAATACCAAATCCATAAAAAACTTCCGTATTGTTAGGATCTAATAACCAAGCCTGATTAAACCTTTTTATTGCCGTTTTTATATCACCATTATAATAGTACTGCCAGGCCAATGTTATCGTTTGCTTTAATGCCGTTTCCTTATTTCCCGCATATTCTATTACCTTTTTTGTTGCTCGATCATCAATTTCTTTTTGTTCAGAGGTCCTCTCAATTCCCCCATACATAGGTAACTCATTACTATAAACATTCCTATCTAATTCCTTGTTTGTATCTGCAAAACAAATAGAAGTTACAGCTGCTAATATTATCAACCATAAGCATTTATTCACAAATAGTTTCTCCTCTATTTTATCCTCACCTGTTTAAACAGCTCAAACAGACGGCTGAAGGGCACATACCAGCGGGAGAGCTTGCCTAATTCGCCTTTTAACTTCATCTTGCCCTGCATCACCGCCACAAAAGGGTCCAGCTTGCCCAAAAATACCAGCTCCCACGCCTCCAGAGGAGCCGAGATAACAAAAGGGGCATCTTCATCAGAGTCTAAACTTTTAATTTTTCCTTTTTCAAAATTGAATTTAAAGGCCTGATTGTGACCGTCTAACTTTATAGCAAGCTGTAAAGTTAAATCCAGCTCCTGG
The DNA here is from genome assembly GCA_030674475.1 of Candidatus Omnitrophota bacterium. Taxonomy (GTDB): domain Bacteria; phylum Omnitrophota; class Gorgyraeia; order Gygaellales; family UBA12090; genus UBA12090. The sequence goes on from JAUSCZ010000013.1 coordinate 3,542, forward strand.
CCCTTTTTGGCGATAAACTCATCCCTGTTTACCAAATCCACAATCGCCTGAATATGCTCTTTGGAAAACATTAAATACACGGTATCCTGGCTCAAATTTTCTTTTAAGGCTTTATCCAAATCATCCAGGACATCTTTCTTGAATAAGCGGGCAGTAGCAGCTGCTTTAACCGTCTCCTCTAAGGTCTCAATAAAATAAAGGCAGTCGCTGAATTTATCGGCTACCGAAACCACCCCGTGATTCTTGGCCACTACCAGATTGCTGGCCTTTAGGGCCTCAACTATCAATTCCGGCTTGCTAATCGCCGGGGTATCCTGTTCCACCACCGGAATATTACCCAGATAAAGCTTGCTTTCAAAGGTCAAGGTTTTAAGTTCCGGGCAGACCGCGAAATAGGCATTGATCAGCGTGGGGTGGCAGTGGATAATGTTTTTATGAGGGAAATTCTCATAAACCATCCGGTGCAGGGGGAATTCAGTAGTCAGGCGCTTATTCTTCAGGTCTTCTTCGTCCTTTAAGTCAACTTTAATAATCTCGTCAGGGGACAAATTGCCTAAGCTTGAGCCGGTGGCGGTAATCAGGATGATATTTTCATCTAAGCGCGCGCTTAAGTTCCCGGAGCGGCCCACCACCAGACGCAGTTCATAAAGCTTCTTTCCTATGTTAACTATCTCATCCCGAACTGACTTTTCTTTTCCAAATATCATCTGGCAAGCCCTAAATGGAAATGTGTGGTGATTAGGTTATTCGGCGTAATATCAAAGGCCGGATAAAAGCCTTTTACCCCGTAAGGAGCCAGGCGCAGGCCCTGGTATTCCAATAACTCCTTATCCGGCCGAATTTCTATCGTTATATCCTTGCCGCTTTTGGCCTTGGATGGCGGAGGACAAAGGACATAAAAAGGAATCTTGAAATGCTTAGCCACCAAGGCAATCTGATAGGTGCCGATTTTATTGGCAATGTCCCCATTCTGGGCCAACTGGTCCGCGCCCACAATCACCTTGGTAATTTTTCCCTGACTCATAATGCTGGCTACCATACCGTCGGTCATTATAGTTACCGGAAAGCCGGCTAAATGCAGTTCCCAGGCAGTCAGGCGGCTGCCTTGCATATACGGCCGGGTCTCGGTAACATAAAACTCAATATGCTTACCCTTCGCGCGGCAGAACTCGGCAATCAAAGGAAGCTCGCCGCTGACATTGCAATGGGTAAGAATCACATCTTTGTCTTGAATAATCTTACTTACTTCCTCGGCTCTCTGGATACGCTTGGCTTTGAGCAGCTCTAAGAAACCAAATATGGCCTTTTCCAAATCCTTACCCTGAGCCTGCCAGCCTAATACCATATCAGTTAAAAACTTAAAGGGTAAGGTTGGACGAGCCGAGTTAAGCGCGATGGCAGTCTTTTTCAGAACCGGCAAGAGGTTTTTCTTTTGCTTATTTTGCCTTAATACTAATAAGAAAACATAAAACACCAGGGCTACCTGACCAAAGGCCCGGGTCTTCATCTCCTTGATGGCCTTAACTGCCTGCAGATAAGTCTTGGCCTTGACATAGGCCAGCTTATGCGGCAACAAGGTTTCATCCAGGATATAAATGGTATTTCCTTTTAGTTCCACCGGCCAAAAAAGGGGTGAGAATTTCATACCCATTATTTTCCCTCTAATCTTTTTACCGTTTCCAAGGCAATCTCAATCAGCTTGGTCTCAGCCATATAGTAAAGCGGGTTCATAAAACCCATCTCACCCGTTATCACATTATCGCTTACTGCCAGGATTGAGCCGGCCTTGATATTATAGATCTGGGCGATAGTCAGCAGGGTTGCAGAGACCATATCCACGGCCATTGCCCCTTCCTTGCGTTTAGCCTCAACAAGCTCTCTGGTTTCGCGTAAAAGGGCATCAGTAGTCCAGACTGTGCCACGGTGCACTGTTGCCCCCAAATCCTTGGCCACTTTTTCCAGAATATCACTAATCTCCTTATTGGCAACGGTCTTAAAATCTTTATCCACATAATAAGGGGTAACCCCGTCTCCGCGGATAATTTTATCCACCACCACCAGATCCCCAACCTTAATATTTTCATCCATTGCTCCACAAGTGCCGATACGGATGATAGTAGGTATTTGGGCATTACACATCACCTCGGTAGTGATTGAGGTATCGGTGGAAAACCTTCCCCCGTTTATCGCGGTAACTTTAATCCCCTGATAAGTTCCGGTGTACATTGTGTATTCCATAAAGGAAAAATTCCTCACCGGATTCTCTATCTTTTTCATCAAAACATCCAGCCGATCCTTAGGCCCGGGGACAATGGCGTATTTACCCACATCCTGCGGTCTTAACTGCACCATCGCGGTTAAATCTTTTCCGGTCAAATGAACCTCTTTTTGCATTTGCATAGCTTCCTCCCTTAATTAGACAATCACGTCTAAACTGATTATCTTCCCTATATTCATTCCCAACATCAATTCCTTTTGTTCATCAGGCGCGTCTAATTCCCGAATCGCCTTTATTGAACTCTGGACATCCTTGTTCGCCGGATAATCCGAACCCCATAATAAATGTTCAGCCCCAAAGGTATCCAGAGCCATTTTTAAGACATTCTTTGACTTTACCGCGCTGGTATCACAGTAGATATTCTTGAAAATCTCAGACGGCGCCTTACCTAAGTCTTTGACGATATTCCTCATCCTGAGCATTGTATACACCGTATCAAAACGGTCTTTGAGAAACGGCAGAACCCCGCCAAAGTGGGCAAAGATAAACTTTAACCCGGGGAAATGGACAAAAACTCCGGACATCATCATCTTGGAAACGCACATCGTCATATCAAAGACATATTCCACGACCGGGGTAAGCAAGGGGTCATTTACCCTTTCAAAGCCGATAGGATTAATGGTCTGGGTGTGCACGAATATGGGGAGATTTTCGCCTTGGGCCTCTTCATATAAAGGATAAAACCGCTTGTCGTCAAGATAGATACCGTTATAACTGGCGGCCAATGATATTCCCCGCAGGCCCAAGTCCTTGCGACAGCGCTTAAGCTCATAAAGCATTCTTTCTTTATCCTGAACAGGCAGGACGCCTAAGCCGATGAATTTATGGGGATATTTACGGGTAACCTTGCTTAAGCCGTCGTTATAAAGCCTGGCCGCCTTTTCTTCATCGCTTAGTTTGATATGGGCGTCAGTAGTAGGATAATGCAGGATTGCCTTTTCAACTCCGCTTTCTTCCATACCCTTTAACTGGGCCTCTATATCCGTCCAGTTAGGGTTATAAAAAGAAGCTACCTTAACAATCTCCTCCGGCAGATAATGGCTGTGGGCGTCAATAATCATTATGGCAATCCTTTTATAAAATCGCTGATTTCTTCCTTTAAAATATCTTCGGACTCAAAGAAATTGCTGTTATGGCCGCCGCGGATATCCAGGAATTCTTTGGGCGGCGCCGCTTCATCATAAAGCTTCCTGCCTAATCTATAAGGAATAATCTCATCATTGATACTATGGATTATTAGCTTTGGGATTTTTATGGTTTTAATTTTTTTAATCGAATAAAACTTGCTGGCAAATATCCAATGCGGCAGAAACGGATATATCGTCTTTATCATATCCTTGGCAGAGCTGAAAGAGCTATCCACAATAAGCGCGGCCATTGTATGTTCTAACGCCGCGTCAATGATAACCGCGCCGCCTAACGACTCTCCATAGCCGATAATGTTATTCGCCGGTATCCCTTGAGCAACTAAATACTCATACGCTGCCCCGGCGTCAAGATAAAGGCCTTTTTCTGAAGGCCGGCCCTGGCTTCTGCCGTAACCGCGGTAATCAAAGATAAACACATTACAGCCAAGTTCCTTGAAAAACTTTAGCTTTTCAACCCTGTGGCTGATATTACCCGCGTTCCCATGCGCGAAAAGAATCGTATACTTAGCCGCGGGCTGAACAATCAACCAGCCGTTAAGCATGTAGCCGTCAGAAGTCTCAAAATTGACCTCGCTATAACGCATTCCGGAGGCTTCAGGCGTATAAGCAATCTCGCTTTCCGGATAAAAAAGGCTCTTTTTCTCAATATAACGCAGATAAACAACTATTAAGATAAAAGCTACTACCGCCGAAAAAATATGGGTATGTCCTTTTAAAACCATCCTTGCTTATCGCTGCTCTTGCTTTTCTTCCAAGATTCTTTTTACCATTTCATCATGATAGGCAGCCTTTATCTTTTCCAAGCCCTCATGGCCGATTTCTTTTAAAATTGCCTTTTCTATGGCAATAAGCTTGACATCTAAAAAGATAAACTCCGGGTCAATCTTTTTCCCCTTGTATTTCAATTTCAGGCAAGCCTTTTCCTTCTCGTCAACGTAATTTCTAAAGTCGTTAACTAATTTCTCTAGCGCCTTCTTCTCCTGGGGCATATAAGAGCCCTTGAGCTCCTTTTCCATTTCTCTTAACACAAACCCGTCAATCTCTAACTGGGTAAACTTTCGCTCATAACGGTCAAAGGCCTCTTTAACGGTCTTATACAGCCAGGTCAAATACCGGACTTTCAAATTCTTCTCGTCTTTCTTGTCCACTACAGCCTCCCATTATTGGTATTTTAACTGAAAATGCCCTTCCTGTGCGATAAATCGCACCGCTACTATAGCGTGGGTGGACCCGCGCCCTACTTCCCGGGGTGTTCCTGCTTAAACGGTATCACCGGGGCGGTCCAGGGAGTCTGCTGATTGATCACCGCGATCTCTAAAGGACAGACATTGGCCGGCACCGTAAGGGCGAACTTCAGCGCGTTTTCAATGGCCTCGGTAGTCATCAGGCGCGAGGTGTCCGTAGTTACCTCTTTAAGCTTTCCGGTCAAATCCGTATCGGTTACCCCAGGTAAGATTGAAGTTACCTTAATCCCGTAGTCGCGCATCTCCCAGAATAGGCCCTTACAAAATGCCTTAAGCCCCACCTTTAATGAGCTGTAGACGATAAAGCTTCTGGGCACCGGGTCGCACAATGTTGAGCCGGAGACCATATTGATAATCGCGCCGGACTTATTCTTAATCATATCGTTTATCACTAAGCGGATTAAGCGCACATAGCCTAAATAATTAGTATGCACCAAGCTCTCAAAATCCTCAAAAGGCTGTTTCTCAAACGGGTATTGGCTGGAGACCCCAGCGTTATTAATCAAGATATCAATCTTACCGAACTTCTCCTTGGCCTTGTTGACCAGATTTTCCAAATCGCTTAACTTAGTCACATCGCAGGCTACCGGTAAGACTTCTACCTTATATTTTTTACGGATTTCCTCCGCGGTTTCCTTTAGCGGCCCCTCGGTGCGCGCGGCTATGGTCAAGTTAATCCCTAAGCTTGCCGCGGTGCAGGCCAAGGCCTTACCAATCCCCCGGCTGGCCCCGGTAACCACCGCCGTCTTTCCCTTTAAGTCTGACATTTTAAGCCTCCTTAATGAGCGCTAAACTTATGGCTTTGGCTATAGGAAGCCAAACCATTGCCTTGCCGGCTTATGGAGCGAGCCTTAGCAGAGCGAACATAAGTTTATGCGCGAATTAATCCCGAAGCGTGCGAAGTAAATTTCGCAGAAATTTACGAGCGTTTACGCAAGGGAAAACCAATGATTTTCTCTTCCTTTAGAATCTTTTTTGACGCCATCGCCAAAATCAAGATAATTACCCCTAAACCCAGAAAGGTCAGGCTGAAACTTATTTGCATAAAAACCCCGGCCAGACCAACACCCAACCCCCCGCTGGCAAAGCGCACCGCGCTGTTAAGGCTGGCTAATTCCGGGCGCAATTTATCCGGAAAATCAGTTAACACGGTGGAAACCGCGTTATGGTTCATTGTCCAGGCAATTCCAAAGACAAAAAGAACCGCCGCTAAATAAACGAAGGAAAACGGACTAATTAAAAAAACTGTTGCTAGGGATAATCCAGCCAATCCCAGAGTCGCGGCAAAAACTCTTCCCTTTTTATCAGTGACCCAGCCGCCAAAAGGCTGGCCGAATATTCCGCTAAAAACCACCAGGCTTAAAAGCAGACTCACCTGCGCTTGGGTATACTGTAAAGAAGAGAAATATACACCTAACCAATTATATATACCGTGATAAGCCAGGCTTAAAATCAGGATATAGATAAATATCCTTACTATGCGGCGCTCTTTAATTATATGTAAATAATTTACCTCATAATCATATTCTACTTTTGATTTAAAGTCAAAGAACAGAAAAACCAATACCGCGTTTACCAGCGCGAAAACCGCCGGCACTATAAAAAGCATTCGCCACGGTAGGACCGCGCTTAAAATAACACCGGCAAACGCGGCAATAAAGGTAGCGCTAAAAAAAACACCCACCATCCGGCCCCGGATTTCCTTAGGGACAAGCTCACCCGTAAGTATCAAAGCAATTGGCGTGGTGGCGCTGGCGGCGATTCCCGCGAAAACACGGCTGGTGAAAAGGCAAAACGCTGAAGCGCTTAAACCCCCGATTAAACTTGCCAAGGCAAACACCAGAAGGCAAACTGTTTTAATTGCCTTGACTGAATGCCTTTTTACCAGAGGAGCGTAGATCAGCGCGGCCAGGCCGTAAGGGATCATATAAAAAGAAATGATCCTGGCGATTTCAAAGCTGTCCTTATGCAAATCCCGGGCAATTGCCGGGATTACCGCGGCAACGCAGGCGGTATTAAAAGATATTACCGCCCCCTCAAGCCATAAAAGAGCGAAAATAACTTTGTTACTTCTTAGCTTCTCTTTCAATTACTTCCTTAAATATCCTCAAATTATCTTTGGAGTGCTTATTGATAAAACCCTCAACCTGCCCATCGTTAAATTTTGCCTTCTCGTCCATCTCAAAATGCTGGATCCAGGTCATTTCCACGCCTTCGGGTTTGGGAGTATAAAGCCAGATAATCTTCATATACTTAAAAGGGAATTTTGGCTCTTCTCTTTCAGAATAGGTAAAATATTTTTCTTTAAACAGCAGCCGCCAGGACTGCCAGGATTTGCCCTCATCGTCAGTCAGGCGAAAGGTGATTTTATTGCCTTCCTTCTTAACCACCTCGGCCTTCTTATATTCTCCCCCAAACAACTCCGTCCAGCGCGGGATGTTGTTAGAGATATTAAAAATTAGATCATACGGCGCGTTAATTATGATTGAATTACAAGTATGTCCCATTTGTTTCCTCCCTTCGGTCGGAAAAGATAACAGAGTACAGAAAAAAGATATTCCTATTACAAACTATCGACCCGACAAGCTCAATAAAATCGCCAGGTCCTCATCCGCGCGCAATGAATGGGGCGCGTTTTTGGGCATAAAGATAAAGACCCCCGGCTTCATTTTAATCTTCTTGCGCCTTAAAATAAAAGTTCCTGTTCCTTTTAAAACCGTAACCGCGGCCTCGCGGGTTGAGGTATGCTCGGACATATCACTGCCCTTAGCCAAACAGAGAAGCGTATGGTTTGAAATATTGGTCTTGACCAAAACCTTACTAAAAATCCCCTCCATGGGGAACTCCATCATTTTTTCTAAATCTTCAATCGTTGACTTAACCATGAATTCACCTCATTATATTCGCGTCATTTACCATTGCCACAACCCGGCTCCAGGCGGCGCCGGTGCCTTTGATTTTTACCGGCAGACATATAATCTTAAAGCCGGAATCAGGAAGCTTTTCCAGGTTGGCCAGGCGCTCTATGTGGATGAATTCCCGTTTCCTGCCGTAAAAATGCGTGGGATATAACGGCTTCTTTTCACTCAAGAACTCGCTTAACATAGATTTATACGGCCGGTCAATGCCCATCGTGTCCACGCCGAAAATCTTTATCTTCCTGTCCAGAAGATAATCTATGGCTGAGATATCCACTCCAGGATATTCCGAGAAATATTTGGGGCCGCCGTAAAATTTATCCGCGCCGGTATGTAAAAGCACAATATCCTGCGGCTTCAAGGTATATTGAATTTTCTTCAGGGCATCTTCTAAATCTTGGGCAGTGATAGCTTCGTTGGGTTTCTTGTGAATAAGACTAAGCTTGACCCCGTCACAATAACACCATTCCAGGGGAATTTCCTCGGCGGTCTTGGAGGGCCGGCCTTCGG
>JAUSCZ010000012.1 GCA_030674475.1 Candidatus Omnitrophota bacterium
CCTAAGTATTGTCTTATCCGGTATATTTCTCCCTAAGTAGAAAAAGTTTGACAACATTTTATACTTTGGTATAATTTGTAGGAGGCAGAAATATGATTAAAAGATACCTGGAAAAATATGTCCTGGAAGATTTACGGGATAAGATGGTGTTTATCTCGGGGCCCCGGCAGGTTGGCAAGACTACTCTGGCCAAGGAGATCGGGGAGAAGTCTTTCCGCGGAGATTGCGCCTATCTGAACTGGGACAACCGCGCTGACCGCAAGATTATCCTTAGCGAAACTTTTCCGGCGGATAAGAGGCTGTTTATTTTTGATGAAATCCATAAATACAGAAACTGGAAGAATTATTTAAAGGGCGAATACGATAAATATAAGGATAAATTCAGCATAGTGGTAACCGGAAGCGCCCGGCTGGATATATATAGAAAAGGCGGAGATTCTCTCTTGGGCCGGTATCGCTCTTATTGCCTTCATCCTCTCTCGCTGGCGGAATTGCTGGGGGAGAACGCGGATTTTTCTCAACTGAAAGGGCTTGTTTTTTCAGATAAAAAAAAGGAGTGCGCGGAATTGTGCGCGTCCCTGTTTAAGTTTGGGGGTTTCCCCGAGGTTTTTAGCCGGCAGGAGGAGAGGGCGCTAAGGCGTTGGCACAATGAGAGGCTGGATCGGTTGATAAAAGAGGATGTCCGGGATATTGAAAATCTAAGGGACATTTCGGCCCTGCAGGTATTAGCCGAGCTCCTCCCGGAGAAGGCGGGTTCGCTCTTTTCTCTTAATTCCTTGCGCGAAGATTTAAAGGTTACCCATAAAACCGTTTCTTCTTGGGTAGAGATATTGGAGAGGTTTTATTACCATTTTCGGGTGTATCCTTTCCAAAACAGCAGGATAAAATCATTAAGAAAAGAGCCGAAGCTGTATTTGTGGGATTGGTCGGAGATCAAGGATGAGGGGGTAAGGTTTGAGAATATGATGGCTTCCCATCTCTTGAAATTCTGCGGCTTTCTTTCCGACGCGCAAGGATATAAAGCGAAACTTTATTATCTCAGGGATAAGGAACAGCGAGAAGTTGATTTCCTGGTCAGTATTGATAATAAACCCTGGTTTTGCGTGGAGGTAAAATTATCCTCTAAGGAGTTACCTTCTTCGTTAAGGTATTTCGCGGATAGGCTAAAAGACCTCCTGGCTTTTGAGGTAGTAAAGGAAGAAGGAGTTGATTTTATCCGGGACAACATCCGGGTGATCAGCGCGAGCAAGTTTCTAAGCGCGCTGGTATGATCTCGTATGTGTGCATAAACTTCAAGCCGCGAAGTTTTTATTTCTGAAGCTTGACAATGCGTACGCTATATGATACGCTTTAGGTAAGGAGGTGAGGCTAATGACAACCTTAACTGCCACCCAGGCGCGCGGACGGCTATATAGATTGCTGGATTCTATCGCGCAATCCCATGAGCCGGTGCAGATTACCGGCAAGCGCCACAACGCGGTATTAATATCCGATGAAGACTGGCGTTCCATAAAAGAGACGCTCTATTTACTTTCCGTTCCGGGAATGCGCGAGTCCATTCAGGAGGGCCTGAAAATCCCGATTTCAGAGTGCGGTAAGACGCCTAAATGGTAAACTGGCAGGTAGTTTACACAAGGCAGGCGCAAAAAGACGCGAAAAAACTTTCCGCTTCAGGATTGCGGCCCAAAGCGGAAAGCCTGTTGAAAACCCTGCAAGGAAATCCTCTCCAAAACCCTCCGCCTTTTGAAAAACTGGTTGGCGATTTAGCAGGCGCTTACTCGCGCAGAATAAATATCCAGCATCGCCTGGTGTATCAGGTTATTAAAGAATCGCGGACAATAAAAATTATCAGGATGTGGACGCATTATGAATAATTTTAGCAGCGAAAACTAGTTGCGCGTCAGGGGAATGCAGGGTGTAAAATGACGGATAGATAATATGTATTACGAAAAGTTATTTAGCGCGCTTAATAAAAAAAAGGTTAAATACGCGGTAGTTGGCGGCGTCGCGGTCAATCTCTACGGGATAGAAAGGGCTACCCATGATTTAGATTTATTGCTGGCAATGGATGAGGAAAATCTGCTTAAAACCATTCTGGTTTTTAAAAAATTAGGCTATAGGCCGAAAGTTCCGGTAAGGCCCGAAGATTTTGCCAATAAACAAATAAGAGAAAGATGGATAAAAGAAAAAAATATGATAGTATTTTCGTATATTGATTTTAAAAATCCTTATATTTTAATTGATATAGTTATAAGTTCTTTTTTGAAATTTGAAGACGCGGCAAAAAATATAAATATCCTAACCGCGCGGGATAAAAAAATAAAGGTGCCGGTCATCTCTATAGATGATTTGATAAAGATGAAAAAACAAGCCAGGAGGGCGCGGGATATATCCGATATAGAAATGCTTAAAAAAGCCAGGAAGATCATCGCGCAAAAATAGATATGAAATCTAAGGGGATAAAGTATACGCGTTCAGACGAAGAAATCAGAGAATATATGAAGATGCCCTTAGAAAGTAAATTGGCCTGGCTGGAGAACTTTAATACCTTTACCCGTAAGATGCTCAGGGGTAAGAGGTTGAAGGTTTGGAAGAAGTTTATAAAAGGAGAGTTGTAAAAAATTAGAGCAATTATGGCAATTATGCAATTATGGGGACACGGTACTTAATTCATAAATGACTACGGATGGAAAAAGGTAATCTTCCCATTCCCAGCCAGACCGGAAAATTGCCTTGACTGAACAGTAAAAGATGGTATAATAATTAAACCTTTAAACTCGGCCCTTGAGAGGCGGGAAAGGATTAAAATGAATTATTTTATCAGCCAAAGAAGATTAAATCTAACCCTTGACGCGTAAAACGTGCCAGGGGTTTTTTATTATCTATGGAAAAAGCCAAAATCTTGGATTCAGAAGCTATCGCCCGAACCCTGACCCGGGTTGCCCATCAGATTTTAGAACATAATAAAGGAAGCCAGGGCCTGGTTATTGTGGGCATCAGGAGCCGCGGGGTCTATCTGGCTCAGAGATTAGCTGAGTGCATCCGGAAAATAGACCATACTGAAATCCCGGTGGGCGCGCTGGATATTACCTTATACCGGGATGATTTGACCCTGGTGGCGAACCAGCCGGTAGTGCGTAAAACTGAAATAAATTTTGACCTCCAGGACAAGAAGATTATTCTGGTTGACGATGTTTTATATACCGGCAGAACGGTCCGCTGCGCGCTTTCCGAGTTGATTGACTTCGGCCGGCCTCAATGTATCCAGCTGGCGGTATTAGTTGACCGGGGGCATAGGGAACTGCCGATACGGGCGGATTATGTAGGCAAAAATATCCCCACAGCCCAGGATGAAACGGTAGAGGTACGTCTGGTTGAGGTTGATGGTAGAGATGAAGTGGTGATTGTGGAAAAATAGAAAATAGTTTTGGCTTTCAGCTTTCAGCCGTCAGCTTTCAGCTGATAGCCGAAAACTGATAGCCAAAGCTGATAGAATGATTTGGACTAAAAAAGATTTGTTGGGGTTGGAATATTTATCTCTGGAAGAAATTAGCCTTATTTTAGAGACTGCTGAGTCTTTTAAGGAGGTTTCCAGCCGGGACATCAAAAAGGTTCCGGCCCTGCGGGGTAAGACCGTGGTGAATTTATTCTATGAACCTTCCACCCGCACCCGGGTTTCTTTTGAAGTAGCCGCCAAGCGCCTTTCCGCGGATGTAATCAATATCGCCAGCGAAACCTCCAGCGTCAGGAAAGGCGAAACCCTGATTGATACCGGGAAAAACATTGAGGCCCTGAAGGCGGATATCCTGGTTATCCGCCACAATTATTCCGGCGCGGCCAATATGCTGGCGGAGCATCTTAATATCAGCGTGGTCAATGCCGGAGACGGCTGGCACGAACATCCCACCCAGGCCCTTTTAGACATCTTTACCTTAAAAGAAAAATTAGGCCGGATAGACGGCCTGGAGGTGGTAATTGTCGGGGATATTTCCCATTCCCGGGTAGCCCGTTCAAATATCTGGGGCCTGAATAAATTGGGGGCCAAGGTTACGGTCTGCGCCCCTAAGATGCTGATACCTCCCGGGATAGAGCGGATGGGGGCTAAGGTTTCCCATAATATTGACCAGGCCTTAGAAAACGCGGACGCGGTCAATGTGCTGCGGATGCAATTTGAGCGCGATAATGAAGAGGCCTTTCCTAAACAGCTGGAATATTTTAAGGATTTCGGGATTACCCGGGAAAGATTAAAAAGAGCGAAAAAGAACATTCTGGTAATGCATCCCGGGCCGATAAACCGGGGGATAGAGCTGTCCAGCGAAGTTGCCGACGGGTCGAATTCGGTGATTCTGGAGCAGGTAACTAACGGCATCGCGGTCCGGATGGCGGTATTATTTCTGACCGCCCAGGCCAATGAGAGAAAGAATGAACCCCGCCCTTCCTAAAGGCGGGAATAATTTGAAAGGAAGGGCGGGGTGAAACTTCTAATTAGGGGCGGACGGGTGGTTGACCCGGCAAATAACCTGGATGAAGTATTGGATGTTTTGATTGAGGATGACCGGATAGCCAAAATAGCTAAAAATATCAAAGCCGAAGTTGATAAAATAATTGATGCCGCCGGAAAAATAGTAATGCCAGGGGCGGTGGATATGCATACGCATTTGAGAGAACCGGGCCGGGAAGATAAGGAAACGGTTTTAAGCGCCACCCGGGCCGCTTTAGCCGGCGGGGTAACTTCTCTTTTGGCGATGCCCAATACCTCCCCGGCAATGGATTGCGTGGATAATGTCCGGCGGCTAAAAGAAATTATCAGGAATACTTCAGCCGCCAATGTCTTTATTTGCGGGGCGATTACCCATGCCCGTCAGGGTAAGGATTTGACTGATATCGCCGGCCTAAAAAGAGAAGGAGTTTTGGCTATTTCCGATGACGGCTGTTCCGTGGACAATGAAGAGCTTTTTTTACAGGCGTTAAAAGAAGCCCAAGAAAATAACCTTCTGGTTATTTCTCATTGCGAGGATAAAAAGCTCTCCAATGGCGGGGTGGTGAATTTAGGATGGACCTCTACTCGCCTCGGACTAAGAGGCATCTCCAAGGAATCGGAATATAAACGGGTGGAAAGGGATATTCAGCTCACCCAGAGCTCGGGCGCGCCTATTCACATTGCCCATGTCAGCTGTAAAGAGTCAGTTGAAATTATTGCCCAAGCCAAAAAAAAAGGCCTTAAGGTAACTGCCGAAACCGCGCCGCATTATTTTTCCTTGACTGAAGAGGCGGTTTTGAATTACGATACTAATAAGAAAATGAATCCTCCCCTGCGCACCCGGGAGGATGTCTTGGCCCTGAAGCAGGCCTTAAAAGACGGCACCATAGACGCGATTGCCTCAGACCATGCCCCGCATACCGAAAACGAAAAAGAGATTGAATTTGAGCGGGCCGAATTTGGGGTAATTGGTTTAGAGACGGAATTGGCGGTAAGCATCAGCGAACTGATTTCTCCGGGTTTATTGGATTGGAGCGGGTTGGTGAGAAAAATATCCCTTAATCCGGCCAGGATACTGGGACTGGGTAAAGGCACTTTAAGTATAGGCACCGACGCGGATCTTGCGGTGATTGACCCGGACAAAGAATGGGTGGTGGAAAAAAATGGCCTGGTTTCTAAGTCTAAGAACTCTGCCTTTTTGGTCCGGAGGTTAAAAGGGGTTGTGGAATATACGATTTGTAATGGCAAGATAGGATATCCTTTTTAGAAATCGCGGTATTTAAAGATGGAATTTGTCGCCGATTTTCATATACATTCTAAGTATTCAAGAGCCACCAGTAAGGATATGGATGTGGAGCATTTGGCTTACTGGGCCAAGCTCAAAGGCATCCAGCTCATCGGCACCGGGGATTTCACCCACCACTTATGGCTGGAGGAGCTCCGGAGCAAATTAGAGGATAAGGGAAACGGTTTATATGAGTATAAAGGTATTAATTTTATCTTATCCAGCGAGATAAGCAGTATCTATTCTAAAAATAACCGGGGCCATCGTATCCATAACATCATCTTTGCCCCTTCATTTAAAACCGTGGATAAGATCAACGCCCACTTGGCCGGCATAGGCAACCTGGCTTCGGACGGACGGCCGATTCTGGGCCTGGACGCCGCGGAATTAGCCCGGATAATTTTTGATATTGATGAGAACTGCGTATTGGTGCCCGGGCATATCTGGACTCCCTGGTTTAGTTTGTTTGGCTCAATGTCCGGGTTTAATAAAATTGAGGATTGCTTTGAGGAGCAGACCCCTAAAATATTCGCCTTAGAAACCGGACTTTCCAGCGACCCGGCAATGAACTGGCGCTTGAGCGCCCTGGATAGGTATTCCCTGATTTCTAATTCCGATTCCCACTCGCCGCAGAAAATCGGCCGGGAGGCCAATGTTTTTAATTGTGAGCTTTCTTATCCGGCAATAATGGAGGCCTTAAGGACCAAAGATAAAAGCAAGTTTTTATACACTATAGAGTTTTATCCCGAGGAAGGCAAATACCATTACGACGGCCACCGCCTCTGCGAGGTGCGCTTTTCGCCCCAGGAAAGCAGGGCCCATAAAAACCTCTGCCCAAAATGCGGTAAGCCTTTAACCATTGGGGTGATGAACCGGGTAGACCAGCTTGCCGATCGGCCCGAGGGCTTTAAGCCGGATAACGCTATACCTTTTAAAAACCTGATTCCTTTGGATGAGATTATTGCCGATGTTAAGGGAATGGGTAAGGCCTCTAAGGCCGTGGAACAGGAATACCGGGGTATTCTTTCCAAGTTCGGCACCGAATTTGAGGTTTTAGGCAAAGTCCCGGAAGAATATTTACGCAAAGGAATGGACTCGCGCATCGCCGAGGCAATTATCCGGGCTCGCCAGGGAAAGGTAACTATCGCCGCCGGCTATGACGGCGAATACGGCAAGGTTTCCATCTTTGGCGATGACGATAAGCCCAAAAAACACGAAGAACAGCTAAGTTTTTTCTAATTGTGATATCAAGTTAAGCAGTAGAGATAAAGAGGAATAGTCATGAGCTTAGTTCCAGTGGAAAGAATAGAGAGCAAGATTTTTTTGATTAGCGGCAAAAAGGTAATGTTGGACAGGGATCTGGCAGAGCTTTATGGGGTAGAGACTAAGTATCTAAAGCGACAGGTGCGTAGAAATCTCAATAGATTCCCGCCCGATTTTATGTTTAAATTATCAAAGCCGGAGTTTAAAAATTGGAGGTGCCAATTTGTTACCTCCAATTCTGCTGATAAAATGGGGTTGCGTTATCCGCCTTATGCCTTTAGTGAACCTGGAGTGGCTATGCTTTCTTCAGTTCTCAATAGCAACAGAGCTATTCATGTTAATATCCAGATTATCAGAACATTCATAAAATTACGACAGCTGCTTTTAACGCACGTAGAGCTTAAGCGAAAAATTGAGGATATGGAAGGGAAATACGACCAGCAGTTTAAGATTGTTTTTGAGGCGATAAGAAAGTTGTTGGAATCACCAAAGCCAGAACCGATGAAAAGGATAACGGGTTTTAGTACCAAAAGAGTTTGAGTTGGTCGCAAAATAGCTGTATTAAAACATTGAGGTCGGTATTATGTGGGCGTGTTTCCGGAAGATTTAGAGGAAACGGCAGAGATGCTGGCGCAGAAGCAACTTAATCTTTACAAGGAAAAACAACTTATGAGAAAACATTTTTTGATCGTAAAAATCGCCTCTTTATTTATTATTTTTTTCTCATTTATGCGTTTTGCGGGAGCAGATACAATTTATTTGAAAAACGGCAAGAAATACAACTGCAGAATAATTGATAAAACAGACAAATATATAAAAATAGATTTTTTAGGTGTGGTTTTGACCTATCAGATAGATGAGTTAGAACGAATTGAGTCTGCGAAAGAAGAGATTTCAGACTCAAAACAAGCTATGATAAAAAACCCTGTTTTTCAAAAAAATAGCATAGAAGCGAATTTTAAAAAAGGAACAGATTATTTAAAAGAGGGAAAATGGCAAGAGGCAGTAAAAGAATTTGAAAGAGTGATTTCTGTGGATACGTATCATGTTGGCGCGCATTTTAATTTGGGTTGTGCGTTTGCGTTGATGGAAGAGTATGAGAAGGCAAAAGAGGAATTTGAAAAAGTTTTGCCATTGGAAATGTTCCCTTTCAACGCCTTTTGTTATTTTAATATGGGGGGTCTTTATGCAAAAAAAGGAATTCTAAACAAAAGTTCAGGATATTTAAAAGAAGCGGCAGAATATTTTAAAAAAGCTGCTCAAGTGTTTCCGGGTTTTAACTTGGCAAGAGATTATGCCGCGCATTCGCAATTAATAATGGCTGTATTTGATACGGGCGGAGATATCGAACATATAGCGTTTAGCGTAGCAGAAACAGGAACTCCTCCAGATTCAGCAATATTTCTATCAAAAGCTGATAGTATGGGAGACAAGGAAAATTTGGTATATCTTTTTGGTGCGGATAGCCCTCCGATGGTGTATTTCCATAGAAGTCCATCTTGTTATTACTTGACCTGTTCTTCAAAAATAGATGTTCAGAATCTTGCAAACATTGCTCAAGAAGAATTTACTTGTTTAGAAAATATAATAGATTTGGTAGAAAAAGAGGATAGATTTAACAAAATGATTAAGTGGAATTCATTTATAATATTATCTGCTTCTTATCGCGACAAAAATGATTTTAACAAAGCTGTTGAATTTGGAGAAAAAGCGATAGCGTTGGGCTTGCGCCTTTCTTCAGAATACATACATTTAGCAAACCTCTATTTTTACAAAAAAGATTATATAAAGGCTAAACAATTAGCAGAAGAGGCATTAAAGATTAATCCTGATAACACACAATTACGTAAAACAGCCGAGGAAATTATACAGGCAGTTTCTTAATGCCAAGAGTATTAATAATTTATTCTTACGCGCCTGTGGCCCAACGGATAGGGCAGCAGCCTCCGAAGCTGCTGGTGCAGGTTCAATTCCTGCCAGGCGCAATACTTATAAAAAGGAATTGAACAAAAGGGGAGTTTGAGGGGAAAAGGTGATTTTCACCTCAAGAATCGCTTCTTTGTTTACGCTGCGGGGTGACAGCGAACCGCCGTAGGCGGTGAGCGTCATTAGGGGCAGGAGGCCCATATGATAAGTTCAATTCCTGCCAGGCGCAGTAATACAGAACTAAGAGTTAAAAATTAAGAGCTAAGATCGGGCTTGGTAGCAGTTTTTGAAAAAAGTGGAGTGATTTACCCATATAATCGGTAAAATTAAGGTAAAAGTGGGGCTAACATTAGTTTTTTACGGTTTAGGGGAGCGATGAAGGCATTTTTGGTTTTGGAAGACGGGACGGTTTTTGAAGGGGAGGGATTTGGTTGTCAGGGTGAAGCCTTTGGGGAGGTGGTTTTTAATACCTCAATCACCGGCTATCAGGAAATCATTACCGACCCCTCCTATAAGGGCCAGATTGTGATGATGACCTATCCTTTGATTGGCAACTATGGAGTTAATGAAGAGGATGTGGAATCGGCTAAACCTTGGTTAGAGGGCTTTGTGGTGAAAGAGTTAAGTTTTATTCGCTCCAACTGGCGCTCAACAATGAGTTTGGATGAGTATCTGAAAAAACATAAGGTTCTCGGGATTCAGGGCATAGATACCCGGGCCTTAACCCGGCTTTTACGGGCCAAAGGGGCGATGAAAGGAGTTATTTCTACCAATGATAGTGACATAAAAAGCCTGTTAGAAAAGCTCAAGAAAGCCCCTTCATTAGTGGGAGTGGATTTGGTCAAAGAGGTTACTTGTAAGGAGCCTTATGGATGGAGTGAGAAGTTAGGAGTTGTACATCATAAGTTAAAACATAAGGTAGTGGTCTTAGACTGTGGGGTGAAATTCAATATTTTGCGTAATCTAGTAAGCGCCGGATGTAAGGTAAAAGTAGTTCCGGCCCAAACCTCTGCCGAACAGATACTAAAACTCAAGCCTGACGGCCTCTTGTTTTCCAACGGTCCCGGAGACCCGGAGGCGGTTACCTACGTGATTGAAACCGCGCGGAAGCTTTTAGGTCAGCTTCCTATATTCGGGATTTGTCTGGGGCATCAGATGTTGGGCCTGGCCTTGGGAGGAAAAACCTATAAACTTAAATTCGGCCACCACGGCGGAAACCATCCGGTTAAGGATTTAAAGACCGGCAAAATCTCCATCACCAGCCAAAACCACGGTTTTAATGTGGATATGCAGTCAATTCCCGACAAAAAAGCAGTGATGACCCACATCAATTTATACGATAATACCGCTGAAGGCCTAGAGCATAAGAAGCTGAAACTATTCAGCGTGCAATATCATCCCGAGGCCGGCCCCGGTCCGCACGACGCGCAGTATTTGTTTGAGAGATTTGTAAGATTAATGCAAAAGTCAAAAGGAAAAAGTCAAAATCTCAATTCAAAAGCCAAAATTTAAGGTATTAAAAGAATTATATGGTTTTTAACGGTTTTAACTTTTTAGTTGTAGTTTTGCGTTTTTATTTTTTACTTTTGAGTTAAAAAATGCCAAAAAGAACTGACATCAAGAAGATTCTGATCATCGGTTCCGGGCCGATTATTATCGGCCAGGCTTGCGAGTTTGATTATTCCGGGACCCAGGCCTGTAAGGCCTTGAGAGAAGAGGGTTTTAAGGTTATTCTGGTAAACTCTAACCCGGCAACCATTATGACTGATCCGGAAACCGCGGACAGGACCTATATTGAGCCGATAACCGTGGAGATGTTAGAGAAGATTATCCAGAAAGAAAAACCCGATGCCCTGCTTCCTACTTTAGGCGGGCAGACCGGTTTAAATATCAGCATTCAATTGGCGGATAAGGGAATTTTGGATAAATATAAGGTTCAGATGATCGGCGCCGACCGCAAGGCGATCAAAAAAGCTGAAGATCGCCAGCTCTTTAAGCAGGCAATGCAAAAAATCGGTTTAGATCTGCCCCGCAGCGGACAGGCCGGCAATATAAAAGAAGCCCGGAAGATTGCCGCCAAAATCGGCTTTCCTCTGATTATCCGGCCTTCTTTTACCCTGGGAGGCACCGGAGGCGGAATTGCCACTACCCAGGAGCAGTTTGAGGAAATCGCCAGGCGGGGCCTGGAATCTAGCATGATTTCCGAGATCCTGGTTGAGGAATCTATCATCGGCTGGAAGGAATATGAGCTGGAGGTAATGCGGGATAAAAAGGATAATGTGGTGATTATCTGTTCTATTGAGAACTTTGACCCGATGGGGGTGCATACCGGAGATTCTATCACTGTGGCTCCTGCCCAGACCTTAAGCGACCGGGAATACCAGAAGATGCGCGACGCGGCAATTGCCTGTATCCGGGAAATCGGGGTGGAGACCGGCGGCTCCAACATTCAGTTCGCGGTCAATCCGGATAACGGCCGGATGGTGGTGATTGAGATGAATCCCCGGGTTTCCCGCTCCTCGGCCCTGGCCTCCAAGGCCACCGGCTTTCCTATTGCCAAGATTGCCGCCAAATTAGCCATCGGGTATACCTTAGATGAAATCCCTAACGATATTACCAAAAATACCCCGGCCTCTTTTGAGCCGACTATAGACTATTGCGTGGTTAAGATCCCCCGCTTTGCCTTTGAGAAATTCCCCGCGGCTGACTCGACGCTTACTATCCAGATGAAGTCCGTGGGCGAGGTAATGGCTATCGGCCGGACTTTTAAAGAGGCCTTGCAAAAGGGAATCCGCGGCCTGGAGATTAAGCGCGACGGCTTAAGTGGAATAAAATATAAGAATAAAATCGAACTGGAAGAACAGCTAAAAAGGCCGAACGCGGAAAGATTATTTTATCTCTATGAGGCGCTTAAAGAAAATTATTCCTTGGATAGGCTTTATGAACTGACCAAAATAGACCGTTGGTTTTTACAGAATTTAAAAGAAATCGTAGAGTTTGAGGCAAACATCAGCGCTGATAATCTTCTCGCGGCCAAGCAATTAGGTTTTAGCGACCAACAGATTGCCCGGGCGCTGAACAGTGATGAAGATAAAGTTCGAGCTTTAAGAAAGGCCCAAGGCATTGAGCCGGTATATAAATTAGTAGATACCTGCTCCGCGGAATTTGAGGCTTTTACCCCGTATTATTATTCTACATATGAGACGCCGTTTTCATCAGGTGTTAGTCATCAGGTGTTTCCGTCGCAAGCGGGTATGTATATGGCGCAAGCCGTCAGCACCGAGGATGAAACCAGAAAAAGCAAAAAGAAAAAGATTATGATTTTGGGTGGCGGGCCGAACCGGATTGGCCAGGGGATAGAGTTTGATTACTGCTGTGTGCATGCCGCTTTTGCCCTTAAGGAATTAGGTTATGAGACTATTATGGTTAATTCCAATCCCGAGACTGTCTCTACTGATTACGACACCTCGGATAAATTATATTTTGAGCCTTTAACCAAAGAAGATGTTTTAAATATCATTGATAAAGAAAGGCCGGAAGGGGTAATAGTGCAGTTAGGCGGCCAGACCCCTTTGAATTTGGCGGTGCCGCTTAAAGAGGCTGGGGTAAAGATTTTAGGCACTTCGGCTGATGCTATTGACCGGGCTGAGGACCGCAAACGTTTTTCCCAGCTGGTGGAAAAATTAGGCCTGGTTCAGCCGGCTAACGGCAACGCGGTTACCTTTGCTGAGGCCAAAGTCATCGCTCGAAAAATCGGCTATCCGGTTTTAGTCCGGCCTTCGTATGTGCTTGGCGGCCGGGCCATGGAGATCATCTATGATGACCAGGCCCTGGAATATTATATTCAGCGCGCGGTCTGGGCCTCACCAGAGCGGCCGATTTTGGTGGATAAATTTATTGAGGATGCTATTGAAGTGGATGTGGATATGGTTGGCGACGGCGAAACCTTCTGCATCGGCGGAATTATGGAACATATTGAAGAGGCCGGGGTGCATTCGGGAGACGCGGCCATGGTTTTGCCGGCGCATACCTTAACCCCGGAGACTTTAGCTAAGGTCCGTGATTACACTTATCGGCTGGCCAAGGAGCTCAATATTATCGGCTTGATGAATGTGCAATACGCGGTCAAAAATGGCACCGTTTACATTTTAGAGGTCAACCCCCGGGCCAGCCGCACCGCGCCTTTTGTTTCCAAGGCCATTGGTGTGCCATTGGCCAAGTTAGCGGCCAAGGTAATGGCGGGTAAAACTCTCAAAGAGCTTGGTTTTACTCAAGAAATTATTCCAAAACACATTTCAGTCAAGGAATCAGTGTTGCCTTTTGTGAAATTCCCCGGAGTGGACATAACTTTAGGCCCGGAGATGAAATCAACCGGCGAGGTGATGGGGATTGATACCGATTTTGGCCGGGCTTACGCCAAAAGCCAGCTGGCCGCTTATCAGAATTTGCCCGCGGTCAAAGGCACGGTTTTCATCAGCATCAAAGACAAAGACAAAAAAGCACAGATGGCCAAGGTTGCCAAGAAGCTAAAGGACTTGAAATTTGAAATTATCTCTACCCTGGGAACGGCTAAGTTCTTGGAGGAAAACGGAATTATTGCCCGGACCATCCAGAGGGTTAGCGACGGAAAACCCAATGTCTTGGATTTAATGAAAGAGGGCAAAATCAAACTGATAATTAACACCGTTTCCGGAAAAATCCCCCGTCAGGATGAGCTAAAAATCCGCACCAGCGCGATTGCCTTAGGCATTCCGGTGATTACTACCTTGCCCGGGGCAGAGGCCTGCGCTCGGGGAATCGAGGCCTTGATGAAACATAAACTAGGAGTCAAGCCGATACAGGAATACCATAAAAAGTTAAAAGTAAAAAGTCAAAAGGCAAAAAGATAAAGTAAAGTGTAAAATTTAAAGAAACACTTTTGACTTTTGCGTTTTTATTTTTGAATTCCGAGCGACGAAAGGAGCGAGGAGA
Source organism: Candidatus Omnitrophota bacterium (assembly GCA_030674475.1). Lineage (GTDB taxonomy): Bacteria > Omnitrophota > Gorgyraeia > Gygaellales > UBA12090 > UBA12090. The sequence continues at coordinate 13,926 of JAUSCZ010000012.1, forward strand.
TGCCGGAACTGCCGGAAGTAGAGACCATAAAAAGGGATTTAGAGAAAGTGCTCTTAGGTAAGCAGATAGTGGATATCTGTATCCATAATCCTAAGGTTATTCGTCAGCCCTCAGCTGATAAATTCAAAAAGGGCCTTATGGGCGCGGTTATTAAAAGTATCCTGCGCAAGGCCAAGGTTTTGATAATAGAATTTTCCAATGGAAAATTTCTGGCAGTGCATTTGAAAATGACCGGCCAATTAGTTTATCCGGGAGACGGCACCCGAAGCCGGGTAAGTTTTCATCTCTCTGACGGGAAGAATCTGGATTTTAACGACCAGCGGCTGTTTGGGGAACTGCATTTGCTTGATGATTGGCGCCATTTAAAATTTATCCAGAGCTTGGGTCCGGAGCCGCTGGAGGTAAATTCAGGGCAGTTTAAAGAAATGTTTTCTTCCAAGAAAACCAAAATCAAGCCGCTGTTGATGGATCAGACTTTTATTTCCGGTATTGGCAACATTTATGCCGCGGAAATTCTGTTCCGGGCCCGGATTCATCCGGAAAGGCCGGCCAACCGGCTTTCGGATCAAGAAAAAGAACTGCTTTTAAAGGAAATTAAAGACACTCTAAAAGAAGCCATCCACTGCGGCGGCTCATCCATTGACGATTATATCCGGCTCTCGGGTGAACCGGGAAGCTATGTTAAACACCATAAGGTTTACGGACGAGGAGGCAAGCCTTGTCTGATCTGCAAAACTCTAATTAAGCGGATCGCCTTAGGCGGTCGAGGCACCTTTTTCTGCCCCAAATGCCAAAAATAAAGTCAAAAGTCAAAAGTCAAAAGTCAAAAGTTATTTCTAATAGAAATATTAAGGATAACTATTTTGAAATTATTATTGAAGCTCCGGAAATCGCCAAATCCGCCCAGCCGGGGCAGTTTGTGAATATTAAGGTGAGCGATGGCATTGAGCCGCTTTTAAGAAGGCCGTTGAGTATACATAGAATTAGCTATCAGCCGCCAGCTATCAGCCGCCAGCAAAGAATAAAAAACAGCATAGTGCTGTTGTATGAAGCGGTGGGGAAAGGGACAGAAATTTTATCACAAAGACGGCCGGGTGAGTTTTTGGATGTTATTGGTCCCTCAGGCAATGGCTTTAATATAGACCGTAGACCGTTGACCGTTGACTATCGACCGATATTGATTGCCGGCGGAATGGGCACGGCGCCCTTAGTTTTTCTTGCCGAAAAACTAAGGGAAGTAAAAAGTAAAAAGGCTCCCGCAAAAGCGGGATCCCGCCAAATATTAAGCAATGGGCGGGAAAAAGGCAAAATGTTGGTTTTAATCGGCGCGAGAACCAGGAAAGATATTCTTTGCGAAGAAGAATTCAAAAATCTCGGCTGCGAAGTAAAGATTTCCACCGATGACGGAAGCCGCGGCTTTAAAGGTTACGTCAGCGATTTATTAGCCAAAGAGCTCTCAGCTTTCAGTTATCAGCCTTCAGCTATTTATGCGTGCGGGCCAAAACTTCTGCTCAAAGAAATCAGCCGTATATCTTGCGAGCGGAATATTCCAGCTCAGCTTTCTTTAGAGTCGCATATGGCCTGCGGCATCGGGGTGTGTATGGGGTGCGTGATAAAAGTCAAAAGTAAAAACGCAAAAGGTAAAACGGACGACAAATATAGCCGGGTTTGCAAGGAAGGGCCGGTGTTTGTGGCGAATCAGATTCTATGGGAATAAATCTAAAAGTTAAAATCGGTAAACTTCAGTTAAATAATCCGGTCATGGTTGCCTCGGGAACTTTTGGCTATGCCGAGGAGTTTAAGGATTTTATAGATTTAAAGAAGTTAGGGGCGATAGTTACCAAGACTATTACCTTAAAGCCCCGGATGGGCAATCCTCCCCCGCGCACCTGCGAGACTCCGGCCGGTCTGCTTAATTCCATCGGTTTAGAAAATCCCGGGATAGATAAGTTTATTCAGGAAAAACTACCCTTTTTAAGAAAGATTGGCGTGCCGCTCATTGTCAGCATTGCCTCGGAAGGAGATAGTGAAGAATTTGTCAGTTTGGCCCGGCGCTTAGATAAAATCCCGGAGGTTTCGGCGATAGAATTGAACATTTCCTGTCCAAATATTAAAAGTAACCAGAAACCAGAAACCAGTAACCAGAGTTATAAACTAATTTCCCAAGATCCCAATTCAACCTACGAGGTTGTTAAGGCAGTGCGCGGGGTTACCAAAAAGGCCTTGATTACCAAGCTCTCGCCCAATGTTACGGATATTACAGAAATTGCTCAAGCCGCCGAAGCCGCGGGAACAGATGCCGTAGCATTGATAAATACACTTATGGGAATGAGTATTGAGGTAAAGGCGGGAAGGCCTAAGATAGCGATGGGAACAGCCGGCCTCAGCGGCCCGGCAATCCGGCCGGTGGCGGTCAGGATGGTCTGGGAGGTTTACAAAAAAGTGAAAATTCCCATAATCGGAATGGGGGGAATTATGGATACTTCAAGCGCTCTGGAATTTTTTATTGCCGGCTCAAGCGCGATTGCCGTGGGCACGGCTAATTTTATTAATCCCCGGACGACGATTGAAATCATTTCCGGTTTAGAGAAATATTTAGCCCGGAATAAAATCAAGGACATCAAAGAGTTGATAGGAAGTCTAAAGATATGAACGAACGAAAATTAATCTTGGCTTTAGATGTGGATAGCCCGGAAAAAGCCAGGAATTTTGTGAATCTCCTGTATCCTAAAGTAAGGGTTTTTAAGATAGGCTCCCAGCTTTTTACCGGATGCGGGCCGAAGATTATAGAGTTTATCCATAAAAAAGGAGGAGAAGTCTTCTTGGACCTTAAGTTTCACGATATCCCTAATACCGTGGCCAATGCCGTGGCCCAGGCCGCGCGGCTTAAGGTGAAGATGCTGACTTTGCATATTTCCGGCGGGAAGGAGATGCTGGAGGCGGCTGTTAAAGCGGCTAAAACCATTAAACATAACCATCCTCTTTTAATTGGGGTTACAGTCTTGACCAGTCAGGAGTCAGGCCGAGATGAGGTCTTGCGTTTAGCCAGGATAGGTTTAGAGTGCGGCTTAGACGGGGTGGTCTGTTCTGTCCAGGAAGTGAGGTTCTTGCGGGGTGAACTGGGCAAAGATTTTGTAATAGTAACCCCGGGGATTAGGCCCAAGAAGACAGGAGTTGATGATCAAAAAAGGATAGCCACGGCCAGCCAGGCTATTGCCGCCGGAAGCGATTTTCTGGTGGTGGGCCGGCCGATTTTAGAGGCCAAAGACCCGGTAGAGGCATTAACCGGCATATTGAATGAATAAACAGCCTAAGGATCAGACGCTTTTACATCTTCAAAAAAAGGTGCGGGAGTTTGTCCGGGAGCGGGATTGGCTGAAATTTCACTCCCCAAAAAACATCAGTATGTCTATCGCCATTGAGTCCGCCGAATTAATGGAGCATTTTCAGTGGCTGAGTGAGAATGAATCTAAGGAATTGCTCCGGGATAAAAATAAGCGTGGGGAAATCGAGGATGAATTAGCCGATATCGCCATCTATATCCTGGATTTCTGCGAGCATTTCGGAGTTGATCTGGAAAAAAGCATCCTGAGTAAGCTGGATAAAACCGCCAAAAAGTATCCGGTGCGCTTAGTGAAAGGCAAAGCTCATAAATATACCTATTATGCAAAGAAAGGGAGGATGAAGGCTTTATAGTTGACAGATTGAGGATTGCAGGGTAGTATTTAACGGTATCAAAAGCATAGCCAGGAGGCGTTATGAAAAAAGCAATCGCGGGAATTATCTTTTTAGGGTGTATGTTCGCGTTCGGTCAATCGCTTTCTTATTCCGAGGGTGAGGGCGCGAAAGCCAAGGAATGTAATTTCGAGAAGCATCAAAAAAAAGTCAAAGGAGCTAAGGCGGATAAAATTAAAGCCAGGCTTGATAAATGGACTAAGGTGTTAAGTCTAACCGCCGAACAGCAGGCCGGGACTAAAGAAATTCTCACCAAAGCCAAAGAAGACATCAAGGTTATCTGGAAAGACACCAAAGCCAAGGCCAAAGAAATCCGCGTCAGCGCGCATGACCAAATAGCCGGCATTTTGACAGATGAGCAAAAAGCCAAATTCCAAGACCTGCGCAACGAATGTGAAGAATCCCCCGATGCCCATAGCGAGGGCAAGGAATAAGACATCCGGGCGGTTAGTTCAGCTGGTTAGAATGCATGATTTACATTCATGAGGTCACAGGTTCAAGTCCTGTACCGCCCATTAATACAGAACTAAGATTTAAGAATTAAAAAGGCTGAACTGGCAGAAAAAAAAAGAAAACATTGAAGTTATTAAAATTTTGAGTACAATAATAACATCTCTTTCGCAGTTCTTAGCTCTAAATTCTTAGTTCTGCTTTATTGGGGTCGTGGTGTAGCCTGGTTTAACACATCGCCCTGTCACGGCGAAGACCGCGGGTTCAAATCCCGTCGACCCCGTTAAACCTAAATTAAGGGATTTGAACAAAAGGGGAGTTTGGGGGGAAAAGGTGATTTTCCCCCCAAGAATCGCTTCTTTGTTTACGCCACGGGGTGACAGCGAACCGCCGCAGGCGGTGAGCGTCATTAGGGGCAAGGAGCCCCTATGAAAAGTTCAAATCCCGTCGACCCCACTATAAACAACATAACCGCGAATTCTCTCGCGGTTTTTTGTTTTGATAAAACATGAAAATGGTGTATAATAATTAAAATAGGCTAAATATGAAAAAACAAGAGAGAACGAAAATGAGTATTATTAAAAAAATCTTGAGTGTAAGTGCGGTGTCAGTGTTATTTTTTGTTTTTATGTTTTCCGCTTTTGCTCAAGGGACAGAGGAATTGGTTTTAGATGATTTTGAGGGGGTGATTTCCGGCGGCGAGCACGGGACGGTGGATTTTGGCTCCGGCGGCGGCTCAACGGTTGAAGTAGCGGCATCCCAGGAAACAAAACAGCACGGTGAACAGTCTTTGGAGGCAAAATTTGAGGCGGTAGCCGGCGGATATATGTGGATTGCCCGCGGATATGATTTGACGGTCAAAGGCGCGGGCTGCTGGCAGGTTAAGCCAGAAGAAATTGATTTTAGCAAATATAACGCTTTTTCGGTGTATGTGCATGGCGCCAATACCGGAACACAAATAGCCATAGATTTGGTGGATGGCGGATTTGAATACTGGCGTTATTTTATAAATGATGATTTTACCGGCTGGAAGGAAATTGTAATACCTTTTGGCGATTTCTTCGCCCGGGGCGATTGGCAGCCGGAGAAGGCGGATAAAAACGGAGCAATGGATTTTCCGCTCAAAGTATTTCAGTTTGAGCCCCGCCCCGAGGCCAAAGGGACGTTGTATTTTGATTATGTTCGGTTGGTGAAGAAACAATAGATGGTCTTACGCCCTAATACACGGCGGTTTTTCAGAAATAGTGTATGGTGACCCCGCCTCGTAAGCTGAGGTAAAATTCTCTGCGACAATTTTACCTCACTCGGTGGGGTTAATTCGCACTTATAACTTACTCTCCGCCTACGGCGGATCGTAAGTTATGTGCTCATTAAGGAGGTGCAGTATGGGTTGTGGAACCTGTGCCCCAAAAAAGAAAAAGTCAACGGCAAAGCCAAAGGCAAAAGCAAAGGCCAAGAAGAGATAGCCGCTTTTTCTGGAATTTGTAAAAGAGATACCTGCATAATAATGTGCAGGTATCTCTTTTAGTGGAGATAAAATATGCTGGAGATTGCTTTTAGAAGAGTTGAATCGGTCGCGGTTTTGGACTTGACCGGTAATATTAATATAGATTCAGCCAATCTTATTGAGAAGATCGGCTGGTGTTTAGAAAACGGCTATCCGGACATCCTCTGCAATTTTGAAAACATCAATCTGGTGGATTACGCCGGATTGTCGGTGCTGGCGATTGCCTTTAAAAATGTGGAAAACCATAAAGGCAGGATAAAGCTGTCGGGTGTGGCCGGACATATTAAAAATATTTTCTCTTTGATGTGCTTAGACCGGATTGTTGAGATGTGCGATGAGGAAAAACAGGCGGTCAGCAGTTTTAAAGAAGACCAGATTATTTCTGAGATTAAAAAGAAGAAGTTAAGAAGAAGATTCCGGCGCCTGCCTTTAGATATTAAGGTGGAATTTAAAGCTAAGGATAAGAATGAGGAATTCAGCCGCGGGAAAGTGGCGAATCTCAGCGGGGTGGGCTTATTGGTTGTGGCTGATAAACTGTATCCGCTTAATGAAATGCTGGAGGTTAAGCTGCTACTCTCGCAGAAAACCGGGGTATTGGAAATTCAGGCCAAGGTAGCCTGGTTGGTGCGGATGGAATTACAGCCGCAGTTTTATCCCGGGATGGGTTTGGAGTTTTATCAGCTTGAACCCAGCCTGCAGAAAAAGATTGTGGAGTTTGTGGAAAGGAATCTGCCTTCTGGTTGTAATATATAAAATTACCCCGCGCGCAGCTGCCTTTCGGCATCCACAATGTCCCGGTTGATTTTGGGGATAAGAGAGGTAATTTTTTCTTTAAGGGTGTCCGAACTGAGGCGGTTAGAAAGCATTTCCCTTAAAAGCTGGTTAGACATCCTCAAATATCTGACTAATTCCCCCTCGTCAGTTGAGGTATTCAGGATAGCCTTATGAAAGGGTTCTCCCCGGACCCAGGCTTCAACGGTATTGGCCAGATGGTAATGGGGAATTTTACTGGCCGGGTGTATCTTAAACCTGTCCTCCTGCCTTAAGATCTGGCGCATTATGTTCTCGGTAAGATTTTTGAGGTTTTTCCCCTGGTGGGATAATTTGGGTAACTCATCGTGCCGGCGCGGCTCAAAGACCACCGCGGCCATCAGTATCGCCAGCTCCATTTCATTGAAATTTTCTAAGTATCCCTCCATAAACAGTTCGGATAAAATAATTTCATAGCCGTATATCCCGGAGGCGAATTTGCCCTTGGTGGTGAGCTCGTTATTCTTGATGTAACCGGCTGACTTCAGGAAATTTATTTTCTGGCGCATGAGGCCTAAGGCTTCTTCCTTTTTGCGCGCGCCCGCTTGATAGAAGTGATAGGAGAGGGGATATATTTCCAGAAACCGCTCTTTATATTTTTCATACAAATGCAGCAAGGTGGCGTAAGAGCTGTTAAACTGGGAATTGACCTTTTCCGGCTGGCCGTAGATTATCCGTTTGAGCTCATCGGGGGTTATTTTACTCGGGTTGATTCGGGAATAGACAAAGCCCTCGGTATCAATTCCCCGCCTTCCGGCGCGTCCGGCCATCTGGTAGAAGTCCCGCGTTTTTAAACTGCATACATAATTTCCGTAGAATTTTCTTAAATCATCAAAGGCCACCGAGCGCGCCGGCATATTTATCCCTAAGGCAAAGGTTTCAGTGGTAAAGATTACCTTTAAGAGGCGCGAGGTAAAAAGCTGTTCTACTACTTCTTTTAAGGTAGGCAGCATCCCGGCGTGATGATAGGCAATTCCCCGGCTGACCAAAGGATACATCCGGGAGGTGCTGGGTTCGCGCTCAAGGTCATAGCGCTTGATCAGTTCGTTGAATAATTTAAGTATGTCTTCGCGCTCGTCTTCCTTCAGAAAGTCAAAGTTGTATAATTCCTCAGCCAGTTCCTCGCATCTGCGGCGGGAGAAACAGAAATAGATGCAGGGTAGTTCCTCATTCTGGCGGATATGCCCAATGAGCGCGGAAAGGCGGTTGGGATGGGCTTCTTTATGGAATTCAGAGCGCCGCCCGCGATAAGCATAGCTGATAGTTTTAAGACTTATCTCTCTGAGTTTCTTAAAATCATCTAAGATTTTATTCTGGCACTGAAAGCGAAAATGCAGCGGCACCGGGCGGGTTTCTTCAATAATAATTTTAAGCGGCATATTGTGCACGGATTCCAGCCACAGGCTAAATTCCTCGATATTGGGGACGGTCGCGCTGAGCCCCAGGATACGGATATGGCTGGGCAAAAGCATTAAGGACTCTTCCCAGACCGTGCCCCGTTCATAGTTGTCAATGTAGTGGATTTCATCGTAAATCACCCAGGAGAATTTCTTCAGTGAACGCGGCTCATCCAGGATCTTATTGCGGAAGATTTCAGTAGTCATTATCAGGACCGGGGCATCCGGATTGATCGAGACATCGCCGGTGAGGATGCCGATTTTATCCCGGTAGGCCTTACTGAAGTCGCGAAATTTCTGATTGGAGAGGGCTTTGATCGGGGCGGTATAGATTACCCCTTGATTAGATTCTATGCACCTTTCAATCACATACTCGGCGATAGCGGTTTTTCCCGCGCCGGTAGGGGCGGAAACTATCACCGAATGGCCTTTTTTAATATAATCTATGGCCTCCTGCTGGAAACGGTCATATTGCATAGATTTATTATAACACAAATTTGTTTTGGCGCATTTGATTAATACAATATCGCTTACAGGAGGCCCAAAAAGTGGTATAATATTTTGTTTTCTTATGTTGATTACCAAATTTATTAACTGAAGGAGGTTTTCAGAATGGATATCAAGAACAATCAGGTAGAGGCATATTTATCTCAACTCCAGCAGGAAAAGTTTAATGAACAGCTAAACAGCGCTTACGGGATTTCTAAGGATGCCGCCAACCCTAAGATAGCCCGGATAGGCTTTGACGCCCAGGAGAACCGCTTAGGTTGGACTTTGGCCAACCTGAATTGGATTTTGGGGAATTACCGGGTTGTGGAAGGCCTGCTTGAGGATGCTCAAAAGATCCGCGATAATTTTAAATACGCGGTTTTCTGCGGCATGGGGGGTTCGGGATTAACCGTGCAGTTAGTCAAAGATACCTTTGGTGAGGGCGGGGTAATTATATACAGCTTAAGGACTACCGACCCTAAGGCAATCAAGGATATCCTGGATGAGATAACCGCGATAGAAGGCTCCTTGGAGAAAGTGCTGGAGAAGACATTAGTGATCGCGGTAAGTAAATCCGGGACTACCATAGAGACGGTTTCTCATAAAAAATATTTTGAAGAGCTTTACCATAAATTCGAAATAGACATTAAAAGGCATCTCTGGGTAATTACCGATAAAGGCTCGCCAATGGATACCGGGGACTACCAGCAGAAAGAAATCCAGCTTAACGGTAAAGGCGATATCGGAGGCAGGTTTACCGCCCCGGCCACCAATATCTTTTTACTGCCTCTGGCCATAGCCGCTGCGGAAAAAGTTCGGACAGTTTTAGAGACGGCTAAAGCTATGAATGATACCGGGGATGTCCAGCAAGACACATTCTTAAGGTTGGGGGCTTATTTATATTATATGGCCTTTAATGAGAGAAAAGATAAGCTTACTATGCTGATGCCGGATGAATTAAAAGATATACCGATGTGGGCGGAGCAGTTGATTGAGGAGTCTTTGGGTAAAGACGGCAAAGGCATAAGCCTTTTTTACGCGGAGAAACTCTCGCCCCGGGAATTAAGGCCTGTTCCACAGAATGACCGGGTATTCTTTCGGATAAATATAGGCGGCAAGAAGACCAGCCCGGAGCTTTGGAACTACCTGGCGGTAAATAAATATCCGGTGTTTGAGATAGATATAAAAGATATTTACTCCGTCGGCGGGATTATGCTGGGATTGCAAAGGGCGGTGGCCGCTATCGGTTATCTCTGGGATATTTGTTTTGTGGATCAGCCGGCAGTGGAAGGTTATAAGAAGGCAACCAAAGAGGTGATGCAGACGCCAGGGGAAGTTAAGGTCCCCGCGCAATGGCGTTTTGCCGCCTATAAAGGGCTGAAACTATATTATAGCCCTTTGCTTGAGGCTGGAGCCTTTAGCGACAGCCAATTGCGAGAAGAAGTAAAAGAGATGATAAAAAATCCTCCCCTTACCAAGGGGAGGTGGGGAGGGGTAAGAAATCCAGATGACCCGGCCGAGATATACGCGGCAATAATCAGACTGCTTGTTCAAAAGACAAAATTAGAGGCGATTGAATTTACCTCTTACGGCAAGATGTCCCCGGCTTTTAAAAATATTCTGGATGAGGCCAGGTATAATCTGTTTACCCAAGGATTAAAACTGCCGGCGAAATTAGGAGAAGGCCCGGATAAGAATCATTCTTACCACCAGAATATTGAGGCCGGAAAAGATATGTGGTTTTCCACTTATTTCCTGGCCGATAAAATTGAACAGCCTGGATCTTTAGCATTTGACCCCAATCTGCTTAAGGCCCAGGCCATCGGAACAGTCCAATCGCTCATCAACAATAAGCGCAAGGTGGTCCTGATTACCTTTTCCGGCACCGCTCAAGACGCCCAGGGGGAGCTGAAGGAATTCTGGGATAAGGTTTTAGGGATTCTTATTGCCGCGAAGATAATAAAGAGTCCCGAGGCAAGTCAGATGGTTACTTATGATGAATTCCGGAAATTAGAGATAAAAATAGCGCGGATACAAGAGGTTAGCCCGCATCCCAATGCCGATAGGCTTTATGTGCTCAAGATTGATTTAGGCGATTCCCAGCGCCAGATTGTAGCCGGAATCCGCAATTCCTATAAACCCGAGGAATTAACCGGGAAACAGATCGCGGTGATAGTCAATTTAGAGCCGGCAGTTATCCGGGGGGTGGAGAGCCAGGGGATGTTGTTAGCCGCTTCCGATGAGAACGGAATCGCGATACTCACTCCGCAAAGGGAAGTCAAGCCGGGGAGCGTGGTAAAGTAGCGTTCCATGACAGTAGTTATTATTAACTACTTCCTTCTCCCCTCGTGGGAGAAGGTTAGGATGAGGGGGAATTGATTGACAATAATTAATGTCACAGAGTAATGATATGTTAAAACAGTTTATTCCTTCTGAGTTTTGCCTGAGGTGTTTTGGCTGTTGTAGATTTAACCAGAACCCCAGCATTTGGGCTCCGGCAGGATTTAAATTAGTTAAAGATAACGACGGCTATGCCTGTGAAAAGCTCGATGTCAAAAATAACACCTGCCGGATTTATGAAAAACGTCCCTTAGACTGCCGGTTGTATCCTTTTTTATTAGTCAAAAACGACAGCCACCTTCAATTAGGCCTGCATAAAAGCTGTTGTTTTATTGAAGAGAAACAGCCTGCCCCGGCCGATATTCAAACTTACGCCCAATATCTCAAGAATAGACTCAATACCGCTTCATGTATTTCCGCAATCCGTAAAAATCCGGAAGTCTCTGCCGATTATCAGGAAAATGTAGAATTAATCACAGATTTAAAAGATGTATTTGCCAAAGCCTATCTTCCTAAACTCAATATACTTACCCTCAAAGATAAACCCCGGATAGAGGGTTACCTTTTAAAATCTAAAACTAGCCTTTCGGCGCGCCATTTTGTGGATATCTTTATTTGGAAAGACCTGTTTCAGATTTTTTGGGTAATCATCGAAGATGAGCTTGGTATCTTTTATCAGGATAAAATCGGGATGTTTATGATGTTACCGCCATTAGGAAAGTTTAAGCCAACGGTGGTTAAAAAGTGTTTTGAGATTATGAATGTTTATAACCAGAATAGCGCGGTGAGCCGGATTGAGAATGTAGCTCAGGAAGATATTGCTAAATATTCACGCTTAGGATTAAGCTCCAAGCTTAAAGATATCGAATACCTTTGCCTAAGAAAGGATTTGATTGAATTAGCCGGCAAAGGCTTTAAGTCTAAGCGCTCAAGTTGTAATTATTTTGTTAAAAATTATCGCGCCGATTTTTTAGAATATAAAGACAGCTATTACCGGGATTGCCTTAAGCTTTATCAGTCCTGGAGCCGTCAACGTAAAGGTAGACACCAGGATATTATCTATCAGCAGATGCTGGAGGACAGTTTCTTAAGTTTCCAAACCGCTTTGCGGTATTATAAAAAGTTAGGCTTAAGCGGTTATGTGGTTCGACTACGCTCACCACAGGTGGTGAAGATTGCTGAAAGAATAAAATCCTGCACGTTCGGCTATCCTTTAAACAAAGAGACCTTTTGCGTTTTGTTTGAAATCTGCGATTTAAATTTTAAAGGAATAGCCCAATATGTCTTCCGGGAGTTTTGCAAAAAATTATCCGGGTATAAGTATATAAATATTATGGGCGCCTCAGATTTAGAGAACCTAAAAACAGTAAAACTTTCCTACCGGCCGAAGAGAGAAATCGGAGTTTACAATATCTATCAAAAATAAATTATGGTTATATTAGAAATCCTCCCCTTACCAAGGGGAGGCGGGGTGGGGTTAAAATGCCATACTTGACCTGGAAATCGTTTGACTGGAAGCAGGACGCCTGGGGAATTTTTGAGGCAATTAAGGATAAGCAAAATGTCTTTTTTTTGGACAGTTCTCTGCGCCGTCCGGACTTAGGCCGGTATTCCTTTTTAGGCTTTGAGCCGTTTTGTATCTTTAAAGCCAAAGGCCAAAAAGATTCGCTTAATCAGTTAAGAACTCTGCTTGGGCGCTACAGGTTAACAAATACGAAATTTCCTTTTTTAGGCGGGGCAGTCGGCTATCTGGCGTATGATTTCGGCTTAAGCTTAGAGAACATTGAGGAAAAAACCAAGGATGATATTGGCCTTCCGGATGTATTCTTTGGCTTTTACGATGTGGTAATCGCCATTGACCATTGGCAGAAAAAGCTGACTATTTTTTCCACCGGTTTTCCCGAAAAAAGCTCTTTCTTAGCCAAAAAACGCTCAGAGCAGAGATTAAAACAGTTTATTCAGGAGTTGTCTAAGCAGGGCCGTCATTCAGGTTGTGTCACGATGTCATTGCGAGCCCCGTTAGAAAACTTTAGCAATGTTAAAAGAGTTTTTCTAACGGGGCGAGGAGCCGCAGGCGACGCGGCAATCTCAAAAACGAGTTTGCTTCACCCCTTCGGGGTTCGCAATGACAAATTAGCAATTAAGCCTGTATCTAATTTCACCAAAGAGAAATATTTAAAAGCAGTTACCAAAGCCAAGGATTACATTAAAAAAGGCGACATCTATCAGGTTAATCTCTCCCAAAGATTCAGCGCGCAAACCTCTTTAAGCAGTTTTGACTTATATCAGAAACTACGCCAGGTTTCACCCAGCGACTTCTCGGCTTACCTTGCCTGCGGAGATTTTCAGATTATCAGCTCTTCTCCGGAGAGATTCCTTAGTTTTGACGGGAAAAAGGTTTCCACCCGGCCGATGAAGGGGACCCGGCCGCGAGGAACAAATCCCCGGGCGGACGCGCGCCATAAGCGGGATTTACTGCAAAGCCCCAAAGATAAGGCCGAATTGCTGATGATTGTGGATTTACTGCGTAATGACCTGGGCCGGGTCTGTAAATATGGCTCAATCAAAGTCAGCTCAATGCGCGCCCTGGAGGCCTATTCCACGGTTTATCAGACCACCGCCTCTATTGAAGGAGTTTTGCATCCGGAAAAAGACCGCCTTGACCTGCTCAAAGCCTGCTTTCCCGGCGGCTCAATAACCGGATGCCCCAAAATCCGCTCAATGGAGATAATTGAAGAACTTGAGCCGACTAAGCGGGCAATTTATACCGGTTCGCTGGGCTATTTTGGATTCAATAATACCATGGACCTGAATATCTTAATCCGCACAATTTTGAAAAAAAGTGATAAAATATACTTTCAGACCGGCGGCGGAATCGTATCCGATTCCCAAGCCGAAAACGAATACCAGGAAACCCTCACCAAAGCCCAGGGTATCTTTAAGACGTTAAAGCGCGGTTGCCTGTAGATAGATAAATGTGCAGGGGGAGAATGAGGGGGTTTTCCTGATTGTAATCGGTCAGAATGGAGACAAAATATTTTCCCTCTATTCCTCTCCCCTTGTGGGAGAGGTAAGAAATCCTCCCCTTACCAAGGGGAGGCGGGGAGGGGTTAGGTGAGGGGTACAAACTGTGAGTTTTCCCCTGAGAACTTACCGATTACTTATAACAGAAAAAATGGCTTGACAATATGTCGCAAAAAGCATATACTTTTTGCGACAAGCGATAGGTTATAGAAATGACACAAAGTATTTATAATAAAGTAGTTAGCATGATATACGGAATGAAGAGGGGTTGGGTATTTACTACAACTAATTTTCTTGATCTTGGAAGTCGCACGGCCGTGGCTAAAACCCTAGAGCGTTTAGCGGACTCCGGTACTATTCGCCGACTCGCGCGTGGCCTGTATGATTACCCGGAGAAACATCCTGTGTTGGGAGAGTTACCCGCGAATTATGAGCGCATCGCTCAAGCATTGGCAGGAAGGGATAGTTTGAAAATTCAACCTTCCGGGGCATATGCCGCTAATCTGCTTGGTTTAACCGAACAGGTGCCGGCAAGAATTGTTTTTTTGACAGATGGCTCCAATAGAAAAGTGCAGGTCAAAAATCAGCAGATCATTTTGAAAAGAACAACCCCCAAGAATATGGCAACCGCCGGGAATGTGAGCGGTTTGGTCATTCAGGCTTTGCGGTATTTAGGTAAAGATCACGTAGATGCTAAAACAGTAGGAATACTTAATAAGAGATTAACGGGAGATGATAAGCGCCAGCTTATGCGCGATCTTCGCTATGCCCCCGCGTGGATAGGATCAATATTTAGACAACTACAGAGATAAGAAGATTATGGATAAATTCGTATTGTTGACGCGTAAAGATAAACGCGCGTACTTTGAAGTGGCCGCGGCTAACTTGAACATAATGCCGCAACTGATTGAAAAGGATTTTTGGGTATGCTGGATACTAAAAATTATTTTTTCATTACCGAAGGTCGGCGCGCATTTAACCTTTAAAGGGGGAACATCCCTCTCAAAATGTTATAACGTTATTAAACGCTTTTCGGAAGATATCGATATTTCAATAGAAAGGCCTTTTTTATCAAAGACCCATGCTATCGAACCGGATAAAGAAAAAAGCAATAAGGAAAATCAGAAAAGACTCAAGGAATTGCAATTGGTTTGTAAAACAAAAATTGATGAAATGATCATCCCCAGCTTAAAACAATCAATCGCGGCAGTTCTTTCCGATACCGGGGAATGGAAAATTGAACCGGATTCCGGGGATGAGGACGGACAAACTGTTTTATTTATCTTTCCTCATGCTATGACGAGTACCGCGGAAAGTTACGTAAGATCCTCAGTCAAAATTGAATTTGGCGCTCGATCTGATCATTGGCCGGTTGAAACCGCGACAATTGTCCCCTATGTCGCGAATGTTTCCGGGGAGCGGGTTATTGAAGGGGCTTCCGCGCGCGTTTTAGCCGCGGAACGGACTTTTTGGGAGAAAGCGACGATCCTGCATATGATATATCATTATCCGTCTGAAAAAAACATACCGCCGCGAATGTCGCGGCATTATTACGATATATACGCGATGGCAGATTCGCCCATATATAAAAAAGCATTAAAGAGTATTTCGTTGTTAAAACATGTATCTGACCATAAATCTCTATTTTTTAAAGCGAATTGGGCGCATTATGATACAGCCAAGTCGGGTACCTTGCGGTTAGTGCCTCGTGATAATCTGGTGAGCCAACTGAAAAATGATTACCGTCAAATGCAGCAAATGTTTTTTGAAGAGCCTCCGTCATTTGAGCAAATTATAGAAAAACTCCGGGCCATAGAAGAACAGATTAATAGGATCTCCTTATGAATTACTACTGCACCTCAGATTATCACTTTTCGCGTTGCGTAAAAAAGAAGGCCCTGGCCTTATCCAATCCCGAACTGCATCGCCTTGCGCGAAAACTATTAGAAGTTTAAAGGGAAAAAAGGAAAAATGGGGTCAGGGAATAATAGGGTCAGCGACCATTTTATTGAAAGATGGAGGAAATTTTGGGAAGCGTTAACTATAATGAAAAAGGACAGACCACGAAAATGACAATAAATGGTCGCTGTCCTTATTTTCCGATTGTTCGCCTGGGCAAGGATTTTTGCAAAAAGACTAAACCAAGGTGTGAAATATGCCCGATAAAGTAAAGAAACAATCCGAAGTGCAAAACAAAGCAATCAGGCTTTTTACTTATCTCGAAAAAGCCCTTTCTCTCGATGACACTATCGTGAGAGATTTTCGGTCTACTATCACTGCACCTTCTCCTTGGTGGCTGGCAGATTTACCTGATGATGTTGAAAATCTTCAAGTTAGGCAGTTTGAAACTAATCAGACTGGGGATGAGGAGAATGCGACTCAAGATGAGGTTTGGCTTCGTGTGGAGAAAAAGAGTATCAAATCTGCTCCGCCGATGCCGGATGCTCTGAACGAATGGATTGATGAAGTGAATCCCATTGAGACCCCAAAAGCAAAGGAAAAAATTGACCGGAAGATAAAGTTTGATCAAGACGAAACTCGCGCTCGGGAATTCAAAAAATTCAGAAAAGAATTTGCTCAAGGAAACAAGCCGCCGAAACTTCTTGAGGAATGGGTTGTTTTGAGCCCAAATAAATTTCCCGAGGTTATAGAAGAAAGATATATTGAGGAATACTTTAACGATCACCCCGAACTCCAAAGTCTTCTTAATGACTACATTGAGAACGAATGGAAGCCGTGGGCGCAAAAAGTGGTAAAAATCTACAAGGCAAATTTGCTTTATGACCAACTCTATGCCTTACGCTTTCTTTTGAAAAACGAGGGGGATAGTTATGAGTTGTTATGGGGACACGGTTTACTCACATGGAAGCACGGTGGCATAGGGACAATTTATGCACCGATCTTTTTAACTCCTTTAACGCTGGGTTTTGACGCTTCAAAGAGAGTAATTGAGATTTATCCCGATCCAATGTTTCGGGGTTTTGCGGAAATTTCATCCCTGTACGAAATGGATAATCCCGCAGAAATGGACTTGATAACATGGTCGGACAAAATCAATTCAAATCCATTCAACTTTTGGCATTTTGAAACACTCAAAACGCAGACGCGGTTTATGATAAACACACTCTCAACCTCAAGTGAAGACTATTTTGACGAAAAACTTGTTTCTGCTCCCAATTCTACCGTAACGCCGAGTATTTGGAACGCGCCAGTGATATTTGCGCGGAAACGGACAAATGACCTTTGGTCAAAATACGCGGGTATTATTCGGCGCGATATCGAGCAGAACAACATAGAACCGACAGAGTTTATTGCCGATCTTGTTGGCAACTATCAAGAGACGGAGCAAATAGAAAGCGAGAATGGCGGCGAAAAAGAAGGCGAAACGATACTAAAAGAATCAGAATTGTTTTTCCCGTTGCCATGGAATGATGAGCAAAAAAGAATCGCGGAACGGCTTGATGCGCATTATGGGGTCGTAGTAAAAGGTCCGCCGGGCACCGGAAAAACTCACACTATCGCCAATCTTATTTCTCGCTTTCTGTCACAAGGAAAGACTGTTTTGGTTACATCACAAACGAGTAAGGCATTGGAAGTTTTAAGAGATAAATTACCAGAAAATATTCGAAGCCTTGCCGTCTCGCAACTCCATCAAACCGCGAGACAGGACGATGTATTACAACAATCAATTACTGAGATTAGCTCTAACCTGGGAGAGCGGCATACAAAATTCAGCGAGCAAAAAGCGGAAATTAAAAGAAAGGAACTTCAGGGCGTCAGGGAAGAGAGAGCACCTCTCGCAAATCAAATAAGGAAGTACATTCTTACGGACTCAAGCGTAAAAATTGAAATAGACGGAGAGGAAATCAATCCTATTGACGCGGCGAAGTTGGTTAGCAGGTACAAAGATGATCCAACGCTTGAATGGTTTACGGATAAAATTCACTTTGAGACAAAACTCAATTTCAAAGACGAAGATTTAGAAGAAATCTACATGTTACTTACAGAACTTAATTCCGAAGAGCGGCAACTACATAAATTTGAGTTACCAATGACCTTCAGTCTACCAAGCGAAGATGCGGCAACGGGAGTTTTTTCCTCATACCGAGATCTAAGTGATAGGGTGAAAACATCAAATAAAGTTTTTGGCGACTCCAATCCAAACCTCCAGCAGGAGAAACTCACAACCCTATGGGAACAACTATCAAGCGCTAAAAAGGTTTTATTTTCCATAAACAAGGATTATGAAAAAGAGATTTTTGGATTGTGTATAGTCAGCCAAAGCGAGCGAGAAAAATGGCGCGTCGTCCTTTCAAAAATTGGCGAGAAAATCTATTTGATCGGCAAAAGTAGTACAAGCATTCTCGGCCACGAAATTATCGGTAACCAAAACATCCCGCTCACTGATCTTTTGGAGGCAATATCTGTTCTGAAGGAAAAGGCGAGAGGTAGAACAAAGATAGGGACTTTTGCGAAGTTGCTTTTGTCGTCTCATGGGAAAAAGGTTTTGGAGAGCTACAAAGTAGACGGCCGCGTTCCCGAAGATGCAGAACGCTTGGAAATTCTGCACCAAAGCGTTCTTATCAAGCAAGCACAGAAAGAAATTAAAACTTTATTGGGACAAAGTTTTTCTCACCTGAAGTCGCCTTTTGATTCGCAGGATCAAGAGGTTGATGTGGTACAACTTGAGGTATTGATCTCAAGTCTTGAAAGGATAATCAATTACTACGAAAACTTTGTTACCATAGACAAATTTTGCAAAGCAATAAGACAACTTTCCGATTTTGCGTTTACTAAAATCGAGGATATCGAAAAACTTACTGAAATCATTTCGTCCCATGTAGCGAAATTTGAGATCGTGAATTTAGAAACTTTATTGTCCGGCTGGACTCAATCAATTGAGACATCTATAAACGGCGAAAGACACTCAATCATAGAAAAATTACTATCGGCGATAAACAAACGGAATACAACCGCATGGAGAAACGCCCTTGATGAACTCGGGTTGCTTCTTGATAAAAAGCAAAGGGCGATCCGCTTGAATGAATTATCTCAAAAAGTTAAAGAACTCTCTCCGAATCTCTATCAGGATATTGGTGGACTTGCCGATCAGAAAAAAAAGCTTTTGTGCCCTAAAAATCTCGGTCTTGCATGGAAAATAGCGCGACTCGAATCGTGGCTCGATCATATCCATAATCATATTGATATTGATAGTTTGCAAAATCAATTAGAGCGGCTAACCAAAAAAGAATATCAACTGAATTCCGATCTCGTAACTATTCTCGCTTGGCAGAGACAGATTGATAAGGTTACGAAAAAACAACGTGATGCGCTGATGGCGTGGTCGCACGAGATGAAAAAGTATGGAAAGGGTACCGGCAAGTGGGCGATTACGCATCTCCGTGCGGCACAAGAGGCATTGAAAGAGGCGAAAAATGCCGTGCCTGTTTGGATTATGCCGCTCCATCGTGCCGCTCAAATGTTTTCGGATCCGAAGGCGGGAATGTTCGATATTGTTATTTTTGACGAAGCGAGCCAGTGCGATATACGAGGAATTACAATAGGATATCTCGGTAAAAAACTTCTCGTTGTCGGCGACCCAGAACAGATTAGCCCCGCCGGTATATTCCAAGATCAAGAGAAAATATTTGAACTCATTTCTCGATTTCTGTTTGATATTCCTTTCAAAGAAAGTTTCTCAATAACATCGAGCTTGTTTGATCTCGCAAAAATAAGATTATCCAATATAATTCAGTTAAACGAACATTTTAGGTGCGTGCCGGAAATCATCGCATTCAGCAATCACCATATATACGAAGGAAAACTTAAACCTCTACGGTATCCTCACCCTAAAGGATTATTGAAGCCCGCACTTGTTCCGATTTTTATAGAAACGGGCTATCAAAATACAAACAACAAAGTCAACGTGCCAGAAGCAGAAGCGATTGTTGAAAAGTTAGTTGAATGCCTAAATGACCCAAATTATCAAAAACGCCCGGATAATGTAGGTAGCCACATATGTACATTCGGGATCGTGTCTCTGCTTGCCGAAGATCAAGCGAAATATATCAAAGAGTTAATTTTAAGACGTATTGACGAGAGAACAATAGAGGAAAGGCGTATTGTTTGTGGAGATGCGTATGCGTTTCAAGGAGATGAAAGGGATGTGATGTTTCTTTCTGTGGTGAAAGCACTCGATTCAAATGATCCGGAAGATGTAGTTAGATCTCTGACGGACGAGGGTACGAAACGAAGGTTTAACGTTGCCGCGTCTCGTGCCCGCGATCAGATGTTTTTATTTCATTCAATCCCCCTTGAAGAATTTAGAAACCCTAACGATTGGAGATATAAACTTCTCAACTGGTTTTACAATCCAAGGACCGAGGAATTGAATGCTGGGCGAGATGCCCTAAAGCGAGAGTTTAATTCTGGCAGGGCATCGCAGTTCTCTTTTGATGTTGGAAATATCCTGATCGATCGTGGCTATCAGGTTTTGCCGGAATATCCAGTCATTGGGTATCGAATTGACCTTGTTGTGCAGGGTGCAGAGGCTCGTCTTGCTGTGGAGTGCGATGGAGATCAATATCATACACTAGAAAATTGGGAAGAGGATCAAGTGCGAGAGAGACAGCTGAGAAGGGCTGGATGGGAATTTTGGAGAGTTACCGGAAGTGCGTTTTATCGAAACAAAGAAAAAGCTCTCGAAAGTTTATGGA
The DNA here is from genome assembly GCA_030674475.1 of Candidatus Omnitrophota bacterium. GTDB lineage: Bacteria > Omnitrophota > Gorgyraeia > Gygaellales > UBA12090 > UBA12090. The sequence continues at coordinate 34,394 of JAUSCZ010000012.1, forward strand.
AGAAACTAAACGAATTAGGCGTTAAACCGATTATTTAAAAAACCATTAGAGTAAGCCAAAGTTGAAGAATACAGAAAAATGGGGTCAGAGTGAATTTATGATGGCAGAATCGTGAGGGGAATAGAGAGAATGCTTAAAAAATAGACCTGACCCCTATATTTGGCTGAAAATAAAGGGGTCAGAGCGGATTTAGGATGGTAGAATCGTGAGGGGATGGAGGGAATACTTTAAAAGTAGACCTGACCCCGACTCCTATGTGCGTTGAAGTAGCGAAAGCAAAATTTGCAATGAAACAGGCATGTAAGAGGTTAGTTTTCGCTATGAGCTTTATTACGGCTTAAATCTATGATTCTAATATGAAGAAATATGCAGATTCAATAACACAATATTTACAAAATGAATTAAAGAATTCTGCAGTTAGTTATTTAAAGGCAGGGTTGGAGATTTTTCATAAGACAAATAAAGCAGGAAGTTGGAGCAGTCAACCTGCTTTGGGAAATTTGGGGATAGCGGTAGAATTGATGTTAAAGGCGTTTATCGTAAAAAATAATCCCCTTCTCCTTTTTAAAGGGTTGCCTATAGAACTTCAGGTGTTATTTACTTGCCCTGATTCTTTGCCCCGAGATTTTAATTGGAGACTATTTGATATCGATTTACGATCATTTAAGTATGAAACCAAAGAATTAAATGAGTGTATCTCAGCATTTTATGTATTATTACCAGAGCATAAACAAGAGCTTAATCCGTACATGCAATTATTATCACGGTATAGAAATGCTAGTGTTCATTCTGCTTTGCCTTCATTTCAGGCCTATGAGATTCAAAGAGTGGCGTTTCTATCGTTGCGTTTGTTATCAATTCTCCAGTCTCGAAAAATAATCTCTGAGTATGCGCACATCACTACAAAAGATGACAAGTATTTCCTTTCTGCATTTAAACTTGACCGAATCGACCGTGTTAAGAAGAAAATCGATGATGCTAAGGAAAAGTCAAAACGTATTCCAGCGGGGCAAGCTTCATTGAGCGTAGATGGTTGGGAGAACTATGTGACACAATGTCCAATATGCGAATCTGACGGGATGCTTTCTGGCTATACAGATATACATGTTGAAGGGTCAGCAGAAGATGTTGATCTATCGCTAGACTTTCTCGCAGATGGATTCATATGTGAAGAGTGTGGATTAGAGTTAAATGATACTGAAGAACTCAGGTTGGCAGGGATAGAGTTGTATTATGATCGTTCTAGTGAATTAGATGCATGGCATAGGGATCAGTATGAGCCTGATCCAAGTGAATATCTATAACTATTTGCTTTTATGAACGAAGCCTATCCCCTTAAAATTCCGTCAGTTTTTTTGAAAAAAGAGGGAGAAGGATAGCGGGGTAAATAGGGTTAGCTTAGGTTGTCCCTATTTTTTCAAAGAGGAGCAATTTGGAAAAATTATTGCAGAGGGAATAATGGGGTCAGAGTGAATTTATGATGGCAGAATCGTGAGGGGAATAGAGAGAATGCTTAAAAAATAGACCTGACCCCTATATTTCCTATATTTACGCGGAACATCTGGAAGTATGGTATGGGCAGAAAAAAACAGAGACTATCAGCCGGCTAAGAGGAGAATACAAACACAGGATAAATTACCGGCATATCATAGATTGGCTGGTAAGGAAGCCCGGCGCATTCCAACAATACCGGTATCGGCAGGATATGTTCCCCACGACAATATTCCGCCTGGCATATGACAATTTAATAGCGCATAGCCCTGCCAAAGGGCATAAGGATTATCTGGAGATATTATATTTAGCTTCAAAAGAGAGCGAAACAGGGGTTGGACAGGCATTGGAGAGCCTTTTAGAGAATCAGCAGGCTATAAATATGGACGCGGTCAGGAAAATCTTAGAAGTGGATACAGAAAAAACATCAGTTGCGGATATACGAATCGACAGTATTAACTTATATGATTACGATGAATTCCTGACGGTTAAGGAGGCAGCCTGATGATAAAGACAGCAATCAATATTAAGTCGCGCCTCAAGGAAATGTTAAAAGAACTGCATTTATCAGCAATCAGGGAATCGTATGAAGAGCTGGCAAAAGACGCGCAAGCGAATTCGTTATCTCCTGAAGAATTTTTATTAGGATTGACTGAGCGGGAATGTGAATACCGGCGGTTAAGACGAACAGATCGGTTATTACGGGAATCGCGGCTGCCGCTGGAGAAAACGATGGAGTTATTTAATTTAAAACGGCTGCCGGCGATAGTAATCCAGAAGGTAAAAAGCCTGCTTGATGGTGAATTCCTTAACCCCTCCGAAAATGGGGTCAGCCCCGGACAGTAGACATTAATTGATAAAAGATTAATTGAATGACTATAATCGCGTTTTGTCCACACAACGCTTAATTCATCGAATTCGATGGGGAGATAAAAAATGGACATCCTTTGTAACATGTTGAAATCTTTAACAGGATAGATAAATATTGTGACAAAGTTAATCTTGTTAAAAAGATTGGGCTAATCGTTTTTATCCGCGAAGTAGAGTAAAACGTGGCTGTGCAGAAGGCAGGGTAAGGTGTTTTATTTATATCTAGACGAAAGCGGTGATTTGGGGGTTTGATTTTGTTACTAAGAAACCCTCAAAATTCTTCACTATCATGGTGCTCGTGCTGAAAGGACAGGATAAGAACCGCGCGCTTATTAATGCGGTAAAGCATACATTAAGGCGCAAGTTAGGGAAAAGGAAGCTGTTCAAGAGCATTGGCTGCGAATTAAAGGCAAGCAGGGTGTCTATTGAAATTAAAAAGTATTTCTACGACCAGGTCAAGGGGTTGGATTTCAAATTGTATACGTTGACTCTCAACAAGAAAAGGGTGTATCAAAGCTTAATGCAAGAAAAGGAGAGAATTTATAATTACCTCGCCCGCTTAGTGTTGGATAAGATAAGTTTTGATAATGCTGAAGTCAGGGTTACGCTGATAGTGGACAAAAGCAAGGGTAAGCCTGAAATTTCCGAATTCAATTCATATATCTTTAGGCAGATTCAGGCAAAAATTGATCCCAAGATACCATTAGATATTGAGCATGCGTTATCGCATGAGAACTTGGGTTTGCAAGCAGTGGATATGTTTACTTGGGGGATATTCAGAAAATATGAGAGGAAAGACTTTGGGTGGTTCAGGGTATTTGAGAGCAAGATGGCTTACGATGATGTTTATCTACCATAAAATAAAAATGAGCGCGCCTTACAGGTTCGTTAAGTTTAGGCTTTTGCCCACCATACGGAGGGGAACACCTAAACAACCCGTAACGGTCTTACCGCTCACTTATAAGTATACCCTATGAGAAGGTTTTGTCAAGATGAAAATTTGGATAAATAGTCGTTTCTGTGCAAAACGACGGGAAAACGACGGGGTCAGACCCGGACAGTAGACATTAATTGGTAAAAGATTAATCGAATGACTATAATCGCGTTATGTCCAACTATGGGATAGTAGAAACATATTGACAATGTAACTACATTGTAGTATTATTGTAATAGAATAAGAAAATGAACCATTGATGCATATTCATAGTTTTGACTGGGATGAGAAAAATGAAAACCATATAGCCGAACATGGAGTCGCGATCTTTGAGGTTGAGGAGGCAGTTCTATTTAGTAGGCCTTTCTATCAGAGAAGCAGGGAGGGTAAATATATTGCTTATTCTCTCACCGAGGAAGAGAGGTATCTCTTTATAGTTTTTGTGATCAAAGATAGTGGCCGGATAAGGGTGATTAGCGCCAGAGATATGAATGAGAAAGAGAAGCGTTATTATAAAAAGAAGAAGAGGTAAAATAAACATGAAGAAACTGCCCAAATTCAAAACGGAAAAAGAAGAGGCCAGTTTTTGGGATACGCACAGCCCATTGGATTATCCAGGTGAGTTCAGTGAGGTAAAGAATCCGTTTGAATTCGCTCCCGGTCTTTTAAAAAAAGCCGCCCGAAGCCGCGAAGAAAGAAAACGCCAGCTTACCTTAAGGATGGGGCAGCGTCAAATTGATCTCGCCAAGGTTATTGCTAAATATAAAGGATTGGGCTATCAAACTCTAATGAGAATATGGGTTATTGAAGGAATCCGTCAAGAGATTAAGACGCATCCAGAGATAGAAAAACTCCTTACCAAAATATAGCTAAATAAAAAGCTGGAGAGAATGGGTTAAGCTCAAGCAATAGAAATTAACTTCTAAAGTTGAGGTCTGACCCCAGAAAGTGCAGCGGTACCATTTAGATGAAAATTTGGCTTAATGGGAAATTTGTAAAAGAGGAAGAAGCGAAGGTTGACATTACCTCAAGCGGTTTTTTATACGGCCAGGGGGTTTTTGAGACGATGCGGGCTTATAATGAGCGGGTTTTTCGTTTGGACAGCCATCTGGAGCGCCTGTTTAAGGCCCTGCCTATTCTTAACCTGGAATTATCCGTAGGACCTGAGGTTTTGAAAAAGGCGCTTAAGCAGGCTTTAAAAGAAAATAATCTTAAAGACGCCTATTTACGGATAACGGTCTGGCAGGGGAAAGATAAGGTTGAGGCCGCGGTTTTTGCCCGGGCGTATAATTTTTTAACCAAAGAGGATTACCATAAAGGCTTTAAGGCGATAGTTTCCAGTTTTCGCCAGAATGAATTTTCCATCTTTTCCGGAATTAAGTCCGCTAACTATTTGCCTTTACTCCTGGCTTATCAGGAGGCAAAAAAGAAAAATGCCGATGAGGCCATACTTTTAAATACCCGGGATTTTCTGGTTGAGGCCTCCCGGGCTAATCTCTTTTTAGTTAAAGATAATTGTTTATTGACCCCATCGTTAGACTGCGGATGCCTTCCCGGAATTACCCGGGATACGGTTTTAGGCCTGGCGGCTAAGGAAAAGATAAAGGTAATTGAGACTAAGCTTAAACCGGAGGATGTCCAGAGAGCCGAGGAGGCCTTTTTGACTAATTCCTTGATTGAGGTGATGCCGCTGGTCGCGGTTGAAGGAAGGCCGATTAAAAAAGGAGTTCCCGGTAAGATTGCCGAGCGTATTTTAAAACGTTACAAGGGATTGACTTAAGAAGTTATAAATGATAAAACATATATTTAGAATAAGTTTTGGGGTGGTTTTGATACTCTTAGGCGTTGTTGGGATATTCCTGCCGATTATGCCCGGGCTGTTATTGATTCTTCTGGGTAGCGCGGTGATAGTAGAGAAAAACCCTAAGGTTTTATTCGGTGAAATCGCCGAAAAAGTAAAAAGAAAGATGAGGACTAAACAAAATGAAAAAGCCGGTTAAGCTGTTTTTTATTGTTTTAATTTTTCTTTCCGGCTGTTCCGCGGATTTGGAGAACGCCAAATATTTGGTGGGAAAATCCCAGGCCGCGTATACCCGGGCGGTGGCAAGTTATCAAAGGCTCTTAACTAAAAATAAGAAAAACGATGCCTTGCGTCTGGAATTGGCCAGACTTTATTCTGGCCGCGGGGACTACGACAGCGCCATAGCTACCCTTAAAGACTCTGAAAGCCCAAAATCCAAAATGTTTTTGGCTATTGCTCTGTATAAATCCGGGGACTATACCCAGGCCTTAGGCATTTTCGAGAAATTGGGCAAGATTCAGGACGGCGAGTATTTGTATTATTACGCCCTGACCTGCAAAAAACACAATCTCTACGAGCAGGCCTTAGAGAGCTTGACCCGGATAAAAGATAAAGAATACGCCCCCAAAGCCCAAGAGCTGATTAAGTCCATCCAGGGCTCAACCCAGGAATATTTGCAAAATACCGCCCCCGAGTTTAAAGAGGCGATGCTTAACGCTACCCAGGAGAAATATCCTCTGGCCGGAGCGGTAATAATTTTGGCGGACGAGGATATCCGGCTTTTAAAAGATGATACCGTGGTTTCGGAGTCGCGTTTTATTATTAAGATACTAAACGAGCGGGGAAAAAATGATTTCTCCGAGATAGTTATCGGTTACGATTCTACTTATGAAAAGGTGGAAATTGAATATGCCCGGACTATTCTGCCGGACGGCCAGGTGATTACGGTGGGGGAAAAAGATACGCGGGACGTTTCTCTATATCTGAATTTTCCGCTCTATTCCAATGCCCGGGCCAGGATAATTTCTATGCCGGGGATTGTCGAGGGCTCAATTGTGGAATATAAGATAAGACATCTGGAGAACCTGGGTTTGAGCAAAAAAGGCTTTAATTTAGCTTATAGCCTGAAGGAAGGCCAGCCAATAGCTTACGCCAACTTTAAATTAACTGTCCCCAAGAATAAAAATCTAAAAACCAAGATATTAAATCCTGAATACAATACAGAGAAATTTGATTTATCTCCCCTGATTACTCAAGCCCGGGATGAAAAAACTTATACCTGGGCTTTTAGAAATATTTCCCAGATAGAAGTAGAACCGAATATGCCGCCGGAGGCCGAAATAAATCCGATAATTCTTGTTTCAACTTATCAATCCTGGGATGAGATTTATAAATGGTGGCAGGAATTAGCCAAAGACCGGATGTTCGCGGATAAGGCTATCAGTGAAAAGGTTACCCAGCTTATCCAGGGTAAAAACAATAAAGAGGAAATTATCCGGGCTATCTATAACTACTGCGCCCAAGACATCCGTTATGTGGGCATAGAATACGGCCAGGCCGGATACCAGCCGCATTATGCCGGGGAGATATTCAAAAACAAATACGGCGACTGCAAGGATAAGGCCATACTTTTTATTGCTATGCTCAAATCCGCCGGATTGAGCGCTTATCCGGTTTTAATCGGCACCCGGGGCAATCCAGCACTACAGGAGGATGTTCCCGCGGATATCTTTAATCATTGTATTGCCGCGGTAGAGTTAGACGGCAGATTGATTTTCTTAGACATAACTGCTGAGGTTTGTTCTTTTGGAGATCTGCCGGCAGGGGATCAACAAAGGCGGACTTTGGTCTTTCGGGAGGATAGATATGAAATAGTCGAAACTCCTTTATTAAATACTCAGCAGAATAGAATTAAATATATTACCCGGATGAATATTGCCAAAGATGAGTCTGTTTCTGCCCAAAGGCAGGTTGACGGCCGGGGGGAGTTTGACCAGGCCCAGCGCTATTGGCTTAGATATACCCAGCCGGATTTGATTGAGCAGGGTTTAAAAGAAAGGGTTCAGTCTATGGTGGTTTCCGGGGATTTAATTAAGTATAATTATGAAAACGCCGATGACTTGAACACTCCCATCAGGCTGACCTATGAATTCCAGGGAAAGAATTTTCTCTGGCGCTCTGGACGGGCCAGGATAATTCCGCCTCTGGCCGCGATGGATGCCTCTATAGCGGCTAAAGGCGCGCGGGCGTATCCTTTGGAATTGGGCCAGCCGCACAGTAAGGAATCTGTTTTTGAGATTAAGTTAGAGAAGAATTTTATTCTCAAGTATCTTCCGGAAAAAGTGGATGCTCAGAGTCCCTGGTTAGATTATTTAGTCAATTATGAGTTTAAGGGTCAGGTTTTAAAAGTCTCTCAAAAGGAAACCTTAAAATTAAGGGAGGTCAGCCGGCAAGAGTATCCGGAGTTTAAAAGGTTTTTAGAGGATTTGGCCGGTAAATTAAAAGAGTATATAATTTTAGAGAAAAAATAATGCCCAGAAAAAAAGAAGACAAGGAAAAAAAGGATTTGGATTTTGAGATTGATTTTTTTGAGCAACTGCTTAAGAAGAAGCCGGATTTTATCCTGGCCTTAACCGCCTTGGGAAATGCCTATACCCAGCGGGGAGATTATAAGAAAGGCTTGGAAATTGACCTGCATTTGAGCCGCTTGCGTCAGGATGATTCCACGGTGCATTATAATCTGGCCTGTAGTTATTCCCTCCTGGGCGAGCTGGATTTGGCCTTTTCTACCCTAAAAAAGGCCTTTGACTTAGGTTATGAGGATTTTGAACATCTTAAGTATGACCCGGACTTAGAGAACTTAAGAAAAGATGAGCGTTTTCAACTTATCTTAAAAAATAGGCCAGCCCCTTATGCGGACAAGCCCTGAAGCAAAAAATTATCACCGGATAAAAAATAGCTTATTCGTAATTAACCTGTTATTTTCTTTGGCAGTGCTTCTGGCAGTTATTTTCAGCGGTTTTTCAATCCGGCTTAAAGTGGTTGTTGAGAACTACGCCCACAATCTTCTTTTTTTAAACGGCTTATACATAGCCGCGTTTTCGGTATTTCTCTATGTGTTAGGCCTCCCCCTGGAACTCTATGAAGGCTACTTCTTAGAGCACCGCTTTAAGCTTTCCAATCAAAGTTTAGTTGGATATCTTAAAGATAACCTGAAGAAATCCCTCCTCTCATTAGTTATTGCCCTGATTGCTGTCGAGGTTCTCTATTTATTTTTGGGAAGGTTTGCTCAAATCTGGTGGATTTTGGCGGCGCTGGCCTGGTTTTTCCTGACCATAATTCTGGCCAAGATAACCCCGAATATTTTTGTCCCGCTTTTTTATAAATACCTGCCCTTGAAAGATATTGAGTTGAGAAATAAGATTATGGAGATGTTTAAGAATTCCGGCACCAAACTTAAAGATGTGTATATGATTGATTTTTCCTCCAAGACCAAGAAATTAAACGCCGCCGTGGCCGGATTTGGGAATAACCGCCGGGTGATTTTGACCGATAACCTCTTAAACGAATTATCCCATGATGAAATATTGGCTATTGTTGCCCATGAACTCGGCCACTATAAAAATAAAGATACTATTAAGATAATCGCCTTTAGCTCAGCGGTTACCCTGGCCCTTTTTTTCTTAAGCGACCTAGCCTTAAGAAAAAGCTTTTCCCTCTTTGGCTACTCTTCAATAGCGGATATAGCCGGTTTTCCTTTATTCGCCCTGGTTATGCTTATCCTGGGCCTTTTCAGCCTGCCTCTACAGAATGGTTTTATCCGCTTTTTGGAGACCCGGGCCGACCTTTATAGCCTTAAGTCAAGTAAGGCGGATGTTTTTATTTCTATGATGGAGAAATTAGCCGCTAAGAATCTGGCGGAGTTGAATCCTTCTAAATTTATTGAGCTTATGCTTTATGACCATCCGCCGGTAGGTAAACGGATTGAATTTGCCCAGAGCTTTAAAAAAAATGAAAACTAAATCCGCGGAAAAAAGAGGATACCTGCGTCTTAATTCGGTGTTTCCGGTAAAATACCAGCTGATCAAAGCCCCCCACAGCGAGAGCGTATGGCATCAGGGTTTTACCGGCAATGTCAGCGATGGCGGGATATGCCTGGAATTCTCCGATGTGGATAAAGAGATCTTGGTTCTTTTGAACAGTCCTCAAGAGGTCCGGCTGAATTTAAGAATCAACATCCCGGCCTTTGGCCATCCGGTTTCCGCCAGCGCTAAGGTAAGCTGGTTTAAAAAAGAGCAGGATAGGTTTGGCCACTACGCGGTGGGCCTCAGATACGACCATATAGCTGAGAAAGACCGTCGAAAGATTATGCGCTTTGCTTACGGCAAGGTAATTTTGCCGCGGCTGGCCTTAGGGGCTATTATTATCTTGTCTTTGGCCGCCGGGATCACCCTGTATAATAATTTTCGCCTTTCTTCGGATAATAAAAAATTAGTTAAGGATATGGTAAATATCGTCGAGGATTCCCGCGTAAACAAGGACGAGCTGGAAAACATTCAGCAAGAAAAGGCCCAATTAGACGCGAAACTCCGGGAGTCTGAATCTAAGATTAAGGCCTTTGACGCCCAGCTGAAAAATAAAGAAGAGGAATTTAAGATGATAGAAGAGGATAACACTGAGATGCTCAGCGAAAAGGAATCCGAAATCCAGAAATTGAAATTAAGGATTATTGAACAGGCCAGAGAAAAGACCGGAATTTTGGAAAAGATAGGAGATTTAGGCAAAAGGGAAGAGACGGTGAGTATTAAGTTGAACGAAATCAGGGATAAAAAAAGTATCCTGGAGAAGGCCAGTTTTGAGCAGATGTATCAATGGATTAAACTTCATCAAAATCCGCGCACCGGTTTAATTATCAGCTTTGAGGGCGACGGCGGGCTAAGCGATCAGGCCTTTACTTATGACCAGGCGCTTTCGGTGATTGTGTTTAGTTATTTTAAGGACTATGAACCGGCTAAGAAAATCCTGGATTTTTATGTAAGCCGGCCGGAGCAAAAAAGCGGTTTTTACAACGGTTATTATGTCTCAACCGGCGAAGCCTCCGAATTTACCGTGCATAGCGGGCCGAACCTTTGGCTGGGGATAGCGGTTTTGCAGTATACCAGGCTTTCCCAGGACAGTAGTTATCTTTCTATCGCCAGAAATATTGCCAGGTGGATTACCAAGATGCAGAATGAGGATTCAGGAAAAGGCCTGCGCGGCGGCCCAAACACCCTGTGGTATTCTACCGAACACAACCTGGACGGATTCGCCTTTTTCAATATGCTTTATAAAATCACCCAGGATAATTCCTATCACGATGCCGGGTTAAATATCTTATCCTGGCTTAAGACTAATGCCTACGATAACCTGGATATTCCGATTAAGCGGGGAAAAGGCGATGCCACTATTGCCACCGATACCTATGCCTGGTCAATTGCCAGCTTAGGCCCCCAAAGGCTGATTGACCTGGGGATGGACCCGGAGGCGATAATGCAATTTGCCCAGGATAATTGCGGTGTCGAGGTAGAGTTTCAGCGTCCGGATAACGGTAGTGTTTTGGTCAAAGGCTTTGATTTTGCCCGGGCCCGGCATATTGCCCGAGGCGGGGTAATATCTACGGAATGGACTGCCCAGATGGCGCTTTCCTACAAGCTTTTAAGCCGCTATTTTGCCTTAAAAGAAGATATCGAAAAAGAATTGATTTATAAAAACAAAGCCGAGGAATATCTGGAGGAATTAAGCAAGATGATTATTTCTAGTCCCTCCCGCACCGGCCAGGGCCAGGGCTGTCTGCCTTATGCCTCCAGCGACTCGGTAGATACCGGACACGGCTGGACTACCCCCAAGGGTAAAAACACCGGTTCACTTTCAGCTACGATTTACGCCATCCTGGCCTACTACGGCTTTAACCCCTTAGAATTATCTAAGTAGGAAGATGAGTTCAAAAGTTTACCAACTGGAAGCTATCTATGATAAACTCTACCGCCATTTTGGCCCCCAGTCCTGGTGGCCGGGAGAGACTCCTTTTGAGGTTATCGTAGGGGCTATTCTCACCCAGAGCACCAATTGGCAGAATGTTTCCAAGGCGATAGATAATCTAAAAAAGTCCAAGGTGTTGACTCCTAAGAAACTTCATGCCTTGCCCCAACCGCGCCTGGCTGAACTTATCCGGCCTTCGGGTTATTTTAACGTTAAGGCCAAACGGTTGAAGGAATTCCTGAATTTCTTATTTAAGAATTACGGTGGAAGCCTGAAAAAAATGTTCAGCCGCCCCTTAGAAGACCTAAGAAAGGAAATCTTAGCTGTCCGCGGAATCGGCCCGGAAACCGCCGACTCCATCCTGCTTTATGCCGGAGGCCTTCCGGTATTTGTGGTGGATGCCTATACCAAGAGGATTTTTTCCCGTCAGAAGCTTTTAAGCGAGGACGCGGAGTATTATCAAGTCCAGGAATTATTTACCCGAAGCCTTAAAAAAGATGTCCAATTATACAACGAATACCACGCCCTGATCGTGCGCCTGGGAAAAGACTTTTGCAAGAAAACCAACCCCAAATGCGAAATCTGCCCGATAAAATAAAAGCAAAAGGCTTGACAATCTCCGAATTCTCTAGTAAGATTATGGAGTTACTTATTCCAAAAAAGGACTTATTGTGGAAACAATAATACCAAGATTATTTACGCCGCCTAAACAAAGTTTTTTTCTTTTCGGGCCCCGCGGAACGGGGAAATCAACATGGCTCAAAGCACATATGCCGGATGCCATCTGGATTGATTTATTGGAAGCTGACCAGTTTCGCTCATACAGCGCCAGGCCGGAACGGCTTAAAGAGCTTGTGCTTGCTGAAACCGGGAAGAAAATCGTAGTCATTGATGAAATTCAAAAAGTTCCCGATTTATTAAGCGTAGTGCATTCTCTTATTGAAAAAAAACTTGGGTTTAGGTTTATCCTTACAGGTTCAAGCCCGCGAAAATTGAAGAAAACGGGAGCGGATTTGCTCGCGGGAAGAGTGATTAAGCAGGCGTTTCATCCTTTTATGGCGGTTGAGCTTGGCAGGAAATTTAATCTTAATTCAGCGTTAAAACAAGGGCTTCTGCCGCTGGTGTTTTCTGCTGCCGCTCCTGAGGCGGTATTAAGGACTTACGCTTCGTTATATGTCAGAGAAGAAGTTCAAGCGGAAGGGCTGACGCGTAACATCGGCAATTTTTCAAGATTTCTTGAAGCGGTCAGTTTTTCTCACGGTTCATTGCTTAATACGAGTAATGTTGCCAGAGATTGTGAAGTTGAAAGGAAAACAGTAGAAACATATATAACAATTCTTGAGGATTTTCTTTTGGCTTATCGTATACCTGTTTTTTCAAAGAAAGCTAAAAGGGCAACGATAACTCATCCTAAGTTCTACTATTTTGACGCGGGGGTTTACCGCTCGCTTAGGCCTTGCGGGCCTTTGGATAGGCCTGAGGAAATAGAAGGAGCGGCGCTTGAAGGGCTGGTTGCCCAGCATTTGACGGCCTGGAGTTCTTATCGAGGCGAAAAAAATAAAGTTTATTTTTGGAGGACCGCGGCCGGGTCCGAAGTGGATTTTGTGGTATATGGAGAAGAGGTGTTTTGGGCTATAGAAGTTAAAAATACTTCAAAGATAAGGCCGGAAGATCTTCGCTCCCTAAGAAGTTTTAAATCCGAGTATCCGCAAAGCAGCGCGTTTTTATTGTATCGCGGTAAAGAACGCTTGAAAAAAGACAATGTGCTCTGTATCCCTTGCGATGAATTCCTGTTAAACTTGAACCCTGAAAAAATACAAATAAACTACGGGCCGGACCCGGACGGGAAAGTGAGGTCAGAATGAATTTAGGATGACAGAATTATAAGGGGAATAGAGAGAATGCTTAAAAAATAGACCTGACCCTGTAAACTGACCCTGTAAACCCCGTTTCTGTGATAAAAAAGCAGGATCATAAGGAAAAATATGGTATATTCGCGGAGAATCCTTACGATTTAGCAATGATGTTTTGTATGGAGAGACTCTTGCCATTACTCGAGGAGAAGAATCAAGGCGGAGTGCAACTTATCGCGGAGAGTCGTGGAAAGAAAGAAGACGATGAGTTGATGTTAAGTTTTTTACGGATTGCTAATCAGGGTACCAGCTACATACCTGCTGTTCGATTTAAAAAGATAAATTTCAAGCTGAAATTTGTTCCTAAAATGATGAATGTGGTAGGCACGCAGTTAGCGGATTTGGCAGCTTATCCGGTTGCTCGGTATATACATAATCCTAATAAGCAAAATTCAGCATACGATATTGTTAAGACAAAATTTTACAAGGGCGAAGGATGGATACAGGGATTGAAAATATTTCCATAAAAACAAAAAGCCCCGATTCGCATCAGAGCTTTTTGCCGACCGGGAATCCCCAGTCCCTTAATTCAATTTCTATATAAAATATACCTCGGAAATAGTTGTTTGTCAAGATATTTCATAGTATAGTAAGATTTTGGAATTGCTGATTCCAAAAATGGACTTAAAATGGAAATGCGGAAAAAGCTATGAGAGGACATAATAAAGTATATAGTACATTATTTTTTCTGATGAGCCTCACTTATTTGGCTTCTGGGGGTGTTTGCGCTTACCAGAATTCCAAATACGAGATAGAGGCCAGGGTGGATAATGCCGGCCACTTTATCCGGGCCAAGCAAAAAGTAACTTTGGTGAATAATTCGGATAGGGCCGTAAAGGAAGCTTATTTTCATATTTATCCTAACCGTAACTACACTGAAAAGGAAAAAAGGTTTATTTCCCGCTATGCCGCCTACTTTAAGGTGAATCTGTTCCCCGAGGGTTTTCAATCGGGAAGCCTAAAAATAAATTCGGTTTCTTCTTCAGGCCAAAGCCTTAAATACCAAATTGAAGGAGAAGACCAGACCATATTGAAGGTTGAGTTGGAAAAAGAGGTTGCCGCCGGCTCCTCCGAGGTAGTAGAGTTAGAGTATCAGGTAGAGATACCTCATGGTTATGGAAGATTCGGCTGGAATAAAAGTATCACCAGTTTACTGCGCTGGTATCCGATGCTTTCGGTATTAGATAAAGAGGGTTGGCATAATTATCCTTTTTATCCTTATCATCAGCCTTATTTTTCTGAGGCTGCCGATTATTCGGTTAAACTTACTGTGGCTAAGGAGGAGACCGCTATCCATAGCGGGATATTAAAAGAGGAAAAACAAAACCCGGATGGCAGTAAAACCCTTTTTATTGAGTCCGAGCTTCCTTTGCGGGATTTCGGCCTGGCCTTAAGCCCGGATTATAAAGTCCAATCCCTGGATGCCGGAGGAATAAAGATAAATTCTTATTATTTGGAAGGCGATGATTTCTACGCTCAAAAAGCGGCGGAATTTGCCCGGGATTTAATGGAATATTATTCTCAAAAATTAGGCCCCTATCCTTATAAGGAATTTAACATCGCCCCGGTGTATCTGGCCTACGGAGGGACCCAATCCTCTAATCTTATCCTTATTGATACCCGGGCCTACCGCCTGCCGAAATTTTTAATCCGCTATTTTGACTTTTTGGTTGCCCATGAAACCGGCCACCAGTGGTTTTACAACTTAGCCGGATCGGATGAATACCAGGAGATGGTGATTGACGAGGGCCTTAATTCCTATTTTATCCTTAAACATCTGGAGAATAAATACGCCCCTGACGCCCAGGTGATGGTTTTGCCCAAAACTCTAAGCTGGCTTATTCCTAATTTTTCCTTTCACCGGGCCCAGACCGACCGCTACAGCTTCACCGCTGAAAACGGCTTGGATTCACCAGCCTTAAATAAGCTTTCCAGCTTCCAGGAGCCCAGCTCTATATTTTCCATCACCTACGGCAAAGGTTCTAAAATATGGGATATGCTCAACTATGTGGTCGGCGATGAAATATTTAATAAGATTACGCGGAGGATTTTCGCGGAATACAAATTCAGGAATATTTCCATGCGGGATATTCAAGCCTTGGCTCAAGAAGAATCCGGACAGGATTTAGACTGGTTTTTCCAGGAGTGGTTTAAGACCTCTAAAAAGTGCGATTATGCCGTCAAAGAGGTTCGAAAAAATAAAGTTATTCTGGAAAATCGGGGCGAAATCCGGATGCCGGTTGAACTCTTAGTAGAATTTGAAGATGGGACAAAGCAAAAATTATCCTGGGATGGCCTGGGAAAAGAAAAAGAATTCTTGCTTGAATATCCGCGAAAAATAAAATCCGTCCAACTGGATCCGGAAAAAAGGCTTTTGGATTTAGACCGGATTAATAATAATTGGAAACGCAAAATCGTCCTCAAGCCGGTTCCTTTATATTATCCGATATACGAAATTCCGGTCTTTCTTAAAGACGATGCCTACAGTTTGGTTTTTGGGCCGCAGATAGGCAGTGATTTAGGGATAAGGGCATCCTTACAAAAGCCCCAGGATAATATCTTATATCTTTCCAGCGGTTATAATTTCGGTGAGCAAAGGATAAAAAATGTTTTGGGTTTTGA
The DNA here is from genome assembly GCA_030674475.1 of Candidatus Omnitrophota bacterium. Lineage (GTDB taxonomy): Bacteria > Omnitrophota > Gorgyraeia > Gygaellales > UBA12090 > UBA12090. The sequence continues at coordinate 50,043 of JAUSCZ010000012.1, forward strand.
ACAGCGCCATTTGGGCGGCCGGCTGCTTAAATGGGGAATCGAGGCCTTTGATTATAATGATACCCACGGCAAAGACGACCAGGATGGCTTTAAGCTGTATTTACGTAAAGAACTTTGGCCGGCCAGCTACGGCCTTGCGGACGAGAACGACCACATCAGTCTGTATCTTTTAAAGAACCGGGATTTTAAAAGCGCTTTGACCTCCGGGGGATTAGAAGACATCCGCAATTTATATTACCGCAAAGAGGATGAGACCATAGCCGGCCTGAATCTGAAATTAGGCCGCTACGGCACTTATCCTGACCCCCGGGAAGGCTGGAAATTTATCTCTACCTTAGAAAACGCCGGGCATTTCCTGGGCGGGGATAATTACTTTTGGCGCTTAAGCCCGGAGCTAACCCGCTATTTTTCTCTCAATCAAAATCAGATTATAGCCGCCAGGGCCAAGCTGGGCCTGGGTTATCCGGATGACAAAGGCTTGTTTCAATTAGGCGGAGAAAAAGCCTTAAGAGGCTTTGCGTATAAAACCATCAACGGCTCCCAGGCCGCGATGTTAAATTTGGAATACCGCCGGGATATAATTGATAACCTGGATTTGAGGTTTTTTGACAATATTATTTCTTTAGAAAAAATTCAGGGAGTGGGTTTTTTTGATATCGGCAAAAGCTGGTTTAATAGTTTTAATCAGCGCGGTTTCAAAAAGGATGTTGGGTTAGGGTTGCGCCTGCATTTTACCTTAGGCTCATTTCTGGAGAAGTTTATCCTGCGCTTAGACGCCGCCCAACCCCTGAATCAGCCCAAATCCCCGCGCCGCTATTGGTTTGGCCTGGGTCATTCATTTTAGCTTATGATGGATAAAAGGTTATCCAAAGTTTTTATTTCTTTTCTGGCGGCTGCCTCTTTTTTGTTTCTGAGTGAGATGGGCTTGAGGTTGTTTTGGGAAATGGCTCCTTCGGTGCGCCGGCCGTTTTATCAAAGAAGCAAGAATCCCTTTATCCGCTACGAGCTTATTCCTAATGCCGAATCCGGAAGTGTCAAAATAAATTCCGCCGGTTTCCGCGGCCCGGAAATAAAAATTAAAAAACCCAAGGATACAATACGTATCCTGATGTTGGGCGATTCAGAGTTGTTTTCAATATTACTGCCTGAAAATGACAACCTTAGCCGTCAGCTGGAGAGGCTCTTAAATGAAAAATCCAGCGGATTAAAATTTGAGGTGATTAATACCGGGGTGGAAGGCTATAATACTTATCAGGAGTTTGAGGTTTTAAAGGATAATGGCCTCAAATATACTCCGGATTTGGTAGTCTTGAATTATGTCTTGAATGACCCGGAGCCTGGTGAGTATTATTTCGGGAATAATTTTCTTTCCCGAAACAGCGCCTTATACCGTTATAGTATTTACCGGGTTAAAAAAGGCCTGATAAAAAGAGAGCGCAAAAGGCTCAAGATCAAGACCGAACCGGATCATTTTAATTATCTGCACAGCGGTGAATCTTTCCTCCATTTAAAAAATACAATCCTGGAAATGGCTTCTAGGCTTGAGGAACGCCGGATAAGGCTGGTGGTCCATATTTTTCCCGTCTCCAGCCTGGCAGTCAAGGATTTTAAGGAGAATTATCCTTATGGCCATCTACATCAGATGATAAAAGACATAACGCATAAGAATATTATCTGTGTGGACGCGATAGAGGAGTTTAACCGTTTAGGAATGACGCCGCAAGAGGTTTCCATTAATTACCAATATAACGAGTCCCACAAGAACGCCTTGGCCCTGGGGGTCATGGCTGAGCTTTTATGCCGGGTATTCAGGGAGAATAAGCTCATTTCCGGCATCTAAAAGCAACAAGAAAAGGAGAAAAAATGATAGAAAAGAGCGAATACAAAGGAAACCCGATTATCGTGATTAAAAGAACCGAGGATGATAAATATCCTTTTTCTTTCGGGGTAAGTAAGGCCAAGCTGATTCTGGAAAATATTGAGGAGATTAAGAAATTCGTGGAAGAAAATCCAGGGAAATAGCCCAAATATGAAATATACCAAAGGAAAAATCAAGCAGGTATTCTTAGTTAAATTTGAGAATGAGGATATACTCGCCAAAGAGCTGGAAAAGTTAATCCGTAAGGAGCGTATCCGGTGCGCGGTTTTTGTTTTCTTAGGCGCGCTTAAGCAGGGGAATCTGGTAACCGGCCCCAAAAAAGCAGTCATTCCGCCTGAACCTAACTGGGTGGCTTTTAAAGACGGCTGGGAGGTTTTGGGTCTGGGCACGGTCTTTAGCAATAAGTCCGGGCCGCAGATACATATCCATAGCGCGATGGGCAAGAAAAACAAGACCTTAACCGGATGTGTGCGTAAGGATTCTAAGGTATTCATAGTTATTGAGGCGGTTATCTTTGAGCTGGAGGGCATAAGAGCCCAAAAAGATATTGACCCCCAGACTGGATTAAATATGTTAAAGATATTATAGGAGAATAATGAGTACTTATAAGACTAAATCCCTGGATGATCTTGAGCAAAGGATGCGGGAAACTGACCCGGATTCTTTTCGTCAGCATGTCTTAAAGAGCGCCAAGGATTTTAAGACTTCTTGGATAGAATTAGGCCGGGCCTTATATACGGTATGGAAGGACAAGTTGTATAAAGAATGGGGTTACAGCACCATAGATACCTACGCGGCCAAGGAAATCGGTATCCGTAAACAAACGGCAATGAAGCTCTTAAGGAGCTATTCTTTTCTGGAAAAGGAGGAGCCGCAGTATTTAAAAAGCGATTATGCTGATTCCCAGGACGCGGCTTTGGTGCCCGGATATGAGTCCATTGATGTCTTGCGCCAGGCCAAGAATAAAAAAGATTTGGATAGCCAAGACTATGCGGGCCTGAAGAAAGCGGTATTTGAAAAAGGCAAAGACGTTCAGGAAGTCAAAAAGGATTTAACCAATTTTATCCGCCAGCGCAGAGAGCTGGAGCCCGAGGAGGCGCGTCAGGAAAAGCGGCTTTCGGTATTAAAAAGATTTTTGGGTAGTCTAAAAGCCATAACCCGGGAATTAGAAACCGCGAAGCTGGGTTCAGCTTCCTTGGTTAAGGAAGCGGACAGCTTAATCAAGAAAATAGAAGCTGAGATAAATTTATGATGAAGTGTCTAAAGATTAAAATAGGCGGGAAATATATAGAAGCGTTTTTAATAAGTTTGCAGAGTAAAAATCTTATTCTCTTAAGAGGAGCCCGCGGCTATGTAATGTGCGGATATTTAAATATGAAGGCCGCGGAAAAATTTAAGGATGTCGCGATAAAAATTACCGGAATATCTACTATTGAAGAGGCATTAAAAACCTCGGTTCATTCCTGCACCAGTTACGCCAAGAAATTAGGCATCACCAAAGGCCAGCCTATACAAAATGTTTTAAAGATTATTGCGTAATGGCGCCATCTCTTTATATCCACATCCCTTTCTGTGAAAAGAAATGTCTGTATTGCGATTTTTACAGCCTAGCCTCTCAGGAAAAGCTGGCCGCGGATTATGTCCGGGTGCTGATTAAGCAGATCAGGCGGATAGACGCGCCGGTTTCCAGCATTTATATCGGGGGAGGGACGCCTTCGGTGCTGGGAATAAATTTGTTGGGTCAATTACTCAAAAGCCTCAAGAAAATCATTACTCCGGGAATTGAATTTACTATTGAGGTTAATCCGGAAAGCTTTAGTAAAAAATCAGCGGAGTTGTTTTTAGAAAATGGGGTAAATCGTTTAAGCATAGGCCTGCAATCTTTTGACGATCAAAAGCTAAGAAAGTTAGGCCGGATTCATGATTGCCGCAAAGCCCAAGAGGCAGTGGACCTGGCCCAAAAAAGCGGATTTAAGAATATAAGCATTGATTTGATTTTTGGAGTCTGGGATGAAAAATTTCCGGATTGGAAAAATGAATTACAGAAAGCAGTCAGTCTGCCGGTTAAGCATATATCAGTCTATTCTTTAACCTATGAGAAAAGCACGCCTTTATCTAAAATGCTCAAGAATGGTTTGATTAAACCTTTAGAAGACGAGGCGGTGGCCGGGATGTATGAATACGCGGTTGATTTTCTGGAAGGCCGCGGATTTAAACGTTATGAGGTATCCAATTTTGCCCGGGACGGTTATATCTGCCGGCATAATTGCGGTTATTGGCAAAATGAGTCTTATGCCGGTATAGGCCCTTCGGCGGTTTCCTATCTTGACGGCGTAAGAAAGAAGAATATTCCCGATGTCAAAGAGTATATCGCGAGAATTAAAAAGGGAAGCAGTGTTATTAAGTCTCAGGAAAAACTTTCTGTTGTCCAGAAAGCCAAAGAAACAGCCGCGCTTAAAATCAGGACTAAGGAAGGGATAAGCCTTGAGTGGTTTAAAGAGAAGACAGGATTTGATTTCTTAAGGTTAGAAAAATCTTCAATAACCGGCTTGCGGGAAAAGGAACTCATTGACTACGAGAAAAAAGACGGTAAAATAAAAAGAGTTTCACTTACTAAGAAGGGATTTCTGTTCTGCGATATTGTTTCGAGTGAATTGCTATAAAAGAGGGAGCTTAGAAGAATGATTTACCGCTTTATTGACAACCAGGGGACGTTTAGAGTTAAAGACCCCCACAAATATAATCTTTATTTTCCGCTGACTAACCGGGATGGCAGCCTTTTGAGTTCAATCAGCCCGAATCTGTCCGGGGATATCAAGAAAGATAACGAACATTTTTTAATGGCTCCGGTAAGTATTGAAGACTTAAGGAGCAATCTCCTCTGCCGGCGGGAATTTTTTCTTAAAACCGGAGGCCGCTCCCTAAGGCTGTCTTGCGCTTACCAGGATACTTTAGAGGCCGGGCTTCTGTATCATAAAATTATCAAGAGGATAGGTGCCTTAGAAATAGAAATCCTTACCTTTATCCCTTATGATTGCGCGACGGAGATTACCCGAATCAGCGTCAGGAATAAGGGGAATAAAGAGATAAAGATTACGCCGACTTCTTTTATTCCGCTGTATGGCCGTTCGGAAAAATGCCTGCGGGACCACCGCCATGTCAGCTCTTTATTGAACCGGGTCTATCTGGATACCTACGGCATCCTGCTGAAGCCGACCATGGTTTTTGATGAAAAAGGGCATAAGGTCAATGAGGTTATTTATTATGCCTTGGGCTTTGAAGGCCAAAAAATAGCGCCCGTCGGGCAATTTCCCACTCTGGATTATTTTTTCGGAGAGTCGGATGTAACCGCTCCGGACGCCATAGAAAAAAAGGTTAAGCCTGCCTCTAAAAAGCTTCCCGAATTTGACGGTAAAGAATCCTGCGCGGCCTTTCGCTTTAAGGAAAAAACCTTAAGAAAGAATGATACCGCGGAATATTTTCTCTTTATCGGCATAGATACCGCTCAGGAAAATATCCAAAATACCTTTAGTAGATTTGATAGCCCTGAGAAAATTCAAAAAAGCCTGGAGGAGACTAAAAAGTATTGGTTGAAGCATCTTTCGGCTTTAGAGTTTGATTTTAAGGATAAAAATTACAATAACTGGCTGTTCTGGGTAAAACTCCAACCTACCTTAAGAAAGCTGTTCGGCTGTTCCTTCCTGCCTCATTTTGATTACGGTAAAGGCGGCCGGGGCTGGCGCGACCTCTGGCAGGACGCCTTAACCTTGCTTCTGACTGAAGCCGGACCAGGGGCCAGAAGTTTTATCCTGAATAATTTTAAAGGAGTGCGCGTTGACGGCTCTAACGCCACTATTATCACCAAAGACGGAGAATTCATCTCGGACCGCAACCGCATCAGCCGGGTGTGGATGGATCACGGAATCTGGCCCTATCTGACCTTACGGCTGTATCTGAATAAGACCGCGGATATAGATATCCTTTTGGAAGAGGATGTCTATTTCCAGGACCATCAGCTAAGGAGGGCCCGGGAGGTAAACCGGGATTTTCATCACCAGAGCTATATCTTACATACCAAAGATGGCGAGGTTTACCGCGGGAGCATCTTAGAACATATTCTGGTCCAGAACTTAGTGCAGTTTTTTAACGTGGGCCGGCACAATATTATCCGCTTAGAGAATGCCGACTGGAATGACGGTTTGGATATGGCCCCGGACCACGGGGAGAGCGTAACCTTTAGCTTTATGTATGCCCATAACTTAGCTGATCTTTGCGGATTCCTGGAAAGGCTGAAGGAAAAGGTTGAAAAAGTAAATATTTTAGCGGAGTTGACTTTTCTTCTGGATGCCGCGGGAAACTCAACCCAATATAACGATTATTCCTATAAGCACAAAAGATTAGATGAGTATCTGAGCCGGGTAAAAAACGTAAGTGGAGATAAAAAAGAAATCATCCTGGAAGATTTGATCGCGGATTTAAAGGCAAAATCAGGGCATTTATTTAAATGGCTGAGAGAAAAAGAATGGCTTAAGGAGGGTTTTTTTAACGGTTATTATGATAATAAGGGAAACCGGGTAGAGGGAAAGACCGCCGGGCAGAATATCCGGATGCTTCTTCCTTCCCAGGTCTTTGCCATAATGAGCGGGGGAGCGGATAGCCGGCAGATTAAGCAGGCCTGGACCTCAATAAAAAAATATCTCCAAGATAAACAACTAGGAGGATTTCGCCTGAATACCAATTTTAACTCTCACCATAATCTGGATTTAGGAAGGGCCTTTGGTTTTTCTTATGGCGACAAAGAAAATGGGGCTTTTTTTAGTCATATGGTAGTAATGTTAGCTAATGCTTTATATAGTAGAGGCTTTATTAGTGAAGGCTTTGAGGCCTTTGATTCCATTTACAAGATGGCACTAAACGATAGAGGAAAGATTTATCCGCTTATCCCGGAATATTTTAATAATGAGGGAAGAGGACTTTATCTGTATCTTACCGGCTCAGCCAGTTGGTATATCTATACCTTATTAGAGGAGGTTTTGGGGATAAAGTTCAATTTCGGTAATATCTGTTTAGAGCCCAAGCTTACCCGGAGTAGTTTCATTAGTAAGGAAATCAGGGTAAAATTAAGCCTGCGGGATAATCCGGTAGAGGTTGTCTTTACCAGAGAAGTTTCTAAAGATGTTTACCGCGTCCAAGATGTCTATGTGGGAGATAAAAAACAAATTCTCTCTAAGAATAACCGCTATATCCTTAAAAGAGAAGATTTGAATAATAAAGAAAATCTGATCAAGGTGCGTTTAGGCTAAGGCGTTAAGCTCCATAACCTTCTCTCTTAATCCAACCGCGATTGCCTCGTATTCATCCCCATCCGTTTTTTTCGCCCCTGTTTCTTTTAGCTCTTCCCGGGCGCAAGGCTTTCCAAAGATAATTTTAATGGGATATGGTCTGGGAAAGGTTTTTCCCCTGGGCCAGCTATGGTGTGAACCCTGGATATAGCAGGGAACTACCAGGGCGGAAGTTTCTTTGATCAATATGCCGGCGCCTTTTTTGAAAGGTTTAACCTGGTCGTCTATGGAGCGCTCGCCCTCAGGAAATACGCACAGGGATTTGTTGTTACGCAAGACATAAGAAGACGCCTGCATTGCCTCAGTAAGATTAACCGCCGGGTCAACGGCGATTAATCTGGCGATTTTTACCGCCCATCTCACCAAAGGGTGTTGGAAATACACGCTGTAGCCTAAAAAAAATAGATTCAATTCCCGCCTTATCCCCACACTGGCCGCCGCCACAAAGCCGTCTAAGTAGCTGGCGTGATTAGGACAGAGGATAAAGGGTTTATCCAGGGGTAAATTTTCCCGGCCCTTTATTTTTAGTTTCCAGAATATCTTTAAGGCTAAAAGCGTTAAATTGAGCAGGAGGAAGGAAATTATCTTATCCGCGATACCGGGATGAAGGACGATTTTATCTAAGATTTCCTGTTTCGGCTCCTTTTGGATAATCTGGCTCCAGACAGGCTGAAGATTAGGCTTAAGCTTTTCTTGGCCGGTATTTAAAAGAGAGCCTATTTTGGCGATCAATTCTTTCACGGTGAAGATTTCCGAGAAATCCGCGTCGGGTATATTGATATTGAATTTTTTCTCAAAGGCAATGGCTAATTCTACCCGGCTTAAGGAATCAATCCCTAAATCCAGCTCTAAATGGTCGTTGAGATTAACCTTAGCCTTTAACTGCTGAGAGACTAATTCTAAGATCTTTGCGGTCAGCGGTTCCCGGGGCGCGAAACCCTCATCAGAAACGGCATCTTTTTTTACCTGCCCTATTTCGGTTCCAGGAGCTCTGCCGGCGGGTAAATATCCGGCCTTAATTTCGTATCTTTTCAGTTTTCCCAAACGGGTTTTAGGCAATTCTTCCTTGGCGACTGTAAAACCCATAATTCGTTTATAAGAAGGAAGCTCTTTAGAAAGGTTTTCTAAAATCCAGCGGATCTTACCCTGGATGTTTATCTCCCGGGTTTTACGAAAATAATCAACATTGGGAAATACTACCGCGTATAAGGAAGACAGCCCGGAGGAGGTTGTTTCTAAAACGCAAATCTCTTTGATATAGGGGCTTTTCAGGTAATGGTTTTCGATTTCCTCAGGATAGATATTTTTACCGCTGGATAACACAATTATTTCTTTGGATCGTCCGGTAAGATGGAGGTATCCTTTTTTATCAATGAACCCTAAGTCTCCGGAATAAAACCATCCTTCTTTTAAAACCTCCAGCGTTTCTTTAGGTTTTTTATAATAGCCTTTCATTACATTGGGGCCCTGGATGAGGACCTCACCGACATTTTCGCGGTTGGGGTTATTTATTTTTATCTTTACCTTAGGTATGGGTGGCCCTACTGAGCCAATTCGGACCCGCTTTAGGGGATTAAAGGTAACTACGGGTGAGGTTTCAGTCAGGCCGTAGCCCTCCAAAATAGTAAAGCCCAGCAGGGTTAATTCCTGGCCGACCTTGGGGTCTAAGCGGGCCCCGCCTGAGGCAAAAAAGCGCAAGGAGGAACCGAATTTTTGATGTAGTTTTTTAAGCAGGATTTTGTTGAGGTTCAGACGCAGGGCCTTACGCGCCAGATTTCCGGCTTTAAGGATAGGCAGTAGAATTAAAGGGTTAGGGATTTTCTCAAAAATAGCCTTATGCAGGAGGTGATAGAGCTGGGGCACGCCCACTAAGATAGTGGCGTTGGTTTCTTCCAGACACTTAAGCAGGTCTTCGGACTTCAGACTGTTTAAAAAGGTGATTTTCGCGCCGGTAAAAAGCGGGGTGAGCAGGGTAACCATAAAGGGGTAAGAATGATGCAAAGGAAGGAGCGCGATAATATTGTCTTGGGGCAGGATTATTTTAAGCCCAAAGATACTCTCAAAATCAGAAGAGAAGTTTTTATGAGTAAGCATTACCCCTTTAGGAGAGGCGGTGGTGCCGGAGGTATAAAGGATAGAGGCGATGTCCCAGGGATTATTTTCAAGCGATATTTCTTCAGGCCTTAGGGTGTCTATTTCCCTGAAGGGATAAAGGAGCGCTTTTTTAAAAGAAAGTATGTTTTTTAGCCTGGCTTCCAGCGGTTCATAAAGCTCAGCTGAGCTAAAGAGTATCCTGGCCCCGGAATCCCGGAGGACGTTATTGACTTCGTAAGGGGTGAGTTTGGGGTCTATGGGAACAGCGGTGGCGCCGCTGGCCATGATCCCAAAATATATTGCCGGCCATAGGTGCGAATTTTCCAGCAGTATGGCCGCGCGCTCGCCTTTGGCCAGGCCTTCTTGTTTTAGGAGATTAGCGAATTTTAAGCTTAATTCGTAAAGCCGGGCGTAGGTAAAGGTTTGGTAAACATTACCTTCTTTTGTCTGGCAGGCAATAGCATCAGGATGAGCTTTAGCCGATTCTCGAAACCGGCTAAACAAGCAACATTTCTCCATAAGGTGTATTATACTTAAGTTTTAGTGGTAAGCCAAGGGAATTAAGATATAATAATAAAGCAGAATTAAGAATTAAGAGTTAAGAACTGAGAAAATAAATCATGGATAATAAACATTGCGGCATCGCGGCGATTATCGGCCGGACTAATACGGGAAAGTCAACTCTGCTTAATGCTCTCTTGGGTCAAAAGGTCTCCATTGTCTCAAAAATTCCCCAAACTACCCGTAATATCATCCGCGGGATCCTGACTGAAGAGAGGGGACAGATTATTTTTGTGGATACCCCGGGCCTGCATAAGCCCAAGCACCATTTGGGAAAGTATATGAATATCCTGGCTGAGGACTCGGCTAAGGGCGCGGATGTAGTTTTACATTTGGTGGATTCATCGGAAAATGTGGGTGAGGAAGAGACGATGATTGTTGGTTTTTTAAGCCGGCAATTAGGAAAGCTTCCCATAATCCTGGTTTTAAACAAGATAGATTTAGGGGGGAAATTTATTCAGGAATACCTGAAGCTTTGGGAGGCCAAAAGCGGAAAACTCATCAATGAGCTCAACGATAAGCTGATTGTAATTCCAGTTTCCGCTTTAAAGGGAACCAGCTTAGATAAGCTTTTAGAGGTTTTGTTTTCCTATATGCCTAAGGGCCCACAGCTATATCCTGAGGATATGGTTTCGGATTTTCCGGATAATTTGGCTTACGCTGATATAATCCGCCAAAAGCTTTTTGAACGGATGCGCCAGGAAATTCCTTATTCTATCGGAGTGTTGATTGATGAGGTTATTGAGCGCACCAAAGAGCTGACCTTTATAAAAGCCGTAATTCTGGTAGAAAGGGATTCCCAGAAGGCAATGGTAATCGGAGATAAAGGCAGGATTATAAAAGAAGTAGGCAGCGCCTCCCGTAAGGAATTGGAAGGAATGCTGGACAAAAATGTTTATCTGGAGCTGACCGTAAAAACTAATCCCGATTGGCGCGAAGATAAAGAAATCCTCCAGCGAATGGGGATAATCCTATAGTTCCAAAATTTTTTACCCTGCCCCCCTTGACAAATGAAAATTTTGTGTTATACTTTAATTAGAAATTTGCACTTTGACAATTAAACAAGAAATACCATTTGTCCCAATGAAATCGGGATCCCGCTAAAGTGTTAAAATACTAAGGCGGGAAAAAAAGGCAAACCATCCGTAAGGATGGGGCGCAAAGCTTCCGGTCCTAGAACGAATGAAGTGAATCGTAGGATAGCGGAGCCGCCAAGGGGTAAAAGTAGTCCTTAACCCTAAAGAAGATGCCTTTAGGGTTTTTTATTTTCTATGGCGTCATTGCAACTCCGCCAAGGGCGGAGGAAGCCTGCCTACCCTGCCTGCCGGCAGGGTAGGCAGGCAATCTTAAAAAGGAAGAATGAAAAACATAACCAATATTTTACTGATTTTGCTGGTAGTTCTGGTATTAGGATTTAGCGTTATAGTTATCTTAAATATCTTTACTCCCCCTCCCCCCAAACCGCAAATTTCGGCAGTCAGCCAACCAATAGAAGAGACTGCTATCCCAGAATCAGAAACAACAGCCCAGCCCAAAACCGAAACCCCAGAGGCATTACCTATTTCCGCGCCGCAACCCAAAGCTGAGGCTCCGCAAGCGGATTTAGCCAAGCCCACAGAAGACCAAGCGCTTAAAGTTAAAATAGACTCCTTAATTGCTAAGATTAATTCTAATAATGCGGAGGAATCCTTAAAGGCCGAAGATGAGCTGGTCGAGTTGGGTAAGCCCGCGCTTAAGGAATTAGTCAACGTCTTAAATAATCTTGAGCCTTCAGAAGACATCTTGCGCCCGGAGATAGCCTTTATTTTAGGCAGGTTTGAGGATGCAGAGGCAGTTTCGGCATTGACACCTCTATTAGAGAATGAGAACTCCTATATCCGCAGAAATGCCATTAATTCTCTGAAAAGAATAAGAAGCCAGGAGGCAGTGTTTTCATTGACAGCGAGACTTTCCGATAAAGACGACTTAGTTCGAGAATCAGCCGTATCCGCCCTGGGAGAGATTAGCGGTTACGAAGCAACCGAGGACCTGATTAACCGGCTCAAGGATGAGAATGAAACTGAAGGGATAAAACTGGCGGCGGTGAAGGCCTTGGGTCAGATTAAGGATGCCCGGGCTGTCAATGAGCTATCGGAACAGTTAAAAAACGAGTCCGATCCATTCTATAAAGATGAGGTAGTAGATTCTTTAGCTAATATAGGGGAGATGCGGGCGGTTTCAGGACTAAATGAATATCTTGACCAGCTTAAAAATAATAAACCAGAAAATGCCGGGGATTTATTCTTCTGGCAGAACAGCGTAGAGATAACTGAACAAGCTATCCAAAGATTGACCAGCGGCTCTTAAAAGGAAGCGCTTTCTCAAAAACGCGGTTTTAGCCTTGAAAATGGGAAAAGATGTGGTAAGCTTTAAGCATAAGGGTCTTAAGCATAAGGGTCAGAAAATAAAAAACGGAGGTAGAGAAATGAAAAAGACGCTTTACAATCTAATCAAAACCGGAATAACAGTTGTAAGTTTGACCTTAGTCTTGACTGCCTCAGCCTGGGCGGGGTATGTGCAGATTTACCAATCCGATAAAGAAACAAAATCCGACGGCACAACCCAAAGAGATAAGATCCTGGTGGTAGTGAATAAGGGCATCTATAGTTCCATTTCCGCCTCCATTACTACTTATAAAAATGATTTGGAATCCGAAGATTACTATGTCATTGTAGCTACTGACGAGGAAACAGAGACCGAAACACCCGAGCAATTAAAGGATTTTATTAAAAAATATTACGACGGCACCTTAACCAGCGGGCTGACAGGAGTAGTTTTGATAGGTGATTTGCCGAAAGGAACTCCTATTTACCCTAGAAAGTATAAGAAGTTTCCTGATGATGTATTTTATAGGGATATTAATGGCGACGGAATGACAAAACCTGATATCTGGCTCGGCCGTATTGATGCCTCTAAGCTTACCAAGACAGGAAAGAGCGAAAAAACATCTCTGGAGGATTATTTTAGACGGAATCATAACTATCGTATTGGCAAGGCAGACTTACCTAGTCATCGAGGACTGGCTTATATTAGTACAGGAAGAGCTTCTTTTAATTCCCTTGAGAAAGCCGGGTATGATAGTGTTACTGAAGTATTACCGAAGGATTCCTCGACTAGTGATTTCAAAGCAAAGCTAAATGATACCAATGGTTATGAATGGATTTATCTTGCTGGCACTCACCCAGGTTATTCTGGTCATAGTGGAGTTGCATCATCCCGGGTTACCTATTTCTATTTTCGCAAGAATAAAGATGACAAAGGAACAAAGCTATATAATACCTCTTTTTATGGTAGTGACAAGATTAATCCTAAAGCTCTGTTTTATTATCTTAGTGGCGTTTATAGCGGGATGTATACTTACAATGACTATATAGCAGGATACTGTGTTATTGGTAACGACTACGGACTGGCAGCTATTGTCCCGACTGGCAATGCCGCATTCCTTGCAGAAGCATTTGCTCGTAGCAATAAATATTTTTATGATAAATTAGGCCGGGACAAAAACCGTAAAAACATTGGAGAGGCATTCTTATCCCAATCTCAGTATCTGTTTGAGCAAAATGAAAATTCTCAAGCTGTTATGAGCAGTTTTACGACTATTTTAGGCGACCCCACTTTAACCATTGACCCTCCAATAGCCGATATCTCTGAACCGATAATAGGTGCCATAAACGGCTCGGAGCACCCTGTTACCCTTAGCGGCTCAGGCCATCTTAATAATGACACCTCCGCCACTATAACAGGATACGCCTGGCGCTCTAAAGACGACAAAGTAAGCTTTAGCGATTCCTCATCTTCTGGGCCAACAGCAAGCCTTTCTGCCGGAGAATATACGGTATATTTCAAGGTGAAAGACAGCTACGGCAGATGGTCATCTGAAGCGGAAAAGACTTTTACCATAGGTAGCAACAACACCGAAGGACCCAGCGGCACAATCAACATCAACAGTGATGCCGCCTATACTGCTTCAACCGCGGTTACTCTTACTCTCACCGCCACCCATGACACCGGAGTAACCGGATATTATGTCTCAAACAGCGCAACTGCGCCTTTAGCTACAGACTCAGGTTGGACCATCGTAACCTCAACCACCAGTTATAGCGGGAGTGTATCTCATACCTTATCTACAGGCGACGGTTCAAAGACCGTCTATGCCTGGTATAAGACCGCCGCCAGCAATGTTTCAAGCGCGGCCAGCGCCACAATCACTCTGGATACTGCCGTACCCACAGTTACTATCACCAGCCCTACTTCAGACGCGACTTCTTCCACCGATAAAAAGAAGCTGTCCATAGGAGGATCCGCCTCGGATAGCACATCAGGGATAAAAAGTGTAGCCTGGTCTAATAATAAAGGAGGAGGAGAAACTGCCAGCGGAACCACCAGCTGGTCAGCCGAAAAAACCAATGCTCTCTCTGACGGAGATAATATTATCACTGTTACCGCCACCGACCAGGCCGGTAACACTGCCACAGATACGATAACAATAACTTATTCTTCCGCTACCGATGCGGGCTCTCCCAGCGGTTATGTAACGATTAAAAAAAGCGGCGGACAAACGATCGATAGCGTTAATGGCAAGAAATACATCAAATCAACCGCGGTTAAATTAAGCCTTTCAGCAAGTGATGATAAGGCAGTTAAAGGCTATTATATCTCAACCAGTTCAACTGAGCCTACAGCCTTAGCTTCGGGCTGGACCAGTATAAGCTCAGTCAGCGCCAGCTACTCTGAGAGTATCGATTATACCCTAAGCACAGGTGACGGAGAAAAGACAATTTATGTCTGGTATAAAGACAGCGCCAACAAAGTTTCAACCGCGGCCAGTGATTTGGTTACCCTGGATGCTATCGCGCCGACAGTAAGCATCACGAGCCCTACCTCAGATTCGACGTATACCTCAATCAGTTCAACCATAAGCTTAAGCGGAAGCGCCTCAGATGCCACCAGCGGAATAAAGAGTGTAAGCTGGAGTAATAGTTTAGGAGGAAGCGGCACCGCCAGCGGAACAACCTCTTGGTCAGTCTCAGGCATAAGCCTCCAGAGTGGAGATAATGTTATTACCGTAACGGCCACAGATTACGCGGGCAAAACAGCAACGGATACGTTAACAGTAACCTATAGCAGTTCAACAGACACCACCGCACCGAAAGGGTCAATTACTATTAATAGCGGAAAAATGTATGCCGATAGTGGAAACGTAACCTTAAATCTTTCAGCAACAGATGATAAAGGAGTTACCGCGTATTATGCGTCTGAAGATAGCGATACGCCATTGTCAGG